>NZ_CP069396.1:1197857-1810714 GCF_016887565.1 Archangium violaceum
AACGCGCTGCAGGCCATCCCCGAGGGCAGCCCGGAGCGTCACGAGGTGCGCGTGCGCACCGGCCGCGACGACTCGGGCCGCGCCCTGGTGGAGGTGTCGGACACGGGCTGTGGCATGTCCCCCTCCGTGCAGGCACGCATCTTCGACCCGTTCTTCACCACCAAGCCGAGCGGGGAGGGCACGGGATTGGGGCTCGCCATCTGCCAGCAGATCGTCCAGTCCCACGGCGGCGAGCTGCGGGTGCGCAGCGAGGAGGGGCAGGGCACCGTCTTCACCGTCCTGCTGCCCGCTGCGCAGGACGCCGGGTTCCAGGAAGCCCCCGAGCCCGAGGCCTCCGCGGCCAGCGTGGCGCCGCCGCGCCGACGCATCCTCATCATCGACGACGAGCCGCGCCTGGCCCAGTCCATGCGCATGCTCATCGAGCCCTCGCACGACGTGGTCGTCACCACGCGCGGCGCCGAGGCCCTGGCGTGGGTGCGCGAGGGCCAGCGCTTCGACCTGGTGCTGTGTGACCTGCAGATGCCGGGGACGACGGGGATGGACGTCTACTCGAACCTGCGCGCGCACGCGCCGGAGCTGGCCGAGCGGCTCGTCTTCATCTCCGGAGGGGCCTACACCCAGGCCACGCGCGACTTCGTGCGCTCGGTGCGCAACCGCATCCTCGAGAAGCCGGTGCGGCCCGAGGAGCTGCTGGCCACCATCGACGAGGCGCTGGCCACCACCCTGCAGGCCTGAGGCGCTCCGGAGGCGGGGCTCAGACGCGCAGCCACTTGCGGGCGGTGGGCCCGAAGAAGCGCATCACGCCCGACACCAGGAAGAAGCGCACCGAGCGTCCCAGCACCGCGGCCAGGAAGAAGCGGTCCAGGGGCACGCCCACCATGCCGCTGCCGATGGCCACCACCTTGAAGGGGGTGGGCAGCACCGAGCACAGCAGCGCCAGCACCCAGAAGTTCTGCCCGAGCAGCTGGCCCAGCGTGGCGTCGATGCCGAAGCGCTGGATGCGCATGTCCAGGTCGATCTGCAGGAAGCTCACCGCGCCCTGGTGCAGCAGCACGCCCAGGTAGTACCCGATGAAGCCGCCGACGAGGCTGGCCGCCGTGCCCATCAGCGCGTACCGCCACCACTTGTGCGGCTGGGCGAGCACCATGGGCACCAGCAGGGCGAAGGGCGGAATGGGGAACACCGAGCCGTCCACCACGGAGACCAGCAGCATGGCGGCCAGGGCGTGCTTCGTGGAGGACAGGGCCTCCACGCGCAGGTAGAGCCGACGGTACCAGGAGAGCTTTGCCGGAGGTGCGGCCACGGGGGCGGAGTCGGACATGGCGGCGCGCACCCTAGCGGAATGTGGGGACTTTACCAGCCTCGCGTCCCCGGGCGGACGCCTGTCTGGCGGCTGGGGGATGCGCCGCCTTCGCCCGGCCGCTATTACCGGGCTACGGTGTTTCCCTCATGACGACGGCCCTCGAACGCATCGAGCGCACCACCCAGGCGCTGAAGGTCTTCCCACTGCCCTCCGCGGTCCTCTTTCCGCATGCGGCGCTTCCCCTCCACATCTTCGAGCCCCGCTACCGGGCCCTCGTCCGTGACGCACTGGCCGGGGACAAGGTGATGGCGCTCGCCCAGCTGGAGCCCGGCTGGGAGAGCCAGTACGGCGAGCGGCCGCCCATGCAGCCGATGATGTGCGCCGGGCTCATCATCTGGCACGAGGAGTTGGAGGACGGGCGCTACAACATCCTCCTGCAGGGGGTGAGCCGTGCCCGCCTCCTCGGGGAGCTGACGTCCGAGGAGCTGTACCGGCAGGTGCGTGTGCAACTGCTGCCCGACCCCGCCTACCAGGGGCCCGAGGAGGAGAGGCTCCGCCAGGCGGTCTTCGAGCTGGCCGGCCGGGTGCCCGCCTCCTTCGCGGAGAACCTGCTGCCGGTGGTGGCCCGGGCCCAGGGAGGCGCGCTGGCGGACGTGGTGGCCGCCGCCGTCGTCCCGGAGCCGGAGCGGCGCCAGCAGTTGCTGTGCGAGCTGGACGTGAGGAAGCGGCTGGAGGCGGTGCTGGACGACGTGGGAGAGCTCATCGCCCGCCTCAGCCCGGTGAAGCCCGTGGGGCCCATGAACTAGGCCTTGCGTGCCGCCCTTCCCGGGCGTCTGCTAGCGCGCCACATCCACCTACCGGCTCCGTGCCGGCCGGCCCCACTCGACGGGGAGGAGAGTTTTTCATGCGGCTCGTGAAGATTGGGCTCGCCAGCGTCAACACCACCGTGGGCGCCTTCGGGCGCAACGTGGACAAGGCGCTCGACCTGGCGCGCCGGATGGCCGCCGATGACGTCACCGTGGGCGTCTTCCAGGAGCAGCTCATCGGGGGCTATCCGCCCGAGGACCTGGTGCAGTGGCAGGGCTTCGTCGAGCGTCAGTGGCCCGAGCTGGAGCGCTTCGCGCGCGAGACGGCCTCGCTGCCCACCGTGTTCCTGGTGGGCGTGGCGGTGACGCACCAGGGGCTGCGCTACAACTGCGCCGCGCTCGTGGCCGGCGGGAAGATTCTCGGCCTGGTGCCCAAGGAGAAGCTGCCCACCTACAACATCTTCTACGAGGGGCGCACCTTCTCCCGCGGCATGCCCGGCATGCGCGAGGAGTACCGGGGCCTCCCCTTCGGGGACTACATCTTCCGCTTCGACTTCGGCCTCATCGCTCCCGAAGTCTGCGAGGACATCTGGAGCCCGGAGGCGCCCCTGCGCCGGCGCACGTACTCGGGCGCGGAGCTGGTGGTGAACCTGTCCGCCTCGCCCTTCCGCGTGGGCCACGGGGACACGCGGCGCGAGCTGCTCGCCACGCGCGCGTCGGACCACCAGTGCACCATCGCCTACTCCAACGCGCTGGGCAGCAACGACGGCATCATTTTCGACGGCGGTGGCTTCATCAACCAGAACGGCAAGCCCGTGGCGGAGGAGCCCCGCTTCCAGGAGGGCTTCGCGGCGGCCGTGGTGGACCTGGACCGCACGCTGCGCCTGCGCGCGGAGAACACCACGTGGCGCAGCGACCGCGAGTCGTGGCTGCGCGAGGGTGGCAAGCTGGTGCCCACCATCGACTGCACGGCGGCCTTCACCAGCCGGCGTGAGAGGCTGCGCTATCCGGTGCCCGCGCACCGCAGCTTCTTCCTCCCCGCTCCCGACAAGCGCCGCACCGCCCGCGAGGCGCTGTGCGAGGACATCCTCGACGCGCTCGCCCTGGGCATCGGCGACTATTTCGAGAAGACGCGCGCCTTCAAGGTCATCGGCATCGCGCTCTCGGGTGGGCGCGACTCGCTGCTCACGCTGCTCATCGCCCACCGCTACGCCAGGCGCGTGCGGCCGGAGAACCCGGGCAGCCTGCTGCGCGCCTTCTACATGCCCAGCCGCTACTCGAGCGATGCCACGCGCGACGCGGCGGAGACCATCGCTCGCGAGCTGGGAGTGCCCTTCCAGGTGGTTCCCATCGAGGAGGCCTTCGAGCGCGAGCTGGGGATTGCTCGCACCATGCTCGCGGGGTCCGAGGTGACGCCCATCACCGAGCAGAACATCCAGGCCCGCCTGCGCGCCCAGCGTATGTGGAACTGGTCCAACTCGAGTGGGGGCCTGTTCCTGCAGACGGGCAACATGAGCGAGCGCGCGGTGGGCTACACCACCACGGGCGGAGACCTCATGGGCGCGCTGGCCGTCATCGCCAACGTGCCCAAGACGGTCGTCATGTACCTGCTGGACTACCTGCTGGAGCAGACGAACTACGAGGGTATCCGCAGGGTGCTGGCCAAGCCGGCGGGGCCGGAGCTGGCGCACAACCAGGTGGGCGAGGAGGAGCTGATGCCCTTCCCCATCCTGGATGCCTGCTTCTATCTCTTCGCGGGGGAGAAGCTGGTGCCCGCGGAGATGCAGGTCGCGCTGGAGGCCATGTTCCCCGAGGTGGAGAGCACGAGGCTGAAGGGCTACGTGGAGAAGTTCACCCGGCTCTTCCTCCAGTCCATCTACAAGTGGGTGCAGGCCCCGCTGTCCCTGCACATCGGCAACCTGGACCTGGATCGCGAGCGCGCGCTGCAACTGCCCGTGGTGACGAGCAGCGATTGGACGAAGGGCTGACGCTGTAGCTTTCCCGCGCGGCCAGTTCCCTCTCCTCATGGGTCAACCCCCCGAGCCGGTGCACCCGCCTCGCTCGCCTGGGTACTCCTCGGCCGGGGTCCCGACTCTGTCTGGGAGTGGACCCGGTCCTTGCCGGATGTGTTCCCGGTAACGAACTTCCCGTCAGCCACCCGACGTATTGGAGGTTCGGATGAAAGTGAAGATTCTGGCGGGACTCGTGACGGCGCTCATCTACGGCAACGCTGCCTGGGCCCAGGATGTAAGCGACGACGCGAAGCAAAACGACACTCAGCAATCCCCCGACAACATCGGCGGCTCCGGTCTGGCGGACCCCAATGCGGGCGATACCCTCATCCTCGAGCAGGAGGACGTCGCTCCTCCCCCCGATAGCAGCATGCAGGACCAGGGCGTGGGTGGTGCCGGTGACGTGGGCTCCGACCTCTCCGGTCAGGACGTCTACGGCGGCTCGGGCCAGGCCGGTCAGAGCCCGCATCAGGCCAAGCCCGGCATGCCCATGCAGGGCCAGGGTGGCATGACCCTCTTCTGCACTCCGGTGCAGCAGCAGGCCACCGGTGGCAGCGGCGTCGGCCTTCAGGGCGACGAGCAGTCCTCGCTCCAGCGTGACTACGACTCGCAGGTCGGCGTGGTGCCTCCCATCTCGGACGACTCGGCCTTCGGCGGCTCCGGCTACGAGGAGAAGAAGGACAAGGGCCAGGAGAAGGGCGACATGCGCGGCCTGACGGTGACCGTCGGCGCCGGCGTCGAGGGCTACACCGGCGGGCTCGCTCCGGAGATCAACCCCGGCGCGTCCGTGGGCGTGGCGGCGTCCCTCAGGCCCAGCAAGGTGCTCGGCCTCGAGGTTGGCTACAGCGGCGCGGTGAACAACCTGGATACCGACGTGGGCGGCTCCGGTCCGGACATCGTGCGCAACGGTGCCCAGGCGGCCGTCACCCTCGGCCTGACCGCGGCTCCCGTGCAGCCCTACGTGCTCGGCGGCTACGGTCTGAACTGGTACAACGTCCGCAACGGCGAGTCGCTCGGCTTCCGCGACGACACCAACTCCCGCATCCCCGTGGGCGTGGGTCTGCGCACCCATATCGGTGACTTCACCGCCGACGCGCGCGTCAACTACAACTTCCTCATCGCCGATGACTTCGCCCCGGGCGTGGACAACGATGACGCCTCCACCGGTAGCTACAACGGCACCATCAACATCGGCGGTACCTTCTGAGCAGCGGATGTGATGGTGGCATGACAATCCGGCGGCGCGGTGTCTTGGCGAACAGGCACCGCGCCGTGCTTTTTTCTCTCCAGAGGCAGCGCACATACACCGGGCGCGTTAATGTGGGGCTTTCAAGGGAGAGAGCTCATGAGCTTGAAGTCGGAAGACCTGAAGGTGGGCACGGGCGCCGAGGCGACCCCGGGCAAGACGGTGACGGTGCACTACGTGGGCACCCTCGCCAACGGCTCGAAGTTCGACAGCAGCCGCGACCGGAACGAGGGTTTCACCTTCCGGCTCGGCGCGGGTCAGGTCATCCAGGGCTGGGACCAGGGCGTGGCGGGCATGAAGGTGGGCGGTCTGCGCAAGCTCACCATTCCCCCGGAGCTGGGCTATGGCGCCCGCGGCTTTCCGCCCGTGATTCCCCCCAACTCCACGCTCGTCTTCGAAGTGGAACTGCTGCAGGTCCGTTAGGGAGGCACGCCATGGCCACGCAGGAAATCAGCAAGGAGAACTTCGAGGCCACGGTGTCCAAGCAGGGCATCGTCATGCTCGACTGGTGGGCGACGTGGTGCGGCCCGTGCCGCGCCTTCGCTCCCGTCTACGAGAAGGCCTCCGAGGCGCACCAGGACATCACCTTCGGGAAGATCGACACGGATGCGCAGCCGGAGCTGTCCGGCATGTTCCAGATCCGCTCCATCCCCACGTTGATGATCTTCCGCGACGGCATCCTGCTCTTCGAGCAGGCCGGGGCGCTGCCCGGACCGGTGCTGGAGGAGCTCATCGGCAAGGTGCGCGCGCTGGACATGGACGAGGTCCGCAAGGAGCTCGAGGCGCGCAAGAAGGCCAAGGAGCCGCAGGCCTGAGATGACACCGAGCGCTGTTCTGTTCGACATGGATGGCGTCCTCGTGCGCAGCGAGGAGGCGTGGCTGCGGGTGTTGGAGGACGCGGGACGGCGTTTCCGGGGCAGTCCGGTGACGCGCGAGGAGTTCGCGCCCACCTTCGGGCAGGGCACGGCCGAGGACGTGCGCGTCTTCGGCCTGCACTGCACCCCCGCCGAGCTGGATGCCTTCTACGTGGAGCACCTGCCCCGCTATGCCGGTGAGGTGTGGGTGAACCCGGACGCTCGCGAGCTGCTGGAGACGCTGGCCGCGCGAGGTCTGCGGCGCGCGGTGGTGACCAACTCCGTCTCCCCGCTGGCCCGGGCGCTCCTGGGCGCCGCGCACCTGCTCGACTTCTTCGAGGTGCTCGCGTGCTCGGACCTGGTGGTGAACGCCAAGCCGGCGCCGGACCTGGTGCTGTATGCGCTCGGCCGGCTGGGGGTCGAGCCAGGGTCGGCTCTCATGGTGGGCGACTCGCGCTTCGATCGGGGCGCGGCCGGTGCGGCGGGCGTGCGCTTCGTGGGGCTCGGGCTGGACGGGGACGCCCGCATCGAGCGTCTGGGCGAGCTCCTGCGCTTCACAGCGGGCCCGGGGTCTCCTGGAGCGCGTTGAGGTAGTCCACGATGGCGTCGACCTCCGCGTCACCGAGCATCTGCTCGGTGAGCGGAAACCCGGCTGACTCAGGCGGGCGGCTCCTCCTCCTTCGTCGTGGGACCCTTCGTGAGCGAGGCTCCCGGATAGCTCAGCGCGGGACTGTCAATGGACTGGTTCATCCAGGGGACCACTTCATCGAGCGTCCGGCCGATGGCCGCGGAGATGTCCTCGAGCGGAAGGTCGTTGTCCTCGGTGCCGAAGGGGTCTTCGATCTCCACGCCGATCTCCTCGATGCCCAGGAACGTGTAGGCGATGATGACCACGACGGCCACCGTCGACCAGCCGAAGGACTCCACGAGGGCGAACGGCAGGCCGAGGATGAAGAGGATGAGCGTCCGTCGCAGGTGGAGCATGTAGGCGAACGGCATCGGAGTCCGGACGATGCGCTCACACCCGCCCTGATAGCCGACGAGCATCTGCACGTTGCGGTCGATCTCCATCTGCACGATGTCGGAGATGAGCCCGCGCTGTTTCGCCTCGGCGAGGACCGCGGACATGCGCAGCGTCACCGCGACTCCGGCGTTGCCCGAGGCCATCACGCGTGCGATCTCCGTGGGAGGGAGCAGGGACGCGGCGGGGCCGAGCTCGCCACTGCCCCGGAGGACTCGCGTCAGCGCGTACGGGTACACCGCCGTCCAGGCCGCCAGCCGGCGCAGCAGCTCGAGCGAGGGGATGTTCATCGCCGCCGCGCGCAGGAGGTTGCGGGTCTCGTTGACGATCCCTCCCCACAGCTTCCTTCCCTCCCAGAACCGGTCGTAGGAGGAGTTGGTGCGGAACACCAGCAGGAGGCTGAGCGCGGTGCCGACCAGGGTGTGACCGGTGGCCGGTACATCGATCTTGTGGACGTTCAGGTGGTACCAGGTCACCCCAGCGGCCCAGAGCGCGAACACTCCGATTCGCCCGACGATCTCCTGGAGCAGACCGCCGCGGACGTTGAGGAGGTGCCGCCACCAGTGATGCGGATCGTACTTGATCATTCCTTCGGACGGAGCACCGCTCCGTCGGCTCTCCTTGTGTACTGCTCGGTCAACCGAGCACGCCGTTATACATGACCTCGACGGTGCGAGGCTCCGAGTTCAGTCCCATCTCTCGCTCGCCTGCACGGGCTGTGAACAGTCGGGAGTCCCCGCCTACCGGAGATGCGCCGTTCTAAGGCAGGCTCCAGGTCATGGCGTGGTTGGAACGGGTCCGGTCCTGGTGGCGAGGCGAGACGGTGCAGCCGCTGCGCCCGTTGCTGGAGTGGCTGGGCCGTGGCCCGGTGCTGCCCGTCCTCCAGGCGCTGCCGGTGTGCATCGTCTGGGGCGCGGGCAGCGAACTGGGGCTGCCGAGCCTCTTCTTGAACGACGTGCCCCGGGTGACGTTCATCGCGGCCTTCATGGCGGCGATGCTGCTCGGGCAGCTGTGCTTCATCGGCTACCTGCTGGACGCGGACGAGCCGTGGGCGCTGGCGCCTCGGAGGGGCAAGCCGGGTGGGGTGCCACCCACCATCCGCTGGTACCTCTTCCGCACGGGCGTCTATCCGGCGTGGCTGGTGGCGCTCTGCATGCCGTGCTTCATCGACCGGCACTTCGCCTTCCTCTTCGGCGTGCTGGCCGCGGTGGGCGTGATGCTGCTGCTCACGCGCGGCGCCGAGCGGTTGCAGCACTGGTACGCGTCGGACCGGCAGCGCCACCGCTGGCTGCGGCGCATCGAGGTGACGTTCTTCCGCCGGCACTCGACCAACATCGTGGTGCTGCACGTGCTGCAGGCCGGGCTGCTGGTGTTCTTCCTCGTGGGCTATCTGCTCGTGGCCGCGCACGTGGCGCTCACGGGTTACCGGGGGTGGGTGTCGCCGGCCGTGGTCATCTGCGTGGCGATCGGCCTGTGTGGTGCCCTCTATGGCGCCGTCCATTTCTTCTTCCCCGTGCGGCACGCGGGAGCGCTCATTCTCGCGGGAGTGCTGGGCGTGTTCGGCATGCGGGGGTGCTCGGACCTCTCGCTCTACGACGAGCTGACCCAGCCCGAGCCGCCGGTGTACGCGGAGACGAGCCTCGCGCTTCCGCGTGACGCGGGGTTGCTGGGCGACGACGAGGCGCTGAACGCCTGGCTGGCGCGAATGCGCGCCGAGCCTCCACCGGGTGTGGCGTGGCCCACGCAGGGGGAGACGCAGCCCGCGTCGGGACAGATGGTGCCGCGCTGTGCACCCGGGCCGAAGCCCCGGCTCGCGCTGGTGGCGACGAGCGGAGGCGGCATCCGCGCGGCGGCGTGGACGGCGCACGTGCTCTCGAAGCTGGGGGGCGAGGAGGGCGTGCCGGGCTTCCACCGCTACGTGCGCCTCGTCACCGGGGCCTCGGGGGGAATGGTGGGGGCGGGCACGTGGGTGGCGGGGCTGGAGCGCGGCGGCCTGCCGGACTGGGTGTCGCTCGTCACGATGATGGAGGAGGACAGCCTCTCGGCGGCGTCCATCGCGCTGATGCTGCCCTTCGGCGAGAACCGCGGGCGGGCGGTGGAACACGCCTGGGGGAAGCACACGAAGGGTCTGCTGGAGCGCTCCTTCGCGTCGCTGCGCGGAGGCGAGTCCGAGGGCTGGCTGCCATCGCTGGTGTACTCGCCGATGCTGGTGGAGGACGGGCGGCGGCTGCTGGTGAGCAACCTGGACCTGTCGGCGCTGACCTCACCGGAGGCGAGCACGCTGGTGGTGGAGCGCAATGGTGACGAGCCGCGCGAGGGCCAGAAGGCGCGGCTGTCGGTGTCGGGGGTGCAGCTCTTCCAGCTCTTCCCCCGGAAGCAGCCGGCGTTCTCGGTGGCGGCGGCGGCGCGGATGAGCGCGTCCTTCCCGTACGTGAGCCCCGCGAGCGCGTTGCCCACCTCGCCCCAGGTGCGCGTGGTGGACGCGGGCTACTACGACAACTACGGGGTGGACCTGTCGGCGATGTGGCTGCACGCCCACCGCGAGTGGCTGCGCGAGTGCACCTCGGGTGTGGTGCTCATCCAGATTCGTGACCACCTGGGCAACGGCCGGCGTACGAAGCTGCAGGCGAAGGCCGGCGGCGACTTCCTGGGCGGGCTGACGTCGCCGCTGGAGGCGGTGCTGCGGGCGCGCGAGTCGAGCATGTCGTTCCGCAACGACGAGCTGCTGGGCCTGGTGCAGGACGAGCTGAACGCGAGCGAGCCGTGCTTCTTCACCACGGCCATCTTCGAGTTCAGCGAGGCGGCGCCGCTGAGCTGGGCGCTGACGGAGCATGACCGGCAGCAGCTTCAGCACGCGGCGGACAGCCAGACGATGCGGACGCGGGTGGCCTCGGTGCGTGAGTGGCTCACCGCCGACCCCGAGGCACGGGAGCGGGCCCGGATGCTCGCCCTGTGCCCCGGCGGGCGGGAGCTGCTGACGCCTTAGCCGGGGGGCACCCCGGCCCCGCTCAGACGCCCGGAATGACGAACCGCAGCGCCGCGGCGAACTCGTCCTCGTCCGGGTGCACCACGTGCCGCACCCACGTCCGAGCCTCCACGCCTCCCCGCAGCAGCTGCGAGGAGGTCCTCGGATCGAACGTCCATTCGGGCACGTCTCCCACCAGGTGCTCCACTCCCCACGGCGAGGCGTGCTTCTCCCAGTCCAACTGGGGCAGATTTCCCCACGGGTAGCGCCGCCCATCCGGCCCACGGGCCGCCATCTCCCACTCGTCCGCGGTGGGCAGACGGATGGACACCCCCTCGATGTGCGAGAGCGCGGCGCACAGCCGCTCCGCCTCCTGGTAGGAACCGAGCCACACCTGCTCGTAGTCCGGCACGACACGGATGGGTAGGGGGTTACCCACCCAGGCCGCCAGAGGGCGATCCATGGGAACCTGGGCGACGAAGAAGCCCTCGGAGCGCACCCGGCGCACGGGATTGGCGCCCACCCAGTGGTCGACGGGCGCCACCCACCGCAAGGGCATTCCCGACTGGCGCAGCACGTAGCGGCCTTCCTGCTCCACCACCCCGACCGGCAGCTGCTCGGGCCCCGTGCCCGGCTCCAGCGGCGTGGTGAGCGAGTGCAGTAACAGGGACGTCACATCCGTCACCTCCAGGGCCCCGGACAGCATGCGCCACAGCGGGTTGAGCGGATCCCTCCCGGGAACGGAGTCCCCTGGGTGACGGCGCTCCTGGAGGTACCGGATGACCCCGTGCCAGAGCTGCTCATAGAAGCGGCGCTCGCGAGGCTCATCCACCTCTTCCAGCAGGGTGGAGACATCCAACGCCTGGAGCTCCGGCAGCACCTCGCGGGCACGCACGCACGCGGCCGCCAGCACCGCCGTCATCCGCAGCTCGGCGTCCGGATCCCTCAGGGCGGCCCGCAGCAGCTCGAGGATCCGGGGGTTGGGGGAGGACACGTCCCGCATGAGCCAGCGCAAGACCTGACGCCGATGCTCCAGGGAGGGCAGCCCCGCGAACACCATGGTGTGCTCCTGGGGGAAAGGGGACCCAGCCGTGTCGGCGGGCACCTGTGGCCGGCTGGTCACGAACTCCAGCGCACCGGCCGTGCCCCGGCCCACGAGTGACTGCACCTTCAGCTTGTAGGGTCCGATGACCAATTCATCCTCGAAACGCATGACCGCGGGTTGGGCGACGGGCCGGCCGTTGAGCCAGGTGCCGTTGCGTGAGCCCTCGTCCAGCACGATGGTGGCCCCCTCGATGGCCACCAACCGGCAATGGGTGCGTGACACGCTCCCACTCTCGAGGACGAGGTCGTTCTTGGGGTCTCTCCCGATGGCGATCTCCCGCGAAGCCAGGGTCCCCGTCGTCGTGGTCCGCTTTCCGATGAGACCGACAGTGATGGTGAACACGCGTGCTCCTGGGTGGAGGAGGGGCCGGTCCATCCGGCTTGCCGGCGCTGCTCTAAAGCACGAGCCGTGCCAGCGGAACGTCTTTTCGCGGACCCCGTGGCTCCGGGCACTTGGACGCCCCTCCCACCCTCGTCCTGACGGCCTCCCCGGCGGCAGACTGTCAAAACTGCTATCAATCGTGACAGCAGCGCCACGGACACACTGAAGGGGCAGGATGGCGAGCCGGAACGACAAGTCGCACGAAGGAGCAGAAAAGGAGCGGCGCTCGCCCCTGGGCCGACCTTCCCGCAGCAGGACCTTTCAGTCGGTCCAGGCCGTGGACGAGGGGCAGCGCCCCCAGACGGTGTCTTCCGAGACGAGGGAGCTGTCGGACACACGCAACGAGCGGTTGGGGCGTGAGTCGCGGACGGGGGTGGGCGACGAGGAGCCGCGGTCGCTCCCGGGGAGCTGGGCCGCGACCTATCTGGAGCCCAAGGCGCTCCTGGTGCAGCGCGAGGGCATCGAGGACCTGATGGTGCCGCTGTATCCGGACCGGTCGTACGTGTTCGGGCGGGCGCCCGAGTCCACGGTCGTCTTTCCCCACGACGCGGTGTCGCGGCAGCACGGGCGCCTGTCGTTCCGCGAGGACCACCGCTGGGTGTACAGGGATCTCAACTCGAGGAACGGGAGCTTCATGGGGCTGCGGGATGGGGGGGAGCCGGGGGACGAGCGCCTGCACTTCCAGCGCATGGGGCCCTCGCACGACTGGGTGCTGGAGGTGGGGGACGTGGTGCTGCTCGGCAACGGAAAGAGCCGCATCACCCTGTTGGCGGAGGTGCCCCAGGGGCTGGTGGCGGGTCCTCGCGCGAAGCAGGCGGCCTCGGCCGTCACGGTCCAGCTCGAGCGCGCCATCGACCGGTGCGCCCACCACCACCTGCCGGTGTTCCTGCGAGGGGACTCGGGCACGGGCAAGACGTTCATCGCGCGGGAGATCCACAGCCGGAGCGGGCTGGACGGCAGCTTCGTCATCCTCAACTGCGGGCGGCTGCCGCAGGACGCGGCGGCGCTGACGAGCGAGCTGCTGGGGCACGTGAAGGGGGCCTTCACCGGAGCGGCCTTCGCGCGGGTGGGCAAGCTCTACAGCGCGAACGGGGGCACGCTCTTCCTGGACGAGGTGGAGTTCCTGCCGGGCATCGCGCAGGACTTCCTCGTGGACGTGCTGGAGGGCACGGGCAGCTTCGCGCCCTTCGGGGCCCCCGCGGACTTCCGCGAGCCGCCGCCGCGCTTCCGGCTCATCTCGGCGTCCAAGGTGCCGCTGCGGCAGACGGGGCTGAGGCCGGACCTGGCGCAGCGGCTGGCGGCGGGGGACTTCATCATCCTCCCCACGCTCGAGGAGCGGCGCGAGGACATCCCCCACCTGGTGGAGTCCTTCCTGCACCGCCTCAAGGTCGAGCAGCAGTACGACGCCGAGCTCACCCGGGATGCCATCGCCTTCCTGCAGAGGGCGGACTGGCCGGGACAGATTCGCGAGCTGGAGTCGACGGTGAAGACGGTGGTGGCCCGGGAGGCGGCGCAGCACGTGCTGGAGGGACTCGAGCGCCAGCGCGTCATCGTCACCCTGGAGGCGGTGACGTCCTATCTGGAGCAGCGGGAGCTGGGGTTTGGCGGTCCGCTCTCCTCCGCCATGCCGAGGACGACCCTGCCCGGCGTGGAGCTGCCTCCGTCCGCGCGTAAGCGCCCCGGTGACCTGACCGAGCGGGACATCCGGGAGGCCCTGGCGAAGCACGAGGGAAACAAGACCCGGGCCGCGGCGGAGCTCGGAGTGGCCCTCAACACCCTCAAGGCCCGGATGAAGACCTTCGGCATCGAGTGAGCGCGGGCGCCTCGCGGCGGGACGGCTAGTGGAGTGTCCACAAAGTCTTTGGACAGAGTCCGAGAGCCCGTGGATGTCCCCTCTCCCTCTGGGAGAGGGCTAGGGTGAGGGTCTTCCCCCTGGAGCGCATGACCCCATGGGAGTCCTCAGAGGACGGCGAGGGGGGCAGTTGCGTGCCGTGATGCAAGCCGGGCGAGGAACACGAGGGTGACGACCCTCACCCCCCGCCCTCTCCCAGAGGGAGAGGGAGCATGCGCAACACGGCCAGGTCCACGAACTTCGTGGACACTCCACTAGCGGACCACCACCCGGTCGCGCCCGGCCTGCTTGGCCTGCACGCACGTGGCCTCCGCCGCCTCGAGCAGGTTGCCGTAGGGCTCCCCGGGACGCAGTCCCGCCACGCCCACGGAGACGGTGAGGTGGAAGTCGCCCGCGCCCGAGTGGAAGGTGCGTGCCGCGAGCCTGCGACGCAGCCCCTGGGCCAGCCGCTCGCCCATGTACGGCGCCACCGCGTAGAGGCTCGCCGCGAAGGCGTCTCCCTCCATGCGGCCGATGGGCCCGCGCCCGTCCAGCTCCGCGGCGAGCTCGTCCACCAGCGCGCTCAGCGCCGCGTCCATCGCCTCGCGGCCGTGCGTGTCATTGCCTTCCTGGGTCTCGTCCGCGTCCACCCAGAGCAACGTCAGGGGCATGCGCGCCGCGTGCGCGTCCGACACCGCCTTGACCAGCAGCGATTCGAAGTAGGGGCGCAGGTACGCCCCCGTCAGCGGACAGATTTGTGGGGCGCGCTCGAACACTCAGCTCGCCTTGCGCGAGGAGGCCTGCTTCGTCTTGGCGTGCGCCTTGTCGAAGCCCTCGTAGGAGCGCACCGCGTGGTCTCCCACCTTCTGGATGTGCTGGTTGTTGAGGTACGCCGTCACCGGCGCGGCCACCAGCGGCATCGCCCGCCCCAGCGTGTGCAGGCCGCCCTTCGTCAGCAGCACCTCGGCCACCTTCCCCAGCACCCGCGGTCCCGAGCGCTGTACCGGACCCACGCCCGTCGCGTAGCCGTACAGGTCCAACAGCTCGTTGCGCGCCCGCTCGCTCTTCAGGTTCACCTTGTAGAGCGTGGCCAGGTCCACGAGCAGCGTGAGCTGCAGCCACGCCATCACGGTCAGGTCCGCCGGCAGGCCCAGCAGTCCGAAGACGCCGCTGACGCCGCCCACCATGCTCGCCACGTGCTTCTTCTCGTCGATGAGCCGCTGGGCGCGCTCCCGCGTGCTCGCCGAGGGGTAGCGCTGCTCCAGCTCCGCCACCCGCTTGCGCGCGCGTGGCACCTCCTGCTGGACCAGGTCCGACAGCTTCGTGTCCGCCAGCTTCTTCAGCTCGGTGGGCGACAGCAGCTTCACCTTTTCGGCAATCGGGTCAAAGAAGGCCATGCGTATCTCCCTCCCCTCAATAACCCCGCTCGGCGAGGTACAGGTCCACCAGTGCTCCCTCTTCGTACCAGGCGTGACGCATCTCCGCGTTGAACCAGCGCGAGTCCGGCGTGGCCGAACGCACCTCGAGCTTCACCTGGTTGGGCGCCGTGTCGATCACCGCCGCCCGGGCGCGGCAGGCCTGCCCCGGCTCGTCGCCGTAGCCGCCATCCAGGCACACCTCGTCGCCCACCGACAGCCGCCGCGTGTACTCGGTGGCCAGGTACTTCGCCTCGTCACAGTGGCTGCGCACCGAGGAGGTACCGTGCTGCGCGCACCGGTCCACGCGCGGGGCCTTCACCACCTGGAGGGAGCCCACCAGCGGATCATCATCGTTGGGGTTGGGCCGGAAGGCCTCCCGAGGGGTGCCACAGCCCGCCAGCACCAGCAGCAGGCCCCCGCATGCCCACGTCCACTTCATCGCGTCCTCGCCTCCGGGGCCTTGGCGCCCCCCTGCTCGACAGGGGGACGAACATGGCAAGCCCGGGCGGGCGCGTAAAGCGGTTGGGGGGCGGGAGCGTCCGCCGCCGTTCAGGCGATGCGACGCGCCGGACCCGGAATCTCCTCCGTCCGGCCCGGCACGATGCGGTTCTTCGCGTCCACGAAGACGACGGTGGGCTTCCACTCCCTGGCCTCGTGCTCCTCCACCTCGGCGAAGGTGGCGAGGATGACGAGGTCGCCCGGCTTGTTGAGGTGCGCGGCCGCGCCGTTGATGCAGATGACGCCGCTGCCCGCATCACCCTCGAGGGCATACGTCTCGAGGCGGGTGCCGCGCGTCACGTTCCACACCGCCACCTTCTCGAAGGGGAGGATGTCGGCGGCGCGCAGCAGATCGCGATCGATCGTGACCGAGCCCTCATAATCCAGATCGGCCTGGGTGACGGTCGCACGGTGGATTTTCGACTTGAAGAGGATTCGGCGCATGGGGAGCCCGGAAGAATGCCGCGCAACCGTAACGGTTGGAGCGCCGGGGAACAACCTTCAAGAGCTTGCCCGCCCGGCGGCTCCCCGGCCGAACACCGTTATCGCCGGAAATTCAGGAGCTGAGAGACGTCCAGGGGGACGTTCTGCCCACCGGACACCAGCTGGCCCTCGAGCTTCACCTGGGCATTGCCGCCCGAGCGAAGCGCGGTGGCGGCGGAGGCGGCGCGCAGGAAGTTGATGTTGAGGGGCAGGGTGAGCTGGCGGGTGCTGCCGGCCTCGAGCAGCCCGAGGTCACCGGTGGACAGGGTGCCCACACTGGCGCCGGCGACCTTGAGGGCGCCGCTGATGCCGCCCACGGGGAGGGGGAAGCTGTTGCGGTTCTTCACCACGAGGGGGAACTCCACGGTGGCGCCCTGGAGGGTGACGTTGGAGACGCGGGGGGATTCGAACTGGACCTGGGGAACCTTGGGGACCTCGAAGACGCCCTCGTGCTCGAGGGGGAAGCGCAGCACGCCGATGGGGGTCTGGATGCCGACGCTGCCCTGGGCCTTGTAGCGGGCGGTGTCCTTGTTGAGGAAGGTCTGCACGACGGGGACGATGTCGGCGAACTTCACGTTGGCGGGGAAGACGAGGTCGGACTTGCCGCGGGCGGCGATGTTGAGGCCCTTGGGAGGGGTGCCGGCCACCACCTGCTTGTCCTCGACGAAGAAGGCGTAGTCGATGGACGCGAGGCTCAACCCGAGGGGGTTGGGGTTCTCCAACTGGTAGGTGAGGTCGACGGTGGCATCGGAGAGCGAGGCCTGGGAGAGGCGCGCCGACTTGAAGGTGAGGCGGGGTTTCTTGAAGGCGTTCTTCGCCATGCGCTGGAGCGAGGCGCAGCCGGCGAGCAGGGCGAGTGCGACGGTGGCGAGGACGAGGAGTGAGCGGGTCTTCTTCATGGGCATGGGCTTAGCAGCGACGGGAGGGTCTGCGGAGAGATTCAAACCGCTCTGGGGGCAGGCTGGCCACCGGGAGGACAGGTGCGTGGGAGTCGTCGGGGGTGGTAAGTCTTGGACACCGTGAAAACGCACGATCCGCGTGAACAACCCCTCTCCCTCTGGGAGAGGGACGGGGTGAGGGTAACCGCATCCCGGCTCCTACCCGCTGTACTGTGTGCCCTGCTGTCCCTCTCCGCCTGTACACGGAGTGCGGAAGCGGGACCGGCGCGGAAGGTGGCCCTCAAACCGTGCCGGCTGGAGGGCGCGAGCCGACAGGCCCTGTGTGGCACCTACGAGGTGTGGGAGGACCGAGCCGCGAAGAAGGGGAGGAAGGTGCCGCTGAAGGTGGTGGTGGCGCCGGCGCTGGCGTCCTCGCCGGAGGCGGACCCGCTGGTGCTGCTGGCGGGAGGCCCGGGGCAGGGGGCGGCGAAGCTGGCGGGGCAGATGATGCCCATCCTGGAGCGAATCCAGCGCAACCGGGACGTGGTCTTCGTGGACCAGCGAGGCACGGGGGACTCGAAGCCGCTCGAGTGCGACCCGGTGCCACCGGACGCGCCGCTGTCGAAGCAGTTCGACGACACGTTCTACGAGGAGGAGTTCCGCAAGTGCCTGGGCGGCTATGACGCGGACGTGCGCCTCTACACGACGCCCATCGCGATGGACGACCTGGACGAGGTGCGGGAGGCGCTCGGCTACGAGAAGCTGAACCTGTATGGCGTCTCGTACGGGACGAGGGCGGCGCTGGTGTACGTGCGCCAGCACCCGGAGCACGTGCGGACCGTCATTCTCGAGGGCGTGGCGCCGATGTCGCTGCTGTTGCCCCTCTACGTGGCGAGGGACAGCCAGCGCGCGCTGGACCTGCTCTTCACGAACTGCGAGGAGGACGCGGCGTGCGCGAAGCGCTACCCGGACCTGCGGGGCCGCTTCGAGTCGCTGCTGACGCAGTTACAGCAGACGCCGGTGCACACGAAGCTGGAGCACCCGCTCACGGGAGTGCCGGAGGAACTCACCATCACGCGCGATGGCCTGGCAGGGGTGCTGCGCGCGCTGCTGTACATGCCCGAGGCGACGTCGCTGGTGCCGCTGCTGCTGGACCGGGCGACGCAGGGCGACTGGAGGCCGCTGGTGGCCATCCACCACAGCATGAGCAGCGTCTTCAACCGGAACATGAGCCACGGCATGTTCCTGTCGGTGGTGTGCGCGGAGGACGCGCCGCTCATCACGGACGAGGCCATCACCCGCGAGACGAAGGGCACCTGGATGGGGGAGGCGGCGCTGCGCAACATGCTCAAGCCGTGCGCCTTCTGGCCGCGCGGCGAGGTGCCGAAGGGCTACCGCGAGCCCGTGAAGTCGGACGTGCCGGTGCTGCTGCTATCGGGTGAGCTGGACCCGGTGACACCTCCGGAGTGGGCCGAGGACGCGAAGCGCACGCTGACGCACAGCCTGCACGTGACGTTGCCGGGAGTGGGGCACGGGACGAGTGCCATCGGCTGCGCGCGCGCGCTGATGGCGGACTTCGTGGCCCGAGGCAGCGTGGAGGGGCTCGAGCCGAAGTGCGGCGAGGGCCTCAAACGTCCGCCCTTCTTCACCTCCTTCGCCGGCCCGGTGCCCTGAGCGCTGGCCTTCTGAGTACACGACATGATCGAAGTGACGAACCTGCACAAGCGCTTCGGCGCGGTGACGGCGGTGGAGGATGTGAGCTTCCGCGCCGAGAATGGCGTGGTGACGGGACTGCTCGGGCCGAATGGCGCGGGCAAGACGACCACGCTGCGGATGCTCTACACGCTCATCCGGCCGGACCGGGGAAGCGCGAAGGTGGACGGAGTGGAGGTGGCCGAGCGCCCGCTGGAGGTGCGCCGGGCCATCGGCGTGCTGCCGGACGCGCGCGGCCTCTACCCGCGCCTCACCGCCCGTGAGCACATCCAGTACGCGGGGACGCTGCACGGCCTGTCGGGCGCCGCGCTGGACAAGCGCATCGACGAGCTGGTGGAGCTGCTGGAGATGAAGGAGATCGCCGACCGGCGCACGGAGGGCTTCAGCCAGGGCGAGCGCATGAAGGTGGCGCTGGCGCGGGCGCTGGTGCACGGGCCGCGCAACGTGCTGTTGGACGAGCCCACCAACGGCCTGGACGTGATGAGCACGCGCGCGGTGCGCACGCTCATCCGCCGGCTGCGCGAGCAGGGGCACTGCGTGGTGTTCTCCAGCCACGTGATGCAGGAGGTGGGGGCGCTGTGCGACCGCATCGTGGTGGTGGCGCGGGGCAGGGTGGTGGCGGAGGGCACCCCGGACGAGCTGCGCTCGCGCACGGGGAAGGACAGCCTGGAGGAGGCTTTCGTGACGGTCATCGGCAGTGACCAGGGGTTGATGCAGTGAAGGCGCTCCTGACGGCGGTGTTTCGCAAGGAGATGAGGGACCACCTGCGCGACCGGCGCTCGGTGACGAGCGTGCTCGCGGGCTCGCTGGTGGGGCCCATCCTCTTCGCGGTGATGTTCACGGTGATCGCCTCGTGGAACCGGCAGGACAAGCCCCTGGAGTTGCCCGTGGTGGGGAGGGCGAACGCGCCGAGCCTGATGGCGTACCTGGAGCGCTCGGGGGCGAAGCTGTCCGAGGCTCCGGCGGACTACGAGTCGCGCATCCAGGCGGGCACGCTGGACGCGGTGCTCATCGTCCCCGAGGACTACGGGAAGGACTTCGCGGCGGGGCGCTCGGCGAAGGTGCAGCTGGTGATGGACAACTCGCGCAACAAGGCGCGCGCCACCATCAAGCGGACACAGGCGTTGCTGAACCAGTATTCGGGGAGCCTGGGGACGCAGCGGCTGCTGGCGCGCGGGGTGGCGCCGGAGCTGGCCATGCCCGTGCGGGTGGAGGAGGTGGACCTGTCCACGCCGGAGCGGCTGGCCGCGAGCATCCTCAACATGATTCCCATCTTCCTGGTGATGGCCTGCTTCATCGGTGGGCTGAACGTGGCCATCGACACCATGGCGGGCGAGCGCGAGCGCGGCTCGCTGGAGTCGCTGCTGCTCAACCCGGTGGAGCGCGGGACGCTGGTGCTGGGCAAGTGGCTGTCCACCACGGTGTTCTCCTGCATCACGGTGGTAGTGGTCTCGGTGGCGTTCACGGTGGTCGCGAAGCGGATACCGCTGCAGGACCTGGGCGTGAAGGTGAGCCTGGAACCCGCGACGGCGCTGGCGATGGTGGGTGCGGTGGTGCCGATGGCGCTGCTGTCGTCGGCGGCGCAGATGCTGGTGTCCACCTTCGCGCGCTCGTACAAGGAGGCGCAGACGTACCTGCAGCTGTTGATGATGCTGCCCACGCTGCCGGGCATGGTGCTGGCGCTCTCTCCCATCCAGAGCAAGATGTGGATGTACGGGGTGCCGGTACTCGGGCAGCAGTTGCTGGTGTCGGAGCTGATGAGGGGAGAGTCCCTGGGGGTGCTGCCCTTCGTGCTGAGCACGGTGGGCTGCCTGGTGCTGACGGCGCTCTGCCTGACGCAAATCGCCCGACTGCTGAGTGACGAGCGAATCGTCTTCGGCCGCTCATGAATTCCCACTCTCTCTACGCCCCCTCCCCGCTCCCCTCCCCTCCCTCTCCCTTTGGGAGAGGGTCGGGGTGAGGGTATCCGCTCCCCGGGCTGTTCCCGTGTGTTGCCTCAGTGCAGCTTGATGGAGTGATACCACCTGACCTGCTCGGGGCACGCCTCGTCACCGCACGTGGAGAGGCGCAGCAGGACGACGCCCCTGGACGGGTCCGGGTACGCCGCGTCGATGAACGTCCTGCTCGCCGCCTTGCACGCCTCGGTTCCCGGGGCGGCGAGGTTCAGCTCACTGGGAGGAGCACTGCCCTCTCCCTGCTTCAGGACGAGGTGCCCCTGGTTGAACGACAGCTCCAGTCCCGGGAGTTGCAGCTTCTGGACAGGGGCCTGCTGGCAGCTCTCCGTCACCATCGGTTGGACGGGCTGTTCCGCCAGTGACACCCAGCGCGTCCCGCCGAGGTACTCATTCACCTGGCGGAGCCTCTCGAGCACCTTCCCATCCAGTTCCTGGCGCAAAGGGATCGACCGCTGAACTGGCGACAACTCCCCGGCCTCGAGCACGGGCAGTCTCCAGAGAATCTCATTGGTATCGGTCCGGCGGACCGTGATGAGGAGGTTGGGGTCCCCACGTCGACCATCCGCGAAGACCTCCGCCAGGGCAATGCGTGTCCCATCCTCCGAGATGACTGGAAATCCGGTCGCATAGAGCGACCCGCTGACATATCCCTCCTTCTCGTACCCGACGAACGGGCCGCTGGGCGGAGCTGCCTCCTGGCCAGGAGAGGCACTCCCCCCGCGTGGCTTGTCCTTGGGGATGCGGAGCACGTGGAAGGCGGTGGGGGGCTCATTGCAAGCATGCGATCCGCAGAAGCTGAGCGTGAGAAGCACCACGCCATGCTCTCTGTTGACGTAGGCGCCTTGCAGCCACGCGGGGCTGGCGTGCTCGCACCCCTGCTGGCGAACCCTCCAGGAGGGATAGCGGCGGTCGAGCACCTTCTTGCCTCGGTTCCAGACCTGAACCCGTGGCTCCTGGTAGGAGATTTTCAAGTCCCCGACGGACAGCGAGCGTTTCGGGCGAACCTGCTTCTCGTAACAGGCTTCCGAGAGAAACTCGGTGTCGTAGTGGGGAAGCTCCTGGTGGAGGATGAGCGGCTTCCATTGGCGCTGTTCCAGATGGGGACGCGCCTCCCAGGCACGCATTCTGGCCAGACGCTCCAGGTCGGGAGCGCTCCGTTGAAAACCCTCCTCCTCCGTGAAAAGCACCTTCTCGAAGACGACGGCATCCGTGTCCACGTCCTTCACGACCAGTGTGCCGGCGTCGCCTTCAACCGATGAGGAGCCGCGGACGAAGAACGCAACGCTCTTGCCATCACTGGAGACCCAGGTCCCGAGTGCGAGCCCTCCCGGGTCGCCATCTCCCGCGATGGCCCATGAGGGCTGAGGACCCAGGGGCGCCGAGTGCACCAGTGGCACTGGCTGGGGCAAGGCCTTCTCTGGGACGGCTGCCGCCACCGGGAGGACCCATCCCAGGGCGCAAGCGATGCAGATGTTCCACGGCCGCATGGGGAATCCTTTCATCGCTGACGATCCAGGAGAACGCGCTTGAGCGCGATGGCCGTGTTTCGATCGAAGATGGGGTTGAGGTGCTCGTTGGTGGGGACGACACCCGGCATGTAGCGCCGACGGAAGCGGTCCACCGCTGCCTGGGTTGCACCATCGTATTCGCTGGTGGAGGTCACTCCATTCGATGCATTGACGGAGTAACCCAGCGATGACAGGTCGGCCTGTACACCGGCAACGACACCGTAGGGCGTCTTGTCCTTGCGGAGGAGCTTCGCATCCGTCGCGAAGAGCGGGAGTCTGGCAGTCGGATTGTCCTTGAAGTATCCGCCATACTCTCCGTCGATCTGGCTCTCCTTGAAGAGTGAGGCATCTGCTTTCGAGCACAGCCCGGCGTCCTCGAGTTGCTTCCAGTCGAAATGGACCCCGGGACATCCTGAGCGTTCCACGAGGGTCAGGTCGATCAGGCCCGTGATGCTCCGCACCCGGACATCCCCATGGGCGAGGATGCCGTGCCGGGTGATGCCAGGGTAGGTGCGTTGGAGCTCCTGGATGGTCCGGATGATGGCGTCGTACTGCTGTTGGGTGAAGGGCCCACTCTTGTTGACGATCTCGATGCCTACCGAAATGGGCCCGAGGCTTTTCTGACCGCACCACCAGCTCGTTCCCGCGTGGCTTGCCACCAGATCTTCATGAACGAGTTTGATCACATGGCCATCGACATCCACCAGGTAATGGCTCGACTTCACCTTGGGGATGAACTCATCGAGTGCGGAGCCTGGATTGGGTCCATCGGTTCGATGCAACAGGATGAATGTCGGGGACGTCTTCGGCGGCCGCGCTGACTGGTACCTGCATGCAACCCAATCGGGCTTCCAATCGACCAGCAGGGTCGCCGGGAGCTGGAAGAAGGCGGCTCCATGGGTCGTCCCATCGCAGGGGCCCACGGGCTGTATCTTCACCGCGCCGTCCTGGACCTTGAGGGACACCTGGATGCGCAGGGGGCGATAGCGGCAGGTGCCTGGCTTGTCCGTCTTGTTCCCATCGCTGGTGTTGAGGGGAGCGCTGGTGCTCCTCAACAGGTTCCCGGCATCGGGAGTCAGTGCGATGACGTAGTCCCCGGATGGGAGCGAGGAGACATCCAGCTGCGCGTCCCCGAAGGTGCCGGTGGTCGCGCTGAGCCCGGTCCCCTCGAGCTCCACCGTGGCCTTCGCCACGGGGTGCGAGCTTGGCGAGCCCCATCTGGCCTGGGCGCTGTTGTTCACGGCGAACAAGGAGCGCAGGGATACGGTCATCTTGATGGGCTTGCCAGCCATGGACTTCCCCCCTCGTTCGTGGTCCGGAGACCCCGAAGGTGTTACGCTTGGCGAGTATAGGACACATGCGGGCAGCGTTCTGTGCGCGAGTGATCCGTCGCACTGGAGGGTTGGGTGGCAGAAGAGAAGGACATGCCCCACCTTGGGAAGGACATGACCCCGGAGCGAGAGTTGAGTCTCCTTCCGGCGCCGGCCTCGGTGGCCACGGCGTCGGGTGAACCCCGATTCGGTACCTACCAGGGCGAGCTGCCCGAGGTGGACCTCTCCCGGCTGAAAGGGAAGTGGGCCCCCGCGGCGGCACCCGCCCGGCTGCTCAAGCGCAAGCGCTGGCACTACACCCTGGCCGCCACGCCGGAGGTCATGGCCCTCTTCGCGGTGGTGGACGTGGGCTACTCGGCCAACGCCTTCGCCGTGGCGCTCGACCTGAAGGAGCAGCGGCCCCTCTGTGACGTGAGCTTCCTGGGCGCCCCCGGTCCGCTGGCCGAGGTGAGTGACCGGCCGGGCGCGGGGCTGACGGCCTCGTTCCGCACCCTGGGCGGAAGGCTCACGGCGCGGCGCGGCGAGGACGACGAGCGCTACCACCTCCAGGTGGACGTGAGCCGGCTGCGCACGGGCAGCCTCCAGTCCTTCCAGTGGAATGGCGACCTCCTGGTGGCCGGAGGCCCTCCGGCGCTGACGGTGATTGCCCCGGTGGAGAAGGACGGCTTCGTCAACGTCACCCAGAAGCGCGGCGGCATGCTGGCCTTCGGCAGTCTCGAGGCCGGCGGCAAGCGCTTCCGGCTGGACGGCGGGGTGGGGGGGACGGACTACACCCAGGGGTACCTGGCGCGACACACCGCGTGGCGGTGGGCCTTCCTGGCCGGCCGGCTGGCGGACGGCACTCCGGTGGGCCTCAACCTCGTCGAGGGCTTCAACGAGAGCACCGGGACCAACGAGAACGCCCTCTGGCTGGGGCAGCGGCTCTACCCGCTGGCCCGGGCGCACTTCGAGTACGACCGCAACGAGCTGATGAACCCCTGGCGCATGCGGACCGAGGACGGGGCGGTGGATCTGCGCTTCCAGCCCCTCTACGTCCACCGGGAGGACCATGACTTCAAGGTGGTGGTGAGCCACTTCGCCCAGCCGCTCGGCCTCTTCGAGGGCACGGTGCGGGTGAACGGCCAGACGCACCGCCTGTCCGGGGTCCCCGGCGTCACGGAGGATCAAGACATGCTGTGGTGATAGGCTCGGGGGGCCTTGTCCTCCATCGAGCCTGGGACCACCGTTGGCCGCTACCGCGTCACCCGCCTCCTCGCCCAGGGCGGCATGGCCGAGGTGTACCGTGCGGAGCAGGCCCTCGCGGGTGGCATCGTCCGCCCCGTCGCGCTGAAGGTCATCCGGCCCGAGTACTCGGAGTCCGAGGACTTCCGCGAGATGTTCCTCGACGAGGCCCGCACCGCCTGCACGCTGAGCCACCCCAACATCGTCCACATCTACGAGGTGGGTGACGGGGACGGGCTCCTCTACATGGCCATGGAGCTGGTGTCCGGCGAGTCGCTCGCGGTGGTGGAGCGCACGCTGCGCGCGCGCGGCGAGCGCTTCTCGGACGAGGCGCTGCTGGCGGTGGGCATCGCCACCTGCGCGGCGCTGGAGGCGGTGCACGCCCGGCCCAACCTGGTGCACCGCGATGTGTCGCCTCAGAACCTGCTGCTGTCCGCCGGGGGCGCGCTGAAGCTCATCGACTTCGGCATCGCCAAGGCGGCCACCAACCGCAACCTCACCCGAGCGGGCACCACCAAGGGCAAGGTGGGCTACTTCTCGCCGGAGCAGGCCCGGGGCAAGCCGCTCGACGGGCGGAGCGATCTCTTCTCGCTGGGCGTCACCCTCTACCAGCTCGCCGCGGGCGTGGGCCCGCTGGACGCGCACACCACCGTGCAGTCCCGCCACACCGCGCTCGTCCGGGGCGAGTGGGAGCCGCTCTCGCGCGTGTGCCCGGACCTGCCGCGCGGTTTCTCCAATGTGGTGGACCGGGCCATGCGGGTGAAGCCCGAGGAGCGCTACCCCGACGCCCGCGCCCTGCGCGAGGCGCTCGAGTCGGTGGCGGTCGAGGCCGGCCTGCCAGTGGGACCCGGCTCGCTCGCGGACTACGTGCGGGACGAGGGCGAGGAGGTCTCCGTCGCCAGCTCGAGCCCGCGCCGGATCCGAGGGGGGGCCACGGGGGCGAGCTCGACCGTGACGGCGGCCTCGCGGACCGCGGTGCGCCGTCTCCCGGGAGGGCCGAAGGTCTGGGCTCCCGTGGCGGGCGTGGTGGTGGGTCTGGCGCTCTCGTTCGCGGGAGTGGCCTTCGTCCTCTCGAGGCAGGAGCCCGCGCCCGTGGCGCCGCCCGCCTCGGTGGCCGAGCGGCCCGTTGACCCGGTGGCCGAGGTTCCCGCGCTGAAACCCGTGCCTCTGGACACCCAGGAGGCGGAGTCCGCTCCCGAGGCCCCTCCGGAGCCGCGGGCCACCGCGGTGTCCGCCGCACCCGAGTCTCCCTCCCGTTCCGAGCGCACGAAGCGCGAGCCCAAGCGTGTCCGGCAGCAGGGCGCCGCGGCGGCGGCTCCGGCTCCCGTCGAGGAGGCGCTGGTGGGCGAGGGCTCGCTCATCATCGGCGCGGTGCCAGGGATGGGAGGAAAGGTGTCGCTCCCCGGGCGCGAGTCCGAGGAGCTGCCGCTCGTGTTGCGACGCTGGAAGGCGGGCCGCTACACGCTCCGGTTCGTCACGTCCGGAGGGCCGGCGAGCTGTGAGGTGAAAGTCCTCCCCGAGCGCCGCACGCGGGTCGTCTTCGATGGCAAGGGCTGCAAGTCGGACCTCCTCGACTGAGATCCAACGGGAGCGGCTTTCCTCAATCATCATCCAGGTCCCGCCCGGAGTGGGCGCGGCCGACTGGAATGTGAGGCGTATGCGACTGGCGATGCATCGATGGATGGGGTTGCTGTGCACCGGGCTGCTGCTCGTGGGGTGTGGCGGGTCCTCGTCCGACGAGCCGCCGAAGCCGAAGCCGTCCACGCCCGTGTGGGCGGAGGACAACCCGCGCGAGTCCAATGACCTCCATCCGCGCCTGCGGGCCCATGCGGAGGCGGGCACCACCCTCCGGGTCTTCAAGGCACTGGGGTGCTACTCGCCGCTCATCGCGGAGCTCGCCGTGGACGAGTCCGGGCTCGTGGAGTTCTCGCCCACGGTGGAGGCGAACAGGACCACCACCTTCTCTCTCATCTCGGTCCGTGACGGGGTCACATCCTCCTGCTCCGAGACCTTCTACTACCACTCGGACACCGTGGCCCCCGAGGTCCCGAAGTGGTCCTCGAGCAACCCGAAGGCGTCCACGAAGAACGAGCTCACCCTGACGGTGACGGTGCGGTACGCCAACCGCGTGGAGCTCTTCGCCAGCGACGACTGCACGGGGACGGCGCTCGGGACGGCCACCGTGGGGACGTCGGAGCAGGTCAGCTTCCCGGTGACGGTGGCTCACGGCAGCACCACGTCCTTCACCACCCGGTCCGTGGACAGCGCCGGCAACTCGAGCGAGTGCTCGGCGGTCCACACCTTCTCCCATGACCTCCTGCCGCCCTCGCCGCCCGTGCTTCGCGGCGCGGTCCCCTCGCCGAACTCGTCGCGGACCTTCACCTTGATCGCCGCCGCGGAGCCGGGGAGCACGGTCTCCGTCTACAAGTCCACCGGCTGTTTCGGCGGTACCCTCGGCAGCAAGGCGGCGGATGACAAGGGAGAGGCGTCGTTCTCCGTCATCGCCGAATCCAACGGCCTGACCACCTTCTCCGCGCGAACGGTCGATATCGCGGGCAACGGCTCGTCCTGCTCGGAGGCCTTCGTCTACACCCATGACGGTATTGCTCCCGAGCCCGTGCGCTTCCTCTTCTCCCCGGAGTCGCCGGCCAACGACAACGCGCCCCTCCTCCAAGGCACCACCGAGCCGGGCGCCCGCGTGCTCGTCTTCACCGGGAGCGCCTGCGCGGGAGATCCGTTCGCCACGCCGCCCGTGAGCACGAGCGGCTCCTTCGAGGTGAAGCTCTCCGTGGCGGATGACACCTCCACCCCCTTCAGCGCCTACGCCATCGACCCGGCCGGCAACATGGGTGCGTGCGCCTCCACGCGCTATGTCGAGGACAGCATTCCGCCCGCGGCTCCGTCGGGCCTCGCGCTCTCACCCGGCTCGCCCAACGAGAGCAACACCGTCACCGTGTCCGGCACCTCGGTGCCGTCCCAGGTGCTCCTCTTCACGAGCGAGGGCTGCACGGGGACGCCCCTCGCGAGCTCCGCGCAGCTGTGGAGCGAGGGCGCCTTCTCCGTGTCCGCGACGGTGCCGGAGAACGCCACCACCTCTCTCTACGTGACCACGCGGGACGAGGCGGGCAACCGCTCGGAGTGCCGGGGGCCCCTGGTGTACATCGAGGACAGCCTGCCGCCGGACACCTCGAGCGCGAGGGTCGCGGACGGTCCCTCGGAGGACTTGCGCTACCAGCTCGTCTCCGACGTCTCCGAGGCCAACTGGACGGGCTTCACCGATGCGAATGGCGTCGTCCTGTACGAGTACCTGCTCGCCACGGTCTCCAGCTGTGATGCGTATTTCTCCAATACCCGGTCCACCACGACGCGGACGTCCGCGCGTCTCACCGGGCTCTCGCTCTCCCCGGCGGGGCGCTACTTCCACTGTGTCCGCGCGAAGGACTCGGCGGGGAACTGGACCCCGTTCGTGGTGTCCGATGGCTTCCAGGTGGACCTCTCCCCGCCCTCCGTGTCGGGCGTGCTCCCCTCGCAGGGCTCGGTGGACGTGGACATCCATGCACCCCTCCGCTTCACCTTCAGCGAGCCGGTGGACGTCTCCGGTGTGACCGCCGGCCTCCTCACGCTGGAGGTGGCGGGCGAGCGCGTGGAGACGACGGTGGCCTGTGAGACCTCGGGGACGAGCTGCACCTTCACCCCCTCCAGCCCGCTGCCCTACCGGGAGACGGTGCGCGCGACGCTGGCGGCGGCGGTGAAGGATCCGGCCGGGCGGGTGATGCAGTCGCCCGTCAGCGTCTCCTTCACCACGCGAGGCCGGGCGTGGCAGCCTCCGCGAGAGGTGCGGCCCACCCGGCCCGGGCTGCAACCGGACGTGGCGCTCGATGGGCAGGGCCAGGCGCTGGCCGTCTGGGTGCAGGGTACCTCCAGCGGGGCCTTCCGGCCCTTCGCCAGCCGCTCCGAGGCGTACGCGGGTTGGGAGCCGGCGCGGGAGCTGGACACCGTCCACCCGGGGGACGCGGAGCACCCGGCGGTGGCGGTGAATGAGTCGGGCTTCGGCGTGGCCGTGTGGGAGTTGCACGACGGTGCCCAGGTGGACCTCTACGCCGCCGAGTACACCCCTGGCACGGGCTGGGGCAGGCCGCACTTGCTGGAGAGCGGCGCCGGGCCCGTGAGCACGCCGAGGGTGGGCGTGGATGCGCAGGGCAACGTGCTCGTGGTGTGGCGGCAGTCGGATGGCACCGCGGAGAGCCTGTGGGCCACTCGCCTGGTGCAGGGCGGTGGCTGGAGCTCGCCGCTGCTGCTGGAGGCGGAGGCGGGGGCCACGTCGGTGCCGGCGCTGGCCGTGGAGAAGTCGGGCCAGGCGCTGGCGGCGTGGCTGCAACCGGACTCGGGGGGCAGCATGCGCGTGCGGGCCAGCCGCTTCGTCCCCGGCTCGGGATGGACGCCGCCGGAGCAGGCCGCGGACTTCGGCGCGGGTGCCTCGGTGGCCGCTGCCCTGAGCGCCAATGGCTCGGCGGTCCTCGTGTTCCGCGGGGCGGACCTGGCCTCGGGTGCTCCCAGCGTCCAGGCCTCCCGCTTCGTACCGGGCGAGGGCTGGAGCGCGGCCACCCTGTTGGGGAGCGCCACTTCGGGAGGGGACGAGCCCGCCGTCGCGATCGACCGGTGGGGCCGTGCGGTCGCCGCCTGGACGGCGCCGGGTGACGTCTCCGCCTCTCGTCTCTCCCTCCAGCGCTTCACGCCGGAGGATGGTTGGCAACCGGTGGAGGTGACGACGGGAAGGGCCAGCCAGCCCTCGGTGGCGGCGGACGGGCAGGGCAACTTCCACATCGTCTGGGTGGCGAACGTGAGCGGGGTGGATCGGGTGTACGCGGCCCGCTACCCCGAGGGCGCCACCGCGCTCGTCTACATCGGAGCACTCGAGCCGGCCCACGGTGGCACGTCCAAGCGGCCGAGGGTCCGAGCCAACGCCGCCGGTGCCGCCGTGACGGCGTGGTACCGGGACAACGGGGGTGGGTTCTCCAGCAATCTCGTCTACGCCGCCTCCTACGAGTAGGGGGGCTGTACCCCCGCGCGCCTCCCCTGGCCTAAGCTGGGGGGGCCCCCTCCTTGGATGCACCCCCCATGCAATGCTCGAACTGCGGCCACTCCGTCTCCGATGAAGCGCACAGCTTCTGCACCGAATGTGGCCAACCCCTGAATGTCCCGGAGGGTGACGCCACCAGCACCGGGGACGAGAGCTACGGCTCCGAGGACAACGCGGGGGACTACGACTACTCCGCCGATGGGCCCTATTCGTGGGAGGAGCCTCCGCCCCCCTCCCTGTTCGCGCGCATGGACGAGGCGCTCTCCAAGGTGCTCGCCCCCGTCAAGGACGTGGCCGGGCAGACCTGGGAGGCCATTCAGGGCGTGATGGACGACCCGCGTCTGCGCTCGCGCCTCCCGGGGGGCTCGCTGTCGCTGCTCGGCCTGGCGTGCGTGGGGCTGGCCCTCCTGCTCTCCGTCATTCCCTTCGTCGCGGGCATCGGGTTCATCGGCTCGGGAGTGATGCTCCTGGGCGGCTTGCTGGTGGCCATCAATGAGTGGCGCATCATCAGCCAGCCGGGGGCCCAGGAGTTCCGCACCTCGGAGGCTCGCACCCTGCCTCCCTCGCTCGAGAACCTCCCCGAGGAGACCCAGCACCCCGCCATCGCCCAGGCCTATGCCGCCCTCACCCTCACGCACGCCCTGCTGATGCTGGGCACCGGGCTCGTCTCCCTGCTGTGGCTGCTCGCCGCCTTCGTGCTCTGCTACGAGCAGGGACGCCGGTTCTTCGCCTCTCCGGAGGATGACTACGATCCGGACGCCGGGAGTCTCCGCCAGCGCTTGAACCGCTGGGTGGTGGTGGGCGCCGTCGTGTGCTCCTTCTCCCTGCTGCTGCCGTGGGCTCGCAGTCATACGCCCATGTTCGGGCTCTCCGGCGGCGAGCAGCCGCTCGCCACGTTCACCCAGCTCACCCTGGTGCTGCTCGCGTCCTTCGCCCTCCGCCACCGCGGGCTCTCGTCGCTGCACCCCATCGTGCTCGTCATCATGGCCGTGTGGCTCACGATGTGGTTCTTCCTGATGATGAGCCCCTATACCGTCGGCCCCTGGTTCTTCCTCCCGGGCCTGCTCACGCTCGACGCCGTCATCGGGCTCCACCTCTTCCAGCTGCGCAGGGGCTCGGGGTCGGAGCAGCAGGCCGAGGTCGCGTCCGACGTGGATTATCAGGGGTGAGGACCCGGTAGACCCTCACCCCGGCCCTCTCCCAGAGGGAGAGGGTGCTCGCAACCCGGGTACTCGCGATACCCTCACCCCGTCCCTCTCCCGGAGGGAGAGGGGTTGTGTTGTCTGGAGTTGTTGTTTGGGGGGCTGGTTGGTTGCTACGGCTGACGCTTCGTCCAGGTGCTCACCTCGGGCATGGCTCGCTCTCTCAGCGCCACGTCCTGGTCCAGCCGCTCCAGCGTCTGCCCGATGGCCTGCTTCGCCTCTTCCACTGGCTGAGACGTCAGCAGCTTCCTCGCCTCCTCGAGCTGCTTCCGCTCACGCAGCCCTCCCATCGACTCCACCACCCTCCTCAGCAGCATGGGCGCCCCTCCCGTCCTCGCCAGCACCTCCTTCCACCTCTTCTGCATCTCCGCCCACCACGCGTCCCGGCCCGTGCGGTTGCCCATCAGCCCCGTCACGAAGCTCGCCACGTCCTGCATCTTCACCTTGTCCGTGAAGAACAGCTTCTGCGCCTCCCCGGCCAGCGCCGGATCCTCGAAGGCCGTCAGCGCCATCAGGTAGCGCCGCTGCGTCGCCGGATCCGGCTCCGCCAGCATCTTCTCCAGCAGCTTCTCGTAGAGCGGCCGGTCTCCCGCCCGCGCCACCATGGCCACCGCCGCGTCCAGCAGGTTCGGCTCCAGCGCCGCCTTGTCCCCGTTCAGCATGCGCGTCACCCGAGGCCGGGCCTCCGCCAGCGCTTCCTTGCCGCGCGCCACCCCACCTACCGCCCGTACCAGCGCCGCGCGCCGCAGCTTCACCCGGTCCGACTCCCCCGGCGCCGAGTCCCACCCCAGCTTCTTCAGCCCCGCCCCCAGCAGCTTCTCCACCCACTGCTGGAAGCGCTTCTGCTCCTCGCCCTCCACCAGCCGGGCCTCCACGTACGCCAGCCGCCCCACCAGCTCGTCCAGCACCGCGTCGTCCTCTTCGTCTCCGAAGCGGCTGGCGAGCTCCAGGAAGGAGTCCACCGTCGCCTGTCCGCTGCGCGCCAGCGCCCACCGGTCCGCCAGCAGGGCGATGCGCTCCGCGGGCTCCAGCGCCTGGAGGTTCGTCGCCAGCCGCTCCAGCGCCTTGTCGTCGTACGCCACCCGGTAGAAGCCCGTGGAGCCCGCGTTGGCGCACAGCCACTTCACCTCGCCCGAGCCCTCCAGCGTCACCTTCGTCTGCGCCTCGCGCAGCAGCACGCGCTGCTCGCGCACCCCGCCGCCGTCCGCGTACCGCAGCACCACCGGCACCGGCCAGCGCTCACCACTGCGCACGCCCGGCTCCGAGTAGTACCGCTGCTGCGCCAGCGTCACCGTCCGCCCCTCCACCGAAGCTGACACCAGCGGGTAGCCGCTCTGGCCGATCCACGCGTTGGCCAGCTCCAGCACCGGCTGCGACGAGGCGTTGGCCAGCGCCCGCCACAGGTCGTCCGCCACCGCGTTGGATCGCGCGTGCTCGCGCATGTACTGGCGCATGCCCTCGCGGAAGGCGTTCTCGCCGAGGAAGCCTTCGATCATCCGCAGCACCGCGCCGCCCTTCTCGTAGGTGATGGCGTCGAAGCTCTCGCCCGCCTCGTTGGCGTTGCGCACCTCGCCGCGGATGGGGTGGGTGGAGCGCAGCGCGTCCAGGTGCAGCGCCGCCGCCTTCCCCGTGTCGAAGTCCAGCCACACCCGCCAGTCCGGCCGCCAGTCGTTGACGATCTTGTACGCCATCCACGTGGCGAAGGCCTCGTTGAGCCACAGGTCGTCCCACCACACCATGGTCACCCAGTTGCCGAACCACTGGTGCGCCAGCTCGTGCGTCACCACCTCGGCCACTCGCTTCTGCATGGACAGCGGCGCGGTGGCCGGGTCGAGCAGCAGGGCGATCTCCCGGTAGGTGATGAGGCCCGCGTTCTCCATGGCGCCGGCCTCGAAGTCCGGGATGCCCACCTGGTCCACCTTGCCGAAGGCATAGGGCAGCCCGAAGTAGTCCTGCAGCCGGGGCAGCGCCGCCAGCGCCGCGTCCTGGCCGAAGCGCGTCAGGTGCGCCTTCTCCGGCAGTGCCCAGGTGCGCACGGGAATGCCCTGCACCTTCTCCTCGGGCGTGCCCACCAGCGGGCCGCACACCAGCGCCACCAGGTACGAGCTGAGCACCTCCGTCTCCTGGAAGGTCAGCTTGCGCAAGGGGCCGTCCTGCTCGTCCTTCACCAGCGGCCCGTTGGCCAGCGTCGTCAGCCCCGGAGGCACCCGCACGGTGAGCGCCCAGCGCGCCTTGAAGGCCGGCTCGTCGAAGCACGGGAAGAGCCGCCGCGCGTCCGCCGCCTCGAACTGCGTCGCCGCCACCTTGCCCGCCGCGTACAGGCCCCGCAGGCCCTCGGTGAAGCGGCCCGTCCACGCCACGTCCAGCGCCGCCGCGCCCGCGGGGAGCTGCTCGCCGAAGCGCAGCACCACCGTCTCGCTCACCTGCACGGGGCGGATTTCGGCGGGCTTCAGGCTCTTGCCGTTGGCCCGGAAGGTCACCTCGCCGAGCTGCAGCGCATTGGCGTGCAGGATGAGCTCATTGGAGGGTTTTTCGAGCTCCAGCTCGACGGTCTGCTGGCCCGAGAAGGTCTTCGCCTCCATGTCGAGCGTCAGCGTCGCCGCGTACCGCCGGGGCCGGATGGAGAGGGGGAGTCGGAAGTTCTTGTCTTCGGTTACGTGCGCCATAGGGGGGCCGACTCTACCGGGAGAGCGGGCCGGCGCTCGGGTTCATGTGCGAGATCCCGGGGGCTGGCGTCCACCGGGTGACGGCCGGGCCACCCCCGGGGCGTTGAGTACCGGGCAGGGGAGTCACTTCGCCCGGGTGCACCGGGAGGCGTTCCGGGGCGGGTCGATGTCAGAGGCTTCCATAGGATCGTCTCATATGAATGGAATGACTGTGCCTCGCTTCGAGGTTGGGCGTGTTTTCCCTTGCGTCTCGCTGTGGTCCCTCTCCGTATGGCTCCTCGGAGGAGTGCTCGCCGCTGGCTGCCAACCGAGCGTTGATGCCTGGGATGGGCAGTTGAATCCGGGTATCGCCGGGCTCGAGACGGGGACCTCTCCATCCGATGGGGGCACCAGCCCGTCCGACGCGGGCACGACGGTGCTGGCGCAGGTGGAGGTTCGCAACCTCAAGCCGGACCTGATGCTCCTGGTGGACACGTCCGGTTCCATGACGGAGCCGGTGGAGCCATCGAGTTCGAGCTGCATCGTCAACGGTCAGACGTGTGGCCCGAACACCTGGCCGTGCGACACGTACCGTTGTCCCACGCGGTGGAGCTCGTTGCAGGCGGCGATGGCCTCCTTCCTCTCCGAGTACGGCGCGATGGCGCGCCTGGGGCTCGGAACCTATCCAGAGAACGCCTCGTGCGGCTCCACGACCCACCTGCGCGTCGGGCTGCCCACCTCGGACGATGAAACGACGCTGAAGAACAAGGCCTTCGATGTGATCGCCGCCATCCAGGGCATTCCCAACTCTGGGAGCAACATGCCCTCGGGCGGCACCCCCACGGGTCAGAGCCTCCGGTTCATGAGCTCCCTGCCGGACCTGCTGACGGCCGAGCGCGCCGACTTCGTGCTGCTGCTGACGGATGGCGTGCCCAACTGCAATGAGGCTTATCCGTATCCCTATCCGAGTCCCCAGTGCCAGTGCACGTTGAATCCCGAGTACGCGTGCACCTACGTGCCGTCGGTGGGCTGCCTGGACCAGGATGGTTCGATCGCCGCCATCCAGGAACTGAGGGACAGGGACATCCGGACCATCGTCGTCGGCTTCGGGGCGGAGACGGGGTCGAGCACGGGGCAGAGTGTGCTCAATGCCATGGCCGAGGCGGGAGGTTTCGCGCGCCAGTGTCAGCAGAGCTCGGATTGCGGCACGGGTGACACGTGCGACACCGCCACGGGATTCTGCGGGCGCCGCTTCTACCAGACCGGCAACCGGGCCGAGCTCGTGGCGGCGCTCCGGGCGGTCAGCGAGAAGTTGTCGAAGGAGTCCTGCCTCGTCCGGTTCGAGGTCTCGGCGGGAACGCCTCCCCAGGAGTCTCTCCAGGTCTCCCTGGATGGGACGGTGGTGGCGCCGGGGCCGGACTCGTGGAGCCTGACGAAGGAGGGTGTGCTCTTCACGGGCTCGGCGTGCCAGCGGATCCAGGCGGCGACGTCGACGGCACCGATGCACATCGAGGTGCGCGCGCTCCTCTAGCTCCGGACCCTCCTCGCGAGGCGTCAGCCTTCCGGGCGCGCTTCGCGCGAACTGGTCCGACTGTCGGACCAGTTGGGCGAGCTCGCGTCCGGAGGCCGCTCCTCGTGTCTCGGTCCGTGTGACTTGATGAATAGCGCACGTCCTCCCACCGCGAGAGGTGGTATACGGAGAGGGGAGGCGCTTGCACATGGCGGACAAGTCACTTTGGAAGGGTGGACGGTTGGGCGCATTCCACCTCGGCCGACGGTACAAGGGCGTCGGGGCGGACCTGGGCCGCCTCTACGAGGCTCACAATGTCCGCACCGGTGTTTCCGCCCTGGTGCTGATGCCTGACCCGCGCGCTGGGTGGGACCCCGCGGAAGCGTGGCGGGTGAGTGCTTCCTCGCAGGTGGAGCCAACGCCTCATCTCGTGCTGGAGGTGGAGCAGGCTCCCGCCTCGGGTCAGTTGCCGGAACTGTCGGCCATGCTCGACCTGCTGACGAGCGCGGTGGAGCAGGTGGAAACGAAGGACGAGGTGCGCACCCATCTGACTCGCGAGCCGATCGGGCTGTGGCGCAGGTGGGCGGGGCGTTCGCGTCGGCTGGTGCGCTCGCGGTGGACACCGGTGGCCGCTGGCCTCGCCACGGTGGCGGTGGGTGTGGCGCTGTGGTTGCGCATTCAGGCCCCCGGGAACCAGGAGCGAGCAGCGTCCGGTTTGGGCAATGAGGATCTGTTCCTGGCCAACGCGCCGCGCAAGATCGCCAGCAGCGACACGGGCACTGCGGGCATCGCCTACCCCCTGCCATCCAAGCCCTTTCGAGATCAGGCCAGGCCTCCGTGCAAGGCTGGCAGGAGCGGTAAGAGCGAGGTGGAGATCAACGGCGGGTGCTGGGTGGAACTCGCGAGGCGCCCTCCCTGCGAGGATGACGACGCGGAGTACCAGGGCAAGTGCTACCTGCCGGTGGGGGAGCGGGCCCCCTTGCCTCGGTCCATCCAGCAGTAGTTCGACCTGCTTGCATGTCCTGGGAAGTTGTGTTGTGGTGGTGACCGCAGAAGTCACCCCACGGAATCCACTGACTGCCAGCAGTGGCCCGTGTCAGCGATTTGCGAAACGACGGCGTCCCGCGTCGTGGCGGGATTCCATCGGCAACGCCCCCGAGATGCCTGGCAGCTCTCGGCGGGCGTTGTTTTTTGGTGGGACGTGACAAGGATTGCCGAGCAGTCCTCCAGGGTCGGGCGGAACCAGGCCGGGAGGGAAGCCGCCGTACGGCGCCGCCTGTCCAAGAAGCTGGGGGAAGTGGCCCGAGCCGCGCGGGTCCAGGCGGGCCTGACCCAGGCGGATGTGGCCGAGCGCATCGGTATGTCCGCGGAGGTCTACGGCCGCTTGGAGCGAGGGTTGATGTTGCCCAGTGTCCCCTCCTTGTGGCGCCTGTGTCTGACGCTCCGGATTCCGGCGGACCACCTGCTCGGGTTCGCTTCGGAGCAACCTCCCCAGTGGGCGCTCGAGCCTTCCTCTGAACGGGATGGCGCTCAGGTGCGGAGGTTGATGCGCTCGGTGCGCAAGCTCAAGGCATCCCAACTCCGGACGCTGAGCCTCATGGTGGCCACGCTCCAGCGGGAGGCGTGAGTCCGGCTGGCCTGTGCATCATCTTCCCGTGGACTCGGTGGCAATCAACAAGTGCGCGGGATTGCCTGCGGAGTATATCGAGCGGCTGCGCCGGGAAGAGTAGGACAACACTTTCCCGATTCTTATATGAAGACTGCCCGCCCCAGAGAACTGGCGCGGGCAGTTGTTGCTCAGGGAAGCTGCTTGGTTCTTGAGCAACGATTCAGTCCGGCTCGGTTCAGTGGGTCCTGCAGCAGATGGCTTCGGCTCGCACAGTCCCGGTTTCGGTTGAGGGGCCGGAAATGATGCACACGTAGGCCTGCCTCCCTCCGCTCGCCGTGATGGTCCCCGAGGTTCCGGCAGTAGCAGCATTGACAATGGTGCATGCTCCGCCAGTGACGATCTCACCGGAATTACAATAAGCCCACGAGCCCGACGTGAAGGATTTGGCGGTCGAATTCGCCCCGAGGCGCTGGGTACACCCGGCGAAGCCTCCTGTGGGTCCCGGAGGGCCCTGGGGGCCTTGGAGTCCCTGAACTCCGTTGCACAGGTACTTCGTCAGAGTCCAGTCAACCTCCGAGATGTCAAGCACGCCATTACGGTTGGAGTCGGCGCCCAGTTCCAGCTTCGTACCGCCCGCGGCGCAGTTCGTTCCCGCGGTCTCGGGGGTGGTCTTTGCCAGGGTCGCCAGCCCCGTAGAACCTTGGGGACCGGTGCTCCCCGCCGGGCCCTGGGGACCGATGCTGCCCGCCAGGCCCTGGGGTCCTTGGGCTCCCTGTGGACCTGCCGGGCCAGTCTCACCCCTGTCTCCCTTCGGACCTTGAGTCCCCAAGGTGATTTCAAAGGCGTCGTTCTGCGTGGAATCCGAACCGGCTGATACCGTCAGGCGGTATGAGCCAGGCTGGAAGGTGGGTGCTTCGGCGACTACAAAGCCGCTCGCGTTCTGCCGGACCAACAATGAAAACCCAGCCAACTGAACGGCGGGCGCGGAAGTGCCGAAGTTTTGCCCATAGATGTAGAGGAAGATCTTTCCTTCCGTCGTCTTGTATTCAATCTCGACATTCTTGACGTCCAATTGTTGTGGACTCGTCTGGGCGTGAGCTACGCCAGATTCGAGAAGGCCAAATAGCAGGCCGCCCAATGCGATGGACTTGGACGCAATCCTCCCCATGTGTGAATGATATTTCATTCTGTGAACTCGCTTGCCTGGTGTTTGTTGGAATTGGGAGTGTGTTTCGTTGGGGTGCAAACTTTGGCCTTGCAAGGGGTGCCGCCCAGACACGCTCCAATCACGTGCGAACAGACTCTACCGTTGGGTTTGAGGGATTGTCTCGGGCAGGCAGGCAGCAAAGCTCAAGGCAGGCATGCTGGCTCCCCGAGGCGGTTCTCAACCAGGGATGCGGTCGCGGTGGAATCAGGGGAGAGGGTGCTTGGGCAACGAGGGAACCATTGATTTCAGCTTCCCAGAGTCGGTGAACGCCCAGCCCGCTGATGCCCTCACCGCTCGCGGGAAGTCGCTGCCTGCGGCTGACATAACCGTCCCTCTTGGCAGGAAGGGGCGGCTCAGTCGTCCCGCTCGATCTGTCGGTCCCCTGTGATGTGTTCCAGCGTGTCCGGCTGCCTGGAGGCCGCGCGGCTCCGGGCCGGAGCACCCTGTCTCCAGCCCAGAGCCACTCAGGACCTCAGAACAGCGTCAGCCCGTTCACCCAGATGTCGTACGGGCCCACGCCCCAGGTGTCCGTGCGGATCTCCGCGTAGTCCACCTTCGAGAAGGTGGGCGAGCCGCTGGCGGTGCGCATCCAGCCGCTGCCCCCGGCGAGCGGAAGCTCCACGTAGACCCACTCGTCCGGCGAGGTGGGCAGCAGAGCGCTGGCACGGTGAGGCTGCACGCCTTCACCTTCGCCTCCAATCACTTCCACCTGTTGGTGTGGGCACGAGGGGCAGCGCTCGCCTCCTTCATGCAATACCTGCGAGCCAACCTGTCCAAGAAGGTGGGGCGGTTGGTGGACTGGAGTGGTGGCTTCTGGGAGAGGCGCTACTCGGCGGAGCCGGTGCGGGATGACGAGGCGCCGGTGGGCCGGCTGCGCTACGTGCTGGCCCATGGAGTGAAGGAGGGGCTGGTGGACAGGAGCTCCGAATGGCCGGGCCTCACGTGCCTGCCACAGCTGCTGGGGCCAGCCAGGCGGCTCTTTCGGTGGTTCAACTGGACGAAGCGCTGGAGCAAGAGGGGGAGCGAGGACATGGGAGGCGCGCAGGGGTGGGCCGAGCCGGTGGAGTTGGAGGTGGCACCGCTGCCGTGCTAGAAGGGACTGGGTGAGCAGGAGCGGCAGCGCGCGGTTGCTACCAGCCGACGGGCCCCGTAGGGCGAACCACCTGACCTCCCACGTAGTCCTCGGGCCCCTTTGCCCGCTGATCACGATGGCCGATCCCGTTGATCACGATGGGCCGACGCGCGCAGACGGAGGCGGGCCGAAGCTACAGCCAGCCCAAAGGCGGAACCCATCCGGGTAGCGTGGCGGTAAGGCTTCAACTGGCAAACCCTGGCGCCGAGTGCGTGCACCGGGCCAAGTCGAGCACCGATTCCGAAGTCAACCGAGCACCGATTCCGGGGCGGTCGAGCACCAGCACGGGGTCAGGTGGGTTCATCGCTCGGTCCCTGTAAGTCCGCTCCACGACTGGCGGGAGCGGCCTTCCAGGAACCTCGGTGGGGCCGAAGGAGCGGGAGGGGAGGGAGCCGCAGCCAGCGGTGCTCGACCCTACTGGAACGAGTGCTCGACTTGGCCGGAATACGCAGCCGAGCCCTGGACAGCGGCGGGGGCTGTGTTGAAGGACTCGGCGGGCGCGGAGGTGGAGCTTTCAGCGTGGCAAGAGTCGGCCATCGCCCCGGTGCCTTGGGCTTTGTCGTGGTGGGTACCGAGAGGGAACCGGGGCAACTCGGCTGCCCCTGCACCCTCAAGCTGTGGGAAGCGCAGGGGCCCCGCACCGTCACCCTCGGGAACGTCACGTTCCCGCCTGTAGAGCAAGACGCAGCGCGCGAGTAGTGCCGCCGCCCCATCCGGCCCGAGGAGAGGCCAACCCACCTGATGGGTTTTCAGCACCTCACCAGACCCGACGGCTTGACCTGGCTGTCAGCCGCTTTCTGTAATCGACGGGTTTGGGCTTCCAGTTCGGGCGGCTCGCCCGGAGAGGTGCGGCAATGTCTAGGCATTCTGTCGATACTCGCCCCGTGGACACACGGCGCCCCTTGCGCGTGGGTGCGCTGGCGCTGGCGGCGCTCATGCTGGTTACAGCCTGCGCCACGGGAGCCCCCATGGGCGCGGCATACCGTTCCCCCCCGAGCGTGCCGCACGACTCGCCCGAACCGTGGGCGCTGGAGTCGGAAGCCGAGAGTGGGGGCCGGGAAGAGGCTATCTTTACCAAGCTGCCAACGGACTTCGCGCCGGTGCAGGTGAGTGACGCCGAGTTTTCGGCGGCCATGGCGAACCTTTGGCTTCACATGCCGCTTCGGGTAGCCGCGTCCCGCCCCCCTCTGTATGTCGGGCGTAGGTTGACGTTGGCTTCCGCGCCCGTGAGCGGCGAAGCGTGGCAATCAGACCTGGCCCGATCCTATGGGCATTTTTGCGAGCGGTGCGGCACTCCAGGTGATTGCCTGACTCTGTTTGAAGACGGGCCCCGCATTCAGGATGACGACAAGCGAAGCCTTGCGCTCGCCCTGGCGGTGGGTCCTGCCCTGGAAGGCGTAAGCGCGGAAGTACGGGCCATGCTCGACCCAACGCGAATGCTCGCGATGATCAGCATTAGCATCACGGTTTATATGGCGCTGCTGTTGGCGCCAGTGCCCGAGCCGATAACGAAGGGCGCGGCCCTGGTGTTTAGTGCCGCCCTGTGGGGTTACCTCGGTTATGAATTCTTTGATTTGCTGCGGGCCTATGCGCGGCTTTACGAAGATGCGCCCCGGGCCTCCACCTTTGCGGAACTGCGCGAGATTGGCGAGCGTTTCGGGCGTGTCATCGGCCCCAACAGTGTGCGAATTCTCGTCATCGTGGGGACGGCAGCCATTGGTGAAACGGTGGCCCTTGCTTCCAAGGCCCCAAAGCTCCCCGGATTCGCGCAAGCGTCGGAGAGAGTCGCGGCTAATACCGGCTTGGGCCTGCTGGAGACGGCAACCGGAGCCGAGCGCCTTATTGCCTCTGTGCCCGAGGGGACGATCCGCGTGGTGTTGGCGCCTCATGCCGTTGCCATGACTGCCCGGGGCGTTGGCGCTGGGAGTCCTGCGCCGAGTCGGGGGAAGTTCCTGCCGAACGGACACAGGGCGTGGGGGTCGTTCAGTGGCTTTAGAGCAGCAATGGGATCAGCAGGCAATGGGAATGAATGGCATCACATCGTCGAGCAAACTCCGGGGAACGTGAAGCGGTTTGGAGGCGAGGCACTTCACAACACCGGGAATGTCATGCGACTAGGCAAGGCCCTGCACATCCGGATAAGCTCCATTTACTCAACGATTCGTGTGGATATTACTGGTTCGACAACGATAACCGTGCGTAAGTGGCTCAGCACTCAATCTTATGAGGCGCAGTTCGCATTCGGATTGCGTGCGTTGGCGAATGTAAAAAGCGGAGTGTGGTGATGGATTTTGAAAATATCGTGCAAGATTTTGCACATCACGTACAGGCTCAAACTGAGGCGACTTGGCGGGGAGACGCGAAGACCGGAAATAAGCATGCAAAAAAAGCGATTGCCGCATTCACGAAGCTGCGTTCCATCGGCGATGCGGGGCGCGATGCGCTCGCGGTGTTGTTCTCACATCCTCGCATGGACGTGCGAGTAATGGCTGCCGTGTTCCTGCTCCGCCATCGGACGGCAGAGGCTAAAGCAGTTTTGGAAGAGGCAGCAAAAGGGCAAGGGTTGGTTCCGTTCGGAGCTTCCGAAGCCTTGAAGCGATGGGAAGAGGGCACTTGGGCCCTGGACCCTGCCGAGGATGATGCAGGGTCCTCAGAAGAACCCCGCCCGGCACCGCCGACTAAGCGCGGCCGACCACGCACGGAGCGCGCCGCGCCTGACAAACGGAGGGGGAGCAAGCGGGACAAACGCGGCGGTTGATCTTGAGAAGAGCGCGCTAGAGCCGGGAAGGCGAAGCTCGGGCCGGTGGAGGCCACCAGGGCACGGCATTAGTAGGCTACGGTATCGGCGCCAGAAGCCAGGACGAGGGGCGAAGGGCTCGCCACTTGTCACCCGGCGAGGGGTCCAAGGGGACCAAAAAAGGACCAAATCGAACGGACGCGCTTGGACTCGCCCGGACAGATGGGAGCCCCATTTTCAGAGGGAAAACGGGGGGTGTGCCTCTGGGCCCGAGTGGGGGCGGATCCGCCGTTAGCGGCTTCGATTCCCGCCACCTCCACATTCAGAATCCTGCGCCTGCCTCCACACCGAGGGCAGGCGAGCGGTTTCGTGTCGTGATGGACCGTGGGAGTAGCCCGCTCTACGACGGGCCTTACGAGGCGCCTTCGTCATCCGGCTCGAGGATGTCGATGCTGACGAGACCCGCGAGATTCTCGGCTCAAGCGGTGGCCTTGTGCCGTGCCTGCTCTTCCGCGTAGAGCGCCCGCTCCTCCGCGAATGCCTTCGCCACGCTCGGCCGGTCCCGCAGGCGCGCGAAGTAGGCGCTGATCGCCGGCCACTTCTTCAGGTCGATTGGCGTCACCACGGACCAGTTCAGGACCGTGAACAGGTACGCGTCCGCGACGCTGAAGCGGTCGAGGAGGAACTCGCGGCCGTTCAGGTGCTTCTCCAGATGGGAGAGGCGGGACGTCCCCTTCTCCAGCGCGTAGGCCTTCGCGCCCTCGGGGGCCTTCGCGTCGAGGAGCGGCCCGAAGAGCGCCTTGTGCAGCTCGGTCCCGATGAAGCACAGCCACTCGTGCAACCGGGCGCGCTCCATGCGGTCCGTCGGCGCGAGCTTCGCCCCGGGGAAGAAGTCGGCCACGTACTGAAGGATCGCCGCGTTCTCCGTGAGGATGTCGCCGTCATCGGTGCGGAGGGTCGGGACGAGGCCGAGCGGATGGATGTCCCGGAAGTCCTTCCCGTCGCGCGTGAGCTTCGTCTTCGGGTCGACCTCGATGAACGTGGCGTCCTCGCCTGCCTCGTGGAACGCGATTCGGGCCGCCATCGAACAGGCCAGGGGCGAATAATAGAGTTGCATGGCATTTCCTCCAGGGGGTCTCGTTCCGTTCGCCGGAACGAGCGTTACTCTGCGCATCCCGGGGTCATGCGTCCAACGCATCCTTGGCATAGACTCGATGCATGAACGACATTGCTCCCCCTCCGAGCCCCCGCCTCGACGTGCGCGACCTTCGCGTCGTGCTCGCCCTGGCCTCCGCCGGCACCACGGCGCAGGCCGCGTCCGTGCTGCACCTCACGCAGCCAGCGGTGAGCCGTGCGCTCCTCGCGGCGGAGGACAAGCTCGGCACGCGCCTCTTCGACCGTACGCCTCGCGGACTCGTCCCCACCGCGGCGGGGCAGCGCCTCGTCACCGGCGCGACGCGCCTTCTGGTGGAGATGGGCGACCTCGAGCATCTCGTGCGCGCGCCGGTGGCTCCGCCCACGCGCCTCCGCCTCGTCTGCGAGTGCTACACCGTCTACCACTGGCTCCCGTCCACGCTCATGAGACTGCGCAAGAGCCTGCCGGAGCTCGAGGTCGCGCTGGCGGTGGAGCACACGTACGCTCCCGTCGCGGCGCTCGAGGCCGGGGAGATAGACGTCGCGCTCGTCACGACGTCGGTGGTCCCTCGCGGCAGGCTCGAGGAGCGTCGGATCTTCTCCGATGAGGTCGTGTTCATCATGTCGGCGTCGCACCCGCTCGCGGCGCGCAAGACGCTCACGCCCGAGGACCTCCGCGAGAACACGCTCCTCATCGGGCAGGGCGCGCCGGCGGAGTCGCACTGGTTCATGGCGAGCGTGTTCGGCCGGTCGAGGCCGAGGCTTCGCCTCGAGCGGCTGCCGCTCACGGAGGCGATCCTCGACGTGACACGTGCGGGCATGGGCGTCGCGGTGCTCTCCGAGTGGATCGCCAGCCCGCACCTCGGCAAGGGGGAGCTCGTCGCGAAGCGTCTCGCGTCGGGGCCTCTTCTGCGACCCTGGCGCCTCGCGTGGCGGCGGGAGAGCGATGGCGCCGCGCTCCGCCTCCTGTCCGCGCTCGAGGCCACGGCGCCCCGAGGGCTTCTGGCTGGCTGAGGAGCGGATGGGCCCTATCGCTCCTCCGGGTCATGGGCTGGAGGCGAGGTACTCGGAGACTTCGACCAGATTGGCATCCGGGTCTCGAAAATACACCGAGAGGATCGGACCGGTCGCACCCGTGCGGCGTAGGGGGCCCTCGATGATCGGAACGCCCACCGCGCCGAGATGTTCCACAACATCCGTCATGGGCGTCCGGGTAATGAGGCAGATATCGATGGCGCCGGGCGTTGGCGACTCGGCCTTGGGCTCGAAGGTCTTGCCCACCTCATGCAAGTTGAACTTCTGATTGCCAAAGGCGAGCGCCTTGCGTCCCTCGCCAAAGGTGACGACTTCCATCCCCAACACCCGCGAATAGAACGCGCAGGTGCGCTCGATGCTGTGGACGGTCAGTACGAGGTGGTCGATCCTGTCGATACGCATGTGATGCTCCCTTTTCCTCGTGTGTCATCTCGACGCGCCATCGAGTCGAGTCGGCAATGCGCTCCGGGAGACATGACGAATGGTTGAGGGGAGAGAGCCGAAGGCGCAATCTCGATTCGACAGTCGACATGATGGGTCTTCTCACGCCCGCTCGAGAAGACGCGCTGACGCGGGTATCCCTCACCGCGGTGGGCTTCACTCCATGGGCGAGGATGTAGCGCGGTCGCCCCACCAACCCGTCTGGTACATGCTGCGCTGGGGCTTGCGCGCTGGTACAGCCAACCAGCCAGGCGGTCTGGTTCCCGCGTCTTCTTGACCGTGACGCATGAGAACACGCACCCCGTTGGGTGCTGTCACGTACTCCAACACCCGGCGCCTGCCTCTACATCCGACACAGGCGAAGAAATACAGTGCGAACGTCTTGCGCAGCAGCCCGGCTCAATCCAGTCGCGGCGTCCGCTCCTCCTTCGGTTCCGCCTTCGCTGCTGCCTCAGGCGGCGGGCTCTCTTCTTGCGGCTTCGGCTCCGCACTCGCTCGAGGGAGCATCTCCTCGCTTCGACATGTCCGCCCACCGGATTGACGTGTCAATCCGCCGGGCCGACATACCCCCGCTCCCGGGATGCAGGACTACCGCCGCTCTGTGGAGCCCTAGGCCACGGGCAGGCACGCGGCTTGCTGACGCACGTGAGCCCTTTTCGAGGGGCATGCCGTCGCACCGACCACCGCAATCGAAGCAAGGAGAACGAATTCATGTCGACCCGTATCAACGTCGCGAAATCACCCGCTCTGCTGCGCAAGATGCTCTGGGGGGGTCTGCTGGTGGGGCTCATGGGGCCGCCCGCCGCGAGCGCGCTGCCGGCTGGCGGGCAGAACAGCCAGATCGATTGGACGCAGTCCGAGTTCTCGGGAGTGGCTCGTCCCGAGGCGCTATCCCTCGCAGAGCTGAAGACATATCACGAGGATCGCAGCTACGTCCGGAGCCTGGTGAAGCCGGACGTCGCCACGAGCCTCGACTACTCGGACCCGCGGATGTTCCGGTTCGTCCTCGCCCGCCTGAAGATGGCCGGGAAGACGCCGCAGACGGCGCCCCGTCTCTTTGCCCTCATCAACCAGCGGCGAGCCGCCGATCAACTGCATCCGCGAAAGACGGAGCGCACACAGACGCTCACGGCCACCCGGACGCCCCAGCACTTCATCAACTCGACCAACTTCCTCACCGAGAGCAGCCCGTACATGGAGGCCAACGCGCTGGTCACCTACCCCGGCGTGGCCAACTACCTCTATGTCGACAGTGCCAGCTGGGACAACAACGACACCGCCCTCGGGGCGATGGCGTACGCCGAGAAGTACAGTGGCTCCATCGTGAGGTCGGTGGCGGTCGGGGACATCACTCTCACCAGCGCGCTGGATTACGTGGTGGACTCGTACTCTCTCATCGACTCGGCCACGGGCCTGCAGGAGACCTACACCCTCCGCGAGAACAACAGGAGGTGCCAGTTCGACCTGTCCACACTGAATATCACCGACCCCGTGAACACGACGGGCGGACAGTGCGTGGACATCTGCCTGAACCGGACCTGGACGGGTGATTGCGACTACGACCTGACCGGAACCCCGTGGGCGTTGAAGATCCCCTTGTCCGGCTCCATCGGCATCTCCTTCAACAACCCCAACTGCGTCTTCGATGCCAACAGGATCGCGCAGTACCAGAACGGAAGCGTGACGCCTCCGGGAAACATCAAGGTCGTGTTGACCAACGTGGGAGGCGGCTGCGACGTGGACAGCAGCAATGCCCTGTCCACCCCGATGCAGAACTTCTGGCAGCACGTCACGCTCTCCCCTGACGGCAAGACGCTGAGCTGGAATCTCACGGGCGCGGACGCGGCGCTCTTCGACCCGAGCTGTCGGCAGGTCCAGGACCAGCTGGATCTCACCATGATTCTGGGCATTCCGATGAAGCAGGGAGCCGTTGAGATTCCGCCCCGTCCCATCGTCATCAGCAACGATCCAGACTCCCAGGCCACGGACTACCAGTTGCCGTGCATGACCATGACGAACAGCTGCCTCGCCGAAGGCACGAAGGTGCAACTGGCCGACGGCCGCAGGGTGCCCATCGAGTCCATCCGGATCGGCGACAAGATCTTCAACCCCTTCCACCCGGGCGCCCAGGAGCTCACCGTGACCGACATCGCCAAGGGCTTCGAGACCGTGCCCATGGTTCGCATCAAGGACAAGGCTGGGAGGGAGCTGCTGATGACGGAGATGCACCCCATCGCCACGGTGGACCGGGGCATGGTGCAGGCCCGGAAGCTGCGCGTGGGAGACAAGGTCCAGACCCAGACCGGCATCAGCCCACTGGTGAGCGTCACCCGCGAGCCGTTCGGCGGAAAGGTGCACAACCTCAAGGTCGGCTCGAACGAGGAAGCCCTGAAGCTGGGCCCGGATCAGACCGTGGTGTACGCGAACGGCTTCCTCGTCGGTGACGGGCAGATCCAGCAGAAGTACGAGTCCGCCGAGCAGAATGCCAACGCGAGGCTCGACATGCGCACGCGTGTGGACAAGCGCTGGCGCCAGGACTACGTGAAGAGCGCCACCCGGTAGGTGCGCGGGCTCCCCTCGACCGGTAGCGCGGCGAGTCCCTTCACCGGCCTCGCCGCGACGTGAGCGCCGACCCGTGGCGGCTCCGTGACGGGGCCTCGCCGTGCCAACGTTGCCACGCGCGCGTGAAGGAGGCCTGTTCGGCGAACCCCACGCGGGCGGCGATCTCCCCGAGCGTCAGCACGCCTTCGTCCAGCAGTTGCTCCGCGCGATCGCGCCGCACCTCGTCCAGCACCTCCACGAACGAGGTGCGGTTCAGCGCGAGCCTGCGTTGCAGCGAGCGCACGCTGAGCCCCAATGCCGGGGCCACCTCGCCGATGGTGGGGAGGGCGGGCAGTCGCTGCACCGCCAGGGCGCGCACGGCCACGAGCAGCGCGTCAACCGTGCGCTGCTCGGCGCCCACCATGGCCTTGAGCGTCGCCAGCAGCCGCGGGTCGGCGCTGCGCAGTGGCGTCGCCCAGTCGCCCGCGGAGAAGTGTATCGCGGTGCGCCGCGTGCCGAACCGCAGGCGGGACGTGCCGAGCAGCTCGACCCATCGCGTGCGCGACTCGGGGTGGGGCTCGGCCAGCTCGAGCGATGGTAGCTCGAGCGGTCGGCTCGCCAGCGTCCGCATCCGCGCCAGCAGGATGCCGAGCACCAGCAAGTCACTCTCGAGCTCCCCGGGGAAGTGCGGCTGGTTGATGATGGCCACGCGGCACACGCCGCTCCGCAGCCGCTCGAGGAGCAACTGGACGCCGGGCGCGACGAGTGGAAACACGCGCTGGGCCACCGTGAGGGCGGCCCCCACCGTCGCCGATGACGCCGCGAGGTAGTCCACCACGGCCATCATGCCCAGGGGCATCTCCAACCCCACCTCGAGCGGGAGCGTCCGCCGGCCGGTGCGCGCAATGGCTCGGGTCCACAGCGTCGCGAGCTCCGGGTCATCATCGATGGGGCCGACCTTCAGCCGCGGAACGTCGACCCCGAAGCGGCCCAGCATCTCGATGATGGCCTGCGCGGTGGCGGGCACGACGGGCATGCCGCGGTTCTAGCGCGTGGCGCACGAAGACAAAAGACTGGCGCGCTCGGACAAACGCCTGAACGCACTGTAGGCGCATGACTGCTGCGCACTTGCTGGCCAGGGCGTTTCACGATGATCCCTTCATCCGCTGGGCGGAGCCCGACCCCGCCCGGAGAGCACGAACGATGAACACGGTGTTCGAGGCGACGCTCGAGCACTCGGGCCGGCACGGCGGGCAGCTGTTCGAGCCCGGGGTCGGCTCGGTGGACTGGAAGCCTCCGGCGCATGCGGGCATGGGCCTCGGGACCATCATCCCAGGAAGGGTGTCAGACGATTTGTAGGAGACGAGGTGTCGAGACGAGGTGCTGTTCACCTCCGGGCTGGGACGCAGCAACAGCTGTCCCTGGAAGCACCTGGACGTGACGAAATAGTAGCCCTCCTCCTCGAACATCCTCAGTGGCCAGCCCATCCCCTCCCCTTGCGTACAGTCGGCACTCAGCACGGCCGGTTGCACTCCACGGGCCAGCCCTCAAGCCCCTGGAAAGACGAGGGGCAGGGAGTTTCACCCGTCCAGGCCATGGACCGTTCGAATCCCTGTCCTGCGCATCGAGTTCTTTGACACCTTCTCGACACCTTCTCGGGGCGTTCTGTGCTCACTTTCTGCGGCTTGGCCCTCTATTTGTTGTGAGTACGCATCGAGTCGGATGCGCCCAACTCCAATTCAAGGGATGTCATCATGAAACGAACGCTGATTGCGGTGGGAGTCATGCTGTCTCTCATTGGTGGGAGCGCCATGGCGGGCACCATCGACTTCTACGAGGGCAACGAGGGGACGCAGAACAAGATCGGAACCATCACGGACGAGCCCGGTCAGAGCATCAATTTGAAGAAGTCCAACATCCCCAACGACGAGATACGCTCACTCGTCCTGCGTCAGGTGCGCCCGGGCACCGTCATCACACTGTACGACGACCCAAGGGGCCGCGCCTCCAAGGACGACTGGGCGAGGATCTACGTTTTTGCGCCGGGGAGTAAGAGCTTTGAAAACTACCTCATCCCAACCTTTGAGAGGAGCGAGACCTTCCTTATCGCGAGTGTCAAATACCACCGCAAGAATGGCCTTGATGGGAAGGTCTCACACATCAAGGTCGAGTGCCTCGACATCTATCCCGGGTTTTGTTGACACCCTTCCCCGAGAGGGTGTCAAAGAACTTGAGTCATGCGGCCCGGCAAGATGCGCGGCGGGAAGGAGAAGAGCGGGAAGCTGGGAAAGGTGTCAGACGATTTGTAGGCGGCGAGGTGTCGGAACGAGTCCTTTGACACCTTCCCCGGACACCTTCCCCGGGCGCCAGCGACCGGAAGTGTCCCGCCGCCTACTCCGCCGTGGTACATCGGCGCCATGGGCCTCTTGACCTTCGGACTCAACGTGACGCTGGACGGGTGCTGCGACCATCGCGAGGGGATCGCGGACGACGAGCTGCACGACTACTTCACGCAGCTGATGGACGCAGCCGGGGCGATGCTGTGGGGGCGCGTCACGTACGAGCTCATGGAGAGCGCTTGGCCGGCGGTGGCGCGCGACGAGAGCGCGCCACGCGCGATGCGGGAGTGGGCGCGCAAGCTGGAGGCCAAGCCGAAGTATGTGGTCTCGGCCTCGCGCCGCGACTTCCCGTGGAACAACACCTTCCGCATCGAGGGGGATTTGCGTGAGGCCGTAACGCAGCTGAAGGAGAAGACCCCGCAAGGCGTGCTAGTGGGCAGTCCCACGCTCTCGGCGGCGCTCGAACGGCTGGGGCTGATCGATGAGTACCGTCTCGTCGTCCACCCCGTCTTCGCCGGCCACGGGCCAACCTTGTTTCAGGGCCTGGAGCCCTCGCGGCGCCTCGAGCTCGTCTCGACGAGCCGCCTGAAGTCCGGCCAGGTCGCGCTGCATTACCGCCGCAAAGAGGGATGACCCGATCAGGCCGGGCAGTCCTCGTCGTCGAAGTCGAAGTACTCGCAGACCTCGTTGAGGACGCCCTGGATGAGCTGGTCGACGATCGCGTTCTCTTCAGGCGTGTCGGTGTGCTTGTGCGCCCGTCGCCAGCCGTACGTGGCGCCTTCCTCCACCGCGCGGCGGAGGACGTCGTAGGCGCGGACCTTCATCCCACCGTGCACGGATCGCTTCGTTCGCTTCATGCTTGGCCTCCTCTCCCGTCGAGCGCGAGCTGCTCGCCCGGCGCCGCGTTCTCCTCGTCGCCGGCCTCGACATCGATGCAGGGACGGTGTCAAAGGATTCGAAGCGAGGGGCTTGAGTGAGAACGAGGCTCGGGCGTGGACGGGTAACCGACCGCTCTTCAAGTCATTCCGATGACTTGGCGTTGGCCCACAGGGTGCATCCGGCCTGGAGACTCGTGCGTATCGGACATGGCCGCCTTGCGGTGGGCGACGGAAGCACACCACGCCTGAGCGCGACGAACGCAACGGGCGCATCGGATCGCGCTCTGCCGCGCTTGGGGCGACAGGGGCGCGTATCTCATGGTCACCGAGGAGGCCCTTCGAGCACCACGCGCTCACGGCCCTCCCGGTCATAGGCCAACACCCGCATGTCAGGCCCCGTGGAGACGAAGAGCTCCGACCCGAGCGCCCAGCGCGGTATGTGTGCCCATCCCCTTTGGTGTTGAGGTACCGTTGGCGCCATGCCCAATGGCTTCATCTGGTCCAGCGTGGACGAACCGCACGCCGCGCGGCGGCGCGAGATGCTTCGCACGCATCCCGAGATCAAGGAACTCTACGGCCCGTGCTCGCGCACGAAGTACGTCTGCACGCTGCTCGTCGGGCTGCAGCTCTCACTCGCCTTCCTGCTGCGTGACGCGCCCTGGTGGCTGATTGTTCTGGTCGCCTATGCGGTGGGAGGAGTGATCAACCAGGCGCTACTCCTGGCCATTCACGAGCTCTCTCACAATCTCGCGTTTCGCAAGCCCTGGCACAATCGCGTGTTCGGCGTCTTCATCAATCTGCCCGTGGGTGTGCCGGTCGCAGAAACGTTTCGCTACTACCACTTGCGTCATCACATCCATCAGGGTGACGAGCGGCTCGACACGGATATACCGACGGAGTTCGAGGCGCGCTTGTTGCGCCATCGCGCAAGCAAACTGCTCTGGCTCTCTTGCCAAGGCTTTGCCTACGCGCTCCGCCCGCTGTTCGTGCATCCAAAGAAGCCGGGGGCTTCCGAGATCACGAACCTACTCGTGCAGGTCGCGTTCAACGTGGCCGTGTTCCATTTTTGGGGCGGCAAAGCGCTTGCCTATCTGCCGATCAGTTCACTGATCGTCATGGGGCTACATCCGATTGCCGGACACTACATCTCGGAGCACTACGTCTTCCGCGAAGGGCAAGAGACCTACTCGTACTACGGGCCGCTCAACGTGCTCGCGTTCAATGTCGGCTACCACAACGAGCACCACGACTTCCCCTACGTTCCTGGCTCGCGCCTGCCGAAGCTACGAGCGATGGCGCCGGAATTTTACGACGGTCTCCTGTCGCACCAATCGTGGACGGCGACGCTTTGGAACTTCGTCATGAGCCCCAGCCTGGGCGGTTACAGCCGCATCAAGCGGCGCGTGGAGCGTCGGCGAGACTAGCGCCCAGACTCCTGCCGCGCACCTGATGGGAGGGCGGCAGGGGTAGGCGTGTACCCCAAAGTGGCTGCGCGGCCTCTCCACCGGCTTGGCACACAGCCCACATGTCCCCCTCTGCGGTCCTCCTCGCCCCTCCTCGGCCCCTCTGCACCAGCCCTCCCCCTCAGCACAGCCCCTATCTGTCTTGGGCTGAGTACGGTCGCTACACGAGCTCGTCGGCGCTTGGGTCGAGCGCCTTTGTCACCGCGGACGTGATCCATGGATGCGCTCGGAACCGGACGAGCACGGGTTCGCACAGTGCTCGAAGTACAGCCGTGTGCGGTTGTCCCGGCGCCCATGCCGTAAAGCTGTGAAGTCCGGTTTTCGCCCTCCGTGCGTCGACGGCCAGCACCAGCCCGTCCGTTCCTGTGAGCGGCTTTTCTGGCAGCGAATAAAGCGCCGCGTTCGCGAGCGCTTCATGAATGGCATCGCAATCGCGGCGGGTGATCGACGTGCGTTCGAGTCGGTGACTCGGGGCAGGCGGGGGCGTTTCTCCTCTGGAAAGCGCGGTCATCACGCGGAGGAGGTCTCCCGAAGCCATGTCGGCGGCACCGAGCGTCCCCCCCCGTGTTACCGCCGCCGTCTCAGAACCAGAGCGTGATGGCGAACGCGAATGCCGGCTTGATGGTCATCACAACGAGCTCGCCCGCTTCGCCGACATCGGTCGCCGACGGGACAGGAACGTCGAGGGCGCGCAGGAGGAGTTCGTCGTTCGCCATCTACCCGACGATAGTGAAGGCAGGGGGGGAGTGCGAGCCCGGGGAAGGTGTCAAAGGACTCGTCCCGATACCTCGTCTCCTACAAATCGTCTGACACCGTTCCTGGAGTCCCATAGGTGGTGACGGCCCGGGTGGAGGCCGTCGACATCTCCACGGACTTCATCATGTCCGCGCCGGTGAGCCGCCGGAAGGCCTGGCCCACCGGCGAGCGGAGATAGCTGTTGCCCAGGTACTCGCCGATCCGCTCCAGCACTTCCGGGTAGGAGCCGAAGCCCCGAGCCTCGGCGGCGCTCACTCCCGCGTCGGTGATGCGCAGCAGCTCCGCGATGGGACAGGTGAAGAGCCCCGGCTCCACGGGGAGGGTCGCGGCGGCCCGCGCCTCCTCGGCGACCTCGGGACCATGGAGCTCGGCGAAGCCCGCCAGGGTGTCCACGAACATCTGCCCATGGGTGCGGTCCTCCGGCAGGGCGAGCGCGATGCGGCTCCGTACTGTCTCTCGCGTTTCCATGGCTCATCAGCCTCCGTCCCGGAGAAGGTGCCAGAAAGGCCGGGGGGACGCCCAGTCCATGGAGATCATCAACTCAATTCACGACGGACTGCCAGCGCCTGTCCGTGCGGCGGCCCTCGCCTGGCGCGAGGGCAGCTCTCGCACCGTCCGGCGGGTCTCCTCGGTGAAGTGAGCGAAGAGTTGGAGCGCCTTCTTCGTCAATTCGGGTCCGGCGAGCTCCGGGCTTCCGGTGCCGAAAGGAGGCTGGGCGGTGTACTCCATGCTCAGCTCGCTGAGCTTCGCGACCTCCTCTCCACGCAGCTTCTCCAGCACCCGCAGGCCACAATCGAATCCGCCCGTGGCCGGCCCCGAGGTGTAGCGGTTCCTGTCGATCACCACGTTCTCCCTCGTGGGAATCGCCCCGAAGTGAGGCAGGAGATCCATGACGTGGAAATTGCTCGTGGCCCGGTATCCCTCGAGCAGGCCCGCGGCACCCAGGACGAGCGAGCCACTGCAGACACCGACGAGGTAGCCCGCGCGGCTGCCCCGATCCTTCAAGAACGCGAGCGTCTCTTCATCGCGCAGGATCTCGTTGGGGCAGGCCCCGACGCACAGGACGTCGAAGTCCTTGGGGCTCTCCCTGAAAGTGGTGGTGGCGTGCACGGGGAAGCGTGGAATGGCCTCGATCAATTCCTTGTCCTTCCACAGCAGGTGCACCTCGGTATCGGGGATGAAGCCAAACACCGAGTGGATTCCAATGGTATCCACGATGGCGAAGCCCGGACACACGAGGATTCCCACCTGAAGCTTCTTCGGCTGTTGAGACATCTGGGGACCATGGCTTTCATCGAACGAGCGGAGCCATCCCGTGCATCGGGAGACCGTGTTCGATGTCTGCCATTATGAAGACCGCGCCCCATCTGGCGAGTGGCCAGAAGGCCATCTTTCGACGACTTCTGGCCACTGCGGGAGGTCCGGCGCGGCACGCGAGTCCTCATCCGGCCGAGACGCCCATCGCCGCCGCGATGGTGCGCAGATCCTCCAGGTTGATTTCGAAGTGCCCGCGGCGGGCCAGCATGCCCCAGTGGGGGTTGCTCCTGATGAAGTCGAGGCTCTGGCCAAGCGTCGCCAGGGGTACCTCGCTCGCGGCGCGCTCGAAGCGCACGTCCCGGCGGTAGGGCACGAAGCCGCCTCCCATGTCGAAGGGCACCGTGCGTGCTCCGTGGACGCGGCCCAGCGCGGTGAACGCCCGGAGCTGCTCGCCTCCGCGCATTTCCGTCCTCGGCGAGTAGTACACGAGCCAGTCCCCCACGCTCATCTTCTCCAGCGGCAGGCGCTTGCCATGGCAGAACTGGGCGAAGCCGCCCTCTACTCCGCGCAGGACGTGCGCCCTCGAGACGACCCCCACCCAGGCGCGCGTCATGAGCGCTGCTCCGCGTGACGCACGAAGGCGCGGGCGCGCTCGGTGGATTCGAGGGTGATGGCGCGGAAGAGGGCCTTGGGGGGCGTGGAGACGGCGGTCTCATGGACGTGGCGGCGCATGGGGCTCCTTCGAGGTCGGCGGCATGCCGACGAAGGACACCGTCTCGCGGGGTGCTGCCAGTTTCTGTCAGGAGCCGCTCACCCGGGCCGTGGCTCGGGAATGGCCTCGCGAGCGCGCCACTCGCGTAGCAGCGTGGCGCGGGGACGGCCGATGCGATCGGTGAGCGGGGTCCACCCGGTGATGCGGTCCGTGCGGAAGTTGCGGAAGTCCTGCCGCGTCTCGCACCACGAGATGACGACGCGGGCGCGCTCGAAGAAGGCGAGGCCCAGGGGCCAGACGGTGCGGGTGCTCTGGATGCCCCGCGGGTCGATGTAGCGGATGCTCGCCTTGCACTGCTCGCGGATGGAGCGGCGCACGAGGGCAAGGTCCACACCGTCCGGTGGACGCTCCCGCGCGGGGCCGGCCAGGAGCGACACGTCGTCCACGAGGGAGTGCAGGTCCTTGGGCAGCACGGCGCGCAGCTTGGCGACCACGTCCACGCAGGCCCGGCCAAGTCCGCCATCCCCGTGCTCGGTGACCAGCCGCAGGCCGAGCACCAGGGCCTCGAGCTCCTCGTCGCTGAACATCAGCGGAGGCAGGAGGAAGCCCGGGCGCAGCAGGTATCCCACACCGGCCTCGCCCTCGATGGAGGCTCCCTGCGAGCGGAGCGTCTGCACGTCGCGGTAGATGGAGCGCACCGACACGCCGAGCTCTTCGGCCAGTGACTCGGCGCTGACGGGTTGGCGGTAGCGGCGCAGCACCTGCATCAGCCGCAGTAGTCGCTCGGAGCGGGACATACCCCCCATGCTGTCAGAAAATGGCGGGAGCCGGATATCCTCCAGGTGACCGCCCGCACGAGGCGGATGCCGATCCAGGCCACTACCGCCCCGGCGAGTCAGCTCACTGCGTCACGTAGAACGCCAGATCGTCGTGGTCGTCGAAGCTCCCGGTCGCACACGGCGAGGGGGAGCCGCCGTAGCGGAAGTGGGCGCGGACAGCCTGCGTGGTGGCGTTCAGCGGCAGGGTATACGTCGCCGTGAGCGTCTGCTGGCCGGCGCCAGAGGGCGTCAACGTGGTCAGGTATTTCCAGCTCGGGTTGGTGGCGCTGCTCGAGTAGTACAGGTCCAGCTGATCCGAGGAGTAGTTCGAGTAGGCCCAGACCTTGACCTCGATGCGCACCGTCCTGCCCATGGTCATGGGCATCCCATCCAAAGAGGAGACGGAGATGGCATCGATCGACTCGTCGGAGTGATAGGTGCCGGAGTTGCTGTCCGCGCAGGAGTTGCCCAGGGTGTTGGGAGCGTTCGCCTCGGGGCCGAGCCCGCCCCGCCCGTTCAGCAGGTTGCCCGAGCTGCAGTTCCTGGACGGGTTGTAGCACCGGGGTGCCTTCAACGTGGAGTCGTAGACGGCGGTCGAGCCGCCCGTGCCCGCGCTGACGTTCACGGTCACGGCCGCGCTGGTCCCCACGTTGCCCACGGCGTCATAGGCCCTGGCCTGCAGGGAGCGGCTCCCGGTGAAGGTGCTGGAGTCCCAGGCCACCGAGTAGGGCGAGGTGGTGTCCGTGCCGATCAACGCCCCGTCCACGTAGAACTCCACCCGTGTCACTCCGAGGTCGTCGCTGGCCGAGGCGAGGATGCTCACCCCGCCGGTGACCGTGGAGCCCGCGGTGGGCGAGGTGATGGAGACCGTGGGCACGGCGAAGTCGTTGCGCAGCGTCACGTTCACCGAGGCGCTGCCCACGTTCCCCCAGGCGTCATGGGCCTTCGCCGTCAGCACGTACGTGCCATTGGCGTAGTTGCGCGTGTTCAGGCTGGAGGACTCATAGGGCGCGGTCGTGTCGGTCGAGAGCGGGGTGCTCCCCAGGAAGAACTCCACCTTGGAGACGCCGCTGCGGTCATCGCTCGCGAGTGCCGCGAGCGTCACCGTGCCGGACAGGATGGCTCCCCCCGTGGGCCAGGAGAAGGAGACGGTGGGCGCGGTGAAATCATTGTTCAGCGTCACGTTCACCGTGGTGCTGCTCATGTTCCCCGCGCTGTCGTAGGCCTTCGCCGTCAGCGAATACGCGCCGTTGGCGTAGCCGCGCGTGTTCAGGTCGTAAGCATAGGGTGCGCTCGTGTCCGTCGTGAGCAGGGTACTGCCCAGGTAGAGCTCCACCTTGGAGATGCCTCGGTCATCGCTCGCGTCGACCGTGAGCGTGGCCCCCCCCAGCAGGGTGGCTCCCTGCGTGGGCGAGGTGAAGGTCACGGTGGGGGCAATGAGATCGTTATCCACCGTGACGTTCACCAGGGCCGACTCCGCGTAATTGAACGCCGCGTCCCGCGCCCGTGCCTTCAGCGCATACGTACCGTTGGCGAGCTGGGTGCTGCTCCAGTTGATGGAGAAGGGGGCCGTGGTGTCGTTGCCGATCCACGTGCTCCCCGCGTAGAAGTCCACCTGGGTGACCCCGCGATCATCGCTCGCGTCGGCCGAGACCGTCACCACCCCGCTCACGGTGGCGCCCTGGGCGGGCGAGGTGAGGGCCACGGCGGGTTTGAGGAGATCGTTGTTCAGGGTGAAGGTCACCCACTCCGAATAGGTCCGGTTGCCCGCCGCATCAGAGGCCTCGGCCCGTACCTGGATGGGACCGTTGGGGTGGAGGCGCGTGGACCAGTTGCAACTGTAGTTGGGGCTGTAGGCGTTGCACGCGATGGTGGTGTCCCCCACGCGGAAGTCCACCTGGGTGACGCCGAGGTTGTCGGTCACCGCGGCGGTGAGCGACACCGTCCCGGTCAGCACGGAACCCGCCGTGGGCGAGGAGACGGCCGCCGTGGGTGGTGGGTCCACGATCACGTTCAACGGCGCCGAGGTGGTCACCTTTCCCGAGGCGTCATGGGCCCGGGCCGTCAGCGTGTGCGGTCCGCCCGAAGCCGTCCGGGTATTCCAGGGCGTTCCGTACTGCGCCTGGGTGGAGGTGCCAATCAGCACGGTGTCATCGAGGTAGAACTCCACCCGGGTGATGCCGATGTCATCACTGGCCTCGGCGATCACACTCACGAAGCCACCCAGGGTGGAGCCCTCCTGGGGCCAGGTGAGGCGCACCACGGGGGCCGCGTAGTCGTTGCGGACGTACATGTTGGTGCCCCAGATCTTGAGGTTTCCCGCCAGGTCCCAGACCCAGAGATCGTAGTCGTGCTCCCCGTTGGCCACGGAGAAGCTGTCCCAGGTGACGCTGTAGGGGGCCCTGTTGTCGCTGCCCACCTGCACGTCGTCGATCCTGAACTCCACCCGGTCGATCCCCCGGTCGTCGGTGACCTCGGCCCCGAGCGTCACCGTACTGGAGACGGTGGCGCTGATACCGGGCAACACGGAGACGACGGTGGGCTGCGTGGTGTCGTTGTCCACGGTGATGACCACCGGCTTCGAGGTGGTCGAATTCCCAGCCGTGTCGTAGGCCCGGGCGGTCAAGGTGTACGAGCCGTTGGGATGGGAATAGCGGGTGTTCAGGAGCATCTCGTAGGGCGGCTGGAAGTCCGACGAGAGCGCGGTGGTCCCCACGTAGAAATCGACCCTGGAGATGCCATCCGCGTCGAAGGTGTCGGCGGAGACGGTGAGCAGCCCCGAGACGGTGGCACCGTCCGCGGGAGCGGTGAGGACCACCCAGGGCGCCGCGGGACCGGAAGAGGCGACCGCGAAGGCGAGGTCGTCATGGTCATGGACGGTGCCAGGGGTGCAGGGTGCCCCGCTGGCCTGGGACGCATCCACGAGCGTGGCGCGCACGGCCTGGAGGCCACCCTCGGGGAGGACGAAAGAAGCGGAGAGGGTCTGCGCCCCGCCCGTGGTGGCCAACGTCTCCAGGTGCACCCACTGTGGAGCCCGGGCGTCCGCGGCCTGGAAGAGCATCAGCGAGCTGCCGCCCTCGGGTGCGCCCCACACGTCCACCGACACCGTCACCGTCTGGCCGGCGGTGAGTGCCGAGCCGCCCTGGGAGGAGACGCGAATGGCATCCACGGACGCGGCGGAGTGGAAGGTGCCGTCATCCCCGTCCGCGCAGCTCGCGCCCAGGGTGTTGGGCGCGTTCGCCTCGGGTCCCACGGCCCCCCGGCCCAACAGGAGCGTGGTGGTGTCGCACGCGGGACTCGGAATGTTGCACACGGGGACATGCAGCGTGGAATCCCACGTCGCGCTCCCCGAGGAGAGGGCACGAGTCGAGGAGGCACTCGGGCCAGCGGGGGTGGACGTGCCGGGCTCGTCCCTCGGTGCGCACGACAGCCCGGCGAGACACACCAGCAGTGTTCGGCGGAGGAGATTCCCCCCGCCATGACGGAAAACCCGAGACCTCATCGTGCGACTCCTTGCGCCGTGCCGGCGCGTCAAGAGGAGCCATGGCTAGCGCGTGAGGTGTGACAGGGGTGTGACGAGGTGGCGATGAATGGCCAGGGACGTGGAGCCCCCAGCCAGGAGGCGTCGACTCCCAGGATGCCGTGCCACGAGAGCGCGGGTTCCAGTCGGTGTCGTTCGCGCCCTGCACCGGATCGTCTGGTCCTGCCCCGAGGACGCTTGCTCCTTCCACCTCCCTCTCCAACAATCCGTACCCATGGCTCTTTTCAATCGACGTGCACCCACCCGGTGGCTCTGGCTCGTGGCGCTCACGCTGACGGCGTGCACCGGCTTGGACTTCGGGGGAGACGACGGAACGGGGGCGCCCACCCAGATGGAATGCACCACGGAACTGCGGCCTTAGCGTATAGGCAGGAGAGAGGCGGTGTTGAGGGGGAGGGCTGGTGCAGAGGGGCGGAGGAGGGCCGCTGACGGGTGCCGGCCGAGCTGAGAGCCGGGCCGGTGGAGAGGCCACGCAGCCTCCTTGGGCATGCCTGCCCAGGCCGCCCTCCCATGAGGGGCGCGGCAGGGGCATCAGGTCTCTTGGCTGTGGCGGCGTAAGCCTCAACACCAGGCGCCCTGGGGTGGCGCTCGCGCCGGGGTCAGGCTCGCACCTGAGCCTGCCCCGATTTTGTGGACACACCCAATAAGTCGGCTACACGGGAGGTAGTGTCCATGGAGCGACACGAACAGCCGCTGCTCTGAGATTCCAGCCCTCATCGAGCAGGCGCAGGATGCGGATGCGACGCCAGCGTAGCTGATGAAGATTGGGTGGATGCGTGCGCGTGGACCGCGCCCGGGCCGTTGCTCAACGCGCGTTGCCCGCGCGCAGCCACGCGATGTAGTCCTCGGCCGCGCGCTGGGTGCCATAGGCGGGCTGGTAGCCGGTGTCTTGCTGAAGGCGGCTGATGTCGAGGTAGTTGTGCGGGGTCGGCTTGCCGGTGGGGAGCTCGAGCTGTGCGTCGGGAACGACGGTCTTGATCGCGGCGACGACCTCGGCATTCGTCGTCGCACGGCCAGACGCGATGTTGTACGTGCGGTAGTTCAGACGGTCTGCGAGCTGAAGGAGCGCGATGGCGCGGCCGGTGTCCTTGACGTAGCAGAGGTCAAGCGCGTTTCCTGCATAGGCGGGGATAACGAGTCGGGACAGATCCGGCTTCGTGCCACGGGCCGCCGCGTGGATGAGCGCGGGCGCGGGGAAGAACGGATCGTCGTGACCGACTGGGCCCCAGGTGCCGGAGATCCGGTAGTTGACGATCTCGATGCCGGTGGCGCCAGACAGGTGTTCGTTGAGCAGTTCGCCGATCTTCTTGAACGTCGGGATCAGGTGTGGAGCCGACATCGGCAGCGGCATGTCTTCACGGAGGGCGCCTTCGCTCGCGACACCGGCGTAGACGCCGATCGTGCTCGCGACGCCCACGCGCTTGACGCCCCAGTTCTGGGCGGCCTGCACGATGTTGAGTAGGCCGCCGAGCGCCTTGCGGGTGGCGTCGACGGGCGGCTCGGACGTCGGAGGCCAGGGCATGGAGCCCGCGAGATGCACGATGCCGGTGATCTTGTGGCGAGTGCCGACGTCGAGCAGCGACGCCAGATCGGTGACGTCCCCCTGTGCCACCGCCACGGGCAGATCGGCGAGGTGAGCCGGGACCTCCCCGGTTCGGCGCTGGAAGAGCATGCACTTCTCGCCCATCTCGTGCAGCGCACGAACGGTGTGTGAACCGATGAAACCTGAACCTCCGGTAACCAAGATCATTTGTAACTCCTTCGTAGATGGTGGTCTTCAGCACCCAGACGATAGGAGGCAGAGGCAGGACGTTCTACAATAGGGAGTCCGTATTTCGTTTGCAGGAGTCCGGCCATGATCGATCCGCTTGCCGAGGTAGTCACGCTGCTCCAGCCGGGCGCTCCGTTCTCGAAGCTCGTCAGCGGTGCAGGTCGGTGGAGCGTTCGCCGCGCGGAAGCCGGGGGGCCCTTCTACTGCGCGATCCTCGATGGTGCGAGCCGCCTTGCGGTCGACGGACACGAGCCGGTGATCCTCGAGACGGGTGACTTCGTTCTGGTCCCCTCGGTGTTCAACTTCACGGCGTCGAGCCTCGAGCCGCCGAGGGGCAAGAGCGACACCGCGTACGTCGTATTGCCCGATGGCGAAGTCAGACACGGCAATCCAGGCGGCCCTCCCGACGTTCGAATGCTGGTGGGCTACTGCGTCTTCGGTTCCCCGGATGCGAGCTTGCTGGTCTCGCTCCTCCCGCGGCTCGTGCATGTTCGAGGGGAGCGACGGCTCTCCACCCTCGTGCAGCTCGTGAGAGAGGAGTCCCGCGAACGGCGGCCCGCCCGTGATGTCATCCTGGCTCGCCTCCTTGAGGTTCTTCTCATCGAAGCCCTCCGCTCCACGGCGGGGACTGCGGCGTCGCCGGGCCTCCTGCGCGGCCTCGCCGACGAGCGCCTCTCCGCCGCGATACGACGAATGCACGAGAGCCCGACCAAGGCGTGGACGGTCGCGCAGTTGGCGAAAGAGGCGGCACTCTCTCGTTCGGCGTTTTTCGAGCGCTTCAGCCGCGCGGTGGGCGTTGCCCCGATGGAGTACCTGCTCGGCTGGCGCATGGCCCTAGCGAAGGACCTACTGCGGCGGAAGAAAATCACTGTCGCCGAGGTCGCGGAGCAAGTCGGCTACAGCTCCGCGAGCACGTTCAGCGTTGCGTTCACCCGCTACGTCGGGTTGCCGCCGACGCAGTACGTGCGGCGATCAGCGCCAGCTTTGGGCTTGCCCCAGTTACGTGGACAGTAGGGTTAAGATGCCGACTTATGAGGTGTGTCCACAAAACCGGGGCAGGTTCATGAAGCAGAAGCCCAGCCGGGTGTACGTTACCCGTGGCTCGGACATCAGCCTGGTATGGGACGCCATGGCACAACCCTCGACCAGCCAGAGCGCTTGACGCATTGACTGGCGGCGCAGAAGACCACCACTGGGCTCTTGTGCCCCTTGCCCGCTTCCGCGGCCAAGCCTCTGGCGCTCACCTCGGACTCCGAGATACTCCACGCCCTCGCGTCCCTCGAATGGCGCCTGGAGAGACTCCTTGGACTATCCCACCCTGCTGGCCGAGCTCGCGGCTGAAGTCCAGCCGCTGCTGGGACGGGGCCGCGTGGCGGACTACATCCCGTTGCTGGCCCAGGCAGACCCCTCGCGCTTCGGCCTGGCCCTGGCCGCCCTGGAAGGCGGGCTGTACGGCACCGGCGACGAGCAGGAGAGCTTCTCCATCCAGAGCATCTCCAAGGTCTTCGCCCTCGCCCTCACCCTGCCCCACCTGGGCGAGGCGCTCTGGCGGCGCGTGGGCAAGGAGCCCTCCGGCAACCCCTTCAACTCCCTGGTCCAGCTCGAGTACGAGCGCGGCCTGCCGCGCAACCCCTTCATCAACGCCGGGGCCCTGGTCGTCACCGACGCCCTGCTGTCGCTCACCGGCGATGCCTGCGGCACGGTGCTCGCCTTCCTGCGGGCCCAGGCCGGCCCCGAGCAGGTGGCCGTCGACGAGGACATCGCCGAGTCGGAGTGGCAGCACCGGGACCGCAACGCCGCCCTGGCCCACTTCATGAAGTCGTTCGGCAACCTCCACAACCCCGTCGACGAGGTGCTGCGGCACTACTTCCGCCAGTGCGCCATCCGCATGAACTGCCGGCAGTTGGCTCGCGCCGGCCTGTTCCTGGCCAACCATGGCCTCTGTCCGGACGGCCGGCGCCTGCTCACCCGCAGTCAGGCCAAGCAGATCAACGCCATCATGCTCACCTGCGGCACCTACGACGCCGCCGGCGAGTTCGCCTACCGCGTGGGCCTGCCCTGCAAGAGCGGCGTGGGCGGCGGCATCCTCGCCATCATCCCCAGCCGCATGGCGCTTGCCACCTGGAGCCCCGGCCTGGACGCCCAGGGAAACTCCCTGGCCGGGCTCGCCGTGCTGGATCACTTCACCACCCGCACAGGGCTCTCCATCTTCTAGCCTCCGGAAAGGTGTCAGAGGGTTCGAGTGGCGCCCACGCCGTGCATTTCAAAATGAAGGCTCTGGCGCGGCTCACTTGTAGACGTCTACAAGCGAGGTGGTGAGCAGTGGTTTTACATGCCACATCACTTGTAGGCGTATAGGCAGGATAGAGGCGGTGTGGAGGGGGAGGGCTGGTGCAGAGGGGCGGAGGAGGGCCGCTGACGGGTGCCGGCCGAGCTGAGAGCCGGGCCGGTGGAGAGGCCACGCAGCCTCCTTGGGCATGCCTGCCCAGGCCGCCCTCCCATGAGGGGCGCGGCAGGGGCATCAGGTCTCTTGGCTGTGGCGGCGTAAGCCTCAACACCAGGCGCCCTGGGGTGGCGCTCGCGCCGGGGTCAGGCTCGCACCTGCCGTGGGCAGTCCCAGGTGCTCCGTAAATGCTCGCCGAGCCCCGTGGTCGAAGAGCTTGACGACGAATGGAGGGCGTGAGGGGGGCGCTCACCGCAGTGCAACAAGCACCGCGGCGCCCGGTCAGCTCGAGACAGGTGGGAATGAGTAGCGTAGCGCGTCAGCCCTCGGCGGGCTGAGCGAGTTGGTTGGGCAGGGGGAGCGCTTCCCCGCGCAGGGCCGCCAGCGCGGCCTCTCGCAGGTAGCGCTTGGGGTCCACCCCGCATAGCTTCGCCGTCTCCATCAGGCTGTAGTAGAGGGCCGCCACCTCGGTGCCGCGCCGGCTCCGGCTGCCGTAGTGGTTCTTGCGGCCCACCGCCAGCCCGCGCATGGCACGCTCGGTGGCTCCATTGTCCAGCGGCACCCGCGGGTCCGTCAGAAACCGTGTCAGCCCCGTCCACCGGTTGCTCATGTATTTGATTGCCTGGCCCAGCGCCGACTGGGGCAGGACGCGCTGCTCGCACGCCCACTGGTGCAGCCGCTCGATAATGGGACGGCTCTTCTGCTGTCGCAGTTCCAGCAGGCGCGCCAGGTTCTCGGGCCCCTGCTTATACTCGCGCTCCACCGCGTACAGCTCGGCAATCATGTCCAGGGCTTCGTTCGCCTGGGGGAAGGCTTCCGCGCACTCGACGAATTTGCGCCGCGCGTGCATCCAGCAGTTCACCAGAGATATGCCCGCGCTCTTGCCCGCCACGCTCTCGTATGTGCTCAGCCCATCCGTCATGAGGACTCCACGGAAGTCCTTGAGCATGTTGCGCGCGGCCTCCACGTCCCGGCCCTCCTGTATCCGGTACACCACGGCGTCAGGAGCGCACAGTGCCCAGGCGTACCAGCGCGTCTGACTCTTGCTGCCCAGCAGCGGCCAGCGCGTCTCGTCTCCCCCCAGAATCTCCCGCGTCAGCAGCGCCTGGTGCAGCGCCTCGTGCGCGGGCGACAGCAGCCGCGCCAGCGCGTCTATCTGGTCCCAAAGCGTCTGGCTGTCCACCGCCAGCCCCTCGCGCTGCATGGTTCTCACCTGCCGCTCCAGCGGCATGTGGTCGAGGTACTTGGCCACGGCCACTTCCACGGCGAAGTCCACCGAGTAGCGCCCGCCGGGCTGAAGCTTGGGCGGGCCCAGGGCCGTCTCCACGCATCCGCCGCACCCGCAGCGGTACTTCTGTCGCTTGTGGCGGCGCAGCACGAAGCGCCGCTCCACCACGTCCACCTCCTCGGCCTCCTCGTAGCAACCCTTCATTTCCGTCAGCGCCCCGCCGCACTCGGGACACTGCTTGTCTGGCTCCTCCAGCGTGTGCACTTCCTCCAGCAGTGGCAGTGTGGGCTGGGTGCGCGGGCCGTGGCCGCGCGCGGGCTCGGCCGGCCCGGCCTGTTTCCCCTCGTCCTGCTCGCCGCGGGGGCGCTTCTCGCTGGAGCGGCCAAACAGCTCGCCGGTGCGCTGCGCGAGCTGCCGCTCCAACTCCTGCAAGCGCAACTGCAATTCCTCGGCGTCCTGGCCCCGCGCGCTCATCAGCTTGCGCGTGAGCTCCACCACGCGCGCCACCAGGCGCTTGTTCTCCGCCTCCAGCAACAGGGCCGCCTGGCGCAGCCTCTCCACGTCCTTCTCCGTCGTAAGCTGGAAGCTCATGCCCCCGGTAGTGACATGGCTTCACCCTCCCGCGCAAGTAGTCCGTGCAGCGTGACTCACGAAGTCACCCCCTGCACTGTCTGGGCTTGGAAGAGAGGCACCAGTTTGTACGGCTCGGGCGACAGCGGCGCTCGCCCCACCATCTCGCTGCCCTCCAGGAACAGGGCCAGCTCCGACACCGTCAGCTCAAGCGGCTGCGCGCCACTCTCGCGCCGCCACAGCGGGGCGAAGCGTCCCTTCTCCAACCGCTTGGCGTACAAGCACAGCCCGGTGCCGTCCCAGAAGAGCGCCTTGGCCCTCTTCCTGTCCCGTCCGACGAAGAGGAAGACGTCTCCCGAGAGGAAGTCGCGCCCCAGCGCCTGCGTCACCAGCCCGCACAGCGCATCGAAGCTCTTGCGCATGTCGCACGGCTGCCCGTAGGCGTACACCGCGAGCCTGCGCGTGGAGCCAATCACTGCAGCCCCCTCAGCAACCGCACCGCGTCTTCCAGCGACAGCCCCTCCACCCGGACTCCCCCCGGCCCGTGCACCACCAGCCCCCTTCCTCGAGCCTGGGCACGCTCGGCCTTTATCTCGACGGGCACCAGCGCCTCCCTCGCGGGCTGCTGCTGGGTGGCTCGGCGCGCCGCGCTGCCCCACCGGCTGAGCGTCCAGCTGCTCATGCCCAACTCCTTCGCCGCTTCCTCCACGCTCGCCCCCTGCTGCTGGCGCGCTCGCACGTACTCCAACGCTTCCTGTCTCTGCTCCTCCGTGTAGCGCGCTCTCGGGCCCACTCCTCCCCGCTCTTGCACCACCTTCCGGAACTTCTCCGCCTGCTCCTTCATGTCCATCTCTTCCGCCTCCTTCTTGGGGACGACGGACATGCTCACGTCTCGGCGCTCACGTCACGACGGGCTCGGGCGAGCATTTACGGTGCTCCAAAATCGCGCGCACCCCTCTGGCTTGCTTCACGTACGCCAGCACCCGCCGCCTGCCTCCACACCTGACGCAGGTGAAGCCCGTCCACCGCGAATGTCCTGCGCAGCAGCCCTGCCCAGTCTACTGGCGGCGTCCTCTCCTTCCTCCGCTCCTGCCTCGCTCCTGCCTCAGGCGCCACGCTCGCCTCCTCTGCTCCTACCTGGGGGCGCGTCACGCTCCTCTCCTCCGCTCCTGCTTGGGGGAGCGCTTCAGGTCGGTCCACCACAGCTCGATGGGGTTGAAGTCCGGGCCAGCCCCCACCGTTCACGTCGACCGCGCCCAGGTTACTTGGCGACGCCTTCCACGATGAAGACCCGCGACTTGGCCGATCTGTGCCGGATTGGCATGATCTCCCGGTACTTGGGAGAGTCATACCAGGCTTGAGCCTGTTCCATGCTCGGAAACGCGATCATGACGATGCGCTTGGTGGGCTCGCCTTCCAGAGAGGTGACCTTGCCGCCTCGCACGACGTAGCGTCCGCCGAACGGCGCGAAGGTCGACTCGACTGCGGCGCTGTAGGGCCTGATGCCTTCCGCGTCGGTCAGTTCGAATTCGGAGATGTAGAAGGCAGGCGGCTTGGCGGCGGAAGCCGCCTGGGCGTACAGGCTCATGGCCGGAAGAGCGCCAATGGAGGTGCCGGCCAGTACAGCGAGCAGAAGGGATCGTTTCGTCTTCATGTTGCTTCCTTGGGGTGAAAGCGGCCTCACCGTGGCTTCGCGCTGAGCGAGAGCGGCTCCGTCTCGAAAAGCCTGCGAGCCGTGATCATGGACTTGGTGACGTCCACGTACTTCTTGAAGTGCGGCGACTCGAGGTGCTGACGGTATGCCTTCTCGTCCGCGTAAATCTCGAAAAACCGCAGATGGGTCGGGTTCTCTTTCAAGGCCACCGAGTAGATGGCCAGCACGCCGGCTTCGATGCGGATCGAGGTTTCGATCTCCTCCGTCACGGCGGCCTTGTAGGCTTCGAGCTGGGCCGGAGCGATTTCCAACTCGGCGATACGCACAAGCGCTTTGGCAGGCAACCGCGGCTTTGCGCCGAGCAGGATAGGCACCGCGTCGTACATTTTGCGGGCCAGCACCATCTTGGCCGTGCCAGAGCGGAACCTCTGGAAATGCGGCGTCCGCAGATGTGCTTGATACGCGCTTTCGTCCGCGTACATCTCGAACACACGGATGCGGGCCGGGTTGCCTTTCTCCGCCGCGGCATGGAGGGCCAGCACGCCCCGCTCCAGCCGAAGCGTCGCCACCGCATGCTCGCGAGCCGCCGCCTTGAAGCCTTCCAGCTGCGCGGGGTCGATTTCCAGGTCCGCCAGTCGCACGAACGGGACCTGCGCTTTCTGGGCCAGGGCGGGTGGGCCAAGGCACAACGCAAGCGCCGACGCGCACACCATCAGGGACTGCCTAAGGTTCATGTGTATTCATTTCCAGAGATGGATGGGGCCAATTTTTGCGCCGCAGCTTACACTACCATCTGCTGAGCAGGCCGCGTGGGTAGTTCCAGCCTCAAACGGTCAGGACGATCTTTCCCGGCGGATGACCGCCTGCATAGAGCGTGTGCGCACGCGCCGCCTCCTCGAGCGGGAACGTCTGCCCGACGTGGACGCGCAGTTTTCCCTCGGCCACGAGCGTGGCGAGACGCTCGAGGCAGACGGAGTCTGGCTCGACGGCGAACCCGATGTATCGGCGGCCGGTCGCCTCGGCGCGCGCGACGAGCTCCGCGTTCGTCCGCGAGATCGTCACGAGCGCGCCGCCTGGTCGCAGGATCTCCAGCGTGCGCGCCGTGTAGTCACGCCCGACGAGATCGAACGCGACGTCCACATCGCGCACGGCCTCGGTGAAATCGGTCTCCCGATAGTCGATCACCTCGTCGGCCCCCAGGGAGCGCACGAAATCGTGCTTCGCGCGACTCGCTGTGCCGACGACATACGCCCCGTGCGCCTTCGCAATCTGCACGGCGAGATGCCCCACGCCGCCGCTGGCCGCGTGGATCAAGACGCGTTGGCCCGGCTGCACGCCCGCCGCATCGACGAGCCCTTGCCACGCGGTCAGCCCGGCTAGCGGCAGCCCAGCGGCCTGAATGTGGCCGAGAGCGGCGGGCTTTCGTGCGAGCTGGCGCGCTGGCGCCGCGACGTACTCCGCGTAAGCCCCAGCGGGACGGGGAAAGAACGGCATCCCGAACACTTCGTCGCCGACGCGAAACCGCGTGACGCCCGGGAAGACCTTCTCGACAATACCCGAGACGTCCCACCCGAGGATGCCGGGCGGCTTCACGAGTGGAAGTGCGCCGGAGCGCACCATCGTGTCGACCGGATTGGTCCCGGCGGCGCGGACGCGCACGAAGACTTCCGTGAGGAGCGGCTCCGGAGGCGCGAGTTCTTCGAGCGCGAGCACCTCCGGTCCACCGTACGAACGCATCACGACAGCGCGCATGACAAGCTCCTTGTTCGATCGTTCGTCGACCAGCCGTTCATCTCTCGGCCTTCGCGAAGAGAAGCTCCCAGTTGATAAAGGGGCCGAGCGGGATGACCTCGAACTCGATGAGCCCGGTCCTGACGAGGGGGAACTCGGCGAGTACGTTCTTCGCGGCGTCGGCGCTCTCGCATTCGAGAAAAATGGCGACGCCGGGCCGGTCCTGACGGAAGTAGATGTCGCGGACGATGCCGCTCTTGTACGACTCCCAGGTGTGACGGACTTCGTTCTCCAGGTGAGGCTGGTACTTCTCGAGCGTGGCTCCGGGCAGTGGGCGGTCGAGGCAAAGAAACTTCATGGTCGTTCTCCAATGGCTGGCCGATCGAACGGCGTCTGGACACAGCATGCGGAGCGGCGCCGCAGCTGGGCAGACACCGTGCCATTCATGGGCTGTGAAGCCATCCTCATCAATCAAGGCGTCCGCGGACGACACACGCTCCGACGTCGGGAGCGCTCGCGGCGCGTTCACCCCTTCAGCGATCGATCAGGCGTTGCTGTTGCGGCGGGTAGCGGTCTCCGCTCGGCTTGATACGCGAGGCGCCGTCCTCGAGCTCGCGGAGGTCGCTTGCCGTGAGCACGATGTCGGCGGCGCCCGCGTTCTCGATCATGCGCTCCTGCTTCGTCGTCCCTGGGATCGGTACGATCCACGGCTTCTGCGCGAGCACCCACGCGAGCGCGATCTGACCGGGGGTGGCGTTCTTCTCCTTGGCGATCCGCGCGAGCAGCTCCACGAATGCCCGGTTCGCCTGAAGGTTCTCGGGCTGGAACCGCGGGATGGTGCTCCGGAAATCGCTCGAATCGAACGTAGTGGTCGGGTCGATCTTGCCGGTCAGAAAGCCTTTGCCTAGCGGGCTGAACGGCACGAAGCCAATGCCAAGCTCCTCGAGCGTCGGCAACACGCTCGTCTCGGGCTCGCGCCACCACAACGAATACTCGCTCTGGAGCGCGGTGACCGGCTGCACCGCGTGCGCGCGACGGATCGTCTGCGCCCCCGCTTCGGAGAGGCCGAAGTGTTTGACCTTCCCTTCGCGAATGAGGTCCTTCACAGCGCCTGCCACGTCTTCGATGGGTACCGCTGGGTCGACGCGGTGTTGGTAATAGAGGTCGATCGCGTCGACCTTCAGCCGCTTCAACGACTTTTCGGCGGCCTGCCTGATGTGCTCCGGGCGGCTATTGATGAGGCTCCATCTCCCTTCCCCTTCATGCGCCGGCGCGAACCCGAATTTCGTCGCAATGACGACGCGCCCGCGGAACGGCGCGAGGGCTTCGCCGAGGAGTTCCTCGTTCGTCAGCGGTCCGTACACTTCCGCCGTGTCGAAGAACGTGACGCCGCGATCGACAGCTGCGCGGATGAGCGCGATCATCTCCTGGGTGTCCTTCGGTGGGCCGTAGCTCCAGCTCATGCCCATGCAGCCGAGGCCGATGGCGGAGACCTCGAGTCCTTGCCGCCCGAGCGTACGTTTGGAGATCATGCTTCCTCCTTCTCAAAGAGCGTCTTTGCGCGGTTCACCGCGGACAGCGCGTTCGGCCAACCGACGTAGAATGCGAGGTGCGTGATCATCTCGACGAGTTCCTCCTCGGTGACGCCGTTCTTGAGCGCGTTCGGGAAGTGGAAGTCCATCTGCTCCGTCTTGCCCGTCGCGATGAGCGCCGCGCAGGTGATCAAGCTGCGGTCGCGCTTCGAGAGCTGCGGTCGTTCCCAGACGTCGCCGAACAGGACGTCCTCGGTGAGGTCGACGAGCTTCGGCGCGAAGCCGCCGAGGGACTTGCGCACCGCGCTCTGTGGCTTGTTGTTGCTCATGGCTGTCTCTCCTCGGTAAGGGTTCGCGTCTCTCGCGGCACGACCTTCACGGTCGCGGCGCGCGCGCGTGCCCCAAGCATCGGGGCAAGATAGGGGCTGCTCTGGTATTTCGTCCGGTACGCCTCGTCGACACGGGCGTTGATCGGGCCCTCCACCGGCTCGAAGGCGACCTCCTTCGCCATCCCGGCGGCGGTGATCCGACCCGCCTTCTGCCGCAGCGCCGCCTGGTACCAGCGCGAGTTCCGCCCGTTGTAGGCGCGCACGTAGAGCGTGTCACCGACCGCGACGGACCAGATCCACGTCGGGGTGCCGTACGTCTTCCCGTCCTCGCGGAACGGTGAGATGTGGAGGTCATCTGCCTCGGCGATCCTGCGGAGTTCGTCATTCAACCAAGTGCTCATGCTTGGGTCCTCCTCGAAAGTGCATTGACAGCAGGACGGAAGAAGGCGCCTCGTCAGCACGCCGTATAGCCGCCATCGACGGCCAGCGCTGCCGTCGGGTTGACCGCGCGGCCCGGATGGCTGTTGGGTCGTCGAACCATGACGACACCCACAGAAGTACGCCCCGGGCCCGCCGAGAACCAGACGCCGGGAAGTAAATGGGCTTTGAAGCCCTGGTTGAGAATAGGCCGTGGCCTTCTTTGACGGCGCTGAAGCCCGCGAGCGGCTGTCCGAACGGCGCTTCCCTTCCTGGGCGGTACTCCTCCTCGAACGCCCGTTGAGCTCCTCAGTGATCGATCTGGCCCTCGCCGAACGGCTCGATCCTGGCGCCTCGAGCATGCAACCGCGCCAATCCTTCGTCGAATGCCCGCAGCTCATCCGGCGTGAGTTCGACAGCGGTGGCGCCCAGGTTCTCCTCAAGGTGCGGGATCCGCGTCGTTCCGGGGATCGGCGCGATCCACGGCCTCTGCGCCATCGCCCAGGCGAGCGCGATCTGTCCGGGTGTGGCGTTCTTGCGTCGGGCCCAGTCGCGCACCAGCGCCAGGAACGGCATGTTCGCCGCGAGGTTCTCCGGTGTGAAGCGGGGAACGGTCGCCCGCCGATCGTTGGCGGCGAACCGGCTGCGCTCGTCGACCGCGCCGGTGAAGTAACCGCGGCCGAGTGGGCAATAGGGAACGAAGCCGATCCCGAGCGCTTCCAGCGTCGGGAAGACCTTCGTCTCGGGTTCCCGCCACCACGGGGAATATTCGCTCTGCAGCGCACTGACCGGCTGCACGGCGTGAGCGCGGCGGATCGACTGCGCGCTGGCTTCCGAAAGCCCGAAGTGCAGGACCTTGCCGGCCTGGATCAACTCCTTCACGGTGCCGGCCACCTCCTCCATGGGCACCTCTGGGTCGACACGATGCTGATACAGCAGGTCGATCCGGTCCGTGCGCAAGCGCTTCAACGAGCCGTCGACCGCCCGGCGGATGTGGTCCGGGCGGCTGTTCAGGCGGGTCGGCTGGTTTTCCTCCACGGCAAAGCCGAACTTGGTGGCGATCACGACCTCGTCACGAACCGGCGCCAGGGCCTCCCCGACGCACTCCTCGCTGAAGTATGGGCCGTACACCTCGGCCGTGTCGAAGAACGTGCAGCCGCGGTCGAAGGCCCAGCGGATCAGCGCAACCGACGCGGTTCGATCCAGCCTTTCACCGTAGTAGCCGACCAGCGGTAAGCACCCCAGGCCGACGGAGGACACCTCCAGCGAACCGAGCCTGCGGCGATTGCCTCGTGCGTGGACGTGGCCTTTCGCCGTCATCCCGGGATCGGGCATTCGCTTCGACAGCCCCGATTGCGCGCAGCCGAAAATGCTCGTCAGCGCCGCGCCGGCCGCGAGGGTCAGCCCCGCTTTCATGAACTGACGCCGAGCCAAGCCGTCGAGAGGGCGCTCGCCACTTTGCTCGTGATGGGGATCGTCGCAGTGACTGCACATGCAAGCGTGCCTTTCTCGGTGATGGGGCGCTGCGTGGGCTCGTCCGGCATGTAGCAAGGGCGGGGGGCGTTACGCCGGGCTTGCCAAGAGAAGTACGCGCCGGGCTCGCCGACGACTAGGCGTCCGGGAGCGAACAGGCTTTGAAGCTCTGCTTGATAATGAGCCCGGGTCTGCTCGATAGACGGGCACTCGCGATGAAGACCGCTCTACTTCCCCAGCTCCAGGTGTTCCTCGTCGTGGCGCGTCTGCGCAGCTTCAGCGGCGCGGCGCGCGAGCTCGGCCTCTCCACGGCAGCGGTGAGTCAGTCCGTGCGCCATCTCGAGGAGCAACTGAGCGTGGTGCTGCTCACCCGCACGACGCGCAGCGTGTCGCTGACGGATGCCGGGCGGCGCCTGATCGAGGGCGCGGGCCCGGGACTGGGCCAGGCGCTCGCCGCCCTCCGCGAGGTGTCCGCGCAGCCGGGGGAGGCGGTGGGCCGGCTGAGGTTGTCGGTGCCGCGGATGGCGGTGCCCTTCCTCATCACCCCGGTCCTCCCCACCTTCCGTGAGCGCCACCCGCGGGTGGAGGTGGATGTCATCATCGAGGATCGCTTCGTGGACATCGTGGCGGAGGGCTACGACGCGGGCGTGCGGCTGAGCGAGGCCATTGAGCGCGACATGGTGCAGGTGCGGCTCACCGACCCGTTCCGCTTCGTGGTGGTTGGAGCTCCCAGCTACCTCGCACGCCACGGCACGCCCCAGCGCCCCGAGGACCTCCTGCGCCACGAGTGCCTCACCTTCCGCTCGGAGACGAACGGCGCGCTCTACGCGTGGGACCTGGAGCGGGGCCGCAGGACGTGGCGCGTGCCGGTGCGCGGCGGCGTGGTCACCAACGACATCCATCTGCCGGTCGCTCTGGCGCAGGAAGGCTTGGGGCTGGCGTACGCCTTCGAGCCGGTGGTGGCGGAGCGGCTGCGTACCGGGCAGCTCGTGAGGGTGCTCGAGCCCTACGCGCCCACCGTCCCCGGCTTCTTTCTCTACTTCCCCAGCCGTGCCCAATGCTCCACGCCTCTGCGCCTCTTCGTCGAGGCTGCCAGGGAGTTGGCCGCCAGGAGGGTGTGATGGGCAGTCGCACACTGTCAATCACCGCTTCAAGGCCTATTTGTCCCTGACACGTAGTCATCCGAGCACCTGGGGCGTATCTATTTGTAGACGGGGAGCAACGCCGAGCTCTGCTGTCACTGTTCATTCAATGGAGGGACGTCGATGAAACGACTCACCACAACCGTCCTGTTGCTCCCGCTGCTACTTTCAGGCTGTTCGCATGCGAACGGAGTAGGAGTTGCTCCAGATCTCAGGACGTCGCCGGCAGTAGCCCCTCAGGCGAAGCAGCCCAACATCGAGGGCCGGAGGCTGTCACCTGACGACGTCCGGCGGGTTGCGCCTGCCCTCGAGCAGTACACCCAGGAGCGCCTTTACGGCGAGGTATGGAAGCGTCCCGGCCTCACGCCGCGCGACCGCAGCATCGTCACGATCGCTACCCTGATCGCGCGCAACCAGGCACCGGCGCTTCCCTACTATTTCAACCAGGCCCTCGATAACGGCGTCAAGCCGAGCGAACTCTCGGAGATCATCACGCATCTCGCGTTCTATTCGGGCTGGGCGAATGCCTTTGCGGCCGTCGGGGCGGCGAAGGACGTCTTTGCTCAGCGCGGCATCGGACCTGATCAGGTCCCGCCGGCCTCTGTTGAGCTTCTTCCCCTGGACGAGGCCGCCGAGGCGCGACGCGCAGCTCAGGTCGAGGCGAGTTTCGGGGCGGTCGCTCCGGGAGTCGTGCAGTACACCACTGACGTGCTCTTCCGTGATCTCTGGTTGCGTCCGGCCCTGGCGCCCCGGGACCGGAGCTTGGTGACGGTGAGCGCCCTGGTTGCTTCAGGCCAGGTCGCGCAGATCCCCTATCACCTGAACAGGGCGATGGATAACGGCCTGACGCGAGCGCAGGCGTCCGAGATGCTCACGCACTTGGCCTTCTATGCAGGTTGGCCGAACGTCTTTTCCGCACTCCCCGTGGCCAAGGACGTGTTTGAGAAGCGTCCAAAATGAGGCGCGTGGCCGGTGTGAGTCCGCCGCCGGGGCGGTCTCGCTGCCCTTCAACCCGGCGAAGCTCAAGGGGCTCTCGGCGAAGCTCCTTCGCAGGCGCCACGAGAACAACTACGGCGGGGCGGTGAAGAACCTCAACAACGCTCGTCGGCGATCAGCACGGGCAGCGAACTGCGGATGCCTTGGCCCATCTCCGAGCGGTGGCAGACGATCGTCACCAGCCCGTCGGGAGCTACGTGCACGAAGACGTTCGGGTTCAGCCCCGGGGCGGAGGACTCCTCGGCCGGGGAGCGTATAGGCAGGATAGAGGCGGTGTGGAGGGGGAGGGCTGGTGCAGAGGGGCGGAGGAGGGCCGCTGACGGGTGCCGGCCGAGCTGAGAGCCGGGCCGGTGGAGAGGCCACGCAGCCTCCTTGGGCATGCCTGCCCAGGCCGCCCTCCCATGAGGGGCGCGGCAGGGGCATCAGGTCTCTTGGCTGTGGCGGCGTAAGCCTCAACACCAAGCGCCCTGGGGTGGCGCTCGCGCCGGGGTCAGGCTCGCACCTGCCGTGGGCAGTCCCAGATGCTCCAAAATCGCGCGCACCCCTCTGGCTTGCTTCACGTACGCCAGCACCCGCCGCCTGCCTCCACACCTGACGCAGGTGAAGCCCGTCCACCGCGAATGTCCTGCGCAGCAGCCCTGCCCAGTCTACTGGCGGCGTCCTCTCCTTCCTCCGCTCCTGCCTCGTTCCTGCCTCAGGCGCCACGCTCGCCTCCTCTGCTCCTACCTGGGGGCGCGTCACGCTCCTCTCCTCCGCTCCTGCTTGGGGGAGCTGAAATGGCCGCACTTTCGCGCCTGGAGCGAAGACGCCATGAAACCTCGTGAGGTTTGCCCGAGGCGGAGGCACCAGGGACGCCACACGTCGTAAGAATTCCAGCCCGGTGAAGAGCAGGTGCGTGGTGCCGTCGGGCAGCGGGCGCTTCATCCGCCAGGCGATGCGGCCGTCCTCCGCTCGTGACAAACGCTCCAGCGCCAGCGCGCCGCGCGCCCCGTAGCGGCACAGCCGCTCCACATCCCATTCGCAGACTACGATACATGCAGGGCCGGTTTCGGGCTGCGTGACCATCACCCTGCCGACTCATCCGCTCCAAGGCGTGCAGTTGCCGTTCATCCGCACCGTCCGCAGCCAGGACGGCAGGCGGTACATCGATGTGGAGCACCCACCTGGCTGGTGCATGAGGCTTCCCATCGAGTGGACAGACCGCTCCCCGCCTCAGCTTCCACCCAGCATCGGCGGTCGTGAGGCTCGCCTCGGCATTTCCGACCTGCTCAAGCTCGCTGATGCTGTTGAGGTGGCACTTCGCCAAGAGCCTGCCCCGCCGCCTGATTATGACTCAGCGGCTGCGCATAGCTTTATCCATGTTGCCTCCTCCAGTCCCTCAACCCGCACTGCCCTGGTCAACACTGCCCGCCGCAATCCGACAAGACCTCCTCAGAGCGTGGACGACCCTCCTGCACAAAATGCTTCGCGCCGAGGCCGCAAGCGCGGAGGAAAGCGATGAACGAGAAGATTCGAGCAACCCATCTGGAGCGGCGCGCGATTGTCTACCTGCGACAGTCCACACTCAAGCAGGTCCACGAACACCATGAATCCACCGCTCGCCAGTATGCCCTGCAACAGCGGGCCTTGGAGCTGGGTTGGCCGACCGAGCGGATAGAGACCTTGGATGAGGACATGGGCCAGAGCGGTGCAAGCGCGAGCTGGCGTGCAGGCTTCCAACGGCTGGCCGAGGACGTTGCACGCGGACGAGTAGGAGCCATCTTCTCCCTGGAAGTTTCGCGCCTGGCCCGCTCTTCAGCGGACTGGCACCGCCTGCTCGAACTGTGTGCCCTGGCCGATGTCCTCATCGCAGACGAGGACTCCGTCTTCAGCCCTCGGGATTACAATGACCGGTTGTTGCTCGGTCTCAAAGGCACCATGAGTGAGGCCGAGCAGTACTGGATGCGCCTGCGCCTGCAAGGGGGCAGACTCTCCAAGGCCAGGCGGGGCGAGCTCTTTCTCCCGCCACCGGTCGGCTACGAATGGGATGAAGCGGCTCAGCGCTTGCGCCTCGACCCTGACGAGCAGGTCCAACGCATGGTGCGCCTGGTCTTCGAGCGCTTTCGTATGGAGGGCAGTGCCTTCGCGGTCATGCGCTACTTCGAAAGGAATGGGCTGAAGATGCCTGTTCGCTCTCAAAGCATGCACCAGGTGCGCTGGGGTCCCGCACGTCACGGAACCATCCTCCAGATACTTCACAATCCCGCATACGCGGGTGCCTACGTCTTCGGCCGCCGCGAGGAGCATCTGGCGCTGGTGAATGGTCAGTTGAAGCGACGGCGCATCATCAAAATGCCACAGGAAGAATGGAAGGTATGTCTGCGAGACCACCACCCGGCATATATTTCCTGGGAGGAATACCTGGCCAACCAGAAGAAGCTCCATGAAAACCGCTCCAACTCCAGGTTGCCGGACCAACGTGGTGCTGCTCGCGAAGGGAATGCGCTGCTGCAAGGCCTCGTGCTGTGTGGGCGGTGTGGCCACCGCATGCAGACGCGCTATCACGGCCTACGACGCCATGCGTACTACGAGTGCCGTAGTCCCACACCAGAAGGTGGCGACAAGAGCATGTGCTGGATGGTCGCGGCAGCAGCGATTGATGAGGCCGTTGCCAGGCTCTTTCTCGAGGTAACTCAGCCCCCAGAAATCGAACTCGGGCTCGCCGTGGCCCGAGAGGTGGAACGCCAGGTGGGCGAGGTCCAGCATCAATGGAAGTTGCGCTTGGAGCGTGTCCGCTATGAGGCTCAACTGGCGGAGCGCCGCTATAAGGCCATTGACCCAGATAACCGTGTCGTGGCCCGGACTCTTGAGCGCGAGTGGGACGACCGTCTTCGCGAACTCGAAGAGGCTGAGCACGAGTACCAGGAGGTCCTCAAGCGCGAGAAGCTCGAACTGACGGACAAGGACCGGGCAAGAATCCTTGCTCTCTCAAAAGACCTGTCTCGCGTCTGGAATGCGAAGAGCACGACCCATGCAGAGCGCAAAAATCTCCTCCGTATCCTTGTGCGAGAGGTAACGCTGAGGCCGCTCGAAGTGCCCGAGCGGATGACGCGTATTCAGGTGGTCTGGCAGACGGGGGCGAGCAGTGACCTCAGCATCCCACGTCGTACTCGATTCGAGGCAAGGAAGACCTCCGCCGAAGCTGTCGAGTGCATTCGCACGCTGTTCGAAGAAAAGAGGAGCGATGACGAGATAGCGGTCGAACTCAATCGGCGCGGCTTGCGCTCCGGTGGCAAACGCCCTTGGGATGCGAAGGCAGTGAGTTGGGTCCGCTGGCGCCACGGTCTCCATCACTTGCCCGTGCCACCGCAGGCGGGGCCGCAACCCACTCGCCGAGCTGATGGCCTCTACTCCGTGCGCGGGGTGGCTGAGTACTTCAACGTCACCAGGTGGATAGTGTACTACTGGATAAAAGAGGGCTGGCTCAAGGGTGTCGAGGGCGGTGGGATGGGGCGCTGCTGGTGGTTCAAGCTGGATAGCCAGACAATCAAGCGCCTGACTGATGCCAGGTCCCGAGGGTACGGGCCAGGCGGGCGTAGTCATTCCCAGAGCCGTCTCCGAGAAGAGGGGCATTATGCATAGCGCACCCAGGCCCTGCCTGTCGTTGGCATGCAGATGCGTGTTGGCGTGCAGGGAGGATTCCTCGGAGGTGTTTGAGCCTGGGCAGGGGTGCGATGGACCTCGTCCACCGCGGAGTGGGCTACCTGCTCCAGGGCGGCAAGGTGCTCCTCGGAGCGCCCGGCGGCTCACCGCCGCAGGAGCTCGTTGCCAATGGCCCGCTGTGCCTCGAACGTTCTGGGAACGGTGGAGGGCGCCTGGTGCGTCCACATGCCGAAGTTGAGCAGGCCGTAGATGCGTGGGTCACTGCGGGCGAGGTCGTAATACTCCCAGTTCGCGCGGGCGAGCGCCGCGTCATCGCTGTACGCGCTGACCAGATAGGATTGCGGCACCAGCCAGAGCTTCTGGGAGGGCGTCAGGGTGGCACGCAGCGTGTTGAGATGGCCCACCACCTCCGACAGAGGGCCGTAGTGGTCGAAGCCCACCCAGTCCGCACGCGCGGGAGTGACGAGTGACGGCGACAGCGAGGGCACCGCATGCACCACCATCACCGGGATGGAGGGGAACGTGTCCTTGATGGTGTTCACGCACGTCTCCAGGTCCCTCACGGATACGCCTACCCAGTAGGGCTCATCGATGACGTAGAACCCCCCCACACTCCCCAGGTACGGGGTGATTTGAGTGACGAGCTGGTTCCATGCCCGCGCATGGTCCGGGCGCAGCGTCGAGCCGTTGAAGAACTGCCAGCGCGTCTCCAGCAGGCACTTCACCCCGCGCGCGGCGCAAGCGGCGAGGTCCTCGGGGCGTTGAACGAAGTTGAGGTTGGTATGGGCCGTCACCTCATCCAGGTGGGGGCCATGACTCCCGGACTGGGCCCAATAGTAGCCATGGTGCTTCAGGTGGTTCACCACCGGGGAGACCGCCACGTCATCGAAGCGGGACACCTGTCCGTTCTCCAGGTACGCCCCCAGGTACAGGTACGCCGAGGAGGGAAGTGCGCCCGGCCCGTTCAGCCGGGCGGTCTACCTCGGCTCGCTGGGCGTCGAGCCGTCGCTGGCCGGGCGCGGACACGGGGGCCGGCTGCTCCAGCAAACCCTCACCGGATTGGCGCGGCGTTGGACGACCTGCGTCCTGCGCACCGAGCAGCCGCGCAACATCGCCTTCTACCGCAAGCACGGCTTCAAGCTGGTGGACGAGAGCGTGGTGCCGGTGAGCGGGCTCCCCGTATGGGTCTTCTCACGCCCGCTCGAGAAGACGCGCTGACGCGGGTAGCCCTCACCGCGGTGGGATGAGGGCTCCTGTCCTTCCTATGCGAGGTTTTCGAGCACCCTGGACCAGTGCTCGCGCATCGCCTCGCGGGCCTTCGCGTCTGGCAGCTTCTCCATATGCACGTGGAGGGAGACGCCTCGCGCCTTCGGTACCAGCGTGAGCTGCAGTGTCGCGGGTTTCCTCCATCCTTCCGGCTGCCAGGTCATGCGGATGCGCTGCCCGGGCTTCACCACCCGGACCTCGCCGCGTACGCCGGGTACTCCACGGCGCTTGGGAACCTCGTAGCCCGCCCCCGGCTCGAGCGTCAGCGTCGCGCCGGCACCGAGCCACCGCTCCGCCTGTGTTGCAACCCGCTCCCACATTTCACGGGCACTCACCGGCAGCGTGCGTACCACTCCCACCTGGAAGCCCGTCGCCGCCGTCTCGCCCACGACCCGCTTGCCGCGGGCCTGCTCGTACGCCACGGCAATGGACTGCTGCCACCACGCGGACTCCACCTCTCGGGCCAGGTGCGCGACGAGCTGCTTGTGGTTCAGCTCGCCTGCTCCCGCGGCGTCCAGCGCACGCATCCACCCCTTCCAGTCCCGCCCGGTCTCCCCCTTCACGGCGCTGTCGGTCACGCGTTCGGTGATGAGCGCCTTCTTCGCGGCCGCCTTCTTCGTGGCCGAGGGCTTCTTCCCGATCGCGGCAATCTCCGCGAGCCGCGCCTGCACCAGCGTCTTCACCAGCTTCGCCGGGAGCGGCTTGTCTGGCGGGAAGGTCACGCCACTCTTCGACGTGGCATAGCCGTCCAACTGCGCCTTCAGCGCCGGCACCACGCTGCCGCTGAACGGGTAGTAGCCGCAGTGGGTCTTGAAGAAGGCGAAGCCGGCCACGGCCTTCCCGTCGACCTTGAAGGTGGGCATCTGGTAGCTGATGGTTTCGACCGCCCCCGGAAGCAGCTTGCGGAGCTGCATGCGCAGCGCCCCCAACGTCTTCTTCGCCGCCGGGTCCTTCAGTCCCGCCAGGTATGCGTCGATGGGCTGCAACCCTCTCGGATTCGTCGCCATGGTCTTCGAGTCCCCGTGGTGTTCTCGGAACGCGGTACGCATCCGCACTCCGTCTTCGTGTGGAGCATAGAGCATGGGACGGATGGGCGCCCGGTTGATGCACGAGGGCCCGTGAGCCGCGCGGCTCCGGGCCGGAGCACCCTGTCTCCGGCCCGGAGCCACTCAGGACCTCAGAACAGCGTCAGCCCGTCCACCCAGATGTCGTACGGGTCCGCGCCCCAGGTGTCCGTGCGGATCTCCACGTAGTCCACCTTCGAGAAGGTGGGCGAGCCGCTGGCGGTGCGCGTCCAGCCGCTGCCCCCGGCGAGCGGAAGCTCCACGTAGACCCACTCGTCCGGCGAGGTGGGCAGCAGATTGGCGCTCGGCGTGTAGACGTACTCGCCGCCGCCGGTGGTGCCCAGCACGACGACCGGGAAGGTGCCCTGCCAGCCGTACTGGTTCGGGTTGCGCGCGCGGAGGAAGACGCCCAGGCGCGTTCGGCTGGAGGCGTTGAGCGCGAGGTTGCGGCCCGCGGGCGTGAAGACGGCCAGCCCGAAGCCCTCGTTGCTCGCCACCTTCACCGAGCCGCTCCCGAACAGCTTGCTCACCGTGTCATCCGTGAGCGTGGTGGTGCACGTCGAGTTGCACCGGAAGCCCCATTGAGAGGCCGTGTCCCCGAGCGCGGTGCCGTTCGGCGCCACCGCGACGAGCCGCGAGGCGAGGCCGCCGGTCGTGCCGTCGTTGACGAACACGTCCACGTCATACAGGCCCGCGGAGGGGAAGGTGACGGACGGCGTGGCGGTGCCAGCGCCCAGCAGCTGGTAGGGCGGGAGCGCATCCGGCACGAAGCTGGCGCCCGCGCGCTGCACCAGCCAGTGGAAGCCGAGCGGATCGTTCTTGTCGGAGGAAGCGGAGGCGTCCAGCGTCACGGGCTGCCCGGCCACGGCGCTCACCGGCGCGAGCTGCGCGTCGGGGCTCCCGTTGTTGGGGTTCAGGCCGCAGCCGCCCACGGTGAAGACCCCCTCCACCTGGCAGCCCAGGCGCGGCGTGGGCATGACGTTGCCGCCCGTGCAGTTGGAGGCCAGCATCACCCCGCGGGTGGCTTCCAGGTACACGTCGCAGTTGCCCGTGCAGCGGCTGGTGTTCGTGCCATTGCTGGCGAAGGTGTTGCGCTGGATGAGCAGGTGGCTGGAGTTGGCCAGGCTGCTGCGCGGCTTGCAGACGTCCAGCACGTCCCACTCCTGGATTTCGCGGCCCGTCAGGAGGATGCCCACCCGCCCGCTGTGGGCGATGCGGTTGTTCTCGATGACGGTGTGGCGGTCCTCGCCAATCTGGATGGAGATGCCATCCACGAGGTTGCGCTCCACCGTGTTGCCGGACACCACCGCGTTGTCATTCCCGCCGAGCCACAGGCCGTAGTTGCTGTCCGACGCGATGTTGCCAATGAACTTGTTTCCATCGCACCAGGACTCGATGGCGTTGTGCGGGCTGAACGAGGTGTCGTTGTTCTGGAGGGTGTTGTTCGGGGCGCAGGCGCCGATGACGGCGCGCAGGAAGATGCCATCTCCGCCGTAGCGCGTGTCGTTGCCATAGAGCAGGTTCCCGCTGCTGCCCGCGTCCACGATGATGCCCGCCGAGTCCCGGGTGTCCACGCCGTACCAGTTGGATGGATACACGAGGTTGTCGCCGCGGATGCCCCAGCTGAAGTCATTCCGCGCCAGCACATTGTTATGCGAGTCCACCAGCGTGGCGCCGGTGTTGGAGCAGTGGCTGGCCACGTTGCCCACCACCTGGTTGTTACGGCTGTTCGAGCGCAGCTCGAAGCCGTTCCAGTTGCGCGACAGGGTGCTGGCATTCACGGTGCTGTCCGTGACGCCATCGAAGCGCACGCCGCCGCCCTGCACCGAGTCCTGCACCCAACCGGCCGCGGGGTCGGTGAAGTTGTCATCGAACGCCGCGTCCTCCACCAGCAGCCGCGCCGCCGAGGAGGCCGTGAGGCCGTAGCGGAACCCCTTCGCGCCACAGCCGCGCACGGTGACGTCGTTGACGCCGCTCACGGAGATGCCCACGGTGGGCGCCGCCGTGGTGCCCGTCCCGGAGCTGCTCCGGAACACGGTGCCGGGCGCGCACTCCAGCGTCACGCCGCTCGCGGTGATGCGCACGGCGGGCGTCCCGGACGAGGACGGCAGGTCATACGTGCCGGCGCACACGCGGGTGGATGCGCCCACGACGAGCTGCTGGCCCGCCACCGGGGTGACGCACGGCGGCTGCAGTCCGGAGGTGAGGTACGCGAGGTTGACGACCTGGGCCTCGCTGAGCGCGACGTTGAAGAGGCGCACGTCATCGATGAACCCCTGGAAGGCATTGCCCGCGGGGTAATTGCCAATCTCCACGGACTTGTTGGAGTTCTGCAGGGTGCCACTGACGCTGGCCTGGGCCACGCGCTGGCCGTTGACGTAGAGCCGCATCGTCTGGCCGTCATACGTCCCGGCCACATGGGCCCACTGACCGGCCGTGGCGGGCGCCGCGATGTCATGGGGCTGGCCCCAGGTGCCACCGGGCAGGACGATGGTGAAGTGGTACTGCCCGCCAGAGACGGACAGCGAATACGAGTCATAGGCGTACCACTTGTTGACGATGACCTGGCTCACGTCCACGCGCGAGGGCTTCACCACGGCGGCCAGCGTGAGGCTGGTGGTGAAGTGGAGCTGCGGCTTGTCCGCCACATCCACCACGCCGCCCGCGAAGGAGATGGCCGATCCGGACAGGCCCGTGGCGCAGGTGGCCGCGCCGCTCTTCTGGCCATCCGCCGGGCTGGCGTTGCCGGAGGTGTCCCGCAGCAGCGTGCTCGTGTCCGAGCAGTCGTCGAAGTCCCACAGCGCGGTGGCCTGGGGAATGCCAAGGAGCGCCGAGGCCAGCCGCTTCACCTGCGTGCCATCCAGCGCGACGTTGAAGAGGCGCACGTCGTCGATGAGGCCGTGGTAGGCGTTGCCGCTCGGGTGGTCACCGATGGCGATGGGCCGGTTGGAGTCCTGCAGCGAGCCGGTGACGCTGGCCTGGGCCACCCGCTGGCCGTTGACATAGAGCCGCATCGTCTGGCCATCGAAGGTGCCGGCCAGGTGCGCCCACTGACCGGCGGTGGCGGGCGCGGACAGGTTGTACGTCACGCCCCACGTGCCCCCGGGCAGCGCGATGTCGAACTGGTAGCGCCCGTTGCGGATGGCCAGCGCGTACGAGTCGTAGAAGTACCACTTGTTCACGATGGCCTGAGAGCCGTCCACGCGCGCGGGCTTCACCAGCGCGGAGAGGGTCATCGCGGTCGTGAAGTGCAGGTTCGGCCGGTCCGCCGTCTCCACCTTTCCCTGCCCCGTGAAGCGCCCCGCGGCGCCCGAGGGCGAGCGGAAGGCACAGCCCACCTTCCCGCTCCAGACTCCGGTCTTGCCCGTCGAATCGGCGATGAGGTCGGACGTGTACGAGCAGTCGTCGAAGCTCCACACCGCCACGGGTGCGGGCAGTCCCGGGATGGTGACGATGGCGGAACGTTGGGATTCGGTCGAGTTCTCGGCGGCGCGCTCTTCCCCCACCACGCCGCAACCGATGGCGAGCCCCAGCGACAGCAGGGCAGCAACAAGCCTTGACATGAACAGCCCCCTCTCGGCTCGCGCACGGCTCCTCCGTGGAACTCGGGGCGCGAGCACAGGCGCCGCGTACCTCCGCCCCGGAAGACTGTCAACGCCATCCAGTCACAGTCGACAGGAAGTTGCATGTGACCGCTATTCCCACGCCCGCATGCTCGATGGCTCTCCTGGGCTCTTCCGGGGTAAGCCGCAAGAATGATCCGAGCCTTTCTTCTTGGAGCAGTGCTCTTGCCGCTGTCCGTGCTCGCCGAGACGCCTGTGCCCACGCGGACGGCCTCGGCGGATCTGGACGCAGATGGAAAGCCTGAGTCCATCACGCTCGACGTGAAGGACTCCACGTTCGTGCTGAGCGCCGGCAAGGCACGGGCGGAGGGACGCTTCGAGGGGCCGGTGAAGGGCTTCACCGTGGTGGATCTCGCGAGCGATGACCCTCGCCGCGAGGTGCTGCTCCAGGGCCAGGGCGCTGGGGGCGTCCCCGCGTACCGTCTCTTTCGCCTGACGGGTGGCGCTCTCCAGGAGCTGGCACTGCCTCCGGGCCAGCCAGGCATCTCCGGAAACCGTATCCTCCTGGCCGATGTCCCCATGGCCTTCTGGGTGCGGCGCGACAAGTACCTCTATGACGCGGCGAAGCCGGGCTTCACCGAGGTGCCCCAGCCGCTGTACTTCGTCGGCAAGGGCGTGGTGCCGGAACAGCCGCTGAAGCTGCTCGTGTCTCGTGAAGGCAACAGCGTGGTGACCGAGGTGGCGGCGAAGACTCCGGTGGTGGTGCTCGCCTTCAGCCCCGCACCGGACGCCGCTCGGGATGACGACTCCCAGGGCTGGTACGTCGTCCTCACGCGCCAGCACCTGCTCGGCTGGGTGCGACGCACGGCCCTGGGAGCCACCCCGCTGGTCCAGGACACGCCCGACTTCCCCTTCATCAAGTCAGGGGCTTTCCACGAGGAAACCGAGCTGAAGGAACTTGTCAGCAGCCTCGAGGCGGACCTGAACGGCGACGGGCAGGCGGAGACCCTCCGCATCGAGAAGCTGCCAGAGAAGGCCCACGCGCCATCCCGCAACTCGGATGAGGCCGCCTGCTGGCAGGACGACAACTCCTTCAAGGTCTCCATCGGAAAGGCGAGCCTGAAGACAGACAGCGGCCCCTGCCTCGCGGTGTCCTATGCCGGCATCGTCGACCTCGACACGCGAGATCCACTCAAGGAGCTGGTGGTGGTCGCGGAGGGACGCCCCTCGTTGGAGAACCAGTACTTCCTGTTTCGCTGGACGGGACAAGCGCTCGAGCCGGCCTTCAGGCCATGGCCGGGCCCGGACCAGCTGGGCGCGTTCCCGGGAAACGGCACGGTGCTCTTCGACGCGGACGGCTTGCGCTGGCGGAGCATGGAGCGCTGGGTCTACGACGCCCAGCAGAACAAACTGCTCTCCCCGCCCCAGGAGTGGACGTACATCGGCTGGAACCACACCGTGAAGCAGTCCTTCGCGCTCTCGTTCGCGCCCGCGAAGGGCAGTGCGGTCGTCGCCAATGTCCGCGTTGGCAGCACCGTCACCCTGCTCGCCCGAGCGGAGGTGGGGGCGACGGAGAAGAAGCCTCACCGGGTCTCCGGGAGCAACGCGGCTCCTCGTGGCGGAGAGATCTGGCTGCTCTTCAAGTCGGAGACTGGCCTGGTGGGATGGGTGCTCGACAAAGGCCTCAAGCTGGAGCCTTCGTTGGGCTGAGCGCGGCGGGCCCCGCGCTTTCTGGGGCTCAGGTGCGGCGGTTGATGCGCTCGGTGCGCAAGCTGAAGGCGTCCCAACTCCGGACGCTGAGCCTCATGGTGGTCGCGCTCAGCGGGAGCGGTGGGCGGTTTGCTCACGCTACAGCCAGGCAGAGTAGAGTCCCCCTTGGAACGGGATGACCGTGACATGTGTCCCATCCGCCGCGAGGGGGTGCATATGAGCGACGAGGTTCCCGAAGGAACGGACGGCCCGGCATCCGGGCTCCAGGACGAAACCTCCACCCTGCTTCGGCTCCCCATCAACCAGGACAAGGCCGCTACCCTGCCCCTGGCGGCGATGACGGAAGAGATGTTCCCCGCGTTGGCGTCGGGACGCCTCCTGGTGGGTCGCTACACCGTGCTCGACATCCTGGGGCAGGGTGGAATGGGTCTGGTCCTGGCCGCCTATGACGCACGGTTGGATCGGCGCGTGGCGCTCAAGGTGTTGCGTTCCCGGAAGGACTGGGAAGATGGCGGCGAAAGGGAAGCGCGGCTGGTGCGTGAGGCCCAGGCCATGGCACGCCTCTCCCACCCTCATGTGGTGTCCGTGTACGACGCGGGCTCATTGGAGGACGGCTCCGTCTTCATCGCGATGGAGTACGTAGAGGGGACGACGCTGCGGCGCTGGGGCGAGCAGCGGTCCCGCTCCTGGCGCGAGGTGTTGGAGGCATTCCTGGCCGCTGGAAGGGGACTGGCGGCGGCGCATGCGGTGGGCCTCGTCCACCGCGACTTCAAGCCGGAGAACGTGCTGGTGGGGAAGGACGGGCGGGTGCGGGTGACGGACTTCGGTCTGGCGCGCGTCGGGGCCGCCTCGCTCCCCACGGGACGGGTCCCCGTCTCCCCTCCCGAGGGCGGGAGTAGCTCCGTTCTCACCCAGCCCGGGACGCTGATGGGCACGCTCCGGTACATGGCCCCCGAGCTGCTCCAGGGGGCGCGAGCCGATGTGCGCAGCGACCTGTTCGCCTTCTGCGTGTCCCTCTACGAAGCCCTGTATGGACAGGCTCCCTTCGCGGGCGACACCCAGTCCGAGCGCGCTCGCGCCCAGGAGGAGGGTCGGGTGACTCCGCCGCCCAAGGGCTCCGAGGTGCCGGCCTGGGTGGAGCGCACGGTGCTTCGAGGTCTGCGTGCGGACCCGGGCGAGCGTCACGCCTCCATGGAGGAGTTGCTGACGGCGCTGGCGGATGACCCCGAGGTGAGGCGCCGGTCCTGGCGGCTCAATGCCGTGATGGGGGGCCTGGTGGCCGTGGTGCTGGTGGGGCTCGCCTCGGGAGGCTGGGTGTTCCTCCAACGCCAGGGGCAGGTGTGCGGCCGGATGGAGACGCGGCTGGCGGGTATCTGGGACGAGGATGTGAGGTCAAAGGTCAGGGAGTCCCTGCTGGGCACGGGACTGACCTACGCGCGGGACACCTCCGAGCGCGTCTCCGTGCTCCTGGACGACTACGCGGGTGAGTGGGTGAAGCAGAGGACGGAGGTGTGCGAGGCGGCGCGTCAGGAGGGCCCGGCACAGCCCCGGAGCCTGACGGTGCTGCGGGAGTACTGTCTGGAACGGAGGCGGGGTCAGCTTCGCGGTTTCACGGAGCTGCTGGGGCGGGGGCCGGACCGGGAGTTGGTGGACAAGGCGGTGCAGGCGGCGTTGGCCCTCCCGTCACTGGACTCTTGCGCGGATGTGAAGGCGCTGACGATGGCGGTGCCACCGCCGGAGGATGCGGTCGTTCGGGCGCGAGCTCAGGTATTGCAGGAGCAGGTGGACCTGCTGGAGACACTGGGCAATGCCGCCAGGTACAAGGAGGGGTTGGCGCTGGGCGAGGAGTTACTGCGCCAGGTGGAATCCGTGGGCCATGCGCCGTTACATGCCCACACCCTGTTCCAGGTTGCCGCATTGCAAAAGGGGGCGGGCGACTACAAAGGCGCCGAGGCGCGGATGCGGCAGTCCATTGCCATGGCCGCGCGGGGGAAGGATTTCGAGTTGTTGGCCAAAGCGTGGAGCCAGCTGCTCTTCATCGTGGGGTATCATCAGGGCCGTCATCAGGAGGCGCTCGAACTGGAGCTGGTGGTCGAGGCTGCCGTCGATGTGGCCGATGACGCTCTGACGCGTGTCTCCTCGCTCCTCGCTCATGGGCACGTGCTCATGCAGATGGGGAGGAGTGAGGAGGCAAGAGCAAGATTCGAGCGCGCACTGGCATTGGGGGAAAAGACATTGGGCCCGGAGCATCGCTCTGTTTTTATCGCGCTCGACAACCTGGGCCTCCTGCTCATGACGATGGGAAGGAACGAGGAAGCAAGAGCGAAACTCGAGCGCGCTCTGGTTTTACGGGAGAAGGCATTGGGGCCGGAACACCCGGATATGGGTTATGCACTTGAATCCCTGAGCACTGTGCTCCTCATCATGAGGAAATACGAGGAGGCAGAAGAGAAGTCCACGCGTGCGCTAGCCTTGAAGGAGAAGGCACTGGGGTCGGAGCATCTCGAGGTCGCTCAGTCGCTCAGTACCCTGGGCAGCGTGCTCATGATGATGGGCCGGTATGAGGAGGCGAGACAGAAGCACGAACGCGCGCTGGCTCTCAGTGAAAAGACGCTGGGGCCGGAGCATCCTCACATCACCATGCCACTCTTCAACCTGGGCGTCGTGCTCGAAAAGATGGGGAGATACGAGGAGGCCCGGGAGACGTTCGAGCGTGCTCTCGCGGTGCACGTGAAGGCCCAAGGGCCAGAGCATCCCAAGACGGCGTACGCGCTCACCCGTCTGGGCAATGTGCTCGTGGCTCTCAAGAGGTATGGAGATGCTCGGGAGAAATTCGAGCGAGCGTTGGCACTACGAAAGAAGGTGCTGGGGCCAGAGCATCCTGAGCTCGCTCTTCCACTCCTGGGGTTGGCCAGACTCGCGCAGCTCCGTGGCAAGCCCTCCGAGGCCATTTCGCTGATCGAGCGCGCCCTGGGTCTGGCCGTAGGCGAGAGTCTCGCCGAAGCACAGCTCGCGCTGGCGCGTGCGCTCTGGGACTCGAAGCAGGACCGCTCACGCGCCGTGCAATTGGCCACCCAGTCACGGGAGTACTGGGAGCGTATCGGCGATGCGTCGAAGCTCGCCGAGTCCTCCCAGTGGCTGGCCATCCATGCCAGTCCCTGACGAGAAAGAGACAAGAATCGACGGCTTCTGGCCAGACGTCCGGCGGCTCACCCGTCCCTCTTGGCAGGAAGTGGAGGCTCGTTCATCTTCGCGCCATGCACGTCGTGGCCATCGTCGCGATGAACGGAGTCGTCCCGTTCGATCTGTCGATCCCCTGTGAAGTGTTCCAGCGTGTCCGGCTGCCTGGCGGCCGGGCCGGTTACCAGGTCCGCGTCTGTGGGGTGACGCCCGAGGTGAGCGCCGGAGCCTTCACCCTCCGGACCCACTCGGGTCTGGAGGAGCTGGCGCGGGCGGACACCCTCGTCCTTCCCGGCGTCGCGGACCTGAATGCTCCCATTCCCGAGGAGCTCCTGCGGGCGGTCCGCTCGGCGGCGGCCAAGGGGGCCCGCGTGGCCTCCATCTGCTCCGGGGCCTTCCTGCTCGCCGCGACCGGGCTGCTCGATGGACGGCGCGCCACGACCCACTGGCTGGCGACGGACGAGCTGGCGCGCCGCCATCCGGAGATCCAGGTCGACCCGGACGTCTTGTATGTCGATGAGGGGCAATTCTTGACGTCGGCGGGCGCCGCGGCGGGGCTGGATCTCTGTCTGCACATGGTGCGGCTCGACCATGGTGCCACGGTGGCGGCGGATGCGGCCCGGCTCGCGGTGATGCCGCTCGAACGCGACGGGGGACAGTCTCAGTTCATCGTGCACGCGCCGCCCGCCCCGGACGGCTCGTCGCTCGAGCCGCTCCTGCGCTGGCTCGAGGAACGCCTCCACGAGCCGCTCAGGCTCGAGGACATCGCGCGCCACGCGGCGCTGAGCGTGCGCACGCTCAACCGCCGCTTCCGTGAGCAGATGGGCACCACACCCCTCCAGTGGCTCCTCCGTGCCCGCGTGCGCCGTGCCCAGCAACTGCTCGAGACGACGGGACACTCCGTGGAAGTCATCGCGGAGCGGGTCGGCTTCGGCTCGGCGACCGCCTTTCGTGAGCACTTCCAGCGGTTCGTGACCACGAGCCCACAAGCCTACCGTCGCTCGTTCCGCTCCGCTCAGGTCAGCCACTGAGCCGCTGGGGGAGCGGAACGATCAATTGAACGGGGCAGCGGGTTTCAACCCGCTGCCCCGACAGGTCCCCCAGTCCCTCCCTCCTACGAGCCGCGAACCGCGCCGCGGGTCCGGCTCAGAGCGACTCGAGGAACGCGAGCACCGCGGTCCGATCGTCCTTGCTCAGCGCCTCGAACCGGGTGCGGCTGTTGGTCGCCTCGCCGCCGTGCCAGGCGATGGCCTCCATGAGCGTGCGCGCACGCCCGTCATGCAGGTAGCGCACGTTCTGTGCTCCCCCTTGGACGAACTTGAGCGAGCCGATTCCCCACAGCGGCGCGGTGCGCCACATGCTCGGTCCGGCCTGTCCCTCGGTCAGCGTATCGGCCAGCCCCGGCCCCATGTCGTGGAGCAGCACGTCGGTGTACGGATGGATGGTCTGATTGCGCAGCTCGGCGAACGGATGATTCGCGCCGGTCTTCATCTGGGGCGTGTGGCAGGTCCCACACTGAGCCTGGACGAACAAGGCACTGCCGCGATTGATCAGCGTGGGGTTCATGTCATGCTCGGGCGAGACGCGCATGCCATCGGGGTAGCCGCTGCGCAGGCTGCGCTGGGCCGGTACCCCCAGCAGCGCGAGGTAGGAGGCGAGTCGCTCCATCTCGGTCTCGGAGATGGCCGTCGCGGCCGTCGTCGCGCTGCAATTGGCCGCGCCACGCTGGCAATCGAGCGTCTTGTAGACGGGCGAGGTGACCCCCATGTCCTTGAGAAGCGCGGTCGCCGACTGCTGGCGAAGGGTTGCCTTGCTCGCCTTCCAGCCGAAACGGCCGAGATGCCGGTTGCCGTTTTCCGGGTTGATGGCCCAGTTCGGCACGCCCCGCACGCCGTCCCCGTTCGCATCATTCGGGTCGGCGAGGTTCAGGATCGTCGACTCGTCCACGGCTTCGAGCAGGCCCAGGCCGATGACCTGGGGCGCCTGCCGGACGGAGAATTGCACGGGCACGGGCCCCTTGAAGGCATAGACGGGTTTCTGCAACTCGATGGTCTCGCCATCGGTCAACGTGCGCACCGTCTTCTCGTACGACTTCACGGAGACCGAGTAGTCGGGTGCGCCCGCGGCCTGGGCCCGTTGCTGCACATTCAATCCGTAGGTGGGATCTGGAGTCAGCTGGGTGCTGGAGCTCGATGCGGCGGTGTCGATGGACAGGGTGTACAGCGGGCCGCCCGGCGTCGGAGCCACGCTGCGCCCATTGAGCGCGTGGCACGCGATGCAGCTGACGTTGTTGTAGCGCGGCCCCAGCTGATTGGCGTGCTTCGTGAACACGGGGTTGATGTCCGGGCTCTCGGAGTGTTTCCCGTCGACGAACGAGGTGTGGAACAGTCTCCGTCCTTCAACGAAGCGCCTGGTGTTGGCGATACCGATGTTGTTGGCCATCTGCTGGAACACCCGATGCGGCTCCTCGGAGTAGTTGTAGGAGACGCTGGCCATGCCACCCAGCAGGGTGCTCTCGGGCAGAGGGGCGGAGTCGAGGGTGGGGGCAATGCCATACCACGGGCGCATGCCCACGCCGACCTGGTACAGCTGCTCGAAGGAGTAGTAACGGATGCCCCCGCCGTCGATCACGGCCTTGTTGTCGGCCGTGTACTGGAGGAACGGCGCGGGGGTCACCTCGATCACATCGCCGAGCTTGAGGGGAGTGCCTGGCTGGGGGGCGCGCCAGTTGTCGGTGATCACGACCATGCAGTCTTCCCGAGCCGAGGTCGCGTGACAGATGTTCTTGCCTCCCTCCAGGGGATTCTCGAAGCCGACATTCATCTTCCAGCCGTAATCGCGGATATCCGGATCCACGCGCCGGAACGCGCTGAAGCCCGACTCGACGAAGGTCCCGTCGTTCACCCGCAGGGAGAACTCGATGCGCGAACGCCCGGCGGGGACCTGGTCACGGACCAGAATGCCGAAGGTCCGGTTCTGGAAGTACCACGTCGGAAAGGTGAAGTAGTTGCCCGGGCCGACGTCGGGCGCATCCCAGGGTTCGCCTCGCTCGCGGGCATGCCGGTTGGTCGGACGGAAGCCAGCGAGGGTGACCAGTGTTCCGTCGGCCTCGGTGTACTGAATCTGTTCGAACACCTGGGTGCCGGCGGTATGGAGCGGGACATAGTCCGTCGCTCCCAGCCCGGGCGTCGTTGCCACGGGGGCGGGCCCCGACGGGGGCGGGGACTCATGGCTGGCCCGCGACGAGCCATCGCTGGCTTTCGAGTCGCCGCCGCACGCGGTGAGGGACAGAATGGCGGCGAACAACCCAGCGGATGCGGTTCGGACCTTCATTGCCTGTTCTCCTCGAATGGAATGCGTCGGAGTCGCTCCTGTCTTTTTAACGACCGGCGATCGAGAGAAACAAGAAGTCTGCCATTTCTCGGTTTGCTGGAAAGCAAGCGGGGTGGGGTACACGTTGGCCATGGCCACCGACCACGCGCTGGTTATAGAGGGCCCCATGAAAATCGCCATCGTTGGTCCCGGCGCCATCGGCAGCACCTTCGCTTTTCATCTCGCCCGAGCGGGCCATGAAGTGACGGTCGTCGCGCGCGGTGCGCGCCTCGCGCAACTCGAGAAGGAGCGCGCCATCGTCACCACGGATGAGCAGCGCGCACCGGTCGAAGTGAGCGCCGCGCTCAAGCCCACCACCCCGTGGGACCTGGTGCTGGTCACGGTCCTCGAATCACAGGTCGATGCGGTATTGCCCGCGTTGCAACGCAGCGCCGCGAAGCAGGTGATGTTCATGTTCAATACCTTCGCGCCGCTCGACCGGTTGCGCGACGCGGTAGGTGCCAACCGTTTCGTCTTCGGTTTTCCAGCCATCCTCGCCGAGCTCAAGGACGGCAAGCTCCAATCCCAAGTCATCCCTCGCGCGCTCTCCGCGCTGCAGATCACGATCGTCACGGATGAGGCGTGGGCCGCGGTCTTCTCGAAGGCTGGCATTGCCACCGATACGCAGGTCGACATGCACAGCTGGTTGCGCACCCACGCCGCACTGGTGGTACCGGTGATGATTACCTCTTTTCGTGCCTACGAGCGCGGCTCCGGGCTCTCGTGGAACGAATCGCGCGAGCTCGCTTCAGGCATGGCCGAAGGGCTCTCGCTCGTTCGCTCGTTGGGTCATCGGCTGACGCCCTCGAACGTGGCGCTCCTCGACAAATTGCCGGCTCCTGTCCTCACGCTTGGGCTGTGGTTGCTCAGTCGAAACCCCGCGATCGTCGCACTCGGAGGAAAGGGGCCCGGTGAGGCGCGCACGCTGATCGACGCCATGGTTGCTTCCGCGCCGACACGGAGCGCGAGGCTTCGGTCGCTGCGGCCGTGATGCCAGAATCGGGCTCGCATGTCCGGTGGAGGGATGATGGGGCTTGGCGGCGGGAAGAGGGTGGGTGTGTACTACGCGGAGGCTGTATTCCTCCCCTCGCTTGCCTCCGGAAGAGACATGTCGCACACGAAAATCGCCAGGATGGGCCGCTACGTTGTCTTCTATCTCGCCTTCCTGGGCATCTTCAGCGCGCTCTCTCCGTACATCATCCCGAAGGCGTTCTACGACCAGATCATGGTGGTGCTCTACGGGAGCCAGATCGCGACCGAGATGATCCCCAAGCAGTTCGAGTGGCCCATCCAGAACATGCTCCACCGGCTGGGTGGCACCCTCTACATGGTGATGGGGGTGTTGCAGTTCAACAAGACCTTCCGGGCCCGCCGCCCGCGGGTGCACCGCTGGGTGGGCCGGGCCTTCATCCTCTTGAGCTTCACCGCCGCCATCTCGGGGGGGACCATGGCGTATACGCACGGCATGGCCGGGACCGTCGAGCTGGTGCCGAGCATCGTCTTCGGCGTGCTGATGATCCTCTTCACGGCCAGGGCATACCTCTCCGCGCGCAAGCGCGAGTTCGCCCAGCACCGCGAGTGGATGATCCGCAGTTTCTCCATCGGCCTGGGCGTCGCGACGATTCGCATCCTCTACGGGGTGGGCATCGCGACCACGTCGCTGACGCCGACCCAGCTCATCGGGGTGACCTTCTGGTCGGGCTGGCTCGTGACGATGGCCGCGGGGGAGTGGTGGATCCACCAGACGCGGCCGGCGCGGCGGCTCGACGTGGAGGCACAGCCCGTTTCGCCGCAGGGCGCATGAAGCGTGTGCACGCGGGCGTTTGCGCTCCAGGGAGAGGGGAGGCGGCGTCCTCCTTGCCGCCTGGTGGGACATGCGCTCCCTCGCGTCCTCGCGCCTTCAACCCACCCTGGCACTGTCCTCACAGGGCGCGATGCTCGGATCGAGGGGCTCCTTCTCATCGCGATGTCCGGCCGAGAGGGTGAGGTGGGGTCGCTGAGCGCTTCCTGTAGAATGCGCCCCGTCCATGCCCCTCGACCTGACGAGCTACGTCCCCCGCCTGCGAGGAGAGTTCCCGCTCTTCCCGTTGGAAGACGCGCCCTGGAACATCGTGGCGAAGCTGCCCCTGGTGCTTCCCCGGTACCTCCAGCAGTTGGACTCGAAGGATTACGAGGACAGGGCGGGCGTCTACATCCACCGCTCCGCCCGGGTAGAAGACGGAGCCATTCTCAAGGCACCGGTGCTGATCCGAGAAGGTTGCTTCATCGCCGCCCATGCCTACCTGCGCGGCGGTGTCATCCTGGGCCCCCAGGTCACGGTAGGCCCGGGGTGTGAGCTCAAGACCAGCATCATCTCGAGCAGCTCCGTGCTGGCCCACTTCAACTTCGTTGGCGACAGCATCATCGGCCGGAGTGTCAACCTGGAAGCCGGCGCGGTGATCGCCAATCACTGGAACGAGCGGACGGACAAGACCATCCGCGTCCGCATCAACGGACAGAAGATCAGCACGGGCTGCACCAAGTTCGGTGCGCTGCTCGGCGATGGGGTGCGCATCGGCGCCAATGCCGTCCTGTCCCCCGGTACCCTCCTCGCAGCCGGCGCGGTGGTGGGCCGGCTGCAACTCGTCGAGCAGGATGGGGCGGAGCCTCGAGGATAGGCTTCCTGGCTTACGGAGGGCCGTAGCCCTGGCGGAGGGAGTTCAGCTCCACCGCGGTGGCGTAGATCTGCGCCCAGCTCCGGTACTTCCAGCGGTCCGCCAGCCCCTTCTGGTCGTTGGCGTAGTGGAAGAGGTCTTCGCGGAAGAGTGCGTCCGCGGCCTTGCGCGCCTCCGGTCCGAGCGGCGTGCCCTTGCGCTCGTAGTACCGCAGCAGGTCGTAGCCGTAATCGTGCGTCTTGGCCGCGGGGTCGAACTCCTTGTCCGGGCCAATCTTTCCAGGAGCGGAAGCGGAGCCGAATGGGTCCTGCATCCGAGTCCCGTGCCGGGTCTGAACGGTGTTGGGCGTGTAGCCCATCACCTTCGCGAAGTCCGCGGGCGGGGGGCGGGCACCGGTGAGGTAGTCCCGCATCAGCTTGCCATGGTCACCCGCGGGCGCCGCCGCGATCTTCGCCGTGCGCTGCACCGTCGGCGCACCCGTGGTGAAGGAATCGCGCAGGTGGCTCGGAGTCTCGGGCGTGGCGGGCTGGGGGGGCGCGGACGGTCCGGGGCGGGAGGTCAGCGGACGGAGGAGGGGGGCGCGATCATTTCGGATGATCATGACGGTCGGGGGCGAGGGCTTTTCTCTATTCTCGTAAAAGGCGGGTGCGCGGTTGCGCGTGGGCGCTCGCCGCACCGCGTAGGAGGGAGGAACCACCATGGGAGAGCGCGAGTACCAGGACGGAATGGCCCGGCTGGAGGCGGGAGACGTGGAGGAGGGGCGCAGGCTGCTGGAGGCGGCCTTGAGGGCCTCGCCCGGGTCGGTGGAGGTGATGCACGGTCTGGCGCGGGCGCTGGATCTGGCGGGGGAGCGCGGTCAGGCACGGGCGTTGTTGGAACGGGCCCATGCCCAGGCGCCGGGCGAGCCGGGGCCCGCGTGTGACCTGGCGATGCTGTACCTGGAGGAGGAGGAGGGGACCCGGGCGGAGCGTGTCCTGGCCCCCGTGCTGGCGGCTCACCCGGAGCACCCGCGCGCCAACCTCTGCATGGCGATGGCCTTGGCGAAGGCGCAACCGGAGCGCGCGCGCGGGCACGTGGTCAAGGCACTCCAGGAGACGGAGCCCGAAGGACGGCGGCAGGCCGAGGCGCTCCGGCGCGTGCTGGGTGCCTGAGGAGGTGGGCGCTCGTGGCGGAAGTGCCTGAGCTTCCTCCTGTTCTACACGAGGGGGTGCAATGACGAGTCGGCCCGGCTGGGCAGCCAGCGGATTTTCTGCCCGCGTTCCTGGGGAAAAGACCCTCACCCCAGCCCTCTCCCAGAGGGAGAGGGAGCGGCCAGTGCTCAACGCCCACTTGCAAGCCATCATTTCCCCGCCGTCTCTTGTCGGTGCGAGGCCAGGAACTCGGCGACGAAATCGAGGTACTTGCGGATGGCCTGCTCGGGATTTCCACCGCAGTCTCGCAGGTATTTAGCTTCCCAGCCTTCCGTAGGGAATTCACCTCTATCCCGTAGCCACTCTCGAAATTGGCTATACTCGACATCATTTACACCCTGGTCGAGCTGGCACATGTGGTAGCCAACGATGAGTCCTTGAAAGCGATCCACATTGGGCTCCCCAATATGCATGCCCAAGCGCCCGGCTTGTGCATCTCGGCGGACTCGCATCAGATAATCGAGCAGCATGCTGGGAACTTTGGAGGCCTTAGGGGCAGAAGTCATGGGAGTTCTGGGGCGCTTGTTCTCAGGGACTCTTGACGATCTGCCAATCAACGCCAGCAATCGCGTGAAGTCTGGCGAGATAGTCCGACAGCTTCATTCCGAGCGGACCTGTGTAGGCATCACGAATCAGGTCCCCCACTTTGACTGCGACGTGGTAGCCAGTTCGCGTTACGGACGTGTTCTTACCGTTCACCAGATCGAACGTCATGTAGTCGATTCCATTCCTGGCCCTGAACGCGATGTACTCGGGCTTCTGGTCGAGCCGGTCGTAGGCCATGTAGATGGTGCGTGCCACCTCCTGGCACTTGCCGACGACCTGGCTTGCCGCGCTGTAGGCCGTCTGTAGATTCGTCAGCCACGTTGGAGCCTGGCGGCCCGTGTCCGCTTCGTACGCGACGATGGCCGCTGAGACGTCACCACGAGCCAGCGCCGCCACCAGTCTGGCGCGTGTGGACTCCATGATGGTGGGCACGGCACGTGCCGCCGTGGACATCACGGGACTGGATGCCTGGGCGAGGAGTACGGGCGGCTCCGCCGTGCTGGGGGCGGCGCACAGGCAGAGCATCAACCAGAAGGCGAGCGGGATATTCGACTCACGAGGACCCTTCATGTGGGCATGATACCGGGCTTCTCCGAAGTGGAAGGCTCAGCACCGGAAGGCGCCAGAATCGCTAGAGTCGTGCCCGCCATGCCTCCTCGCGCACCCCTCGTCCACATCCACGACCATGCCCTGCCCGACGCGGACTTCGCCCGCCTGTGGCGCAAGGTCCGCGCCCTGGGCACCGAGCGTCTGCGCCAGACCTACCAGACGACGTTCTGGTTCGACCTCGGCCAGCCCTCCAACATCGTGGAGCAGGTGATTCTGGAACTGCGCCCGCGTGTGCCCCCGCGCCGAGGCCTCGCCGGCGTCGAGTGGTGGTTCTCCCGCATGCGCACCACGGACGTGCAGGTGGACTTCCACCAGGACCGCGACGAGAAGCTCGCCCTGCGCGGCGGCCCGCTCGTGCACCCACGCTTCACCTCCCTGCTGTTCATGAACAGCGTCCGCGGTGGGGCGCTCGCGGTGACGAAGGCCCTGCCCTGCGAGGACAACCCCTCACTGGCTCCCGACACCAGCGACTTCGACCTCGCGATGCCCAGGCCCAACCGCTTCGTCTACTTCCGGGGCGATCTCACCCACGGCGTGCTCGACGCGGACAACCAGATTCCCAACGGGAAGCTGCCGGGCAGCTCGCGGTTGCGCGTCACCCTGGTGATGAACTGGTGGGCCCAGCGCCCCACGGACATCCCCACCTTCGCCGAGTCCAAGGTGTACCGCTCCCTCGCGCTCGCGCCGCGCGCCCCTGGTGCGCGGCCTACTTCCGCGGGTCGGAGGCGATGAAGAAGACCGAGGCCGCGCCCACCACCAGTGCCGCGCCTCCCGCGTACACCCAGGGGCTCTCGTACCAGGGCTTCTGCTCGATGACGGCGAGCTGCAACGGCGCCAACGGGTTGGCCGCCCGCGCCACCGTGTTGCCCTGGGCGTCGAGCGCCTCGACGAAGTACCACGCGGTGAACGAGGCCTCGCGGCTGGGGGAGGGCAGCTCGCCCTCGCACGTGCCCTCCTGGCACTCCATGGGCGCGGCGCGGTAGGGGCCCCCAGGAACCAGGGCGTGGCGCAGCATCACCTGGCTCGCCCTGCCCTGCGGGTCCCTCAAGGTGGCTCGCACCTGCTTCGGGCGGCTCGCGTCCTCGCGCGGCAGCAGCTCCAGCCGGGGCCGGGCGGCCAACATCGCGCGCACCCGCTCCACCAGATCCTTGTGCTTCTGCGGGGCGTCGGCGGGAGGCCGCACCCAGGCGTCCAGCTCCAGTGCCTCGCTGGTGCGCTGCTCGGCGTTCACCGTGTCGTCCAGCAGCAGGTGGATGAAGCCCAGCTCCAGCAGGGCCTGGGCGCGCTCGGCCGTGGGGCGGTTCGGCTGGCCGAGGTAGCGCTGGTACTCGACGACGGCCTCCTCGTAGCGCAGGGCGCTGGCGAGCGCTCGCGCCTGGGCGAGGTCCGCCTGGGCCTCTCCGGGCGCGGGGGCCTGGGCGAGCACGAGGGAAGACGCGGCGCGCGAGGGCACGCCGGGAGCGGCGGTGGCGAGGGCGAGAATCGTGAGCGAGAGCACCGCCCCCGAGCCTACCCGGGCTCCCGGGACTTGTCAGACCGGTGCGCTAGGAATCTCCCCGCGGGCCGGTCGTCGGGGGGGCCCGAACCGCGTGTCGTCGAGGGGAGCCGGGTCCGGGCGGGTCTCGGGCCCGGCTCCTCCACTTCGCCTCAGAGGCCGCCGGGGCCCAGCGCGCCTTCCAGCCCCTGGAAGGGTTTGGTGACGACGGCGTGCAGGACGACGTCCCGCAGCTCGATGTTCAGCGGCAGCGCCTCGCCGATGGTCGCGCGCGTCACCGTGTTGCTGACGATGACCCAGATGCGCTTCTGGCCGATGGCCTTCACCAGCCCCGGCGTGTCGATGACCACCGGCGTGCTCGTGTTGGGCGCGAAGTTGCGCGGGGCCAGCAGCACCTCGGCGGTGGCGTAGTACGGGGGCAGGTTCTGGTCGGTGTAGGTGATGGGCTCGTCCGGCGTGGCGGTGCCGGTGAAGGACAGCCGCGCGGACGTCTCCAGCGTGAACGCCTTCGAGGGGTTGTGCACCGTGAGCGTGGCGGTGATCTCCTTCACGGTGACGTCCAGCCCCTGCGTCTCGAGGGGCAGGTCGATGGCCACCTCGGCGTAGACGGGTTTGAGCACCGAGGTGATGGGGATGGTCTGCGACATGGGCTCCGTCTCCACGGCGACCTCGGCGGAGCACGCGGAGAGCAGGAGCGGGCAGAGCAGGGCGAGGAGCTGGCGTCTCATCGGAAGGTCCAGGACAGGTCGAAGGCGGGGACGACGGGGATGCGGCCGTCGTTGTAGGGGAGCATGGGCTCGGTCAGGTCCACGTAGGCGGCTCCGAGCGAGAGGCCGAGGTTCTCTCCGGCGTAGCGGATGCCGGCCGCGCCGCGCAGGGGCAGGCCCTCGCGCAGCACGGTGCCGAACTCCCCCACGATGGACCAGTTGCCGGCGACGTTGACCACCACCGCGCCCGTCACCGAGGTGGAGGCGGTCTGGTAGCGGGAGTGACGCGCCTCGGCCTGCACCAGCACCCGGCCGAGCGACACGCCGTACAGCGCGTAGAAGCTGGGCCCGCTGAAGCTGGCGTCGTAGCGCTTCACCGCGGGCTCCTGGGAGGTGACGACGTCGGAGAGGAGCGAGGCGCCCATGAACTTCGCGTAGCGCGCGCCGACGACGAAGCGGTGGGGCCCCGCTTCCAGCCCCCAGCGCAGGCCCAGGTTGGGCGTGAGCGCCAGGTCCGCCAGGACGGAGGTGTCCAGCGCGAAGCCCAGGGCCAGCGGCAGTGCCGAGCGCTGCAGGCCGATGACGGGGTACTTGATGGCGGCGGCCTCGTCGGTGGTGAGCAGCCGCGCGTTGCCGGCGCGAGCCTCCGCCGGCTGGAGGAGGGCGACGAGCGCCCAGAGGACGAGCCCGGCCGCGACGGGACGGCACAGGCGGGGGGATGTGTGTCGAGGTTTCAACCCACTCACTCCTTGAGAGGACGGGGAGGGCTCCGATGTACCGCGCCCGGGCCCGCTTTGTCATACGCACTCCCGGTGTAGGCCCGTGCATGAGGGCGCTTCCCCGCCGGGGAGGCAGCCACTCCCGCCGCACGTTCACCTTGCGAAGTACCCCGGCCGGGCATATTCGGTGAATTGTATGGGCTCCCATACAAATCGCGAGGACGTCCAGACGGTGATGGACGCCATCCGGCGCATCGTGCGTCTGCTGCGCGTGTCGGCTCGCGCCTCCGAGGGGCTCGTCGGCATCAGCGGCGCCCAGCTCTTCGTGCTCCAACAACTCGCCGAGGCGGGCACGTGCTCCATCAACGAGCTGGCCGAGCGCACCTTCACGCACCAGAGCTCGGTCTCGGTGGTGGTGAGCCGGCTCATCGAGCGGGGACTGGTGTCCCGGAAGCCCTCGGAGGTGGACGGGAGGCGGGTGGATATCTCCCTGACGCCCGAGGGCCGGGAGCTGATGCGCAGCGCTCCGCCGATGGCCCAGGCCCGGCTCATCTCCGGGTTGCGGAAGCTGGAGCCCACGAAGCGCGCCGCGCTCGCCGAGGGACTCGCCACGCTGGTGCGCGAGCTCGGCCTGGACGCGGAGGCCGCTCCACTCTTTTTCGAGGACGAGGCGCCCCCGCGGCGCCGTCAGGGGAAACGACACCATGAAGAAACCTGAGCTCACCTCGGTCTCCGAGGGCACTGGCGACCGCGAGTCCCTGCCGGTCGCGCCCTCCATGGGGCCCACGCTGGAGAACGAGCCGCGTGCACCCCTGGCCACGGGGCCGATGGATGGACGCGTGGTGGTCATCAGCGGCCTGTGCATCCTCATCGCCATCGCCGCGGGGCTGGTGGCCCAGTTGCTCGGAGCGCTCATCGCGCTCATCACCAACCTGGCCTTCTACGGCCGGCTCTCCCTCCAGGAGGTGTCCCCGGCGGACCACACGCTGGGGCTCTGGGTACTCGTCATCCCCGTGCTCGGCGCGCTCGTGGTGGGGGTGATGGCGCGTTACGGCTCCAAGGCCATCCGCGGCCACGGCATCCCCGAGGCCATGGAGCAGGTGCTGCTCAACCGCAGCCGGATTCCGCCGCGGGTGACGTTCCTCAAGCCGCTGTCGTCGGCGGTGGCCATCGGCACGGGCGGGCCGTTCGGCGCAGAGGGCCCCATCATCGCCACCGGCGGCGCGATGGGCTCGTTCCTGGGCCAGGTGCTGAAGGTGACGGCGGACGAGCGCAAGGTGCTGCTGGCGGCGGGCGCCGGGGCGGGCATGGCGGCCACCTTCGGCGCGCCCGTGTCGGCGGTGCTGCTCGCCATCGAGCTGCTGCTCTTCGAGTTCCGCCCGCGCTCGGTCATCCCGGTGGCGCTGGCCACCTCCACGGCCACGGCGGTGCGCATGGCCTTCGTCGGAGGGGCGCCGGCCTTCGACATGCCGGACGTGGCGGCGCCGGGTGGAGGCGCGTTGGCCTTCTACATCGGCATGGGCGCGCTCATCGGCGTGGCCTCCGTCATCGCCACGCGGGCCGTGTACCGCATCGAGGACGCCTTCGAGAAGCTGCCCATCCATTGGATGTGGTGGCCGGCGCTCGGCGCCATCGCCGTGGGCGTGGTGGGGTATTTCGAGCCGCGCACGCTGGGCGTGGGCTACTCCAACATCGAGGCCATCATCTCCGGCCGGCTCGTGGGCACGGCGGCGCTCGTCTTCTGCCTGCTGAAGTTCACCTCCTGGTCCATCGCGCTGGGCAGCGGCACGTCGGGCGGTACGCTGGCGCCGCTGTTCACCATCGGAGGCGGGCTGGGCTCGGCGCTGGGCGCGCTGGCGGTGTGGCTGGTGCCGGGGCTGGGCGTGGACGTGCGCATCGCGGCGCTGGTGGGCATGGCGGCCATCTTCGCCGGGGCCTCGCGCGCGCTGCTGACCTCGGTGGTGTTCGCCTTCGAGACGACGCGTCAGCCCCTGGGCCTGCTGCCCCTGCTGGGCGGCTGCGCGGCGGCCTACCTGGTCTCGTCGCTGCTCATGCGCCACTCCATCATGACGGAGAAGCTGGCCCGGCGCGGGGCACGGGTGCCCTTCGAGTACTCGGCGGACGTGCTGGCCAACACGCTGGTGAGCGCGCACGGGCTGCGGCCGGTGGTGACGCTCACGGCGGATGACACCGTGGCCTCGGCGCGGGCGTGGCTCGCCACGGGAGGCGAGGGTACCCGGCACCAGGGCTTCCCGGTGGTGGATGGCACGGGGCGGCTGGTGGGCGTCATCACCCGGCGCGAGCTGTTGGAGGGCGAGCCGGTGGCGGGGCGGCGCGTGCGGGAGCTCATCCGCAAGCCCCCAGCGGTCGTCTTCGAGGACAGCACGCTGCGCGAGGCGGCGGACCACATGGTGCGCGAGGACGTGGGGCGGTTGCCGGTGGTGACGCGGCGGGAGCCGTGGAAGGTGGTGGGCATCCTCACGCGGAGCGATCTGCTGGCCGCGCACCGGCGGCGGCTGGAGGAGGCGCACCAGGCCGAGCAGGGCATCGGAGGTGGCCGTCCGCCCTCGAGGCCCCAGTCCCCCCTGCCGGTATGAGTGGCATCCCCCATGACGCGCACCCGCGGGTGCTGGCGCTGCTGCGGCGATACGGCTGGAACGCGACGTCCTTCCAGGTGCTGGAGCCAGGGTACTCGTACTGGTTCGACGGCGAGGACGCGTGCGTGGCGTACGTGGACACGGGCGGGGCCTGGGTGGTGGCCGGTGCTCCCATCGCCCCCGAGGAGCGCCTCGCCGAGGTGGCGGAGCGCTTCGAGGCGCACGCGGCCGCGTCGGGCCGGCGCCTGTGCTTCTTCGCCACCGAGCAGCGCATGCTGGAGGCCGCCGCGCTGAGGGGACTGTCCATCGGCGAGCAGCCCGTGTGGGACCCGAGGCGGTGGGAGGAGGGCGTGCGCGAGAGCCGGAGCCTGCGCGAGCAGCTGCGCCGCGCGCGGGCCAAGGGCGTGAGGATTCGCGAGGTGACTCCCGCCGAGCTGAAGGACCCCGGCCACCCGATGCGGGCGGGGGTGGACCGGCTGATGGAGCGCTGGCTGCGCTCCCGCCGCATGGCGCCGATGGGCTTCCTGGTGCAGCTCTCCCCGTACGCCTGGGCCGAGGAGCGCCGCTCCTTCGTGGCGGAGCGGGACGGGGAGGTGGTGGCCTTCCTGTCGGCGGTGCCGGTGTACGCGCGCAACGGCTGGTTCGTGCAGCACCTGATGCGGGACAGGAAGGCGCCCAACGGCACCGCGGAGCTGCTGGTGGACGCGGTGATGCGCGCGGCGGCGGAGGAGGGCCGGAGCTATCTGACGCTGGGGCTCGCTCCCCTGGCGGGCGCGGTGGCCGGCTGGCTGCGCGCGGCCCGGGTGGTCGGCACGCCCCTCTATGACTTCGAGGGCCTCCGGTCCTTCAAGGCCCGGCTGCGCCCGCACGCGTGGGACCGCATCCACCTGGCCTGGCCCGCGCGGCGCTCCACGCCCTGGCCCTGGCCGTTGTACGACGCCCTCACCGCCTTCGCCCGGGGCAGCCTCGCGCGCTTCGGCGTGGCCACGCTCCTGCTCCGGCCCCTGCTGCTCGTCTGGCTGCTCGCCGTGCTGCTGGTGCCCTGGACGGTGCTGCTCGCGCTGCCGGCCAACGCGCCCCGCTTCCCCTCACCACTCGTGCAGTGGGGCTGGGTGCTCTTCGACGTGGGGCTGACGGTGGCGCTCTTCTCGCTCGTCCGCCACTGGCGCAAGTGGCTCGCCACGCTGCTGGCCTCGGTCATCACCGGGGATGCGTGCCTCACGCTCCTCGAGGCACTCCTCTACAACGCCCCTCGCGCACGAGGGCCCGGCGACTGGCTCGTCATGTTCGTGGCGGTGCTCGCTCCGGCCACGGCGGCGGTGCTGCTCTTCTGGGCGCGCCGCCACCCGACACTCGAGCACGTCTGAGCCTTCATCTGTTCGGAAGGGATTCGTCCTCGGGCGGCACGGGCGTGGGCGCGGGCGCGAGGTACACGTCCCGGCCCTGCACGCGCGCCACTCCGTGGTAGCGCACCATGTAGTCCCGTCGGGCGGGCCATCCCTGCTCCAGCTCGAAGTGGGTCTCCCCCACGTTCGCCACCGTGCCGAGCTTCCGGCCTTCCAGGTCCCTGACCGTCATGCCTTCCTGGATGTCATCCGGGCTGATCATCGCCGTCCCTCAATCATGGTCGTCCCTCACGGATTCGTTCCCCCTCGTCCCCTACATGTCGTGTCTCCCAGGGGAGAAAACACTCGGGGGCGCGCGCCTCGATCGGTACTCGTCCCCTCCCACGGGGAGGGAGCAGCGCCCGTCCATCTCGGCGGAGGAGGGGACGGGCGGCCAGCGGAGCCGGTCACACCCCGTGGTCTCCCCCTACCTTTCTCACCGAGGTCTCATGACGCACGGGGGTGATGTCCATGGCGCAGGCGCAAGCCCAGAGGTTGGACGCGCTCAGGATTGACCGTTCGGCCCACCCCCGGCGGAGACTGGGACGCCGGTGGCTCTGGTGGGGAGCGCTCGCCGTCGTGCTCGCCCTGGTGGTGGGCGCGCTGGTGGTGGGCCGTGCCCCCAGCGTGCGCGTGGCCGAGGTCCGTGAGGCCCGCCCCGGCGAGCAGCAGACCGAGCTCTCCGCCGCTGGTTTCGTCGCCTCGCGTCGGCGCTCCGTCATCGCGCCCCAGGTGGCGGGCCGCCTCGTGGAGGTGGCGGTGGAGGAGGGCGATGCGGTGAAGAAGGGGCAGGTGCTCGCCCGCCTGGATGACCGGGACGCCCGTGTGACGGCCGCGCGGGCCCGTGCGGAGCTCCAGGCGGCCTACCAGCGGCTCCTCGCCGCGCGGGCCACGGCGACCCGGGCGCGGAGTGACCTGGTCCGGGCCGAGCGGCTGGCGCAGGCGCAGGTCATCACCCGGGCGAGCTTGGAGGAGTCGCAGGCGCTCGCCCAGGCCTCCTCCGCCGAGGAGCTGGCCGCGAGTGCCCAGCTCACCGCGGCCCAGCGCGCGGTGGAGGCCGCGGAGCTGCAGCTGTCCCATACCGTGGTGCGGGCGCCCTTCCAGGGCACGGTGGTGCGCAAGCTGGCGGATGAGGGCGCGGTGCTCGCGCCCGCCGCGCTCGAGCAGGAGAACATCGGCGGCATCGTCGAGCTGGTGGACCTGGGGGCGCTCGAGGTGGAGGCCGAGGTCAGCGAGGAGCAACTGCCGCGCATCGAGGTGGGGCAGCCCGCGCTCATCTTCCTGGATGCGTACCCGGACCAGGCCTTCGCCGGAGAGGTGCGCTCGGTGCGCCCGGCCATCGACCGCTCCAAGGCCACCGCCGACGTGAACGTGGCATTCGACGAGATACCTCCGGGCGCGCTGCCGGACATGGGCTCGCGGGTGGCCTTCCTGAAGGAGGAGCTGTCCCCGGAGGCGCTCACGAAGAAGGACGGGGCGCTGCGAGTGCCGGCCTCGGCGGTGGTGCCGAGCGAGGGGCAGTCCGTGGTGTGGGTTGTGCAGGACGGGCGGCTGAAGCGCCAGCCGGTGCAGGTGGTGGAGAAGGTGGGGGACGAGGTGGCGCTGGCTCAGGGGCCGAAGCCGGGGACGCAGGTGGTGGTGTCGCCGGACGAGCGGTTGCGCACGGGGCGCAAGGTGAAGGTGCTGACGGAGGGCGGATGAGCACCGTGCCACTGGAAGTGACGCCTCCCATCATCCGGCTCCGGGGGGTCTCCAAGTCCTACCGGCGCGGCGACCTCGTCGTGCCCGTGCTGGAGGGGGTGAACCTGGACATCGAGACGGGGGCCTTCGAGGCCTTCATGGGCCCGTCCGGCTCGGGCAAGTCCACGCTGCTCAACCTCATCTCCGGATTGGACCGGCCCACCTCGGGGGTGGTGGAGGTGGGCGGGCACGACCTGGCGCGCATGAGCGACAAGGAGCTGTCCGACTGGCGCGCGGGCCACGTGGGCTTCGTCTTCCAGATGTACAACCTGCTGCCCGTGCTCACGGCGGCGGAGAACGTGGAGCTGCCGCTGCTGCTCTCACCGCTCTCGCGCTCGGAGCGTCGCGAGCACGTGGCCGCCGCGCTGGGGGTGGTGGGCCTGGGGCACCGGATGAGCCACCGCCCGCCGCAGCTGTCCGGAGGCGAGCAGCAGCGGGTGGCGATCGCCCGGGCCATCGTCACGGACCCGGACCTGCTCATCGCGGACGAGCCCACGGGAGACCTGGACCGCAAGTCTGCCGAGCAGGTGTTGGACCTCTTCGCGCTGCTGCACCACGAGCTGCACAAGACGCTGGTGATGGTGACGCACGATCCGCATGCCGCCGAGCGGGCGGACCTGGTGCGGCACCTGGAGAAGGGGCTGCTGCAATGACGTTCGGGCGGCTCGTCTGGAAGGACCTGCTGCGCAACCCCTTGAGGCTGGGCCTCACGGTGCTGGCGGGGGCGGTGGGGGTGATGGCCTTCATCTTCCTGCGCACGGTGGTGGACCTGTTCTACGTGGGGGCGGCGGCGGCGCAGGCGGACCGCCTCTTCACCCGTAGCAAGGCGTCCATCACGGAGGACCTGCCGCTGTCCTATCTGCCGCGCATCGCCGCGGTGCCCGGCGTGAGCGACATCACCTTCTATGGCTTCTTCGGCGGGAGGTATGGCGAGTCGCAGAAGGACTTCTTCGGCTCGGCCTTCGTGGACCCGCCCTCCTTCATGAAGGTGTTCGACGAGGTGGCCGTGCCTCCGGAGCAGGTGGCGGCCTTCACGGCGGACCCGTGCGGTGCGCTCATCGGGAAGGACCTGGCGGCGCGTTACGGCTGGAAGGTGGGAGAGCGGGTGACGCTCAAGGGCACCATCTATCCGGGTGATTGGACCTTCACCGTGCGCGGCATCTACGACGTGCGCAGCGGCGGCATGGACACCGCCACGTTCTTCTTCGGCTTCCGCTGCCTCAACGAGAAGATGCCGGAGGATCGGAAGGACCGGGTGGGGGCCTTCATGATCCGGGTGGAGGATCCGTCGCGCTCGGCGCTGGTGTCCTCGACGGTGGACGCCATGTTCGCCAACAGCCCGTACCCCACGCGCACCGAGAGCGAGCGCGCGGCCACGCTGGGCTTCATCTCCATGCTGTCGGCCATCATCACCGCGGTGCAGGTGGTGTCCACCGTCATCCTGCTCATCATCCTGCTGGTCATCGGCAACACGCTGGCCATGAGCGTGCGCGAGCGCACGCGCGACCTGGCGACGCTTCGGGCCATGGGCTTCAAGAGTGGACGGGTGGTGATGCTCGTCCTGTTCGAGTCGCTCGTCATCGGTCTGGCCTCGGCCGCGCTGGGGGTGCTCATCGCCCCGCAGCTCATCCAGGGCTTCATCGGGGCGGTGGGCTCGCAGCTGGGCGGCATCCCCAAGGACTTCATGCGCGAGAGCACGCTGCTGCTCGGGGCGCTGGCGGCACTGGGGGTGTCGCTGTTGGCCGGGGCGATTCCAGCGATGCGGGCCGTGCGCATTCCCGTGGCCGAGGGGCTGAGGAAGGTGGCCTGAGCGATGATTCCCCTCTACTACAACACGCGCAGCCTCTGGGCCCGGCGGCTGTCGACGGGGCTCACCGTGGTGGGCCTGGGGCTCGTCGTCTTCGTCTTCGCCGCGGTGCTGATGCTGGCCAACGGCATCGAGTCCGCGCTCGCCTCGGGAGGAGACCCGCGCAACGTCGTCCTCCTCAACAAGGGCTCCACCAGCGAGCTGATGAGCACCGTGGAGCGCGATGCCCTGCGGGCCCTGGGCAGCGCGACGCAGGTGGCCTCCTCGGTGCAGGGGGACCCGCTGGTGGCCGGCGAGCTGGTGGTGCCGGTGCTGCTGCCCCGCCCGGACGGCAAGGAGTCCAACGTCAACGCGCGAGGCATCGGTCCCCAGAGCTTCGCCATCCGGCCCGTCGTGCGGCTCATCGCGGGACGGCCTCCGAGGGTGGGGACGAACGAGATCGCCCTGGGCGAGGCGCTGGTGGGTCGCTCGCCGGGAGCGCGGCTGGGAGGCGAGCTGCGCTTCGCGGAACAGCGCTGGCCCGTGGTGGGCGTCTTCTCGGCGGACGGCGGGGCCTACGAGTCCGAGCTCTGGGTGGACGTCAACCGGCTGGGCTCGGCCTTCGACCGGCCGGGGCTCAGCTCCATCGTCGTGCGGACGGGCTCGGTGCCGGCCCGGGATGCCTTCATCCAGGCGGTGGAGGGAGACCCGCGCTTCACGCTCGAGGCGAAGCCGGAGCCCGAGTACTGGGCGGAGCAGGCCACATGGCTGGCCACCTTCATCCGGGTGCTCGGCCTGTTCGTGTCCTTCATCTTCAGCGTGGGCGCGGTGCTGGGGGCGATGATCACCATGTACGCGCAGGTGTCGGCGCGGATCACCGAGCTGGGCATGCTGAGGGCGGTGGGCTACCGGCGCCGCAGCGTGCTGGCGAGCATCCTCATCGAATCGGCCGTGCTGGGCGCGGCTGGAGGGGTGCTGGGCGCGCTGGGGGCGCTGGCCACGCGGTGGATGGAGATCCGCACCCTGAACTTCCAGACGTTCGCCGAGGTGCGCTTCGGCTTCACGCCGACACCGGGCATCGTGGTGGCGGCGCTCGTCTTCGGGACGCTGATGGGCACACTGGGCGGGATGTTGCCCGCGCTGCGCGCCTCACGGCTGTCCATCCTGGATGCACTGAGGGCCTAGCTCCCCTCTCCCGAAGGGAGAGGGGAGGGGGCTCAGCCCGGCTGGCAGACCTGGCGCAGGATGTCGAGCGACTCCAGCGCCTTGCCCGCTCCCATCACCACCGCCGACAGCGGATCCTCCGCCAGGAACACCGGCAGGCCCGTCTCCTCGCGCAGCAGCGTGTCCAGGTTCTTGAGCAGCGCGCCACCACCGGCCAGCACGATGCCGCGGTCCGCGATGTCTCCGGCAAGCTCCGGCGGCGTGCGCTCCAGCGTCAGCTTCACCGCCTCCACGATGCCGTTCACCGGCTCGCTCAGCGCGTCGCGCACCTCGTCGCTGCTCACCGTCAGCGTGCGCGGCACTCCCGCCACCAGGTCTCGACCCTTGATCTCCATGGTCATGACCTCCTCGGTGGGGTACGCCGTGCCGATGCCCATCTTGATGAGCTCCGCCGTGCGCTCGCCGATGAGCAGGTTGTACTTGCGCTTGACGTACTGGATGATCGCCTCGTCCAGCTTGTCGCCGCCGATTCGCACGCTCTTGGCGAACACGATGCCCGCCAGGCTGATGACCGCCACGTCGGACGTTCCACCGCCGATGTCGACGATCATGTTGCCGCTCGGCTCGGTCACCGGCAGGCCGGCTCCAATGGCCGCGGCCATCGGCTGTTCAATCAGGTAGACCTCGCGGGCACCGGCATTGGCGGCGGCTTCACGCACGGCGCGGCGCTCCACCTCGGTGATGCCCGAGGGGATGCCGATGACGATGCGCGGGCTCACCAGCGACTTGCGGTTGTGCGCCGTCTGGATGAAGTAGCGCAACATCGCCGCGGTGATCTCGAAGTCGGCGATGACGCCGTCCTTCATGGGGCGGATGGCCACGATGTTGCCCGGCGTACGGCCGAGCATCTCCTTGGCCTCCTTGCCCACGGCAAGCACCTTCTTGCCGCCCCGCGCGTCCTGCTGCACGGCGACGACGGAAGGCTCATTGGAGACGATGCCTTGACCGCGGATGTAGATGAGCGTGTTGGCCGTGCCCAGGTCGATGGCGAGGTCGCGCGAAAAGAGAGTGTGGAGCCAGTCGAACATACGGGGGCGGAAACTTTCGGTGGTGCGGCGTCATTTCCCTGCACTTTCAGGGAACGCGCGGCAACCTACTACGCAGGGCTCTCAGCAGGAAGAAAAGGCAACTGTCAAGTGCACGGCCCGGCCGGAGAGCGTCCGGGCCTCGGGGCCCCCCGTCCTCTCCCTCCATCCGCCCTTCCTCCCTCTGAGAGATGGTCCGGGGTGAGGGGTTTCCCCCACATGCTCGCCGCTCGCCCGGCTCCTCTCAGTAGGAGGGGCGGGGCTCGGTCTCCTCGGCCAGGAGGAAGGTGTCCGCCGCTTCCCCGGCCTCCTGCTCGGTGGAGACGGGGCCGAGGTGGAAGGGCTCGGCCACCGCGCCGGTCTCCACCGCATGCCGGTACTCGGGTGTCTGGCGGAGGGCCTCGCTGGTGATGCGCAGGAGGGCCTCGCGCACGGGCTCGAAGAGCAGGCCGGCGGCGTACCAGAAGGGGGCGTAGTCCAGGCGGACGAGCCCCTTCACGTTCAAACCCCGCTGCTCGTAGTCCCAGGGGCAGCGGCCGAGCGCCTTGCGCAGCACCCATCCCGTGGCGAACTCGGCGCCCAGGATGACCGTGGTGTAGGCAAGTGCGCGCACGGGCCGGGGAAGGAAGCGCAGCCGGTCATGGAGGAACTCCAGCCCCAGCGCCGTGGCGCCGTAGATGGGGTGCATCCAGAGGTACGTCGTCGCCGTGGCGTTCCTATCCCGCTCGAAGAGAGCCGCCCCCATGCCGGTGAAACACACCTCCATCACCCAGCCAGCACACCCGTACAGCAGGAATCGCGGTAGCACTCTCGGAACCTAGGAACCGGATTCCCGATGGGCACCTGGGACAGGCGGTCGGTGAGTCACCGGGCGGACGAGCGGGCCCAGGGCGGGCCGGAGGGTGTCGGCCGCCCGACACCCTCAAGGGGTACTCAGCGTTTGATGGCGTACTTGCCGATGGCGTAGAGGGCCCGGACGCCATCCTTCCAGCCGATCTTCTTGCCCTCCTCGTAGGTGCGCCCGTGGTAGCTGATGGGCACCTCGAAGACGCGCCAGCCCCCGCGAGCCACCTTGGCGGTGATTTCCGGCTCGATGCCGAAGCGGTCCTCCTCGATGTTGACCGACCGGATGACCTCGGCGCGGAAGGCCTTGTAGCAGGTCTCCATGTCCGTGAGGTTCAGGTTGCTGGTCATGTTGGACAGCATGGTGAGGAAGTGGTTGAGCACCGAGTGCCAGAAGTAGAGGACTCGCCGGGGCGTGCCGGTGAAGCGGCTGCCGAAGACGACGTCCGCGTCGCCATCGATGATGGGCTGGATGACGCGGGGAATCTCCTTCGGGTCGTACTCGAGGTCCGCGTCCTGGATGATGACGATGTCCCCGGAGGACTCGGAGAAGCCGCGGCGCAGGGCGGCGCCCTTCCCCTGGTTCTTCTCCTGGAAGAGGATGCGCAGCTCGTTGCGGTTCTTCGGGGTGCCGTCGAGGGCGGACAGGCCCTTGTCGGCGAGCTGCTGGAGGAACTCGCGGCTCCCATCCCGGGAGCAGTCGTCCACGATGACGAGCTCCTTGGGGAAGTCCACCGCGGTCACGCGGCGGAGGATTTCGGCGAGGGTGGCAATCTCGTTGTAGACGGGGATGACGACCGAGACGAGCATGGCGGGGCCGGCTCTATCCGATTTCCGAGCCCCGCGCGACTCTTCGGTAGGGGGAGCCCCTGGAAACGGGGACGCCCCTCCTACCAGTACCGGCGCTGCGCAGGGGGCGGAGGGGCCGGCGCGGGCACCGGCTCGAGCATGCCGCACCCCAGGAGGCGATCCACCGCCGCCTTGACCTCCTTCGAGGAGGCACAATCCTCCAGGCCGCGCGCCGCCTCCGAGACGGTCCTCTCCCCCATCCCGAACTCCACGAGGAAGAGCCCATCCTCCGAGGTGAGCCCCCGGGGGCTGCTCCAGGCCTCACGGGCCGCGTCGAACTGGGCTCGCCCCGCCCCCGCACGCGCCTTCTCCACCATGAGGGTGTACGCCGACACGGCCTCGCTGCCCTTCGGGGAGAGCCGGAACTTCTGCGCACGCCCGAAGCGAACCTTCTCTGGAGTCTCGTCGTTCATACCACCGCCTCCACCATGACCGCTTCCACGACCTCTGGCTGGCCCATCCGCTTGAGCCAGCGCACGTGGCTCCCCAATGCCGCGCCCACGCTCTCCTGCGCGCGGTAGCGCACGCCGTGCTCCCGGCACGTCTCCTCGACGAGCCGCGAGAGCGCCGGGTAGTGCAGATGGCACACCCTCGGGAACAGGTGGTGCACCACCTGGAAGTTGAGCCCACCCAGATACCAGCACAGCAACCGATTGCCCCGCGCGAAGTCCACCGTCGTCTCCACCTGGTGCACCGCCCACTCGCGCGCGAAGGTGCCGCCGCCTTCGGGCACCTCGGAAAACTCCGCCTCCTCCACGCAGTGCGCGAGCTGGAACACGCTCGCCAGCGTCAGCCCGAGGACGAACGAGGTCAGCGCGTAGCAGAGCGCCACCTTCCACACGGGATGGAAGAGGGCCGGCACCACCAGCGCCCAGCCGATGAAGAACAGCTTCCCGCCGAGGACCCCGGCCAGCTTGCGCCCGGTGGGACGCGGCATCTTCTGCCGCCCGACGCTCCCGTTGAGCACGTCCTTGAAGTCATCGACGAAGTGCCACTTCACCGCGAGCAGCCCGTAGAGCATCCAGATGTAGACATGCTGGAAGCGGTGGGCCGCGTGCAGCCGCTGGCCCGGCGCCACCCGGCAGAAGGGCTGGATGTCGATGTCCGCGTCGAGCCCGACCACGTTGGGATGGCTGTGGTGGAAGATGTTGTGCTTCCAGCTCCAGACATAGGAAGACGCACCCAGGACATCGAGCGTCCACGCGAGCAGCCGGTTGATGCTCTTGCGCTCCGAATAACCTCCGTGGTTGGCGTCGTGCTGGATGCTGAAGCCGATGCCGGCCATCGCCAGTCCGAGCGACACGCACCCGAGGACCGCGCTCCAGGGACCCGTCGCCACGAAGACGAGGAAGGCATACGAGGCCGCGAACCAGCCGAGCAGCGCCGCCGTCTTGGCGTACATGCCGGGCAGATCGCGCTGTGCTCGCCCGCTCTCCTGGAAGTACCGCTCTACCCGTGTCTTGAGAGCCTGATGAAAGGGTCCCGCCTCCGGAAACTTCGCCTTCGTCGCCTGCGACAACGTCCACCCGCTCTCGGGCCACCGATGGGTTCGCGGTCCGCGCGGGGCAAATCCCGGCGCGGTCGTACCCCAGCTCGTGGTGACGCCACCTTCGTAACACGTTCGGACCTCGTGGCGGTCACGTGGTGGTCACGAGGTGGAACTTTATCGGTTACCGGAAGTTCGGAGGCTCCCCCACCAGCCGAGAGCCCCGGCGGCGAGCCTCAGGCCGCCCGGCGCAGTGCCTCCAGCAGTGCGTCCAGGTCCCCGTCCGTGGTGAGCGGGTTGATGATCGTGGTGCGCAGCCACACGCGCCCACCGAGCGTCGTCTGCACCAGGTAGAAGTCCCCGCTCGTGACGAGCGACTCGCGCAGGCGCACCTGGAGCGCGTCCAGCTCCGAGGCCGGCACCCCCTGGGGCGTGTGCCGGAAGCAGACGATGTTGCAGTCCGGAGGCACCGCCAGCTCGAAGTCCCCGGCGGCCTGGAGGCGCTCGGCGAAGCGGCGCGACAGGTCGAAGGTACTGGTGACGGAGTCCGCGAAGAGCTTCGTGCCCAGCACGCTCAGGCTGGCGTACAGCTTGAGCGCCATCATCTCCTTGGTGCACTCCAGCGTGCGCAGCGCCACGTCGCTCCACGGGCGCGTGTCCTGGCCCGTGAAGAGATAGGAGGCCTCCTGCGCGAAGGCCTCGAAGGAGCGGTTGCCCTCGCGGAAGAGCACGGCGGTGATGAGCGCCGGCATCATCATCAGCTTGTGCGCGTCCCACACCACCGAGTCCGCGCGCTCGATTCCCTTCACCCGGTGGCGGTACGTGGGGCTGAGCGCCGTCGAGGCACCATGCGCCCCGTCCACGTGGAACCACAGGCCGTGCTTCTCGCAGAAGTCGGCCACGGCCTCGAGCGGATCGAACGCGCCCGTGGCGGTGGAGCCGGCGCTGGCCACCACGGCGATGGGACGGCGGCCCGCGCGCTTCGCTGCGGCGAGCACCTCCTCCAGCGCCTCGGGGCGCAGCCGGTAGCGCGCGTCCACCGGCACGGGCGTGACGCCCTCCGCACCCCAGCCCATCACCTTGGTGGCCCGCGAGACGCTGTAGTGCGTGGACTCGGGGACGAGCACCGTGAGGGGCGGCCCCGCCGTGGCGCCACCGTTCCACGCGTCGAAGCCCGCCTTCGCCTGGCGCGCGGCCAGCAGCGCGGTGAGGTTGCCGGCGGAGCCACCCGAGGTGAGCACGCCTCGCGCGCCCTCCGGCATTCCGAGCACCCCGGCCATCCACCGCAGCACGTTGTGCTCCATGGCGGTGGAGACGGGCCCCATCTCGTACACGGCCATGCCGTTGTTGAGCAGCGAGGAGGCGAAGTCGCACAGTGCCGACAGCGGCACCGGGGCCGACACCTGGTGGCCCACGTAGCGCGGGTGGTGCAGGTGGTGCGAGCCCTCGATGACCCGCGAGAGCAGGGCCGTGAGGTCGCCGGAGGGCTCCTCGGGGAAGTCCGCGGGGAAGCGCTCGACGTTGGTGGCGGGCGGGGCCCAGGGCAGCACCGGCCCCTCGCGGCGGAGGGTGCGCGCGAGGTGGTCGGCGAGCTGATCCACCAGCTGATGCCCGAGGCGGCGGAAGTGCTCGGGGTCGTAGGCGGCGGCGAGGCGGGAGGATGACATGGGGCCTGCATGGCCCCGTGGCGTCCGGGCGTCAATGGATTCGTGGTCCATGGGACGAGGAGAGGGGTCTCCTGCTTGCACCCTGGTCGTCACGCGTGGTTTCAGTCCCTATCCACACCGTGAAAGGAGGCCCTCCATGGCCGCCCGTATCACCATCACGTACTGCAATTCCTGAGGCTACAAGCCTCGGGCCGCCCGTGCGGCGGCCGTGCTGAAGAAGGAGCTGAACCTGGACGCGGAGTTGAAGCCCGGTCCCTCGGGCAGCTTCATCGTGGAAGTGGATGGCAGGCCCGTGGTGAAGAAGGAGTCGCTCGCCTTCCCCACCGAGCAGCAGATCGTCGAGGCCGTGTCCAAGGTGCTCGGCTCTCCGGGCAGCTCCTGACCCCCGGCGTGCGGGCGGCCGGGGGCTCGCCACCCGGTGCCACGCTCCCCAGCCAGGACCCAGGGCCCCACCTTCGTGTCACGGGAGGTGTGGTCATGGGTGCAGCCTGGATGGAGTCCCCTTTCGAGCGGCGCTCGATTCAGCACGCGATGAAGGTGCGGGATCAGGACGGGAAGGTGCTGGGGAAGGTGGCGTGCATCGGAGAGACGGTCCTGTTCGTGCGCCAGCGCTTCTCCCGCAGGCTCTGGGCGGTGCCCCTGTCCCATGTGGAGCGGGTGACGGGGCAGGGCGTGTACGTTTCGGGCCGGGAGCACGCCGCCGTGGAGCCGGTGGGAGACCGGCTGCGCACGGAGATCATCACGGCAGTCCATCCGTTGGCCGAGCCCCCGCGGACGCACGCATGAGGATGGTGCGCCGGGCGGGGTTTCGTGCTTGAAGGAGCGGTCATGTCCTCCATCGAGAGTCTTTCCCAGAGGGTGTCCGCGGCCTTCGCGGACCGGGCGAAGCTGAAGGAAGCCGATTACGCCGCGGCGGTGCGCGAGACGCTGGCGCTGCTGGACGCGGGCGAGCTGCGGGTGGCCGAGAAGGGCCCCGAGGGCTGGAAGGTGAACGCCTGGGTGAAGGAGGCCATCCTTCTGTTCTTCGCCATCTCCGACATGAAGGTGATGGAGGTGGAGCCCTTCGAGTTCTTCGACAAGATTCCGTTGAAGAAGGGGCTGGAGGGGGCGGGCGTGCGCGTGGTGCCGCCGGGCGTGGTGCGCTATGGGGCCTTCGTGGAGCGCGGGGCGGTGGTGATGCCCGGCTATGTGAACATCGGCGCGCGCGTGGGCGCGGGGACGATGGTGGACACCTGGGCCACGGTGGGCAGTTGCGCGCAGGTGGGGCGTGACGTGCACCTGTCGGGCGGCGTCGGACTGGGCGGGGTGCTCGAGCCACCCACCGCCTCGCCGGTCATCATCGAGGACCGCGCCTTCATCGGCAGCCGCTGCATCGTGGTGGAGGGCGTGCTGGTGGAGGAGGAGGCGGTGCTGGGCGCCAACGTGGTGCTCACGGCCTCCACGCCCATCATCGACGTCTCCGGCCCCGAGGAGAAGGTCTACAAGGGCCGGGTGCCGGCGCGCAGCGTCGTCATTCCGGGCATGAAGGAGAAGCAGTTCCCCGCCGGCCGCTACATGGTGCCGTGCGCGCTCATCATCGGGCAGCGCAAGGAGAGCACGGACAAGAAGACGAGCCTCAACGCGGCCCTGCGCGACTTCGCCGTGCCGGTATAGGCCCCGTCGCAGGGCCCCTCTGTCTGGCCTCGCCCGCCCGCTGTGTTGCCTCGGGGTGAGGCCGTGCACATGTCCAGAGGGGATGGGGCGAATCCCCGGACGGGCAGCAGGGGTGGCGCGAGCCCGTCCGGAGGCAGCCTCGGATGGACTCGCTTCAGGAAGACACGGACTTCGGCGACTCCTTGATGGAGGAGGTGGTGCACGCCGAGGAGCCCTGGCTGCCCAGTCCCGTCCCCGGAGAGAAGCTGGGGGGGCCCACCGGCCGGCGCTTCGAGATACAGCTGGCGCTGGGCCGCGGCTCCATGGGCGAGGTGTTCCGGGCCTGGGACTCGGAGCTGCAGCGCGAGGTGGCGCTCAAGTTCCTGACGCCCCGCTCCGCGTCTCTCGGGAGCCGGGCCACCGAGCTGCTCCAGCGCGAGGCCCGGGCCATCGCCCGGCTGAACCACGAGAACATCGTCCGCCTCTTCGACGTGTCCGAGTGGCGTGTCGAGCACGGAGGACAGCGGCTGCCCTTCCTGGTGATGGAATATCTGGAGGGTCAATCGCTGGCGGAGCTGCTGCTCAGGGGCCGCCCGGAGCTGAAGCAGGCGATGATGCTCATGGAGGGCGTGGCCGCTGGCCTGGCCCACGCCCACCTCCGGCATCTCATCCACCGGGACCTGAAGCCAGCCAACGTCTTCCTCACCCGCGAGGGGACGGTGAAGCTGTTGGACTTCGGCCTGGCCCACCTGGTGGCGAGCACCCTGCCCGTGCCGGAGATGTCCACGGCGGGCACTCCCCTGTACATGGCGCCAGAGCAGTGGTTGGGCCGGCCCCAGGACGCGCGGACCGACGTCTGGGCCGCGGGGCTGCTGTTCTACGAGCTGCTGACCGGCGTGCGGCCCTTCCCCTTCCTGCGTGCCGATGAGCTCCGTGCCCGGGTGACCTCTCCGGAGCCGCTGCCCTCGGTGCGCGCTCTCCGCCCCGAGTTGTCGCCGGAGGTGGAGCAGCTGCTCGCCTCGGCGCTGGCCAAGGACCCCACCCGGCGCATTCCCTCGGGGCAGGAGCTGTTGGAGGAGCTGCGCGAGCTGGGTGAGCACCTCGGGCTGCGCCGCGAGCAGGGACAGAGCTCCCTTCCCCAACGTCGACAGGTGACGCTGGTGTGCTGCGTGCTGACCGGCCTCCCGGCGGCGCTCGACCCCGAGGATCTCGATGAGCTGGAGACCGCCTTCCATGATAGCTGCGCGGAGCTGCTCGGCCAGCAGGGGGGCTCGGTCACTCCGGCCATGGGCTCCCAGGTGCTGGCCTGCTTCGGCTACCCCCATGTCCAGGAGGAGGACTCCAGGCATGCCGTCCACGCGGGATTGCTCCTGATTCGTGAGCTCCCCCGGGTGCTCCAGCACAAGCTGCCTCACCCGTCCACGCGAGGGCTCTCCGTGGCGGTCGGCATCCACACGGACAGGGTGGCGCTGCACGAGAGCGCGGGGGGGCCCGTCCTGTCGGGCGAGGCCCCCGATGTGACCGCCTGGCTGGCCCGGCAGGCCGAGCCCGGCACGGTGCTCCTCAGCGAGGCCACCCGGGCCCTGGTGCGTGCCGCCTTCGAGCTGGAGTCGCTCGGGAGCCGGAGCCCCACGGTGCCGCCGGCCCAACACCCGGTGCGGGTGTTCCGGGCGCTGAGCGAGCGCAAGGGGGGCTCGCGCTTCGAACGGACGCGCGAGGCCTTCGGGCTGACCCCCCTGGTCGGGCGGGAGCGCGAGCTGGGAGAGGTGCTCGGCTTGTGGGAGCGGGCCCGGCGAGGGCAGGGCGCCGCCCTCCTGCTCCGTGGCGAGGCCGGCCTGGGCAAGTCCCGCCTCATCCACGAGGTGCGCTCACGGCTGGCTCCCGAGGCCGACTGCCGCCTGAGTGCCCAGTGTGGCTCCTCGTTCTCCACCAGCGCGCTCTATCCCATCATCGAGCTGCTCCAGCGCCTGCTCGAGGACGCACGCGCGGAAGGCTCCTCGTCCTTCTCGCTTCGTGGGGTGGAACAGCGGCTGCGCGCGCTCGGCCTCTCGGTCGAACACCGGCAGGCGCTCGTCTCACTGCTGTCCCTCCCTCCCCTGGAGACGCTGCCCTCCACCCAGCTCACGCCGGAGCGGCGCAAGTCCCTGGTCTTCGAGGCCCTGGCCCTCCTGCTGCGGAGCCTGGCTCACGAGCGCCCGGTGCTGGCCGTGGTGGAGGACCTGCATTGGGCGGACCCTTCCACCCTGGAGCTCCTGGCCTCGCTGCGCGAGTCGGTGACGCAGTCCCGGGTGCTGCTGCTGCTCAGCTCCCGCCCCGAGTCGCGCGACGCCGCGCCCCTGTGGCCCGGGCTCCACGTCCTCTCGCTGGAGCGGCTGTCCGAGAAGAACACCCAGGTGCTGGTGCGGGAGATGGTCCGGGGCCGGTCCCTGGCCTCGGACGTGGTGCGGCAGCTCGTGAAGAGGACGGAGGGCGTTCCGCTCTTCGCCGAGGAGCTGACGCGCATGATGCTGGAGCGGCAGGCCGCTGGAGATCCGTCCGCCTCCATTCCCCTGAGCCTGCACGAGCTGTTGCTCGCGCGCCTGGATGCGCTGCCTTCGCGGCAGAAGATGCTGGCGCAGCTCTGCTCGGTGATGGGGAGGAGCTTCTCGAGTGCCCTGGTGGCGGCGCTCACCCAGCAGTCCGAGGCCGCCAGGCACAGGGACCTGGAGGGGCTGGTCGCCGCGGGCATCCTGGAGCGGGAGGGGCCGGGCGAGGGGCCGACGGAGTACCGGTTCCGGCACGCCCTCATCCAGGACGCGGCCTGTCAGTCGCTGCTGCGTGGCACCCGGCGCGAGTACCACCAGCGCATCGCCGAGGTGCTGGAGGAGTCCTTCCCCGACGTGGCGGAGTCCCATCCGGAGCTGCTGGCGCATCATTATACGGAGGCGGATCAGCCCGCGCGGGCCCTCGAGTGGTGGGCTCGCGCCGGGGAGCTCGCCAGCCAGCGCTCGGCCAACCAGGAGGCCATCGAGCACCTCACGCGGGCGCTGAAGCTGTTGCGCTCCCTGCCGGACGCGAGCCAGCACCGGGGCGAGGAGCTGCGGCTCCTGGTGATGCTGGGCATTCCCCTGGTGCAGGCTCGGGGCTATCAGACCCCGGAGGTGGAGCAGATCTTCTCTCGCGTGCGCGTGCTGTTCGGCGCGGTGGGCGACGAGCTGTCCCGGTTGGAGCTGTCCTACTGGTGGGTCTTCTCCTTCTATCTGGCGCGCGGCGAGCTGCCCCTGGCGCGGGGGCTGGCGGATCGGCTGGTGGACCTGGGTCAACGCCAGCACCACCGGGAGCTGCTCGCCCTGGGGCACTGGATGGTGTGCATGGTGGCCTTCTCCCGAGGGGAGGGCCGCGCCGCGCGGGAGCATGCGGAGCTCGCGCTGGAGTGCTCGTACTTCACCCTGGAGGAGCACCGGGTGCTGGCTCTCCGGTACTGGGTGGATCCGCGAGTGGCGGCGCTGGCCTCCGGCTCGGTCATCCTCTCCTGGGGAGGTGAGTGGGAGCAGGCCCGCTCCTGGGCGCAAGAGGCGCTATCGCTGGCCGGACGGATCGGCCACCTGCACACCTCCGCCTTCGCCCTCTACTCCGTGGCACTGGGCTCCCAGTTCCGGGGGGATGTGGCCAGCACCCTGGAGCTGGCGGAGCGATGCCTGGCGCTCTCGAGCGAGCACGACTTCCGGTTCTGGCGGGGCGGCTCGGCGCTCCTGCGCAGCTGGGCCCTGGCCGGGCTGGGGTGGGCGCCGCAGGGCCTGGCGCTCATGCGGCAGGGGTTCGAGCAATTGCACGCCTCCGGCATCCAGGCCAGTCGGAGCCACTCCCGCGGCATGCTGGCGGAGATCCACCTGCTGCGCAGACAGCCCCAGCAGGCGCTGGAGGTGGTGGACCAGGCGCTGGCCGAGCTGGGCGAGGAGCGCTTCTACGCCTCGGCACTGCACCGGCTGCGGGGAGAGAGCCTGCGCCGGCTCGGCCGTGAGCAGGAGGCCGAGGCCAGCTTCCGGTGTGCGCTCGCGGTGGCCCATGAGCAGGGGGCCCTCAACTTCGAGCGCCTCGCGCGGCAGAGGCTCGAGCAGTCTCCCGCTCCCTCCGCGCCGCCGGTGCCCGCATGACACGCGCGCCGCTCATCACGAAAGTTGCTTTACGGCTCCCTCTTCTGAGTGGGCGCGTTCCATGAGGTCCCGACCGAGGAACCGATGAGGTGATGACCGCGTATGAACCCCCGACCGACCCGGTTTCGTCTGCACTTCCACGGCAAGTTGCTCGCGGCCTTCGTCCTGGTGCTCCTCCCGGTCCTGGGGCTGCTGATCGCCGGCTTCCTCTCCGACCTGCGAAGGACCCAGGCGTTCATCCTGGAAGCCCAGTCGCTGACGGCCCAGTCCGTCGCCGTGCAGGTCTCCGAGGTCTTCGATGGCGCCATCGGGCTCGGCTGGGCCGTGGCGCAGGACCCCATGATCCGCGCCCTGGACCCCGGCGTGCTGGACTCGCACCTGAGGACGATGGTCGAGCACAGCCCCCTCTATGAGTCCATCGGGGTCTACGACGCCCAGGGCATCCAGCGAGGGTGGGGAGGCCCGGCCGGCTTCGCCGAACCCGGACCCGACATCCACGACCGCCCGTACTTCCAACAGGTGATGGCGAGCAATTCCCCCGTCATCTCCGACGTGCAGGAGATGGAGCACACCCGGCGCGCGGGGTTGATCGCCATCATTCCCATCCATGGCGACGGAGGACGGTCCATCGGGGTCGTCACCATCCGGCTCAGGTCCGAGCAGCTCGCGGATCGCTTCCTGGATGCCCGCTTCCAGCAGCGGCAGGTCATCCTCCTGGTCGACCCCAGCGGCAGGCTGGCCTTCCATACCGGCGCCGCCTACCTCCCCTACCGGCAGAGTGGTTCCTACCTCCACTTCGACGCCGTGCATGAGGCGCTCAAGGGACTGCCGAGCCGGTTGGCCCGGTTCAAGAGCCCCTTCCTGGGAGACGAGCACCTGGGGGCCTTCACCCCAGTCCCCCGGTATCCCTGGGCCGTGGGGGTGTCGGTCGAGCGCGACCTGGCCCTGGCACCCATCTACGCGCAGATGCGCCTGAGGCTCGGCGTCTTCGGGGGCATCCTCGTGCTGAGCCTCCTGCTGGCCCTGGGGCTGACGCGCTTCTATGCCCGCCCGGTGCGGCAGCTCCGGGCGGCCGCCCTGGCGCTGGGACGGGGCGACCGGGAGGCGCGCGTGCACATCCAGACGGGGGATGAGATGGAGGACCTGGGCACGGCCTTCAACACCATGGCGGCCGAGGTCGCGCGGCGCGAGACGGAGGTGAACGCCCTGCACAAGGAGGCCGAGCACCAGGCGCTCGAGCTGGCGGCCATCATCAACAGCGTGCCGGATGCCATCTTCCTCGCCAGCCCGGAAGGGCGGGTGGTCAGCACCAATCCCGCGGGCGCCCGGCTGGTGGGGTTCAAGGGCCAGGCCACGTTCGACGAGATTCCCCTGTCCGAGAGCCTCCAGCGCTACGACCTCCGGCACCCGGATGGACGCCCGATGGCGCAGAAGGAGCTGCCACTGGCTCGCGCGCTGAGGGGGGAGACCTTCACCGACGCGGAGATGCGCCTGCGCAGCCTGGATGGCAGACAGCTCCTGCTGAGCACCAATGGCGCTCCCGTCCGGGATGCGTCCGGGCAGATCATCCTCGGGGAGATCGTCATGCGCGACATCACCCGGCACCGGCAGGAGGAGGAGGCCCTGCGCAGGAGCGAGGAGAGCCTCGCCCAGGCGCAGCGCATCGCGCACCTGGGCAACTGGGATTGGGACCTGGCGAGCAATCAGTTCCACGGTTCGGATGAGGTCTGCCGCATCCTGGGTCTGGCCCCCTACGCGTGCGCGCTCTCCTATGAGACGCTCCTCTCCCTCGTTCCTCCCGATGAGCGGCAGGGCATCGAGAAGGCGATGGAGGCGGCGCGGGAGAGGCTGGAGCCCTTCCGCCTGGACCATCGCATCCTCCGCCCGGACGGCACGGAGCGCATCGTCCACCAGGAGGTCGAGGTCCTCCAGGACGAGGAAGGCCACCCGGTGCGCATCCTGGGGACGGTGCAGGACATCACCGAGCACAAGCGGGTGGAGGACGAGCTGGAGCGGCTGCTCGACCAGGAGCTGGCGCTGGCGCGGGTCGGCCAGGCGCTGGTGAGCGAGGTGGAGCTCGAGCGCATCGCCGAGGTGGTCATCGAGCAGAGCCTGCACAGCCTGCGCGCCGATGTCGTCGCGCTCTGGCTGGCCGAGCCGGAGCGCCGGGAGCTCACCCTGCTCGCCTCGCACCATCTCCCGAAAGACGAGCGTCTGGGGCACCTCTCCTTCGATGCTCCCGTGCTCGCGGCGCAAGCGGCCCGGACGGAGCTCATCCAGGTCGTCGAGGACGTCCAGACGGAAGGACAGCCCGGCGTCTCGTGCATCTGGGCGGAAGAGGGGGTGCGCGGCGTGGCGGCGTTTCCGCTGCGCTCGCGCGGGCGCCTGGTGGGGGTGATGACCTACGGCACCTACGCCACACGCACCTTCTCCTCTCGCGAGCTGGAGTTCCACTCCACGCTGGGCCAGCTGTTCGCCGTGGCCATCGAGAAGGCCCGCCTGTTCCAACAGGTGCGCGACGCCCTGCGGCTGCGCGAGGAGTTCATGGCGGCCGCCGCCCACGAGCTGAAGACTCCCGTCACCGCCATCCAGACCTGGGCGGAGGTCCTGCTTGAGAAGGAGGCGCCCACTCCCCGCCAGAGCAAGGGGCTCGCCGCCATCGCACGCAACACCCGGCGCATCACCCGGTTGGTGGAGCACCTGTTCGCCGCCGTGAAGATGGCTCCCGGTGTGCCGAAGCTGAAGCGCCAGCCGTTCGAGCTCCACGCCCTGATCCAGGAGCGGGTGGAGAAGGCGGCGGGAACCACGGAGTGCCCGATCCACGTCGAGGCCCCCGACTCGCTCGTCGTCGATGGCGATGGCTACCTGCTGGGCGAGGTGCTGTCCCATCTGCTGGAGAACGCCATCCGGTACTCCCCCCAGTCCGGTGGAGCCATCGAGCTGGAGGCCCGGAGGCAGGGAGGCGAGGTGGTGGTGTCCGTGCACGACCACGGCCCGGGCATTCCGCCGGAGCGCCAGCCCCATGTCTTCGAGCCCCTCTACGAGCCGGTGCCACCCGGGTCGCCGGGCTACACGGGGGTGGTGGGGCTCGGGCTGTACCTGTGCCGGCAGATCATCGAGGCGCATGGGGGACACATCTGGCTGACGAGCTCCCCGGGAAAGGGCTCGACGTTCTCCTTCCGCATCCCCCTGGCGGAGGCTTCGTCCGGGGAGCACCTTCCCGTGTCCGGTCCCGAGCGGGAGCTCCTCCTTCCAGGATGAAGGGAGGAAGGGAGGTATGGTGCCCGCCGTGAACTCATTCAACTGGCGTTCGGAGAGCGACGAGCCCGCTCCGTCGAGACTCTCTCCCGTCGATGACCGCCTCACCGCGGACGCGGCGCTGCGACGGGTCCGGCGCGGCGAGCACCTGCTGTACACCGGCGATTTCCACAACGCGAAGCAGCTCCTGGGCGCCATGGGGCGCCGCCTCCCCGAGCCTCCCTCGGCGCGCTCGCCCCTGGAGGCCTTCCGGGCGGAGCGCCGCGCGCGTCAGCTCGAGCACGAGACGCTCTCGCGCATCGTGGTGGCCCTGGACCGCTCCTACCGGCTCGAGCTCAAGCGCGCTCCCGACGTCGCCGAGGCCTGCCGGTGGGTGTGGGGCGAGCCCGAGGCCGACACGACGGTGGTCTCCTTGAAGACGCTGCTCGGCATGCTCGGCGCGGCGGAGTGGCGCCGCAAGGGCCTCGCGGTGCCCGGTCTCGAGGGGAAGATCCACCCGCATTACGGCGTCTACCTGCCCACGCGCACCGACTACGTCGAGCTGCTCCTGTCGATCACCGAGGTGAAGGGAAAGAAGGTGTTCGACGTGGGGACGGGGACCGGCGTGCTCTCGTTCCTGCTCCTGCAGCGCGGAGCGGCCTCCGCGGTCGCGACCGATTGTGACTCGCGCGCCGTGGCGTGTGCCCGGGAGAACGCCGAGCGGCTCGGCCTCTCCAAGCGCTTCGAGGTCATGGAGGGAGACCTCTTCCCGCCCGGCAAGGCCGACCTCGTCGTGAGCAATCCGCCGTGGATTCCCGAGCCGCCGAAGAACCGGGTCGACCGCGCCGTGTTCGATGAGGACGACCGCTTCCTGCGCGGGTTCCTGGAAGGACTGACCGGACACCTCAACCCGGGAGGAGAGGGGCTGCTGTTGCTGTCCGACCTCGCGGTGTTGCTCGGGCTGCGCTCCGCCGGGTGGCTGGACGAGCAGCTCGCGCGCAACGAGCTCGTCGTGAAGTGGAAGCGGTCGACTCCGGCGCGTCATTCGAAGGCGAAGGACCGGTCCGACCCCCTGCACGCGGCGCGCTCCCGCGAGGTCACTACTCTCTACGGGCTCAGTCCCGCTCGACCCTAAATCTTACCGATTTCTGTACGGGTGCCACCCCCCCGCGATTCGCCAAGGCATTGAAATCACAGCTATCTACCCCTGCGCGCTTGTTGGCACGGCGGATGCTCTATGGCTTCCACGAGAAGTCGGTCGGGCAGGACGGGTGAGGCGGTCGGGGTAGGGCGGGGCAGTTGGGGTTGTGGGTGGTGGGGGTTGGGTCGGGGCAGGGCGGGGTGGTCGGGGTTGGGGTCGGGCGGGGTGGTCGGGGTTGGCGGGTGGGGTTGGGTAGGGCGGGGCGGTCGGGGGGGTTGGGTAGGGACCGAAGGGTTGGGAGTTTTCTGGGGCAGTAACGGTTGGGTGGGTTGGGGATGGGCGGGTTGGGTTGAGCAGGGGCGGTAGGTAGGGAGTCTTCGGGGGTAGTGACGGGGAAGTGCATCGGGGAGGAGCTGCTGGGGAGCGGCTCCTCCCCGATTGTTTTTCCGTACGCGCGGGGTACTGCTGACCCCCACGACTCCCACGGGTAACCTCTGGCCGGGAGCAATCCATGACCGACCTCGCGACCCGACTCGCCCAGTCCACGCTGTCCCTGTGCCGCATCCCCAGTCCCATTGGTGAGGAGCGGCTCATCGCCGACCACGTGGAGCGCTGGGCGCGGGCGCACTTCCCCCAGCGTGAGGTGTTCCGTCAGGGGCACTCGCTGGTGCTGGGGAGCCTGCAGGATCCGAGGCCCACGGTGGCGCTGGTGGGGCACCTGGACACGGTGCCGGCGCACCCGAACGACCTGGAGCCGCGAATCGAAGGCGAGCGGGTCTTCGGCCTGGGGGCGTCGGACATGAAGGGCGGGCTGGCGGTGATGATGGCGCTGGCGGAGGACCTGCCGCGCGAGCAGCTGCCGGTGAACCTGGTGGTGGTGCTCTACGAGCGGGAGGAAGGCCCGTATCTGGAGAGCGGACTGGGGCCGCTGTTCGACACGAGGCCGGAGCTGAAGCGGGTGAAGTTCGGCATCGCGATGGAGCCGACGGACGGGGTGGTGCAGGTGGGGTGCGTGGGGAGCCTGCACGTGACGCTGCGGTTCAAGGGGAGGAGCGCGCACTCGGCGAGGCCGTGGCAGGGGGAGAACGCCATCCACAAGGCGGGGCCGCTGCTGGCGCGGCTGCTGGAGATGCCGAGGCGCGAGGTTCTGTACGGGGAGTTCGCCTTCTACGAGGTGATGAACATCACGAAGGCGTCGGGAGGGCGTGCGCGCAACGTGATACCGGAGGGGTTCGAGCTGAACCTGAACTATCGGTTCGCGCCGGGGAAGACGGTGGAGCAGGCGCAGCGGGACGTGCGGGAGCTGGTGGGGGACGTGGCGGAGCTGGAGTTCACGGACCTGGCGCCGAGCGGGCGGGTGTGCGCGGACAACGCGCTGTTCCAGGAGCTGATGAAGCTGACGGGGCTGCCGGCGGCGTCGAAGCAGGCGTGGACGGACGTGGCGCGTTTCTCGGAGCTCGGGGTGGACGCGGTGAACTTCGGGCCTGGGGAGACGGCGCAGGCGCACCAGGCGAACGAGAGCGCGCCGATTCCGGCGTTGGCGGTGGCGTACGAGAAGCTGGCGACGTTCCTGAAGGGAGCACGTTGAACCAATCATCACCCCTCTCCCTCCGGGAGAGGGACGGGGTGAGGGTATCTCGGGCCCCGGGTTGAACCCGTGTCCGCCCCCTCTCCCTCTGGGAGAGGGCTGGGGTGAGGGTCTTCCGTCCAGTTCCTCCACGGAGACACTCCGAGCCCGAACCACCGTGCAAGAATGAGCGGTGTCCGGGTGTTGAGAGACTCAGATGAACCCTCAGCTGCTCTTCCAGGAGTCCGCGTCCTTGCGGCGCATGGTGGTGCTGATGGTGCTGATCGCCATCCTGCTCTTCCACTGGGAGCCGGATGCCCGTCTGCTCAGCGCGCCAGCGCAGCGGCGGGAGTCCGACGGGCCCCTGCCCGAGGACGGAAGTGAGGTTGGAACGCAGGCCGCGAGACCGCTCCACTCGGCGCACTTGGAGGCCATCCCCCGGCGCCTGCCCGGTCCGCGCCAGTCGGCGAGGCGTCGTCCGGGCCGGCGCGGCTGAGCCGAGCACGAGCTCTCATCGCGAGGATGCGGAAGCCTTCCGCTGGCGCGCCGTGAGGGCCAGGAGCACGCCACACAGCAAGGCACCGCCCGCGCCCACCAGCCGCGGCGTCAGCGCCTCGCCGAGCAGCAGCACGCCGCCCGCCGCCGCCACCACCGGCACCGCGAGCTGCACCACCGCCGCCCGTAGCGCCGTGAGGTGCGGCAGCGCCGCGTACCACAGGCTGTAGCCCACGCCCGAGGCCAGCGCCCCCGAGGCCACCGCGAGCCCCACGCCCGCTGGAGTCGCCCGCGGTGCTCCCTGGACGAGCAGCGCCAGCGCGGAGAGCCCCAGCGTCATTGGCACACTCCGCAGGAAGTTGTCCGCCGTGGCCGCCAGCGGGTCCGCGTTGCCTCGTCCTCGCAGCGAGTACACGCCCCACGCCACGCCCGCTCCCGCCATCAGCGTGGCCCCGAGCGCGTCCGGTGCCGTGGCTCCGGGCAGCCGCAGCACCAGCAGCCCTCCGAGTGCCATCGCCAGCCCCATCCACTCGAGCACCCGCGGGCGCTCGCCCCGGAAGAGGCCCACGCCCAGCATCGTCGCCTGTACGCATCCGAAGAGGAGCAGTGCTCCCACTCCCGCCGGGATTCGCACGTACGCCAGTGAAAAGCCCGCCGCGTAGGTGAACAGCGCCAGCGCCGAGCCCCATGAGCCCCGGCGCTCTCCTCCTCCCCGTGCTCGCAGGAGGAGCCACAGCACCAGTGCTCCCGAGAGCAGTCGCACGCTGGTGAAGCTCGCCGCGTCGATTCGCCACGCTCCGTTCTCGAGCGCCGCCCGGCACAGCAGCGAGTTGGCCGCGAATCCCATCAGGGCCAGGACGGTGAGGACCGCGGTCTTCAGCACGGGGGCAACCTGGGGGCTCCTATACCCTCACCCCGACCCTCTCCCAGAGGGAGAGGGAGGGGATGGGGGGAGGGGATGGGGGGAGGGGATGGGGTTGGGAATGGGTGGGGGGTATTACCGCCAGAAGCCCACCGAGATACCGAAGTTCGAATAGCGCCTCGAGGCGTCGAAGGAGGCCGTCAGCGCCCAGTCCTCCAGGTAGCGGAACAGGAACAGCTCGAAGCCTCCCGTCAGGTGCGGCCTCGGCAGGTGGTCCTCGAACGGCGAGGGCTCCACGAAGACCCCCAGCCTTGTACGCAGTCTCCCGGGCCACGTCTCGTGCTCCACTCCCACCCGCGGTTGCAGCATCCCCGATGCCCCCACCTTCACCGGATCCGTCAGGGCCGTGAACGAGTGGATCGACACCGCGTTCTCCGCCGGAGAGATGAAGTCCGCCTGCGCGCTGATGAGCCACCGCCCCGCCAGCCCTCCCTCGTCCTCCGGCGGCACCTCCGCGAAGTGCTCCCCCTCCAGCATCTGTCTGCGCGCCGCGGGCGAGAGCCGGTTGTAGCGCTCGGCTCCTTCTCCCAACCGCCAGCTCACCCCCAGCGACAGCACCGCCGGTGACACCACCGCCGAGTACAGCTGCCGGCCCGCGATGAAGGGCACCTGTCCCACGCCTCGCCGCCACTGTCCCACCACCTCCGGCCGCACCGACACTCCCAGCCGGTACGGCCTGCCCTGCGGCCGGTAGAGCATGTCCAGCGCGATGCCCGTGTTCCCGTAACGCCAGTCCCCCTCCGGCTTGTGGCTGAGGACCGCCTGCGCGCTGTAGATGCCGAAGCCGAGGATGAAGTCGTCCCGCCCCAGCGCCAGCGCTCCCGCCAGCGTCGTCTGGAGGAGCGACACGCGGATGAGGTCATTCCGGTCGCAGTGGACGGTGTTGCAGTAGCCCACCTGGTAGTTGCGCAGCGAGAAGCCCATGCCGAAGTTGCGGTACTGCAGCAGCACCGCGCCCAGCAGCTGGAGCGTCGTCGGCGCGTCGTCGGCGAAGCCGTCGTTGTCCAGGTCCTTACCCTTGGCCTTGGACAGCGGCAGGTCCATCCAGGACAGCGTCACGCCTACGTCCCAGTCCCGGTCCAACTGCGGCGAGCGGTGGGCGAGCGCGGCCATGTTGGTGGTGAAGCCCGCCACGCCCTCGGCGATGCCCACGTTGGCACCGCCCATCGCCACCACCCGCGACGAGCCCATCAACACGCCGGAGTTGAGGTACAGCCGCTCCGGCCGCGTGGCCTCGGGCACTTCGTCCTGTGCCCATGCCGCTGGCGCCGCCAGCAGCACCACCCAGAGAAAGAGGACGGCTCGCATCAGCCCTGCTTCACCACCTGGGTGAACAGCGTGTCCGCCTCGGCCGCCAGCTTCGTGTCCCTCCACGTCAGGCCGCCCGCGTCGTGCGTCACCAGCGCCAGCGTCACCTTGCGCCACCGGATGTCGATGTCCGGGTGGTGGTCCGCGGCCTCGGCCGCCTTCGCCACCCGGCTCACGAACTCGATGCCCGCGAGGAAGCTCGGCGCTTCATAGGTCCGGCGGATCATCCCTCCCTCGTGCTTCCACTCGGGGTGCTCGGCGAGGAACTGCTTCAGGGCCTCGGGGGTCAGCTGCGTCTTGTCATAGGCCATGGGCGTCTTCTCCTAGGCGCGCTCCACCGCGCGCCGCCACTTCGTCAGGTGCCGCTCTCGCACTTCCGCCTTCATCTTCGGCTTGAAGACCTTGCCCACCTTCCAGGCGCGGCGGATGGCGTCCGTGCCACTCCATACGCCCGCTCCCAGGCCCGCCAGGAAGGCCGCCCCCAGGCTGGTGGTCTGCAGGTTCTGCGGACGCACCACCTCCGTCCCCAGCATGTCCGCCTGGAACTGCATCATCAGGTTGTTGGCCGAGGCGCCTCCGTCCACCTTGAAGGCGGGAATCTCCCGGCCGGTGTCGCGCCGCATGGCATCGGCCAGGTCGTTGATCTGCATCGCCACGCCCTCCAGCGCCGCGCGCGCCAGGTGCGCCGCCGTGGTGGAGCGGTCGATGCCGGCGAAGAGGCCACGCGCCTCGGGACGCCAGTGCGGAGCCCCGAGCCCCGCCAGCGCCGGGACGAACACCACGTCCCCGCTCTCCTTCACGCTGGCGGCCAGCGGCTCCACGTCCCCGGCCTTCTTGATGACCTTCAGCCCGTCGCGCAGCCACTGCACCGCGGCTCCGGCGATGAAGGAGCTGCCCTCCAGCGCGTACGCCGTCTTGTCCCCGATGCGCCAGGCCACCGTGGTGAGCAGCCCCGCGCTCGAGTACACGGGCGCCTCCCCCGTGTTCATCAGCAGGAAGGCGCCGGTGCCGTAGGTGCACTTGGCCTCGCCGGGGGTGAAGCACGCCTGTCCGAAGAGGGCCGACTGCTGGTCTCCCGCCATGCCGCTGATGGGAATTCCGTCCGGCAGACCGCGCATCCCCTTCGTGGTGCCGTAGACCTCGGCCGAGCCTCGAATCTGGGGCAGGCACGCGGACGGCACCTTGAAGAGGGACAGCATGGCCTCGTCCCACTTCAGCAGGGACACGTCCATGAGCAGGGTGCGGCTGGCGTTGGACACGTCGGTGACGTGCGCCTGGCCCCCGGTCATCTTGTAGACGAGCCAGGTGTCGATGGTGCCGAAGCACGCATCCCCCTTCTCGGCGCGCTTCCGGGCCCCCTTCACGTGCTCCATCATCCAGCTCAGCTTGGTGCCCGAGAAGTACGGGTCCAACACCAGGCCCGTCGTCTTGCGCACCCGCGCCTCCTCGCCCTGCTCGCGCAGCTTCGCGCAGTGCTCCGAGGTGCGCCGGTCCTGCCACACGATGGCATTGGCCAGCGGCTTGCCCCCGTCACGCAGCCACAGGCCCGTCGTCTCGCGCTGGTTGGTGATGCCCACCGCGGAGAGGTCCTTGCCGGCCAGCCCCGCGTTCTTCAGGGCCTGGCGGATGCAGTACTCGACGCTGGCCCAGATTTCGTCCAGGTCATGCTCCACCCAGGAGGGCTTGGGGAAGTACTGGGTGAACTCGCGGTAGGCGCTCCCCACCACCCGGAGCTTGTCATCCAGGATGGAGACGTGGGTCCCGGTGGTGCCCTGGTCCACTGCCAGCACGTACTTCGCCTTCGCCATGAGATGGAGCCTCCTGAGGCTGCCTGCGTGGTGTCCGGGCGAACCATAACCGAGCCAGGGCTCTTGGCACGCGCCGCGTACACGCCTACCCTTGCGCGCCATGCCATCCGTGAGGGAATTGCGAGCGCTGGTGCAGACGGACGTGAAGACGTTCCAGGACCAGCATGGCCCGGTGGCGCTCATCCAGCAGCCACCCGCCCCCGTCTTCCAGCGCCTGGCCCAGCAGATGGGCGGGGCGCGCACGGTGTTCATGGCCCACCGCTCCCGGCTGGCGGACCGGTTGATGGCGATGCTGCAGGGCTTCGAGCACCTGCAGGTCCTCTTCCTCAAGCCCAAGATGGACGGCGAGGTCTTCGCGGTGGGGCGGCTGGAGACGAGCTCCCTGGTGGTGCACGACCCGTCCGTCTCCAAGTTCCACGCCTTCATCCGCTGGAGCGCGGGAGACGGCAACTGCTACGTGCGCGACGCGGGCTCGATGAATGGCACGTTCGTCAACGCCATCGCCCTGGGCGAACAGGAGCAGCAGCTGTTCGACGGGGACGGGCTGTCCTTCGGCGACGCGCAGTTCCTCTACGTTCGCGCCGAGACGCTGCACGCGCACCTGTGCGCGGCCATCCCCTCCGTGGCCCGCTGAAGCGTCCACTGCTGGGCGTCTGGCCGCCCCCGGGTCTGCCTCCGGACGTGCCAGCGGCCAACAGTGCCTAGCTTGCTTCTCGTCCCGGGCGTGGTGGTGCATCCGGGGAGGGGAGGCAGGGGATGAAGGGCTTCATCTTCGAGGAGTTGAACGGTGGGGCGAGCTGCCGCACCTACCTCATCGTCAGCCCGCGGACACGCGAGGCGCTCATCGTGGACCCGGTGCTGGAGCTGCTGCCGGGCTACATGCAGCGGTTGGCGAAGGACCAGCTCCGGCTGAAGGTGGTGGTGGACACCCATACGCACGCGGACCACCTGTCCGGGTGCCGGGAGCTGGCGCGGATGACGGGCGCGGTCATCGCGGGGGCTCCCGAGGGCTCGGTGCACCGGGTGCTGAGCGACGGAGAGGTGCTGGAGGTGGGGGATGTGCGCCTCACCGTCTGGGCGTCCCCGGGGCACACGGCGGATGGCCTGGTGCTGGTGATGGAGGACCGGGTGCTCAGCGGGGACACGCTGCTCATCGGCGCCACGGGCCGCACGGACCTGCCCACCGGTGACGCCGAGGCCGAGTACCGCAGCCTCCAGCGCCTGCTGTCACTTCCGGAGGACACGCTCGTGTACCCCGCCCATGACTACGGCGGGCGCACGTTCAGCACCATCGGCCACGAGCGCCTCACCAACCCGCGCCTGCGCCTGAGCTACGAGGCGTTCATCCAGTTGATGACGTCTCCTCGCAACGAGAAGCCAGCGCGCCTGGCGGAGGCGCTCGCCTACAACACGCGCCCGCTCGACGCGTACGACGAGCCGGCCGAGCAGGCCTTCATGCTGTAGGCGGGGGGCGGTGGCTCGGTCGTCGCCGCCGCCGTCGCTGCCCTCGTCCACCGGGTCGAGCGTCAGGCCACCTTGGTGGTGGCGCGCTTGAGACGCTGGCGGGAGAGGGCGGCACGCGCCTCGTTCTCGTCGTGGACGAACTCCAGATCGAACGAGGGTTTGCCCGTGAAATACATCATCAGCGCGAGCCCCTTGGCGGCGGCCTTGGCCACGAAGTTGGCGCCGATGTACGCGACCCCCAGGTACCAGTCCTGGCGGATGTTCTTGGAGGCGTAGCCCCGGGCCTCGGAGGGGATGGTGCCAATCTCCGCCAGGTCGGTGATGAGATAGAACGGCTTCTTCTCGGCCAGCTCGCGGCAGATGTCGACGAGCTGTTTGACCTCCTCGAGCCCGATGTCACCCTTGATCTTGATGAACAGGGTGTCGGGTTGCTCGAAGCGGATGTAATGGGTGCCGATGGACCATTCGCGGGGAGCCGTCATGGGGAGCCTCGTGACTGCCGGTGTATCGCAGTCCAGGGCCATCCGGTAGGTGGTTCCCGGAAGGCATGACGGGAGCGGTCGTGTCGGGGCCCGTCCGGACGTGCCCGGAGCGGACGGTCAGGCGACCCGAGCTCGGCCGTGAGCACGCTCGCGGGCCAGGAGCTCGCGTGCCTCCTCCTCCGAGCCGACGAAGTGCAGGTCGAAGGTGAGCCGGCCGGTGAGGTAGTGAACGAAGGCGAGGCTCTTGGCGGCGGCCTTCTGCACGAAGCCCGCCCCGATGTAGACGGAGCCGAGGAACCAGGCGGGATTGACGTTGCGGGAGACGTAGTTGCGCGCCTCCGAGTCGACGGTGGTGGCCTCCCGGAGATCCGTCACCACGAAGAAGGGCCGGTGGTTGCCCAGCTCTCCGTAGATTTCAGACAGACAGACTGCATCCTGGAACGTGGTCTCCCCATCGATCCTCACCCAGAGGATGTCCGGTTGCTCGAAATGGGCAGAATGCGTCCCGAGCTTCCATTCGCGGCGGATGGCCATGTGACCCCCCCATGACGTTTGCCGCGCATACTACGCGTGTGGTTGTAGAAGAGTAGCGGCGTTGCAAGAGTTTCGGCGCTTCTGTCCAGTCTTTCAACGCTCTCGCGCTGGAGTGTCTCCGTAACCCGTCAGCTCCACGTAGCCGCGCCCCTGGAGGGGCTGGCCCTCGTGCGTGCCCGAGAGGCGGACGGAGCCCTCCCAATAGCGAACACTCACCGGCAGCTCCTGGTCGGCCAGGGCGGGGGTGATGTTCAATTCCAGACGTTGGGAGGGAATGGAGAGACGCCAGCGGGCCGGGTACACGGTGCCGCCGCGGGGGCTCTTCCAGGTGTCCGACACTTCCAGCCGCACGTCGTCGCGGGAGATGCGCACGGGCTCGCCCCGGGCGGGGATGAGCATGCCCGCGCTGAAGGGGTCCACCGAGCCGTCCTTCTGACGGAGCTGGTAGTACATGAGCTCGCCACCGTCCGAGAGCTGGAGCGCGAACCAGTCCCAGCCCACCTGGTTCTCGCCGAGCGGGCGGGTGCTCCACTCGCGGTCCATCCAGCTCTGGCCCGTCACCTCGTGGACGCGGCCGTCCACCGTCACCTGTCCGCGCGAGGGCATCCGGGTGAGCGAGTAGTAATAGGAGGCGTTGCCCGGCGCGGCGCCCTTCCGGGCGAGGCCCCGGTCACCCTGGAGCACCGGGGGCTTTCCCGCCTCCAGCACGAGGGACAGCGACACCCCGTCTCCCTGGGCGGTGAGCTTCATGGGCAGGGCCCCGTCGGCCAGGGCCTCGGCGCTCCAGTCCTCCAACCACACGCGGAAGGGCTCGGTGCGCGCGCCCGCGAGTCCCAACGCGTCGCGGGTGAAGCGCTCGGTGGCGTGGAAGCGCCCGCTGCCGATGTCCGAGAGCGCCAGGTGTCCCATGTAGACGTGCCGCGTGCCCCACGCGGACTCGCGCGGCGCGTCCCCGGGGGCCAGCGCGCTGCGGAAGAGGGTGAGCTGATAGCCGAAGTCATGCCCGTCCGCCGTGGAGAGGTTGCCCGTCCAGTACCACCACTCGGTGCGGAAGCCGGGGTGCGGGCCGTGGTCCTCGGGGAAGTGGAACTCCCGGGGCTCGAGGGCCCGGGTGTAGCCCGTCTCGCCGCCCTCTCCACCGCCGAGCGCCTCCGCCACCTTCAGCGTCGGTCGGGCACTGGGGGCCGGGGCCACATCCCGCGTCACCCAGACCGCTCCCGCCGCGAGCCCCGCGAGTACCACCGCCACGCCGATGACGAGTCCGCGTCCGCGCATCGCCCTCACTCCTCCCTCAGCGCGTTCGCGGGGTTGGCGCGCGACATCTTCCAGGACGGGTAGAGGCCCGCGAGCGCCGCGGCCAGCAGGGCCAGAACCAGCGCCTGCGCGAGCACGCCCGGCACCACCAGCAGTCGCAGCGTCCACCCGAAGGAGCGCTGGTTGATGACGTGGACGAGCACGTACGCGAGCGCCACGCCGAGCGGCAGCGAGAAGAGCCCCGCGAGCAGGCCCAGCAGCCCCGTCTGGAGGGACACGAGCCCCCAGAGCTGGCGCGGCGTGAGGCCAGTGGCGCGCAGCACGGCCAGCTCGCGCGCGCGCTCGAGCTGCAACGCCATGAGCGCGCTGAGCACGCCGACGAAGGCCACGCCCACGGCGAGCAGCCGCAGCACGTGGGTGATGGTGAAGGTGCGGTCGAACACCTCCAGGGAGGTTTCCCGCAGCGCGCGGTTGGAGCGGATGTCGAGCGCCTGCACGTCGCCGGCGCGCTCGCGCACCCGGGTCACCAGCGCGTCCACGTCCTGTCCGGGCGCGGCGTAGAGGGCCACGCCGCTCACCCTCGGGTCATCGAAGTGGCGCAGGTACGTGGCGCGCGGCATCAACAGCGTGCCCGCGTCCGAGCCGTAGTCGAAGTACACGCCGACGATGCGGAAGCGGCGCGGGCCCTTGTCGGTGGACAGCTCCACCGAGTCGTTCACGCCCAGGCGGCGGTGGAAGGCGAAGGGCTCGGAGACGAGGAGGGTGTCCGGCGCCTCCAACTCCTTCCATACGCGCTCCGGGTCTCCCTGCTTGAAGCGGTAGGGCCGCACGGTGACGGTGCCGAAGTCCACGGAGCGCAGGTCCGTGGGCATGCCATTGACGCGCACCTGCACGGTGCGGATGGTGGTGCTGCCGGCCACGCCGGGGGTGGCGCGCAGGTGCTCGGCGAGGCCCGGGGCGAAGGTGGCTCCGCCACGCCGGGTGACGAGCGCGGGCGGGGAGATGAAGACATCGGCTTGCAGCGAGGACTCCAGCCACTCGGCCACCGTGCCGCGGAAGCTGGCCACCATGAGGCCCACGCCCACCGTGGTGGCCACCGCCACCATGAGCGCGGCCAGGGCCACGGCGGTGCGGCTGAGGCTCGACGTCACCCCGCGCGCGGCCATGCGCCCCAGCAGCCCGAAGGGGCGCCCCAACGGACCGGCCGCCGCGCCCGCGAGCAGCGTCGTCAACCAGGGCACCAGCAGCGCCGCGCCCAGCAGCACCGAGAAGAGGCCACCGTAGGCCGGCAGCAGCTCGGGGGTGGGCAGGGCCAGCAGCCCCACGCCCAGCGCGAGCACGAGCAGTCCCAGCAGGGCCAGACGCGGAGCCCTCCGCCGGGCCACGTCCTCCAGCGTGGAGCGGCGCAGCGTCACCGCGGGGGCCGAGCGCGCCGCCTCCCACGCGGGCAGCAGCGCGGCGGCCAGTGTCGCGCCCAGGCCGAGCAGCACGCCCTTGGCCAGCGTGGACGACTCCAGCGAGAGGCCCCGCACGCTCACCACGAGGTACAGGTCGTTGAGCGTCCGGGTGACGAGCTCCACCAGCCCCCGGCCCAGGATGATGCCCAGCAGCAGCCCGGCCACCGTGCCCACCAGGCCCAGCGCCGTGGCCTCGACGAGCACGAGGGCGAACAGCTCGCGCCGGGTGATGCCCACCGCGCGCAGCCGCCCGAGCTGCTCGCGCCGCTGCACCACCGAGAAGGTCATCGTGTTGTAGATGAGGAACGTGCCCACCACGAGCGCCAGCAGCGACAGCGCGGTGAGGTTGGTGCGGAACGCCCGTGTCATCTGCTCCACCGCGTTGCCGCGCGCGCGGGGCCGTAGCACCTCGGCGCCCTCGGGCAGCAGCGGGTGCAGGCGCGCCAGCTGCGCTTCTCCGGCCTCGCCCACCGGCAGCTGGAGGTCGATGCGCGAGAGGCGCCCCACCTGTCCGAGCACCTCCTGCGCGGTGGAGATGTCGGTGAGCACGAGGCTCTCCATGGCGCGCGCACTGCCCTCGTCCTCGGGGTCCAGGATGGCCGTCACGCGCAGCCGCCGCGTCACGCCCTCCATGCCCACCTCCAGGGTGTCTCCGGCGCCGACGCCCAGCGCCTCGGCCGTGCGCCGCGTGAGGAGGGCGGTGCCGGGCTCGGTGAGGAAGGCACCCAGGTCCACGGAGCCGCCGCTCCTGGGCACGAAGGAGCGGAAGGGGGCCTCGGCGAACGGGTCCACGCCGAGGACGCTGAGGGGGCGCCTGTCGCCGCTCGTCGCGCGCACGTAGCCCTCCACCACGGGAGCGGACACGGGCGCGCCGGGCAGGAGGCGCACGTCCCGGTACACCGACTCCGGCAGCCCCGAGGGCCCGCCGACGAGCTGATGCGTGGCACGGCCGGCCACGGTGTCGGTGGAGCGCTCGAAGGCGCGCATGGCGCTCGCGTTGGCCAGGTCGATGGACACCACCACCGCCACGCCGAGCGCGATGCCCAGCAGGGACAGGGCGGTGAGCCACGGGTGGCTGCCCAGGTGGCGCAGGCTGGCGCGGGCCAGGAGGCGCTGTCTCACGCGCGGGCCTCCCGCTCGACGAGCTGGCCCGCCTCGAGTTGCAGCACGCGGTCCGCGCGCGAGACGAGGCCCGGGTCATGGGTGACGATGAGCGCGCAGGCGTGCTCCCGGCGCGTGAGGCCCTCCAGGAGGTCCAACACCTTGCGCCCCGTCTGCTCGTCGAGGTTGCCGGTGGGCTCGTCGGCCAGCAGGAGGGGCGGGGCGTGGGCGAGCGCGCGGGCCACGGCCACCCGCTGCTGCTCACCGCCGGAGAGCCGGTCGGGGAAGCTGCTGGCGCGGTTGCCCAGGCCCACCGTGTCGAGCAGCTCGCGCACGCGCACGCGCGACTCGGGGCCCTCGCGCCCGGTGAGCTCCAGGGGGAGGAGGATGTTCTCCTCCACCGTGAGGGTGGGCAGCAGGTTGAAGGCCTGGAAGATGAAGCCGATGCGGTCGCGGCGCAGCAGGGTGCGCTGGTGCTCGCTCAAGGTGACGAGCTCGCGGCCGTCGATGCGCACCGTGCCTCGCGAGGGCAGATCGATGCCGCTGATGAGGTTGAGCAGCGTGGATTTCCCCGAGCCGCTGCGGCCGAGCAGCACGACGAACTCGCCCGCGTGCAGGGTGAGGCGGACGCTGGAGAGCACCTCGCGGACGGCGTCGCCCTCGGCGTAGGACTTGGAGACGTCGTGGAGCTCGACAACGGGCTGGGCGGGGGGCATGCGTGGGGGGAGTGCTAATGGATGCGCGAGACCCATGCACGTTCCTTTGAAGCTGGATTCTCGGCAGCCTGCCCGCCATGAGGGACGCCGTGCGGTCCGGGACGGGAGTTGGTACTGTTCCTGGCACCGGATGCGTGGCGCATGAAGCTGACCGAGGACATCAAGCCGGTGACCTATATGAAGACCCGCGCCGCGGAGTTGCTGCGCGAGGAGGACCGCTCGCGCATCTTCGAGCGCTTCGAGCGGGCCATCAGCGCCAGCGAGGCCAGTGGACTGGGGTTGGGGCTCTACATCGCCAGGGAGATCGCCCAGGCGCATGGCGGAGACATCTCGGTGGAGAGCCGGCTGGGAGAGGGCTCCACCTTCACCGTGTCCCTGCCGCTGGCCGCGTAGGGCTGACGGATAATCGCAACCGGTCGAAGAAGGTGCCCACCTCCGAGGCGAGCAGGGGTCCGCCCCTGTCGCGCGGGACGATGTGGAAGCCGTCCTTCAGCGAGATGTGGCGCACCTGGGGCGACGCGGTGAGGCCTCGCGCCAGGAACCGGCCGCACTCGGGGTCCACCACGTGGTCCTGCTCGGCCACCGCCACCAGCGCGGGACAACGCACCCGGGGCAGGGCCTCCCTCGCCACGTCCTGCAGCGTCCACAGGTCCCGCAGCCTCGCCGAGGGGAAGGCCGGGAGGATGGGCGCCTCGGCGAGCACCGCCAGGTCGGACAGGTCCATGCCGGTCTTCTGCACCCAGGGCTTCACCCGCTCCAGCAGGCCGGTGTGCCGCAGGCGCTTGAGCAGCCACATCTTCGGTCCCTTGAAGCGCAGCGCCGGGGCGATGAGCGCCAGCCCGTGCACGCGCTCCGGGTAGTCCGCCGCGAGCATCAGCGACAGCAGGGCCCCCATGGACAGCCCCGCCACGAAGACCCGCCGGTAGTCGCGCAGCGACAGCAGGGCCTCGGCCGCGGCGCGCTCCCAGTCCCGGTGTCCCACGTTCAGCAGGGCCTCGGGGGTGGTGCCATGGCCGGGCAGCTGGATGGCGCGCACGTACAGGCCTCGTGCCGCCAGCGCCTCGCCCAGCGGACGCACCTCCCAGGGGCTTCCGGTGAAGCCATGCAGCAGGAGGCAGGCATCCTCTCCCCGCCCCAGCTCGAACGGCGCCGTCTTCTCCGGGTCCATCCGCTGTGCTCTCACCGTGACTCAGTCTAGTCACGGCCCGCATACGGCGGTATGCCCCCCCCATGTCGGATACACCCAAGCCTCCCGAGCCCTTGCCGATTCAGATAGATGACGATGTGGCCAATGGTCGGTACGTGAACATGGCCCTCGTCAACCACACGGAGACGGAGTTCACCCTGGACTTCATCCACGTCCAGCCGCATCCGGTCCGCGCGAAGGTGCTCTCGCGCGTCATCCTCAATCCCAAGCACGTCAAGCGCCTGTTGAAGGTGCTGCAGGACGGCGTCGCCAACTACGAGTCGCGCTACGGCACCATCGTCATCACCGACGACGGCCGTCCCATGCACTGAGGGCGTTCGTGCCAGGCCCGTGGAAGGCCGCTGGCGCGAGGCCAGCGGCCGGACCTGCTCACCAGGTGTAGCGGGAGAGCACGGGGAAGTGGTCGCTCGTGGTGTTGCTGTAGTTGGAGATGTACGAGTCCACCCGGTAGGCCTGCACCGAGCCCGAGACGTAGGTGGCCTTCAGCTCGTTGGTGACGAGCTGGTGGTCGATGGCATCCGGGTAGCTGGCGGTGGTGGCGATTTTCGCGTCGGACAGGGCCTTGGTGGGGAAGGTGTAGTCGGCCGAGTCGCTCACGAAGTTCTGGTACGGGGACGCCTTGCCGGAGGTGATGGAGGTGTCCACGTCGTCGTTCCAGTCGCCGAACACGATCACCTTGGTGGTGGGGTAGGTGCTGTCCAGGTAGGACTTGAGGGCCTGCGAGGCGTTGTAGCGGCGCTGCCAGCTCGTCGTGTCGTCGTAGGCCTTGGCGTGCAGGACGATGACGACGATGTCCCCGGTGCGGCCGTTGAGGTTCACCCGCATCTTCACCTCGAGCGGGGGTCGGCCGGCGAAGTCGGTGTCATAGGAGGTGAGGATGACGCGGGCGCTCAGCACCGAGGCGACGCTCGTCTTGTAGAGGATGCCCACCTTCTGCTCGCTGGAGCTGTAGTAGGAGCTGCCGTTCGTCACGGTGGAGTCACTGGCGAGCAGGCCCGCGTAGCCAGTCAGCTGCGACTTGAGGTTGCTGAAGCTGGTGGTGCTCACCACCTCCTCCAGGCCCCAGATGTCCAGGTCGGCGCCCTGGATGACATCGCGCGCGTTGGTCAGCTGAAGCGACTCGTTGGTGGGGCCATTGGAGGTGGAGCCGAACCACTCGACGTTCCAGTTGCCGAAGTCGAGCGTGGTGGCGGTGCCCCGGGCGGGGATGGTGACGGCGTCCTCGCGGGTGGCGAGCTCGGAGTCGGAGGTGTGCTCCTCGGGGGAGCCACCGCACGCGGCGGTGAGGGAGGCCAGCAGCAGCAGGGACAGACGCGAACGGGAAGACATGGGGGGGTCTCCGGGGGGAGGGTTGAGGCGCGCATGATGGGAGGGGCCCACCAGGCGGCCAAGCCAAGACTCGGTCACTCGCGGGTCGACCACGAGACTCCAGAGGTCCTCCCCGGTGCCCGATGGCGGACCGCGTCATGGCTCCCAGGTCCCGGGTTGGGGGAAAGCCACGGGGAGGCCATCGCGATACTGGCCTCCGGCGCCGGGTCGGCGCAGACTCGTTGGTCCCGTGCGACCCGTCGTCCCGCTCCTCGTCCTCCTGTTGCTGACCGCTCCGGCCGCACGCGCCGCCTGCCCCGATGGGGTGCGGGTGTTTCCCGCTCCCGGCGCGGTGGTCCCCACCAATACCCGCTTCCTGCTCGAGGGCCTCGGCGCCTTCAGCTCCCGGGTGGCCGAACTGCCCGGCCGCGTCCTGCGGCTCCAGGCGGATGGCCACGAGGTGGAGGTGCGCGTCCAGCGCGGGTGGAGCAGCCCGCTGGGGCGCTCCGCCGTCGTGCTCCGGCCCTCGGGCCCGCTCAAGCCGGGCCTCTCCTACGCGCTGCGCCTGGACGATGTGCTGCCCGACGTGAAGGTGCTCAACGGAGGGGGCTCCGCGTTCCCCGAGTGGCACAGTGGCCGGGGCCAGGACGTGTCACGCCCGCGCTGGCTCAAGCGGCCCGCCGTGAGCGAGGGCCTCTTCCGCCGCACCCGCGATGGCACCGAGCGCTTCGTCAAGCTGCGCATGACCCTGGGCGAGGACAGTCCGGCCTACGCCGTGGTGACGCTCTCGCGCCGTGACGAGGACATGGCGCCCCAGCACTACGTCACCCCGCTGCACGACGGCGTGGCCCTGGTGGGACACGAGGCTTGTAGTGGCGCCTTCGCCCTGGAGGATGGCAAGAGCTACCGCGCGAAGCTGGAGGTCTTCGACGCGGCGGGCAACACGGCTCCCGCCGTGCCCCCCTTGCAGTTCGAGGCGCCCGTGGCGACCCAGGAGAGCCCATGACGGTGGATGTGGAGAAGTTGAAGCAGGGGATGGTGGAGTTCATCCACGCGTTGCAGGACGACATCTGCGGCGCGCTGGAGCGGCTGGATGGGAAGGCCCGGTTCCGCGAGGACCCCTGGCAGCGGCCGGGTGGCGGGGGTGGGCGCAGCCGCGTGCTGGAGGATGGGGCCGTGCTGGAGAAGGGCGGCGTGAGCACCTCGGTGGTGTTCGGCGAGCTGGAGGAGGCCTTCGCCAAGAGGTTGCAGGGGGAGGGCCGCACCTTCTGGGCCGCGGGCATCTCGCTCGTGCTGCACCCGCGCAACCCGTATGTGCCCACCGTGCACGCCAACTACCGCTTCCTCCACCAGGGCGGAAAGGCCTGGTTCGGCGGCGGCGCGGACCTGACGCCCTACTACCTCCACGAGGAGGACGCGGTGCACTTCCACCGGGTCCACAAGGAGGCGTGTGACAGGCACGACCCGGCGTACTACCCGCGCTTCAAGGAGGCGTGCGACAAGTACTTCTACCTGCGCCACCGCGAGGAGACGCGCGGGGTGGGCGGCATCTTCTTCGAGAACATGGGCGGAGACCTGGAGCGCGAGTTCGCCTTCGTGAAGGACGCGGGCCGGGCGTTCCTCCCCGCGTACCTGCCCATCGCCGAGCGGCGCAAGGACACGCCCTACACGGAGGCGCAGCGCTTCTGGCAGGAGGTGCGGCGCGGGCGCTACGTGGAGTTCAACCTCGTGTGGGACCGGGGCACCACCTTCGGCCTGGAGACGAACGGGCGCACCGAGTCCATCCTCATGTCGCTGCCCCCGCAGGTGCGTTGGCGCTACGACCACCACCCGGCTCCCGGCTCCGAGGAGGCGAAGCTGGTGGAGGTGCTGCGCAAACCCCGCGACTGGGCGGGCGCTCGCTGACGAGGAGGAGGGTCCCCCGTGGAGAACTCCGTTCCCGACAAGCCGCGCATGGCCACCTGGAAGAAGGTGGCCCTGGGGGCGGCGGTGCTCGCCGTGCCCTGCCTCATGGCGGTGGCCGGCGGCGCCTTCTACCTCATCAGCCGCAGGTACCCCGCTCAGGACCAGGCCCTCAGTCAGGAGGCGCGCGTCAACGTGCTGCGCCTCTGTGGTGACGTGCAGTCCTACCGCGACGAGCACGGCGTCTTCCTCGCCGCGGGCCCGGTGCCGAAGGACGTGCCGCGGGGCGGCAAGGCGGTGCCCTTCGAGCCGGATGAGAACCTGAAGAGCATCGGCTTCGCCCCCGGCGAGCGCATCCGCTACCAGTACCAGGTGGTGGTGCAGGAGACGCCCCTGGGCGAGGCGGAGGTCACCTGCTTCGCGCGGGGGGACCTTGATGGGGACGGCCAGGTATCCGTCTTCCGGGTCACTTTGGACGCCAATGGGATGACCTCTCCGGTGACGGTGGAGCGGGAAGAGGAGTAGCCGGGGGCCCCCTGGCAACTTGCTGGCCGGCCGGGCGACAATCCAGGAGATGAGCCACGCCGGAAACATCAAGGGGCGACGCGGGACTGTCATAGGCCCGGCGCCGACCCGTTCCGAGGGAGGGTCTCCGGGCCCCTCGGGCAAACCGGCTCGTGGCATCGGCAATGGCCCGCCTCGTGAGGAGAAGACGCAGATCGGCCGGATGCCCACGCAGGCCGGCCCCCCGCGCCCGGGTGGCTTCACCGAGGAGAAGACGCAGATAGGCCGGATGCCCCCGGGGGCCGAGCCCTCGCGCTCGGGCAACGTGCGTGAGGAGCAGCCGAAGACCGGTATCTGGAACTTCGCCCAGGACGGACTGGAGAGCGGTGGCGAGCCCCGTGCCGGCAAGGCCCGCGATGACCGGGCCGGCCGCTTCGAGGGGCCTCGCGAGGGCTCGCGTTCCACCGGTGAGCGGCCACGGCTCAGGGACCGTGCTCAGGAGGGGGCCGAGGCTGGTGCCCGCTCCGATTCCAGCAATCGAGCCCCGCCCAGGACGAGCGAGCGGCCCCAGCGTCAGGAAGCTCCGCGTCAGGATGCCCCGCGCCAGTGGGACGCTCTCGCCACCCAGGTGTCCATCCGCGCGCCGCGCGGAATGGAGGTGCGCGGGGGCGAGGCGAAACCACTGGAGGACCTGCTGCCGGAGCTCGGCGAGTCCACTGGGCTGGAGTCACTCGCCCATCATCTCTCCGAGGAGGCGCGCTACCTGGGGCTGGACATCCGTCCCTCACGGCTGGCGCCCTCCGAGCGCGCCGAGCGCCTCTGGAACTTCTTCCTCGCCTACGCCGAGGCGAACGCGAGGGACCCGGCGGGCCAGACGGAAGCGGGGTTCGAGCGCTTTCGCGAGGTGCTCATCCAGAATGGCTTCACCGGACTGCGCGACGCGAACACCGGCTGGGACGGCGTGGAGGTGGCGCTCCAGTTGTTGGAGGCCCGCTCTCCGGAGGAGCTCCAGGCGAAGCTGGCCGAGGTCCGCATCGAGCCCGGGCCGGAGATGCTCCCCTCGGAGGTCTCCACGCCCGTGGCGGAGGAGCACATCACGCTCCCGGAGATGCCGGCCGTCGAGGTCCCCGTCGCGGAGGATCAGTCCTCGCTGAAGGACGACCCGTTCCACTCCAAGCCCGAGCGGTCCGCCCAGAAGCAACCCGTGGCCGAGGGCCCGGCGGAGTTCGACCAGGCGGAACCGCCTCCGCCCGCTCCCTTCCAGGTGGGGGCCCGGCCGCCGCCGGGAGTGGTGGTGCCTCCGGGGATGGTGCCTCCGGGAGTGGACGACCCGGACGACGTCCCCAATGCGGGCCATGACCGCCGTGGCACCAACAAGCGCCTGGGCTCTCACATGCTGTGGAACGTCCTCCACCGCTTCAGGGATCCGCCGGAGCTGAGCGCGTTGGAGCGGGAGAAGTGGAGCCAGGTGGCCTTCGGGGCCATCCTCGCCCTGGTGGGGGCGACCCTGTTGGTGATCATGTTCGCCAGCCTGTGACTCAGTGGGCGGCGCTCTTCGAGAACAGGTTGATGACGAGGCAGCCCCCGAGAATCATCGCCATGCCGAGCAGCGCGGCCAGGTCGAGCTTCTGCTGGTAGAGCACGTAGCTGGCCGCCGCGACCAGGACGATGCCGAGGCCGGACCAGATGGCATAGGCGATGCCGACCGGAATCGAGCGCAGCGACAGGTTCAGACAATAGAAGGCGATGCCATAGCCCACGACGACCAGGAGGCTGGGCAGCGGCCGGGTGAACTCCGCGGTGGACTTGAGGGCCGAGGTGGCGATGACCTCGGCGACGATGGCGATGCCGAGATAGACGTAGGCGGGCATGTGCTGGTTCCTGCGTTGCTGGGTTCCCCGGAAGGGGGGGACGCCAGCCTGGGCCTGCCCGCTTCCCAGTCAACACTGTTGGTGATTTCGCTCGCCGGGTCGTGAAGCCGCCCGGCGGTGAACGGCCGGTCACACGGAATGCTTGGGCCCCGGGGCGCTCATGCTAGGGTGGCGCACCCTTGGCTACCGACGATCTCACTCTCGTCAAGCGTGTCCGCAGCGGAGACCAACGCGCCTTCAAGCTCCTGGTCGAACGCTACCAGCGGAAGGTGTACGCCGTCGCGCTGGGCATGCTGAAGGACAAGGAAGAGGCGATGGACGTCTCCCAGGAGGCGTTCGTCAAGGTCTACAAGTACCTGGACCACTTCAAGGGCGACTCGTCCTTCTACACCTGGCTCTACCGCATCACCGTCAACATCTGTATCGACGTGATGCGTCGGAAGGGCGCGGCTGGTGGGGAGACCGAGGAGTTCGACGAGTCCGTCGCCAACGACCTGTCCGAGGCCCGCATCGGCGCGCTGGGCAGCCGCCTGGGCACCAACCCCCAGAAGAGCGCCCTGCGGCGCGAACTGGCGGAGAAGATCCAGGAGGCCCTCGCGGCCGTTCCCGAGAAGCATCGCGCCATCCTCCTGCTGCGCGAAATCGAGGGAATGTCCTACGAGGACCTCTCCCGCACGTTGGACATCCCCAAGGGCACGGTGATGAGCCGGCTCTTCCACGCGCGGGCGAAGGTCCAGAAAATCCTGAGTGAATACCTGGAGTTGGACGAGGCCAAGAGCGGGGTGGGCAGTGAGTGAAAGGACCTGGAATATCGGTCCCCAACTGCCGTCCAACCCCCAAGTCCCCCATTACACCGGGTGAGGAACATGGCCGGAAATCCCGCGTGCGAGCGTTTCATTCCACTGCTGTCCCCCTACATCGATGGGGAGGTATCCCCCGCTGAGCGAGTCAACGTGGAGCGCCACCTGGCGGCCTGCCGAGACTGCGCCACCCGCGCGGCGGATCTGCGTGCCGAGTCCGCGTTGCTTCGCGTGGGGCTCGAGATGGCCGTGGACGAGGTGGACTTCAAGGACTTCACCCAGCGCGTCATGGCCCGGGTGACGCCGGAGCGTCCGCCCCTGCTGGAGCGGCTGCGCATCTCCCTGTCCGAGCTGTTCCTCTACCACCGCACGGCCATGGTCTCCTCGCTGGCCACCGCGGCGGTGCTCGTGCTCGTGCTGGTGCCGCTGCTCATGTCCCAGAGCGAGGTGCCCATGGGCTATGGTGGGGACCGGATGCGGGTGCGCGCGGTGCGCGCCTCCGAGGGGGCCAAGGTGGCCCCGGTGGTGCTCGAGTCCGACGATGGCAACACCATCATCTGGGTGGTGGATCAGGACGCCACGCACGACGCCTCGGCCGTTCCGCCCAAGGGCGCCCGGGACGCGAGCGTGCCGGACGAGCTGGACCCGAAGGATGACCCCGCGAAGGATCGGCCCCAGGGAGGAGAGCTATGAGGAAGACGAAGCACTCGACGATGGCCATGCTGGTGCTCGCACTGGTGGGCCTGCTCTTCACCCCGCTGGCGGCCCGGGCCCAGGAGCAGCAGAAGCTCAAGGTGCAGGTGGAGGTGGTGCTCGTCTCGCGCAAGGGCACCGAGGTGGAGCCCTCCTCCCTCCAGAAGATGAAGGAGACGTTCCAGCGTCAGAACTTCAACTTCACCTCCTTCAAGCAGCTGTCGCAGCAGTCGCTCGAGGTGGGCAGCAAGGAGTCCACCGAGGTGAAGCTCCCCAACGGGGTGAACGCCTCGCTGCGGCTGCTGCGCATGCAGGGCGACACCGCCACCCTCCGCGTGGAGGTGCCCCAGCTGTCGGCCGTGGACGTGGAGCTGGGCCGCGAGGGCTCCGTCTACCAGCGCGCCGGCAAGCACGTGGGGGGCGAGCTCATCCTCGTGCTCTCCTCTCCCGCCGCGAAGTAGGCGCCGGGCCTCACCAGCGGATGTGGTAGGTGCAGGCCACGCTGCCCTTCTGGCGGCAGCCCGAGCCGTGGTCGACGCGCACCCACGTCGCGTCCTTCGGCCGGAAGCGCTCGCAGATGGCCTCGATGACACCGTGGTCGAAGTTGCAGGAGTAGGGGGTGTCGCAGATCATCCGGCCGCCGCGCTCCCCCGACGCCTCGAAGTGGTAGCCGCCGATGTTCCCGTTCTGATGCCCGCGGTGGTTCATCTGGTAGGCCACGTTGAGCACCTGCAGGGCCTCGCGCAGCGTGCGCACCTCGGGCGGGAAGCGCGCGTGGTCCGGAACCTTGCGGCCCACCGCGCGCATGGTGACCGGGCCAATCTTCTGCTCGATGGCCTCGATGGCGGCGATGGCGCTGCGCATGGAGTACCACCCCTCCGGCTCGATGTTCGCGATGCCATGGTCCGCCAGGAGCTTCTGCGCCTGCGTCTTGATGAGCTCCAGCGCGTTGACGATGGCCATCAATGACTGACCCACCACCTCGACGTTGGGCGGAACGACCTGCTTCTGCATTGCGACCTCTTGGTGGGGTGGGCCTCGCCGGAATGGCTGCCACCAATTGCCGAACAGTAGACGCCCGGGGGGCTTTCCGGGCAGGGGGGGACTCTCTCGTACCAGCTCTTCCCCTGTCCGTGGATGTCGTTCCGGTCATTCGTTCCGGTGGGGGCAACCCGTCCTTCGGTAGAAAAGACAGTCCCTGGCACGGACCTTCCGGGACGCTCACCTTGTGGGACATGAGTGATTTCAGGGGGTTGTGCTTGGGCACGCGGGTTGCTGAGAGAGTCTGGCGTGGGGCGGCGGCGTGGGGCGTGTCGGCAACAGGATAGGCAACTCAGACCAGAGGGAAGGGCGGACCATGGCGAAGACCCAGCGGAGTGGCCAGGTGATGAAGCAGGTGGCGCGTCGGGTGAAGGGGACGGCGGGGCGGGCGGTGGCCAAGGCGAGCAAGCCCGCGCGCAAGGTGCAGGTGACGCTGGGTGATTTGATCGCCGCGGCCTTCGACGTGGCGGGTGAGACGCGGGCCGCCGCCAAGCTGGTGTCCTCGCGCGCCATGGCCTCGGTCACGGGCAAGCAGATCGTCTTCGTCGGCTGAGACGGATTGGGGAGCTGGGGACAGCGACCCGCGTTCGTCCACGGGTTGGGGGGGTCGGGGGGCGGGAGGTCGGACGCGGGTCGTTGTCCGGTTGTACGGGGAGACGCCAGGCCGCTCGCTTTCCGAGGAAGCGAGTGCCCCTGGCGTTTCCATTCGTGTGACCGGGCACCCGGCGGGAAGCGGGGTAGAGTGACGCGCCATGATTGGTGCCCTCGTCCTCGTCTCCGTGCTCCAACAGGCCCCCAAGGCCTTCGTTGATTCCTCCGCGGCGGCAGCACCCGCGGAGGAGGGTGTCCACTTCCACGCGGCCCTCGAGGTGGGCGCACTGGCCCTGTCGGCGGGGACCGACGCCACGGGGGTGGATGGCTTCGGCTTCGCCTTCCCGCGCCTGGGCGTGAGGGGCGGCGAGGAGTTCGAGTTCGAGCTGGGGGCACCGCTGCGGTTGCGGCTGCTCGACCAGGAGCCGCTGCAGGCGCAGCCGGACTACGGCGGCCGGCTGCGGCGCGAGGACTGGGACGAGCGCAGTGACTTCGCCCAGGTGCTGCGCTCGCTGCGCATCGGCCGGGACGATGGGCGCTTCCAGTTGCGCGCGGGCGACTTCTCCTCCTACTCGCTGGGCGCGGGCTGGCTGGTGAACCGCTACAACAACCGGATTTCGCCGGACTACCACCCCGCGGGAGCCAACTTCACCGCGTACCTCGGGCCCACGCGGGTGGAGCTCTTCGCCAGCGACGTGCTGGCCGCGCGCCTCTTCGCCGGCGAGGTGCGGTTGGACCTTGGCCGCGTGCTGAGCAACACGGAGACGGCCTTCGACCGCTTCCTCCTGTCGGTGGACGTGGCGCACGACTTCGGCAGGGCGGGGGGCACGTCGCCCGCGCTGTCGGCGGCGAGCGTCGGCCTGCAGGCGGGCCTGGTGAGGAACGAGAAGCTCCAGCTGTGGGTGCAGGGAGCGGCGGGGGCACGGGCGGACACGCTGGCCGAGTCGGTGCCGGACTACGGTGCGACCGTGGGCCTGGTGGTGGCGGGCAAGCCCCGGGAGAACGTGGAGATCAGCGGCCGGCTGGAGGGACGGCGCCAGGGAGGACTGTTCCGCTTCGGCGCCTTTGGCGCGGGGTACGAGCTGTCGCGCTTCTCCGGCGTGGGCCTGAGCGAGCTGCCGCTGTCCCAGGAGCAGCTGCCGGCGACGTTCTCCGGTTACGGCGAGCTGGTGGCGACGGTGAGCCAGGGGCGCGCGGAGGACCTGGAGCTGCTGGCCAGTGCGTCCGGCGAGTACTTCGTCACCACGGGCCGGGTGGACGCGGACGCGGTGCTGCAGCTGCAGCTGCCCGGGGGCAGGACGATGGCGGAGCTGCGCGCCATCCTCACGGACCTCACGGGCAAGCCGCGCTACTCCGTGGCGGCCGAGGTGCGTCACCGCTTCGTGCCCGCGCTCTACGGCATCTTCATGGGTGGCACGGAGCATTTCCCGCAGGCCAATGGGAGCCTGAGGCACGGCTTCATGGCGGGCCTGGGGGTGGGCGTGGACTTCGAGCGCTGAGCCCGTTACGGGAGCCTGGAGACGCGGAGGCGCGTCCATGCAGGCTCCCGAGCTTCTCCAGGAACTGGTGGTGGTTTTCGGGGTGGCGGTGGTGGTGGTCCTGGCGCTCAGCCGGTTGCGCCTGCCCACCCTCGCTGGCCTCATCGCCGCGGGTGCGCTCATCGGCCCGAGTGGCCTCGGCTGGGTGCATGACACCTGGCGTCTGGAGGCGCTGGCCGAGATTGGCGTGGGCCTGCTGCTCTTCGGCATCGGGTTGGAGTTCTCGCTCGAGCGGCTGAGGCGGCTGTGGAAGGTGCTCACCCTGGGTGGAGGGCTCCAGGTGGCGCTCACCCTGCTGGCGGTGGTGGCGCTCGCCATGGCGCTGGGCTTCCCGGCCCGCAAGGGCGTCTTCCTGGGCTTCCTGGTGGCGCTGTCCAGCACGGCCATCGTGCTGCGCGTGCTCGGCGAGCGGCTGGAGACGGACGCACCCCATGGGCGGCTCATCGTGGGGGCGCTCATCTTCCAGGACCTGTGCGTGGTGCCGATGATGATGGCCATCCCGCTGCTGGCCGGGCAGGAGCAGGGCGTGGGGGCCCTCGCCTGGGTGTTGGCCAAGGCGGCGCTGCTGGTGGTGGTCACGGTGGTGTTCGGCCGGGTGGTCGTGCCGCCGCTGCTCCAGGCGGTGGCCCTCACGCGCCGGCGCGAGCTCTTCCTGCTGGCGGTGCTGGGACTGTGCACGGGCATCGCGTGGCTCGCCGTGCTGGCGGGCCTGTCCCTGGCGCTGGGGGCCTTCATGGCCGGGGTGGCGCTGGCGGACAGCGACTACGGCTACCAGGCGCTGGCGGACATGCTGCCGCTGCGCGAGACGTTCGCCAGCCTCTTCTTCATCTCCATCGGGATGCTCTTCGACGTGCGCGTCGTCCTGGAGCATCCGTTGCTGGTGATGGGGTTGTGGCTGGGGGTGCTGGTGGGCAAGTCGGTGCTGGGCGGGGTGGGGGCGCTGGTGATGCGCTTTCCGCCCAGGGTGGCGGTGATGGCGGGCGTGGGGCTGGCGCAGATTGGAGAGTTCTCCTTCGTGCTGGCCAACGCGGGGCTGCAGGTGGGGCTGTTGAGCGTGGAGGAGCGCAACCTCTTCGTGTGCATGAGCGTCCTCACCATGGCGGTGACACCGGTGGCGCTGAGCTTCGCGCCGAGGCTGGCGGCGGGCGTGGCGCACCTGCGGCCGCTGGAGGTGCTGTTCGGCGCGCATGGGCCGCACCGGCTGGCGCACGAGCACCGGGAGCTGGCCAACCACTTCATCGTGGCGGGGCTGGGGACGGCCGGACGCATGGTGGTGAGGGCCCTGCGCGCCAGCAACCTGCCGCACGTGGTCATCGAGTTGGATCCGCACGTGGTGGCCGAGGCGCGGCGGCGTGGCGAGGTCATGTACTACGGGGACATCTCCAGCCCGGAGATATTGGAGCGCGCGGGAATCCACCGGGCGCGAGCGCTGGTGCTGCTCATCTCCGATCCGGACGGGACGCAGCGGGCGGTGTCGGCGGCGCGGAGGCTGTCACCGGACATCCCCATCCTGGTGAAGGTGCCGAGGCTGCGGGACATCGGGGACCTGCACGAGCGGGGCGCGAGCGACATCGTGGCCGGCGAGTTCGAGACGGCGCTGGAGGCGGTGACGCGGGTGCTGCACGTGGGAGGCGTGGCGGAGGAGGTCCTCAACGAGCTGCTGGCCTCGCTGCGCCACGAGGGCGTGCCCGAGCACGGCCCCGTCTCCGGCCCGAGGCGCATGTTGGGGACGATGGGCGGGCTGCGGCGAGGCACGGCCACCACTTGCTCGCACCTGCAACTGTTGCGGGAGGGCGTGGAGCCGAGGACCTCGGGGTGCGAGTCCTGCATGGCGCTGCACCTGCGCTGGCACAACCTGCGGATGTGCCTGACGTGCGGTCATGTGGGCTGCTGTGATGCGTCCTTCGGCCGGCACGCGGCGAAGCACTACGAGACCACGGGGCACCCGCTGATGCGCTCCTTCGAGCCGGGCGAGCACTGGGGCTGGTGCTACATCGACGCCATCGAGATCGACCCGAGGCCTCCTCGGGGGGATGAGCACCTCGAATCTGGGCGATTGAATCCCCGTTCATCCAGTGAGAAGACGGGTCCATGGCGTCGAAGCTCGGAACCGATCTGACCGTAGGCAGCATCCCCCGACACATCGTGACCTTCTCGCTGCCGATGCTCATCGGCAGCTTCCTGCAGACGGCCTACAGCTTCATCAACGCCATCTGGGTCGGACAGTTCCTCGGCACAGGGGCGCTGGCCACCGTCACCGTGAGCTTCCCCGTCGTCTTCACCCTCTTCGGCATCGGGATGGGGATGACGCTGGCGACGAACATCCTCGTGTCGCAGAGCTACGGCGCCAAGCGCTTCGACGAGCTGCGCCGGGTCGTGGACAGCTCGACCGTGCTGATCCCCGGGCTGGGAGTCCTCCTCACCGTGCTGGGCGAGATCTTCACTCCCTACATCCTTCGCGCGATGGACACGCCCGCCGACATCTTCGATGCGTCGGTGGGCTACCTGCGCATCTTCCTGCTGTCGCTCCCCTTCAGCTTCGCCATGTTCGCGATCCGCAGCATGCTCCAGGGGATGGGGGACTCGAAGACGCCCCTGTACTTCCAACTCGTCTCCGTCGTGCTCACGACGGTGTTGGATCCGCTCCTCATCTTCGGCCATCTGGGACTGCCGAGGCTGGGACTGAACGGTACGGCCTGGGCCACCATCTTCTCTCAAGCCGTGGTGCTGGTGGCGCTCATGGCCTGGCTCCACCACCAGAAGTCCCCGGTGGCTCCCGGATGGCCGCACATCCGCCACCTGGGCCAGGAGACCCGGCAGACCTTCCGGATCGGCATCCCCGCCTCCATTCAACAGTCGCTGGTCTCGCTCGGCATGGTCCTGGTGACCGGCATCGTGAACGGCTTCGGGGAGACCTCCACGGCGGCGTTCGGTGCCGCCTCGCGCATCGACCAGATCGCCTTCATGCCGGCCATCAACTTCGGCATGGCCATCTCCACGCTCGCCGGACAGAACATGGGCGCGGGCCACCACGGCCGCGTGCGGGAGATCTTCACCTGGGGCTGTCTGTTCAGTGGAGCCATCACCCTGGTCATCTCGGTGGTGGCCGTGCTCTTCCCGGAGCCGCTCCTGCGGGTGTTCACCACGGATGCGGCCGTCATCGGGCTCGGCATCTCGTACCTGCACATCGTCGGCGCCTGCTACGTCCTGTTCGGCCTCGTGTTCGTGAGCAATGGCATCATCAATGGCGCTGGCGCGACGATGATCACCACCGTCATCTCCCTGCTCAGCCTCTGGGTGGTCCGTGTCCCTGGGGCCTATTGGCTCTCACGCCAGCTGAACAGCGTGGACGGGGTCTGGTACGCCATCGCCTTCAGCTTCTTCGTCTCGCTGACCTGCAGCATGGCCTACTACTTCTCGGGACGTTGGCAGCGGGTGCTGGTCGGGAAGAGGCACGCGAGCCCCGCCGCGGCCGAGCCCAAGCCGGATCCCGCCAAGGTCTTCGCCAACGAGACCGGAGAGGCGTGAACGCTCCTCCGCCCCGCCCTCGGATCAGGTGGACGAAGACTTGTTGCCGAGCAGCTTCGGGGAGGCCGGAGCGGCGGGCAGGACGACGCGGAAGGTGGTGCCCTTTCCCAGCTCGCTCTCCACGGAGATCTCTCCCCCCAACCCCGACACGATGCCGTGGCAGATGGACAGGCCGAGTCCCGTCCCCGTCCCCACCGGCTTGGTGGTGAAGAAGGGGTCGAAGATGCGGTCGCGCACCTCGGGGGCGATGCCACTGCCGGTGTCCGTCACCTCGATGATCACGTGCGTGCCGATGGCGCGCACCCGCACGCGCACCTCGTTGCGCTCGGGCTGGTTGGCGGGCAGGGCCTGGGCCGCGTTGATGAGCAGGTTGAGGAACACCTGCCCCAGGCGGATCTCACTGGCCCACACCACCGGCACCGGCTCGAAGTCCTTCACCACCTGGGCGCGCCCGCGCAGCTCGTTGCGCACCAGGCGCAGGCTCGACTCAAGCACCTCGCGCACGTCCACCGCGGACAGCTGCTCGCCATCGTCGCGCGAGAGCGTCCGCAGGTCGCGCATGATGTGCCGCATCCGCTCGGCGCCCTGGTGCGTCTCGCTCAGCACCTCCTGCATCTCCCGCAGCGGCTCGGGCGGCAGCTCGCCCATGAGCCGCTGGCACTCCTGCTCCAGGAAGCCCAGGTTGGAGAGCACGAAGGCGAGCGGGTTGTTGATTTCATGCGCGATGCCGGCCGCCAGCGTGCCCACGCTCGCCAGCCGGTCGGCCAGCAGCAGGCGCGACTGCATCTGCTTGCGCTCGGTGACGTCCCGCGCGCTCACCACCGTGGCCGCCTCGCCGTCGAAGAGCAGCCGCATGGCGCTCAGCTCCGCCTCCACCGGCTGGCCGCCCGCGCGCAGGAAGCGCACCTCGCGGATGGAGTTCTCCTCGCCCTTGAGCACGCTGGCGGCCACCTCCCGGTCATCCGGGTGGATGAGCTCCAGCAGCGAGGCGCCGTCGAGCCCCTCCGCCGAGCCATGGCCCAGGAAGGTGAGCCCCGCCGGGTTGATGTAGAGCAGGTGGCCGCCGCGGTGCACGAAGATGGCCTCGGGCAGCCCCTCGATGAGGGTGCGGAAGCTCTCCTCGGAGCGGCGCAGCGCCTCCTCGGCGCTCTTGCGCGCGGTGATGTCCACGGCCACGCCCCCGAGCAGGTGCCGGCCGAACGCATCGCGCAGGGCGAACTTGTGGATGAGCCAGTGGTGCTCCGTCCCCTCGGGCGAGAGCACCAGCTGCTCGGCGCAGAAGCGCTGCCCGGTGGTGAGCACGCTCTGGTCCTCCATGCGCATCCGCTCGGCCTGCGAGGCGGTGAACAGCTCGGCATCCGTCATCCCCACCATCGCCTCCGCCGAGCGCCGGAAGAAACGGGCGTAGGCCTCGTTCACCCACGTGCGCCGGCCCGAGTCGTCCTTCATGAAGGCGATCAGCGGACTCTGGTTCATGAAGGAGTAGAACAGCTCCTGGCTCTGCTGGAGCGCCGCCAGGGTGTCGGCGAACTCGGCCACCAGGGTGCCCTTGGCCTCGAACTCGGAGGCGTTGATCATCGCCGCGCCGAGCAGCTGACCCATCAGCTCCAGCGTGCGCACGTCCAGGTCATCGTAGGCGTTGGGCTCGCCGTAGATGACGTTGAGCGCGCCCATGCCGGTGCCACCCCGCTGCAGCGGGACGACGATCATCGAGCGGGCGTTGATCTGCCGGGTGGCGGTCACGTTCACCCGCGGATCATTCTCGGTGTCGCGGGTGTGGAGCACCTCGCCGCGCAGGATGCTCATGCCCGAGAGGCTGTGGGCGAGCTTCAGCCGGAAGCCGCGGTGGGGGGTCTGGCTCCCGATGGCCACGTGATAGACCAGCTCCTCGCCCTCGACCAGCGCCACCGAGGCGCCCGTCGCGCCGCTCAGCTCCAGGGCGCGCTCGGCGATGAGCCTCATCACCGTGTCCATCTCGAGCCCCGCCAGGGCGACGTCGTTCTGGGTCTGGATGATGGCGGTGAGCCGCTCCAGCTCGCCGCGCGAGGGCGGGCCCTTCTGGGTGGCCTGCATCCCGGCCGTCCTGCGCCGGCCGAGCCACTCGAGCCGGGTGCGCAGCCGCGACGGCTCGAAGGGGGCGATCAGGTAGTCATCCACCGCGGCGGCCAGCAGGGCTTCCAGGGGCACCGGCTCGTTCGAGGCGGGCAGCAGCGCGAGGAGGAAGGGCCGGGGCCGCACGTCCGGGGGAATGGGCCGCCGGGAGATCTCCTCGGCGATGTCACGCCCGGACACCAGCACGCCCTCCACCCCGCGAAGCCATGGCTGGGCCTGCTCGGCATGTGGGGTGTGGACCACCTCGTGGCCCCATTCCTGGAGGAGCTGGCGGATGGAGTCATCGGCTGGTGGACCAACGAGGAGCAGCTTCATGGTGGTCGCTGGAAGGGGGCATGGCCCTCCTACAGGGATGACCTCCTGCCGTGGAATCCGCTCACCTGTCCGATGTGCTCACGATGGATGGGCACGTCCCTCCCCCGGGAAGCGTAGTCCACGGCTTCGTTGGGGAACAAGCCGTCCAGGCTCACGCGAATCAGGGCCGCTCCTCCTCCTCAGCGCCCGAACAGGCCCTTGCGTTTCTGGGGGGCACGGTCCTGCTGGGCCATCTTCGCCAGGCGCTGGCCGAGGATGCGGCTCATCTCCAGGGCCATGGCGGGGTTGGCCATCACCACGCCGCGGAAGTCGTCGCGGCCCACGCTGGCCAGCTCGCACGGCGTGGCGGCCTGGGCGCTGGTGGAGCGAGGCTCGCCCGTGAGGAGGGCAATCTCGCCGAAGAAGCCCCCGGGCTTCACCACCTCCAGCACGCGCCCACCCTCGGCCAGCAGGTTCACTTCTCCGGAGACGACGACGTAGAAGGTCTCCCCCGCTTCTCCCTTGTTGAAGATGGGCTCGCCCGGCGCCTTGCGCAGGTACTCGGCGCCGCGCGCCACGGTGGACAGCTCCTCGTCGCTCAGGGGGGCGAGGAAGTCCACCTTGCGCAGTATCTCGGCCAGGGGCGTGTCGTCGTGGCCCTGGAGCTCGGCGGTGAGGCACTCCACGGCCCGGGCCAGCTCGGCGCGGCGGGCCACGAGGATGATGGTGTACCCGGCGCGCAGCACCGTGCTGCCGTCCGGCAGGGTGATGCGGCCCTCCGGGTCCAACAGGCCGATGAACACGCACTCGCGGGGGAAGTTGGGCAGGGCGCGCACCTGGGCCACCGTCCGGCCGGACACCAGCGCCTTGGGACTCACCTGCAGCTCGAAGAGGATGGCGTCCCCGGCCGCCAGCGGCAGCGAGCCCGCCACCTGGGGGAAGTCGATGGCCGTGGTCATCTTCGCCACCACGACCTCGGCCTCCTCCACCAGCTCGCTCACCCCGGCGAGCCGGTAGGCCTCGCGGTAGCGGCTGTCCAGCATGCGCACCATGACGCGGGCGCCGCCCATGGAGCGCACCAGCGTGGCGAAGGCCAGGTTCTCCGCGTCGCGCGCCAGCACCCCGGCCGCGATGTCCGCGCCGGAGATGCCCGCCGACTCCAGCACGTGCGGATCCGTCGCGTCCCCGCACACCGTCACCACGCCGATGTCCTCGAAGAGCCGGTTGCAGGCGGCCGCGTCCCGCTCCACCACCGTCACCTGGTGGCGCTCCGCCACCAGCCGTGCCGCCAGCGCTCCACCCACCCGTCCGCCACCCGCGATGACGATTCTCATGACGCCTTCCTCCCGTTGCCCGCCTCACCCTCGGGGGCGCCCGACAGCACGTGCTCCAGCTCCAGCGTGCGCTCGTCCAGTCTCGCCAGTTGTGCCTCGGCGGTGGCCTCGGGGATGAGGCCTGCGCGCCGGGCCGACAGCAGCGCGGTGCGCTCCGCGTCGATGAGGCGGCGGCGCGTCACCAGCACGATGCGCGCCCCCTGTGCCAGGTGCTGCTCGCTGAGCCGGCGCAGCTCCCGCTCGGCGCCGGCGATGCCCACCTGGTAGTCGCTGCGCAGGTGCTCGTAGGCCGCGCGGGGGATGAGCCCCTGGTCGTGCAGCACCTCCAGCTCCTGGCGCGCGGCGCGGCTGGCGATGAGCCGCGCCTGCTGCTCGGCCACCGCGTAGGCCACCGGGTCCTCGTGGAAGAGGCCCAGCCGCTTGAGGATGCCGGTGAGCGCGAGCCCCTGGATCACCAGGGACACGAAGGTGACGCCGAAGGCGATGGCCACCAGCAGCTCGCGCGAGGGCGTGGCCTCCGGGAGACCCAGGGCCAGACCGATGGAGAGCGCGCCCTTGATGTTGCCGAGGATGAAGACGTGCTGCCAGCGCAGGGGCACGGCCTCGGAGGGGCGCACCAGGCGCAGCAGCAGGAAGGGCAGGTAGATGGCCACCGCGCGCCCGGCGAAGACACAGGCCACCGCGAGCACCGTCTGGGTCATGTGGGCCACCAGCGTCTGGGGCCGCGTGGTGAGTCCCACCGAGAGGAAGAGGAAGGTGTTCACCCCGAAGGCGGCGTACTCCCAGAAGGTGTGGATGGCCACCTGGCTCTGCGGGGCCACGTGGCGGCGCAGGTTGATGCCGGTGCTCAGGCCGGCCGTCACCGCGGCGATGGCACCCGACAGGTGGAGCTGCTCGCCGATGACGAAGGCGGCGAAGGCCAGCGCCGTGGTCACCATGATTTCGGCGAGCGGATCCTCGGTGTGGCGGATGACGAAGCCGGCCACGAGCCCCAGTGCGAGGCCGAGGACGAGGCCGCCCACGGTGGCGCCCAGCACCTTGGCGCCGAGCAGGGGCAGGGAGAAGGAGGAGTCGCCGCCCACCACGATGTTGGCGATGGCGGCGTAGGCCACGAGCGCGGTGCCGTCGTTGAAGAGACTCTCGCCCTGCATGATGCCGGAGAGGCGCCGGGGCACGGGGGCGCGGCGGAAGGCGTAGAGGATGGAGACGGTGTCGGTGACGGCGAGCATGGCGCCGAGCAGCAGCGCGGGCCCCCAGGCGAGCTCCAGGGCGAAGTGGAGGGCCGTGCCGGTGGCGGCGATGGCCAGCACCATGCCCAGGGTGGCCAGGGTGGCGATGGGCAGGAGGTTGGCGCGCACGTTGGCCACGTCCGCGGTGATGCCGCCCTCGAAGAGGAGCAGCGGCAGGCAGACGAGGAAGACGACCTCGGGGTTGAGCGGGGGGACGCCCGGGAGGATGCCTCCCACGGCGATGAGCAGGCCACCGACCACCAGCGCGACGTTGTACGGAATGCGGACGCGCTTGGCGGCGATGGCGAGCGAGCTGGCGGCCACCATCAGGCCGATGATGAGGGGCATCTCAAGGTGCACGCGGGGCCAAGACTCGCAGATACGGGGGCTTCGTGCACGGGTTGTCCGCACCGTGACCGCGGTTTGGCGGGGGGGGCCCTCGCGGGCGGGCCCCTGGCCGGATGCCTGGCGCGAGGAGGCATGGGCGGGATTGGCGTGGAGCCCACTCCGGTTCGGGGGGCCATGAAACGCATCCTCCTATCGCTTGCCCTCCTGGCGGTCGCGGCTTGTGGTCCCGAGACGCCCGGAGACGCCTCCACGGATTCCTCTTCGACGCTGGGCACCCGGGAGGCGCCCCTGGCGATCTCTCCCGCGGGCTCCATCCCCACGGGTCTTCCCGCGCGCCTCATGGTGGGCCTGTTCGAGAACAACGGACAGACCTGGATGAAGAACAGCGGCGTGCCCTGGGATGCGCGCTACCGCTATTTCACCAAGGGGTGGGTCAACAACTGGGGCTGGTATCCCAAGGATGGCTCCTACGGTAAGGAGTTCATGGTGGAGTCCGCCGCCCAGGGCTCCCTGCCGGTCATCCAGTACTACCAGGTCAACTCCGAGGATGGTGGCGGTGAGGACCAGTTCCTCGCCAAGGTGCAGAAAGCCACCACGATGGCGAGCTACTTCTACGACTTCAAGGTGCTGATGCAGCGGGCGAAGGAGTTCAACAAGCCCGTGCTGGTGCTCATGGAGGCGGACGGCTTCGGCTTCCTGCAGAAGCAGACGCAGAGCAATCCCAACACCTACGCGGCGGTGGCGGCCTCGGGCGTGCCGGAACTGTCCGGGCTGCCCAACACGGTGGCCGGGTGGGGGCTCTCCTTCCTCCAACTGCGCAAGGCGGTGGGCGCGAACAACGTCATCCTGGGCATCCACATCTCGGGGTGGGCCAGTGACAAGGACATCGCGCACTTCTCCGTGACGGACCCGCTGCAGCCGGAGGTCGACAAGGTCTACAACTTCCTCAAGCCATTGGGGCTGGGGCCCAACGTCACGGGGGCGACCTATGACGTGCTGGTGGGCGATCCGCTCGACCGGGACGCGGATTTCTTCAGGATCACGAAGGGTCAGGACCGCTGGTGGGACGTGAGTGACACGGCCCCCATCGAATCCAAGAGCTTCAACCGTTACGCCGAGTGGCTGCGGCTGTGGAACGTGACGTCGGGCAAGCGCTGGGTGTTGTGGCAGCTGCCCGAGGGCAACTCCAACAGCCCCAACGTGGACAACACGGCGAGCGCGGACGAGGGGAAGAACCTGGCGAACGCGGGCTACAGGGACAACCGCGCCGAGTACTTCTTCGGCACCAACGCCGCCGAGCACCGCGCGAAGTTCGCCAACAGCGGTGTCATCGCGCTGCTCTTCGGGCGGGGTGAGGGCGTGCAGGCCTCGCACACCAACGACTACTACTCGGACGGCCAGCTCTACCTGAAGAGCCGCGCGGGCGCCTTCCTGAAGGCCGGTGGACTGGCCATTCCCGCGGGTCCCAACACCAACCCCCCGCCGCCCCCGCCGCCTCCGCCCCCGCCCGGCAAGGACCCGGCGCCGTACAACTTCGAGGCGGGGACGCAGGGGTGGGCCCCCACGAAGTCCGGCGTCACGGGCGTGTCCTCGTCCACCACGCGGGCCTGGGCGGGGAGCCGCTCGCTCGAGGTGAAGCTGGTCGGTAGCGCGGGCGGAACGTCCCCGGTCGCCGTTGCCAATCCCACGGTGACCGCGGGCAAGACGGTGTCCTTCCGGGTGTGGGTCCCCCCGAACCACGGCATCTCGGGCGTGCAGCCCTTTGTGCAGCAGGGCGCGGCGGGCGGTTGGCAGTGGACGGGCAAGTGGACGGGCAACACGGCGCTGAAGGCCGGTGACTGGAACACCATCACCGTGCAGGTGCCCGCGAACGCGGTGACGCCGCTGAGCCAGCTCGGTGTCGAGTTCATCACCCAGACCGCCTGGTCCGGCACGGTGTACGTGGACTCGGTGAGCTGGTGAGTCCGAGGGGCCGCGTGCCTGGGTTTCGGGCGCGCGGCCCCGTTCACGTTCACCGGCGGATGCGCAGGATGACGTCCTTGCGCGGTCCGCAGTCGCCGCGGCCGTCGCAGTTGCTGGTGGTGACGTAGAGGTGGCCGTCCGGGCCCATGGTGGTCTCTCGCAGGCGGCCCCACTCGTTGCGCAGGTACACCTCGTGCCGGGTGACCTGCCGGGGGTTGTCGGGAGAGAAGACCACGCGGTGCAGGTGCCTGGCGCCGAGCACGCCGACGAGCAGCGAGCCCTTCCACTCGGGGATGGCCTCGCCGGTGTAGATGGCGGCACCGCCCGGAGGCACCGCGTCGTCCCAGGTGAGGGACGGGGTGACGAAGCCCTCACCGGACTGGCAGCTGTAGATGGTGGGCCAGCCGAGGTTGTCCCCCTTGCGCACCACGTTGACCTCGTCGTGCCCGCGGCGGAGCGTGTCGCCGCTGGGTCCGTGGTCGGTGAAGTAGAGGGTGTCCCGGTCCTTCCAGTCGAAGCCCTGGGTGTTGCGCACGCCGAGGAGGAAGGCGGCCTTGCCCGGGAAGGGGTTGTCGTCGGGCACCTCGCCCTCGGGAGTGAGGCGCAGCAGCTTGCCGGAGGGGGTGTCCATGGCCTGCGAGTTGTCCGGCTCGCGCGCGTCGCCCGTGCCGACGTAGAGCATGCCGTCCGGGCCGAAGCGGATGCGGCCGCCATCGTGGTACTTGCTGGCGGGGATGTCGCCGAGGATGACGCGCTCGAAGGTGGCGGTGGCGTGGTCCTCGGAGAGCGTCCAGCGCTCCACGCGGTTGCGCGGGCTGCCGTCCGCGTCATGGGTGACGTAGAGGTAGAAGCGCCGGTGGCTCGCGAAGTCGGGAGGCGCGGCGATGCCGAGCAGGCCGCCCTCGCTGCTTCTGGCGATCTTCACGGTGGCGACGGGGTTGGGTTGGAGCACGCCCTGGCGCAGCAGGCGGACGCGGCCGGGGCGCTCGGAGACGAGGGCGTCGCCACCCGGGAGCCAGGCGATGCCCCAGGGGACCTCGAGCCCCTCGGCGACGACATCGACGGTGATGGGCACGGTGCCGTTGGGGCCGAAGTCGTCCTCGACGAGGATGCAGTCGGGCGCGTTCTTCGCCTGGCTCTTGCGGCAGCCGGAGCCAGCGGCGAGGACCAGGAGGGCGGAGAGCAGGAGGCGGGTGCGCATGCCGCATCTATGACGAGCGGAGGGCGCGTCCGCCACCGCCTCGTGGGACGCGCGTCTGGAGGTGGACGTGGTAGAGGGCTCGTGAGCCCGTGAAATCCTTCCGCCACGCCTACAAGGCTCCCAGGGACCCGAGTGCCTACGCTTCGATCGAGGTACGCATGGAGCGTGCGCTCGCGTACGTGGAGGAGGTCCGCGCCCGCTCGGGCCAGCGCCTCACGGTGACGCACCTGGTGGCCAAGGCCGCCGCGGATGCGCTGCGCCGCTACCCGGAGGCCAACGTCATCCTGCGCTGGAACCGCCCGTGGCTGCGTAGGCGCGTGGGCGTCTGTGTCCTCGTGGTGCAGCCGCATCACCTCGGCCGCGTGGACCTCACCACCGCCACCGTGCATGACGCGGACAGGCTCTCGCTCCAGGACTTCGCCGCGGCCATGGAGGAGCGCGTCCAGAACGTGCGCCACCGCCGGGATGCCGTCATCGAACGGGGCAAGCGGCGCTCCTACCGCATCCCCGGCCTCTTCATGAACGCCGCCCTGGACCTGCTCTCCTTCGTCTGGTTCACCCTCAACGTGGACCTCGCCTGGGTGGGCATGCCGAGAGACCCCTTCGGCTCCGTCGCCGTCTCCAACGTGGGCTCGCTGGGGCTCGAGCGGGCCTGGCTGGCCATGGTGCCCTACACCCGCGTGGCCCTCTATCTCGCCCCGGGTGCCGTGCGTGACGTCCCCGTGGTCGATGGGGATTCACTCGTGCCCGGCAAGGGGATGACCCTCTCCTGCACCTTCGACGCGCGCCTCCTCGACGACGAGCTCGCCGCGCGCGTCCTGCGTCACATCGGTGATGCGCTGGAGGACCCCGAGTCCGCCTGGGGACCGCCCGAGGTCCCGCGATAAGGTGGCGGGCATGAGATTGCCGCTCGTCCTCCTGCTCACGCTCACCACGACCGTCTCCGCCGCGCCCAGGCCCCAGGTTCCCGCCGGCTACTGGCCCGAGTCCCGCGTCGAGGAGCTCCTCGCCAAGACCGAGACGATCCGCCTCGCGCCCGACCTCTCGCGCCTCACCCCCGAGGAGCAGCGCGCGGTGAAGGACCTCCTGGAGGTGGGGGGCATCCTCCAGCGCATCTATGAGGAATCGCGGCACCCCGAGGCACTCGAGGCGTACGCACGCCTCACCCGGATGGACCAGCAGACCGGGGGGGCGAAGCGGACGCGGGACCTGCTCACCCTCTATCGGCTCTCCCAGGGCCCCATCGCGACGACGCTCGACAACAAGCGCGAGGCCTTCCTCCCCGTGGCCGCCGAGCTGCCCACGCGCAATGTCTACCCGTCCGACCTCACACGCGAGGAGGTCGAGGCCTTCCTGGCCCAACACCCGGAGACGCGTGACGAGCTCCTCGGCGAGCGCACCGTCGTCCGCCGTGCGACGAAGGCCAGCCTGGCGGGAGATCTCGCGGCGCTCGCGAAGTACCCGGCGCTCGCGCTGCTGCACCCCCGGCTCTCCCCGAACCTGAAATCGCTCGCGAAGAAGCCCGACCCGAAGACGCTCTACGCCGTGCCGTACCCGGTCGCGTACGCGAACGACTTCGTGCGCGCGTACGAGCTGCTCATGAGCGCCGCGGACTCGGTGGAGAAGGGGGATGGGGAGCTCGCGCGCTACCTCCGCAACCGGGCGAGAGATCTGCTCTCCAACGACTACGAGAGCGGGGACGCGGCCTGGGTGACGGGCCGCTTCCAGCGCCTCAACGCGCAGATCGGCTCCTACGAGACGTATGATGACGCGCTCTTCGGCGTGAAGGCGTTCCATGGGATGAGCCTGCTCCTGGCGAACGAGGAGGCGACCCGCGAGCTGCGCCGGGCCCTGAGTGGCTTGCAGGCCATCGAGGACGCACTGCCCTACGCGAGCCACAAGCGCATCCGCGAGGACATCCCGGTCGGCATCTACGAGGTCATCGCCGACTTCGGGCAGGCGCGCGGTACGAACACCGCGACCATCCTCCCCAATGACGCGCTCTTCGCGCACCGCTACGGCCGCACCATCCTGCTGCGCGAGAACATCATGAAGAACCCCGACATCTTCGCCGCCGATGCGCGCGTCTGGCGCGCCGTCACCGCGGACGCGCACGCGAGCGACCTGGCCGCCGAGGGGAACTTCCAGCGGACGCTGTGGCACGAGATCGGTCACTACCTGGGCGTCGACCGGGACGCGCGGGGGCGGGCGCTCGACGTGGCGCTGGAGGACTACGCGGACGCGCTCGAGGAGATGAAGGCGGATCTCGCCTCGCTCTTCGCGCTGCACGCGATGAACAAGGGCGGCACGGTGAGCGACGCCACGCTGCGCGCGGTGCGGGCCTCCGGCATCCGGCGCACGTTGCAGAACGCGAAGCCGCGCCGCGACCAGCCGTACCAGACGATGCAGCTCATCCAGTTCAACTGGTTCCTGGAGCATGGGCTGCTCCAGGCCGACCCGAAGACCGCGCGTCTCACCATCCACTACGAGCGCTACCTGGAGGTCGTCACCTCGCTCTTGAAGGAGGTGCTCGCCGTGCAGCACGCGGGGGACAAGGCCGCCGCCGCTCGCTTCTTCGAGCGCTGGGGCACGTGGACTCCCGAGCTGCACGACGTGCTCGCCGCCCGCGTCCGCGAGGCCCAGGGCGCCCGCTTCCGGATCGTCCACTACTCGGCCCTGGGCGAGTAGGCTTCAGCGGAGGGCGTGGAACCATCCGGCGTACGGGGTGTTCTCGACGAGTCGGCGGTTGAGGTCGGGAGCGCCGTCGGTCCACCACGGCGGTCCTCTCTCTCCGAGGGCCACCTTCGCCCGGTGCACCCGCGCTCTCGCCTCGCGCTCCGCTCTCGTGTCCCCGGCTCGTAGCGCCCGGCCCACGTCCCGCCGCGCGTGCATCAGCGCCTCCACCAGCAGCGCGCGCTGCCTGGGCCCGAGCGCGGGATTGGAGCGCCGCCAGAGCCGTCCCTCCACCACGAGGTAGCGTCCATCGGGCGTCGTGGGGGGCGGCTTCGGCTTGTCCGCTCGGGGGGTCATCGCGGTAACCTTGTCACCCATGGCTGGTGAGGATCGAGAACTGCGAGACACCGTGGAGCGGCTCCAGGCGGAGCTGCGCGAGGCGAAGGACGAGCTGACCCGCAGCCGTGCCGAGATGACGCGCCTGGAGCAGCTCTCGACGCGAGAGAAGCAGGACCGCGTGAAGGCCGAGGCCGAGCGCGCCGCGGCTGAATCGAAGGCGCGCGACGCGGATGCGGCCTTCCAGCATGCCCTCTCCCGACTCGAGCTCGCTCGCAAGGAGTCCAAGTCCGCGCCGGAGGCTCCCTCCAAGCTGGAGCGCCATCGTTCCGGACCCCTGGCCAATGACGGCATCCGTCCCGACAGCACGGAGCAGAAGATCCGCTTCGCGGTGGGAGCCGCGGCGGGCGGCTTCTCCGGCTTCTTCTTCTCGGCCGAGTGGGGCTTCATGTCCGGTGCGCTGACGCTCGGAGTCATCGCGGGCTCGGCCCTGATCGGCGGTGTGCTCGCGTGGTGGTACGGGGACCGTTACTGGACGAGCTGACGCTTCAGGGGCGGGTCTTGCCGCTCCCCGGGAGCTGGTCGGGATGGGTGGGCACCCGGACGTCGCCCGAGATGATTCGGGCCTTCAGCTCCTCCAGCGTGCGCAGGGCGTCCTGCTTGCCGGGGAAGTCGAGGCGCACCGGGGCGTAGGTGATGCCGCCCTCCTTGAGGCCCAGTGACTGGTTGCCGCCCTGGAAGCGGTCTCGCACCCTGTCACGCACCGCCTCGTAGACGACGAGGTCCACCCGCTTCACCACCGCGGACAGCACCGCCTTCGGCGCCAGGTGGGTCGGGTCCGAGTCCACGCCGATGACGTACACCGGCCTGCCCTCGTCGCGCGCCTCCTTCACCGCCTGGATGGCGCCCAGCCCGTCCACTCCGGCCGCCGCGAAGATGACGTCCGGCCCCTTCGACAGCATGTCCTGTCCCACCTGCTTGCCGAGCGCGAAGTGGGTGAAGCTCCCCGTGTAGTTGACGATGACCTGCGCCTTGGGATTCGTGGCGGCCACGCCGGCCCGGAAGCCCGCCTCGAACCGCTTCACCAGCGGGATTTCCATGCCGCCCACGAAGCCCACCTTGCCGCTCTTCGTCACCAGTCCGGCCAGTGCCCCCACCAGGTAGCAGCCCTCCTCCTCGCGGAACACCACCGTGCGCACGTTGGGCAGCGTGTACGGCTCGTTCCGTTCATTCAGCAGCGGGCTGTCCACCAGGAGGAACCGCATGTCCGGGTTGCGCTTCGCCACCGTCTCCACGGCGTTCTCCAGCATGAAGCCCACCGCCACGGAGAGCGATACCCCCTGGTCCACGAGCAGTTGCAGGTTGGGCTCGTAGTCCTCCGCCACCCGGCTCTGGAGGACGACGGGGGTGATGTCGAGCGGGGCGAGCTGGGATTTCCGCTCCGCCAGGTCCGGCCCGAACGAGGCCTCGCGCTCCTCGGACGCCAGCGGCTTGTAGCCGCCCTCCTCGTGCTTCACGCCCGCGGCCCACAGCTCCAACCCGCGCAGCGCCGAGTCGTTGAAGGCCTGGTCTCCCCGGCCTCCCAGTCCCAGCACGAGCCCCACCTTCGGCCGCGTGGCCGCTGGCGTTGGGGCCGCGGCCGCCGGAGCGGGTGATTTTTCCGCCGCGGCGGGTGCTTCCTTGTTGCTCTTGCAGGCCGACAGCACGGCGAGGACGAGGAGCAGGAGGTGGCGTGGGCTCATGGGTCCTTGGATTTAACACGCTCCCTGAACGACCACGGGGCGCCCCCGGTCTCCCGGAAACGCCCCGTGTTGAACCCTGGGCTCTCGATACCCTCACCCCGTCCCTCTCCCGGAGGGAGAGGGGTAGGGGTGATTGTGGTGGGGCCAGGTCCTCAGATGTCGAAGTAGAGCTGGTACTCCATCGGGTGCGGACGCAGGCGGATGGCGTCCACCTCCTTCTGCTTCTGCTCGATCCAGCTGTTGAGCGAGTCCTCGCTGAAGACGTCTCCCTTGAGCAGGAACTTGTGGTCCTTCTTCAGGCAGTCCAGCGCCTCGTCCAGCGAGCCCGGCATCTTCGGCACGTCCTTGAGCTCCTCCGGCGACAGCCCGTAGATGTCCTTGTCCAGCGGCTCGCCCGGGTCGATCTTGTTCTCGATGCCATCCAGCCCCGCCATCAGCTGCGCGGCGAACGCCAGGTACGGGTTGCAGCTCGGGTCCGGCGAGCGGAACTCCAGGCGCTTGGCCTTCGGGCTCGCGCTGAACATCGGGATGCGGATGGACGCGCTGCGGTTGCGGCTCGAGTACGCCAGGTTCACCGGCGCCTCGTAGCCCGGCACCAGCCGCTTGTACGAGTTGTTCGTCGGGTTGCAGATCGCCGCCAGCGCCCGCGCGTGCTTGAGGATGCCGCCGATGTAGTGCAGCGCCATCTCGCTCATGCCCGCGTAGCCCTCGCCAGCGAACAGCGGCTTGCCGCCCTTCCACAGCGACTGGTGCGTGTGCATGCCGCTGCCGTTGTCCCCGTACAGGGGCTTGGGCATGAACGTCACCGCCTTGCCATGCCGCGCGGCCACGTTCTTCAGCACGTACTTGAACCACATCAGGTTGTCCGCCGTCTTCACCAGCGTGTCGAAGCGGAAGTCGATCTCCGACTGGCCCGCCGTCGCCACCTCGTGGTGCTGGCGCTCCACGATAATCCCCACTTCACCGAGGATGCGCACCATCTCGTCGCGCAGGTCGTTGTGCGCGTCCGTGGGCATGACGGCGTTGTAGGCGTCCTTGTAGTTCGGCTTGTAGCCCAGGTTGCCGCCCGGCTCCTCGCGGCCCGTGTTCCACGCGCCCTCGATGGAGTCGATCTCGAAGAACATGTGGTGCGGGTCCGTGCTGTAGCGCACCCCGTCGAAGATGAAGAACTCGGCCTCGGGTCCGAAGTACGCCGTGTCCGCCAGGCCCGTGCTCTTGAGGTACTTCTCCGCGCGCGCGGCGATGTTGCGCGGATCCCTCATGTACTGCTCTTTGGTGATGGGATCGCTCACGTTGCACAGCAGCACCAGCGTCGGCGTCTGCGTGAACGGATCCATCACCGCGGTGTTCGGGTCCGGCATCACCAGCATGTCGGAGTTGTGAATCTCCAGCCAACCCTTGATGGACGAGCCGTCGAAGCCGAGGCCCTCCTCGAAGATACCCTCGCTCAGCTCGTGCAGCGGAACCGCGAAGTGGCGCCAGCGACCGATGAAGTCGATGAAGCGCAGGCTCACCATCTGCGCGCCGTGCTCCTTCGCGAACGAAAGCACGTCCTTCGCCGTCTTGGTGGTCATGGTGTTCGGAATCCTTTCCTGCCGGGTGGGTACTCCCAGGGCGTCGCGGACACTAGGGACGACATCCTCCGGAGAAAAGAGGAACTTGCGGGCGGGTATTGGCCTCTCGACAGGGGAGCGCGATGTTGAGCTGGCAACTTCCTGGAGGAGCACCCTGTCCACCGGTGATCGGCATCGCGAGCTGTGGAGGTTCCCCGGGCTGTCAGCCCTGGTGGCATTGCTCCTGCTGTGCGGCTGTGCCACGGGGGCGCCCCCAGCGGGGCTGTTGACCTCCCTGGGCGTGCGCTCCCGGGTTGTCCCTGGGGCACCGCGTGCGCTGGAGCCGCGTGACCTGCGGGCCATGGCGGAGGCCGAGGCGCGGCAGCGACGCACGCGGGAGGCCGAGGCTTTGGAAACAGCGGTGGCGGCGGTGCACGCTCGCGCCTGGGAGGGGGGAGGGTCCGAGGCACGAGTGGGTGGACGGCTCGTGTTGCGCCTGCGGATGGACGGGCGAAGCATGATTCTCCAGGACTGTGTCATGGAGCCGGGAGTGGGGCCCGAAGGCGTGCCGGTGCGAGAGGCCTCCTTCCGCCTCGTGTTGAAGCGGGCATTGCTTCAAGAAGCCTGGGGGTGGAGCGGTGATGTGGTGGTGGTGCTTCAGCGTGCTCGCGAGGGCTGGGAACTCGTGGATTCCTCGGCCCCCACGGCTTCGGCCATGCGAGGCATGAGGCCCATGGTTCGCCCGTCGGTCATGCCGGCCCATGGCTCTTCCACTGCTGCATCCACCCTTTCCTCGCGAGCCGATGGATCGGACACTGCTCTGCCCGAGCGGGATGAGCGGAAGAAGGTGGAGGCCGAGCGCTGGAAGGCGGTCGAAGCGAAGCTGGAGGAGTATCTGCAATGGGGCATGCGGTTGATGGAGACGCATGTCGCGCATCTGCGCCGCATCGCTCCCGGCCATCGCCTCACGGACCATCCGCTGCGTGAGAAGTCGTTGTCGGCCCTCGTAAGTGCCACGCTGGGATGGGCCTACGCTCATACCGAGGATCCGGACTTCCTACGTCGCGGGCCCTCCGAGGTTGCTCTCTACCTGTTGGCGAGCCGATCGGCCCTGGCCACCGCGATCGAGTTGGGCAAGCGGGCCCCACCTCACCTCGACTACACCCCTCCTCCAGAGGACACGTACACCTCGGAGGAGTTGCTGCTGGAGCTCGCGGTGGGCTTCACTCCCGGCGTGGGCGAGGTGACGGAGCTGGAGGCCGCCTTGACCGGATTCAGCCTCACCGGCCACCGTCTCAGCGAGCCCGAGCGCGTCTTGTCCGCCGTGGGGGTGTTGCTGCCCTTCGTGAACGGCAAGTTGCTGAAGCAGGGAGGAGAGGGGGCCCTGCAACGAGTTGCCCTCCTCACCGGCAAGGGTCTGGACGAGGTGCGGGTGCTTTCGCGTGTCGCCTCCCACCTCGCTCCCGAGGATGTGCGGGAGATCGAGCGCCTGTTGCGCAACGCCTCGGAGGGACGTGTTCTGACCCAGGGGGAGTTGGAGTTCCTCCAACGCGTGGCCCTCCGGCTGGAGACGCCCGTGCGCGAGGCCTCCGAGGCGCTCCGGCGTGGAGACAAGCTGCCCCTGCTGGGTGTTCGTACCCTCACGGATGGTTCACGGCTGCTTCCTGGCACTCCCGAGCACCTGGCCCAGTGCTGGGTGGACTACCAGTTCCGCCACCCTGGCAAGTACCCGCGCTTCTCCTATGGGGTGGACCCGGAGTGGGAGCGCCTCTACCGCTCCATCCTCGCCAACAAGCCCGTGGGCAATGCCTTCGAGAACGCCACCCTCGCGAGGCAGGGCTACATGAAGAACACCGCCATGATGGTGCCTCCACCTGGCGGGATGGCTTCGGGTTTCATCCCCGACTCGGTGCTCGGCAACCCCGGCGAGCTGGTGTGGGGCAAGCCCTACCATTTCGTCGAGGCCAAGGCTCGCGACGAGCTGGCCCATACCGGCAACCTCAAGGTCATGCTCGATTACGTGCGCGAGTACGGAGGTCATGTCGAACTCTGGGTTCGTTCCGCTCGGCATCCGGATGGGGCAACGCGGCTCACCAAGCCTCTCCAGAATGTGCTGCGCGAACTCGAAGATATCGGCAGAGTGACGCTCCTCTCCCACCCCTGATGGGTTCCATGCGTAAGCCTCTGACGACACGCATCTGCCTGCCCCCCGGCATCCCATCAGGCGCGGTGATAAGTAAGTTCCTCCACCTTGCTTTCGAGAAGTACCGATGGTTCTCGCCGGTGCGGTACGGGGTAGCCTCCCTGAACAGCAGGCTCAACCCGGACGACATCGATTACGACGCCCTGCTGCGCTTCTATGAGGAGCGCGACACCCTTTGCGTCACGGCCAGAACGGATCGGGATTTCTTCCTCATCTTTCCATCGAAGCCCGATGACCCTCTCTACACGGGTGGCGTCACCTGGGTGACGTCGGTGACGTGTGCCTCGAAAGCTTCCTGGCGTGCGGCGCACCTCGAGCAGGTGACCGAGCTCATGCGCCTCGTGCGCTCTCCCTTCGCGTTCTCCTCGATGGACGATGACATCGAGCACAAGACCCGGCGCTGGGTGCCTCATGAAAAGGGGGGACAGCGTCATGTCTCGACCGTACGGGACTACAGCCAGGGCCTCGCCGGCCTCTTCTGGAGGAACTTCTACGGCCCGCCCTTCATCCGACTCTTCGGCGAGCGCCTCACGTCCCTATCGCCCGAGTACCGCCAGCCGCTCGGGGATGACCTCGTCCTCGTGCAGCCCTACGTGCTTCCCACCGAAGCAGGCACCGAAGCGGGTGCGGCCCGGGAGCGCGAGCTCATCGCCCACCTCGGGCCCGAGTGCTTCTACGACCACACTCACCATGTGCCGCCCACCCGCTGCCCCGTGCTCGACCATCTCACCGAGCCCCTGCACTGACAGCGATGCGCCTCAGCGCTTCGCGCGCGTGATCAGGCCCACCGAGCCGAGGATGGCTCCCATGGCGAGGAAGCCCCAGGTGCTCAGCGACTCGCCCGCGAGGAACGTGCCGAGCAGCACGGCCACCATCGGGTTGACGTAGGCGTAGCTGGTGGCGAGCGCCGGCCGGGCGTTGCGCAGCAGGTAGCCGTAGGCGCTGAAGGCCACCAGCGAGCCGAAGACGATGAGGTAGCCCAGCGACAGGAGGGCGCGCGGTGTCGGCAGGGTGGTGAGGTGCTCGCCCGCTCCGAAGCTGATGAGCAGGAAGAGGACGCCGCCGGTGAGCATCTGCGTGGCGGTGGACATGAGCCCCTCCGCCATCGGCAGCCGCCGCGTCCAGATGGAGCCGAACGCCCAACTCAGCGGGCCCACCAGCAGCGCCAGCACGGCCCACAGGTGGCCGCTCATGTCGCTGCCGAGGTTGAGCAGCACCAGGCCGCAGAAGCCGATGCCCAGGCCCCAGCGCTCGGCCCGCCCGGGCCACTGGCCGAAGAGGCCGCTGAAGAGCGCGGTCCACAACGGCACGCTGCCCACCACGATGGCCACCACTCCCGAGGGCACCCACTGCTGGGCGAAGACCACGGCGCCGTTGCCCCCGACGAGCAGCAGGAAGCCGATGAGCGCGCCCGCTCCCCACTGGCGCGCCGAGGGGTTGGCGTACCCGCGCAGCCTCAGCACGGTGTAGAGGATGGAGCCCGCCACCATGTAGCGCAGCCCCGCCATGAGGAAGGGCGGGAACCCCCCCTCGAGCACCCAGTGGATGGCCAGGTACGTCGAGCCCCAGATGACATAGAGCGCGAAGAGGCAGAAGTAGAGCGTCCCGCGGTTCGTGTCCGCGGTCGTGGAGTCCGCCGGTACCGTGGCGGTGGGAATCGAGGAGGTGATGGTGGACAAGGCGTCGCGCTTTTAACGCCGGGGCCCGCTCCTCGCGATGTACTCCGTCGGCCTACCCGCCAGGCCGAGTGCTCCGCCCGGTGGCTCACATCGGGCACCTGGGGCGTTGGTTCTACGACAGCGGACAGCCCAGGGGAGCGGGGAGGAGTCGCCCGCGGGGGCTCGTATGGCTGGGGCGTGCTCGCCGGACCCTGTCCCGGAGGACGAAGCGCGCCAGGGTCCCGGGTCTTACCAGTGACCTGGAAGGCGCCTGTCGCGCGGCGCGGCCCTGGGTCGCGCGGCAGCCGGAAAGGTGATGGAATGGGCCATCTCCGCTCGCACCCTGGACGGGCTCCGTCCAGGCGGGCGGGGGATTGAACCGTACCCTCCATCTTCTTAATCTTTCAGGGCATTCTCGCTGTTTTCGTCGGCCGCGCCGAAGCGCCGTTGGGGAGTGTGAGCAGAGATGTCCGAAGAGTTGGGTGAGCGCGAGAAGGAAGTCCTCCGAGCCGTCGTGCAGGAATACATCGCCCGGGGTGGCCCGGTCGGGAGCCAGCACCTGGCGCGCAAGCCGGAGTTCGACGTGTCCTCCGCCACGCTGCGCAACGTGCTGGCGGACCTGGAGGAGCTGGGCTTCCTGGAGAAGCCCCACACCTCCGCTGGCCGGGTGCCCACGGACCGTGGCTATCGCTTCTACGTGGACACGCTGGTGCAGCTGAGGGACCCGGGGCCGCGCGACCGCGAGCTCATCCACGCGGGGCTCGCGCACGAGACGGGCATGGAGGAGATGCTCGGCGAGGCCTCGCGCCTGTTGCACTCGCTCACCCGGCACGCGGGAGTCGTCGTCACCCCGCGCCCGGACGTGGCCATCTTCCACCGCATCGAGTTCGTCCGGCTGCGGGAGGACCGCGTGCTGGCCATCCTCGTGGGGCAGAACGGCCAGGTCATCAACAAGCTGCTGTCGGTGGACTTCCCCGTCACCTCGGACGAGCTGCTCAAGGCGAGCAACTACCTGTCCGAGCTGCTGCACGAGGTGACGCTGGAGGAGGCGCGCGAGCGCATCCGGGGCGAGCTGGACCAGGAGCAGGCGCTCTACAACGTGCTGACGGCCAAGGCGCTCAAGCTGGGGGCGGCGGCCACGGACCTGCAGACGGGGGAGCGGGTGCTCATCGAGGGCACGGGCTCGTTCCTGGAGCAGCCCGAGTTCGCGGACGTGGAGCGCATGCGCGCGCTCTTCAAGGCGCTGGGGGAGAAGCACAAGCTGCTGGCGCTGCTGGATCGGGTGCAGCGGGCGCGCGAGATGCAGATCTTCATCGGCACCGAGAGCGAGTTCTCCTCGGCGGGGGACGTGACGGTCATCGCGAGCCCCTACGGCAGCCGGGAGCAGGTGCTGGGGACGGTGGGGGTCATCGGGCCCACGCGGATGAACTACCAGCGCATCATCCCGTTGGTGAACTTCACCGCGCAGGCCCTCTCGAGCGCGCTGGACAAGGCGTGAGCCTTCCCTCCCTCTCCCCCTGGGAGAGGGCTGGGGTGAGGGTCTACTTCCGGCGAAGCTCGAGCCGCGAGGGCTCCTGTGCGGACTGTGCCGCCGCGCCGCGAGCCGCCTCCAACTGGATGGGGCGGAGCCACATCAAGACGAGCGCCGCGATGCACAGGGCGGCGGCGATCAAGAGTGGGACGAGAGAACGGTGTCGCACGGGCCCCTCCGTGGGGATGGCTGGTCGCCATCCAGGAGGGGAGAGCCTAGTGGGGAATGGGGCGGTTGCCGAGATTCCGGCTCAATGCGGGACGGGAGCGGGCGCGTAGACGCGCAGGGCGGCGGGGGCGAGCTCGAAGCGTATCGGGGTGTGGCCGATGAGCTCCCCGTCCGCGTTGATGTCCTGGGGCGGCTGGGCATCCACGTACAGGTACGCGGTGCGCACGGCGGTGACGGCCGGATGGGACACATGCTCGCCGCGGCGCAGGGACAGCGCGACGCGCGCCAGGGTGGACAGGTCCTGCATGTGGCCCAGCCCGGTGCCCTCGCGTCCGGACTCGGCCGAGGGCGCCGCGATGGTGTAGGCGTCCAGGCGGTGGTCGTCGAGCGTGGCATCGGGAGTCACCACGTTGCCCGCGCCGTGGTAGCGCCCGTTGCCCACCACGAGCTGGAGCACCTCCAGCTCCAGGTCTCCCCGGTCGGTCGTCATCCGCACGTGGAAGGGCTGGTGCTCCCAGAGCTCGGCGACGGCGGCCATGGGGTAGGCCAGCTTGCCCACGCGGCGCTTGAGCTGGGGCGTCAGCCGCTTGGCGATGGCGGTGGCCAGGCCGAGGCTCGCGGCGTTGAGGAAGGGCCGCCCGTTGGCGAGCCCCACGTCCACCCGGGCGGTGTAGCCGGCGGCGATGATGTCGCAGGCGGCCTCCAGCGTGGGGGGAATGCCGAGCGAGCGGGCGAAGTCGTTGCCCGTGCCCAGCGGCAGCACGCCCAGCGTCACGTCACGTCCGAGCAGCAGGCGCACGGCATGGTTGAGCGTGCCATCCCCCCCGCCGATGAGGACCCGCCGCACACCGTCTTCCAGGGCCTCGCGCAACACCTGCTCCATGCGCTTGGGCCGGGAGAGCCGGTAGCTGGCGGCGACGGGAATCCCGCGTGACTCGAGCGCCGCGAGCGTGGCCGGGAAGGCCTCGCTCCCCATGCGGCACTTCTTGTTCACGATCAGCAGCGCGGGCCCTTCATCGAGGGCGCCACGCTTGGGAGGGGCGATGAGTGCGGCATCTGGAAGGGCATCGACGGCCATCGTCGTCGAAGATGCGCACGGGCGGGCAGGGAGGCCAGGGACGGCCGGGCACGCCCGGTCCGCTTCCCCGGTTGCCCTCCCTGTGGGTCAGGGTCAGCGTGACTCCTCGTCCTTGGCGGCGGCCACCGCGTCCGCGGCCCACGGCCAGGTGTCCCGCGAGGACTCATAGTGGGCCAGCAGGTCCGCCGGGTCCTTGTAGATGGCGCGGCAGCCCGCCGTGCGCAGGTCCTCCTCGGGGAAGCCGCCGCACAGCACGCCCACCGTGGACACGCCCAGCTTGTTCGCGGCCAGCGCGTCGTAGGGGGTGTCCCCGATCACCACCACGCTGTGTGGCTCCGGCCGGCCGAGCTTCTCCAGGGCCGCATCGAAGATGTCCGGGTGGGGCTTGGACTTCTCCGCGTCCGCCTTGGAGGTCTCCGTGTCCGTCAGCCCCTCGAGGCCGCACAGCCGGACGTAGTGCTCCAGCTCGTCTCCCTTGGCGCTGGAGGCGAGCGCGATGCGGATGCCATCCTGGCGCAGCCGCTGGATGAGCTCCCGCACCTTGGGGAAGGGGCGCAGCTTGGGCATGAACTCCCGCTTGAAGAGCGCGGAGCGGTAGTCGCTCAGCTCCTGGCCGAACTTCTCCAGCTCGTCCTCCGTGAAGAAGACGGGCATCAGCTGGTCGGCGCCCTTGCCAATCTGACTGCGCACGTGCGCGAAGGGCACGTCCCGCCCGAACTCCAGGAAGGCGCGCCTCCAGGCCTCGGCATGCTCGTCCACCGAGTCCACCAGCGTGCCATCCACATCGAAGATGACGTTCCGCACCAGGGCCATTCCGTCGCACTCCTTCCCGGTAGGGAAGGTGGGAACGCCCCTGGTGGGCTTCAACCCCAGCGGCGCTCCTACTGTGCGCCCGCCACCGCGAACGTCTTGGTCTGAACGGTGTAACCCTCGGGCGCGGTGAGCGCGAACGTCTCCGAGGGCAGGGTGGGGTTGAGCTCCACGCGCGACAGGGTGGTCTCCGCGACCTTCTGGGCACCCGCCCACTGCGTCAGCCGCTTGGGCACGCACACGGCCAGGGCCTGGTCGCAGTGCTCCTCCTCCACCCGGATTTCCGAGGTGTCGCCGCCACTGCGGATGCGCTTGCCCAGGAAGTCCATGGCGGGCCAGCGCAGCACGTACGTCACCTCCACGTCACTGCCCGCGGGCTTCACCGTCAGCTCCACGGCCTCGGGGCCGCGGGGGTGGGGAGCGCGGTGGGCGCTCACTCCCTGGCTCGGTAGCAGCGGGGCGCGGAAGCCCTCGGGGGCGAAGGGCGCGAAAATCTGCGTGAGCGCGCCCACGCGCTGCTCCGGGGGCAGGTCGTCCTTGTAGTGGAAGAACTGCTTCGCCGCGTCATTGCGCTCGAAGAAGTGCTCCCCGTCCCAGGCGTAGGTGCGCGAGGCGGGCGCGCCCAGCGTCCCCATCATCTTCTGCGGCGCGCGGTAGGCGAAGGAGAAGTCCATCGTCTGCGCACCTTCGTGGGCGGTGCCCGCCAGCACGTAGCTGGAGAGCTTGCCGTCGCGGGCGGCCAGCCGCTGTTTCGCGTCGGAGAGCAGGGCGGACGTGTCGTCCGGGCGACGGCAGCCGGCGAGGACGAGCAGGACGAGGGGCAGGAGACGAGCGCGCATGGAGTCCGGAAAATGAAGAAGGCCCCCCTGTCGCCAGGGAGGCCTTCGCACACTACGTGCAAACAGCGGATACTGACTACTTCACCGCCACGCCGACGGCGCCCGAGACGGGGAAGCCGATGATGAGACCGGTCAGGGCGAAGATGCCGTGACGCGGGGTGGTGCCGGCGGTGAGCAGGTGCACCTTGTTGCCGCCCATGGCCTTGGCCTCGGCCACCAGGAGCTTGTTCACCACGGTGTCCAGGTCGCTCTGGACCAGGTCGATGACGTGGAAGATGGCGGTGAGGCCGAGCGCGGTGCCCTGGATGACGGCGATGGGCTCGGCGCCCGGCACGGAGATCTCGTTGCCCGAGACCACGGCGGTCTCCACGCTGGTGCACGCTACGAGGCTGCTCGCCACAACCGCCGAAACAATGGCCTTCTTCATCTGTGTATCCCCTCTCGAGTCAATGCCGTTGGTACCCTTGCCAGTCAGCCGTCCTGGCCCCTGGCGGGTCGATGGGTCCGCAAGCTGCCGTGGTGTCGTAGCAAAGGCGCCTTTCAAGTCAAGCAATGGATCCTGTCAATATCGGGAGATGCCCACGGGTCGCGGCCCCGCGTTGAAATGAAGGCCGGGCGTTGCTACCCCCACCAGACCCATGGAGAGCGCCCAAGTACGCCCCGCGAACCGTCTCTGGCTGCACCTGCTGCTCTTCGTGCTGACCGCCGGGACGACCTCGTTCACCTTCGACCATGCGTTCCTCGGCACGGCGCTCCCCTGGGACGAGCGCCTGACGGGGGCGTTGGCCTTCAGCGCCGCGCTGCTCGCCATCCTCGGCTCGCACGAGATGGGGCACTACGTGCTGGCGCGCGTGCACGGGGTGGACGCGTCGCTGCCGTACTTCATCCCGGTGCCCTACCTGGGGGTGGGCACGCTGGGGGCGGTCATCCGCATCCGCGGGCGCATCCCCGACAAGAACGCCCTGGTGGACATCGGGGCGGCGGGGCCCCTGGCGGGGCTGGCGGTGGCGCTGCCCATCATCGCCTGGGGACTGGCCCACTCCACGGTGGTGGATTCGCCGCCGGTGCCCTCGCCCTTCCCGGGGGACGAGTCCCTCTGGAGCCTGGGCAAGGACCTCCTGCTCTGGGTCCAGGTGAAGCTGGGCCACCTGCCCCCGCCCTCCGAGCCCCCCTTCACCGGGCACATGCAGTGGGTCTTCAGTGACGGCCTGCTGATGAAGGGCCTGCAGTGGCTGGTGCTGGGGCCGCTGCCCGAGGGCAAGGACGTGATGGTGCATCCGGTGGTCATCGCCGGCTGGTTCGGCCTGCTGGTGACCCTGCTCAACCTCATCCCCGTGGGCCAGTTCGACGGGGGGCATCTGGCCTTCGCCTTGTGGGGCAGGCATGCTCGGTGGGTGGGCAAGGCCATGGCGCTGGTACTGCTTTTCCTCACCCTCTTCTACACGGTCACCTGGGGTGTCTGGCTCCTGGTGGCCACGAAGCTGGTGGGCTTCGGCCATCCGGAGGTGACCCAGCCAGCCGAGCCTTTGGGACTCGGGCGGAAGCTGGTCTGCGCGGTATGCTTCCTCGCCCTGGCGGGCTGTGCCATGCCCGTGCCCATCCGAATGGTGATCTGGTGAAGTACTTCTGTGAGGCTTGCGAGCGGCTCGTTCCCCCGGCGTCGTACCGGCTGGAGTTCGGTCTGCTCGTGGTCAAGTGCTCCCGCTGCAAGGTGGAGATGCGCTGCGGGCCGGACGTGGACGAGGCACCCGCGCCAGCGCCCGCCACGCCCAAGACGGCCGACGCGCCGGTCATCATGCTCGGCGTGGGCGACGCGGAGCCCGACCCCATCGAGAACGAGCCCACCCGGCGAGTGGCGGTGCCCGCGTCCGTGCTCGCGGCCATCGAGGCGGAGGCCAAGGAGAACCGCCGCAAGAAGGAGTCCCCGGCGCCCGCGCCCGTGGCGGAGGTGAAGATCTCCGCGCTGGAGTTCGTGGCGGCGGCGAAGGCCGCGGCGCCCGAGCCCGCGGTGGCCAGGGCCCCGGCGCCGGAGCCCGTGGCGGCCAGGGAAGTGCTGTCGGAGCTCCCGCCCGCGAAGACCCCGGCGCCGAAGTTCCCGATGTCGGAGGCCGCGGCATCGAACCTGGTGGTGCTGCGGCTCGCGGATGTGCACGGGCGCTCGTCGGAGTCCAAGCCGGCCGCGGAGCCCAGGCCGGTGGAGTCCAAGCCGGCGGCGGAGGCGCCCGTGCTGCGCCCGTCCATCGCCGTGCGCGCGGTGTCGGAGTCCTCGGCGGATGACCCCTTCATGCCGCCCCCGGGCTACTGCCCCAAGTGCATCGGGCCTCGCAAGGACGGCACGGTGGTGTGCCCCTACTGCGGGCTCGAGTACGCGCGCTTCCGGACCGACGAGTTCCGTCCCTCGCCGGCCGTCGCCTCCACGTGGCTGGGCGTGCAGGAGCTGTGGGAGAGCAAGGGCGCGCACGACAAGATTCTCGCGCTGGCCTCGGAGAAGGGGGAGCTCGCCGGACTGGGCCGGCTCTACCGCATCCGGCTGGCCCGCAACCCGGACGATTCCATGGCGAAGCGCGGGCGTGAGGAAGTGCTCCGCCTGGCCACGGCCAGCTCGACGCTGATGCCCTCGGCGCCTCCGGACAAGCGCGCGAAGGTGAAGACGGCCGCGCTGGGACTGCTGTTCTTCGCCCTGGTGATGGCGGCCGTGCTCATCATCTACCAGACCCGCCGGATGCTGGCGGGCGGGCCGTAGTGCGCGACGCGCTCGCCATCGACCTCTCATGGCTGCTGCGCCTGCGCTGGGGCGCCATCGTCGGGCAGGTGGCGCTCATCCTCGGGGTGCACTTCGGGCTGGGCATGCCGCAGCGGCTGGGGCCGCTGTTCGCCACCATCACCGTGGCGGTGGCGAGCAACGTGGCCCTGGGCCTGTGGGCCCGGCGCGAGCGTCCCATCCGCCAGTGGCTGCCGTGGGCGGTGATGGCGCTGGACGTGGTGCTGCTCACGGTGCTGTTGGACCTGAGCGGGGGCCCCTTCAACCCCTTCAGCGCGCTGTACCTGGTGCACATCGCGCTGTCGGCGGTGGTGCTGCGCGCGGGGTGGACGTGGGCGCTGACGGGGCTGGCCATCTCCTGCTTCGGCGTGCTCTTCGTGAACAACCTCTGGTTTCCCCGGGAAGGGGGCGAGGCGGCGTCGACGCACCACCACATCCACGACGTGCGGATGCACCTGGAGGGCATGTGGGCGGCCTTCGCGCTGGCGGCGGGCTTCATCGTCTATTTCGTCCAGCGGGTGACGCGGGCGCTGGCCGCGCGTGAGGCGGAGCTGGTGGCGGCCCGGGCGGACTCGGCGCGGCACGAGAAGCTGACGGCGCTGGCGACGCTGGCCGCGGGCGCCGCGCACGAGCTGTCCACGCCGCTGTCCACCATCGCCGTGGTGGCCAAGGAGCTGGAGCGCCACCTGGAGCGCACCGGGGCGGCGGCCTCCTCGCTCGAGGACGTGCAGCTCATCCGCCAGCAGGTGGCGCGCTGCCGGGACATCCTCACGCAGATGGCCACGGACGCCGGGGCGAGCCGGGGCGAGTCCATGGTGGCGCTGTCGCCCGCGGCGCTGGTGGAGGAGGCGCTGGAGGGGCTGCCGGGCCGCGAGCGCGTGCGCGTCGAGGTGGACGCCCGGGCCCGCGAGGAGCGGGAGCTCGTCCCCGCGCACGCCTTCGCCCGGGCCATCCGGGGCGTGGTGAAGAACGCCCTCCAGGCCTCGGCGCCGGAAGCCGAGGTGCGGCTGTCGCTGTCGCGGGAGGCGGAGGGGTGGCGGCTCACGGTGGAGGACTCGGGCCAGGGCATGCCGGGGGAGGTGCTGGCGCGGGCGGGCGAGCCCTTCTTCACCACCAAGGCGCCGGGGGAGGGCATGGGACTGGGGCTCTTCCTCACGCGCGCGGTGCTGGACCAGCTGGGTGGACGGCTGGTGCTGGGCTCCACGCCCGGCGAGGGGACGACGGTGAGGCTGTCGTGGCCGGCGGGGGGGCTGCGACAATCCGCCGCGTTGTCTCCGGAGGCGTCCCAGGTGCAGTTAGCCCCATGACGAGCCCCAGGCCCGACCATGCCCCCACATTGCTGCTGGTGGACGACGAGGCGGTGTTCCGCGAGCGGCTGGCCCGCGCCTTCCGCGAGCGCGGCTTCGAGGTGAGCACCGCCGGCTCCTATGACGAGGCGCTCGCGCTGGCCTCGCGCGAGTCCCCCGAGCTGGCGGTGGTGGACCTGCGGATGCCGGGGCGGAGCGGGCTGGAGCTGGTGCGGGGCCTGCACGCGCTGGATGCGTCCACCCGCATCATCGTCCTCACCGGCTACGGGAGCATCGCCACGGCGGTGGAGGCGGTGAAGCTGGGGGCATTCAACTACCTGCCCAAGCCGGCGGACGTGGACGACCTGCTGCTCGCCTTCTCGCGAGGCCCGGGGGAGACCACGCAGGTGACGGAGGACTTCCAGCCTCCGTCCCTGGCGCGCGCCGAGTGGGAGCACATCCAGCGCGTGCTCACCGACTGCGGGGGCAACATCTCCGAGGCGGCGCGGCGGTTGGGACTGCACCGCCGCTCGCTGCAACGCAAGCTGCAGAAGTACCCGCCCGCGCAGTAGCGGAGGGCCGCCTCAGGAGGAGGCCGTGTCCGTGGCCAGCCGGGCCGGGGCGGGGGCGGGCTGCTCGCGAATGCCCACCAGCACCAGGAGCGCGGCGACCACGAGCGCGCCGAGCATCACGTGGAAGCCCGCCGCGGCGTCGTTGTCGTTGGCCTTGATGACGTAGCCGATGAGGATGTTGGTGAGGAAGCCGCCAATCTGCCCACCGGTGTTGATGAAGCCCGCGCCCGAGCCCATGAGCCTGGGGGGGACGAGAATCATCGGCAGGGTCCAGATGGCGCCCGCGGCCATGAAGAGCAGGAAGCCGGCGATGCACTGGGCGACCATGTACTGCATGGGGTCGTTGATCTGCGTGAACAGGTAGAGGCAGATGCCGCCGATCGCCTGACAGCCGAACACCAGGTACTTGCGCCGGCCGCGGAACCAGCGATCCGACACGTAGCCGGCGAGCATGCAGCCGATGCCGCCACAGAGGAACGGGAGCGCGCCGACGAAGCCGGTCCTCTGCAGGGAGAGCTTCTTCACCTCGAGCAGGTAGGTGGGCAGCCAGTTCAGCCAGCCGTACATGGTGAGGTTGTAGATGAGGGCCACGAAGAAGAGCACCCAGATGGGGGGCGAGCCGAGCAGCTGGCCGAAGCTGGCCTTCTCCAGCGTCTGCTCCGCGTTGGCGGCCTGGGAGCGGCTGTCGCGCTCGAACTCCTCGAGCTCCTCGGGCGAGACACGCGGGTTCTCGCGGATGGAGTTGGTGATGAAGAGGGCGGCGGCCAGCACGCAGATGGCTCCGCCCCCACCGAGGACGTAGAAGCTCGTGCGCCAGCCCAGCACGGGCAGGAACCAGGCGAGCAACAGCGAGGAGATGGCGGGCCCGAAGGCGATGGACGAGAGGATGAGCGCGTTGGCGGTGCCGCGGTTCTTCTTCGAGTACCAGTTGCCGATGACCTTCCAGACGGCCGCGGGGAAGATGCCCTCGCCGATGCCGAAGAGGAAGCGCACCACCAGCATGCTGGCGAGACCTCCCGCCACACCGGTCATCGCGGTGAAGAACGACCACCAGACGAGCGCGACGAGGATGACCTTCCGGGGGCCGATCCGGTCGGCCATCATCCCGCCGGGAATCTGGGACAGGGCATAGCCGAGGAAGAAGGCGCTGAGGATCCACCCGACCTTGTCCGAGCCAATCCCGAACTCCTTGGCCATGAAGGGGACGGTCATGTTGATGGCCATCCGGTCCAGCCAGGCGACGAGGTAGCAGAGGAGCAGGACGAGCCCGACCTTGTAACTGGTCTTGAAGGACATGGGGCCGGAACATACCCCCCAGGCAGGGAGACAGGCCAATCGGGCACAAAACCCGACGAGCGGGCGGCGCACTGTTATCCTGCTGTGCCTCCCCCTCACGCGCACCCGTCCGGAATGTCCCTCCCCGCTCCCTCGCTTCGCCCCTCCGTCGACACGCTGCTCGGCCCCGGTGGCGCGCTCCAGGCCGCGCTGGACAACTACGAGTACCGCCCGGAGCAGCTGCAGATGGCGCGCTCGGTGGAGAAGGCCTTCAGCGAGCGCGGCTACCTGCTGGCCGAGGCGGGCACGGGCACGGGCAAGACGCTGGCCTACCTGGTGCCGGCGCTGCTGTCGGGCCGGCGCGTGGTGGTGTCCACGGCGACGAAGACGCTGCAGGAGCAGATCTTCTTCAAGGACCTTCCGCTGCTGCGCGAGCGCATGGGGCTGTCCTTCGACGCGGCGTACCTCAAGGGGCGCAGCAACTACCTGTGCCTGCACCGCTACGACAAGTTCAGCAAGGACCCGCAATTCACCACGCGTGAAGAGGGCCGTTACTGGAAGCACTTGCAGGCGTGGGCGAGCCGCACGGAGACGGGGGACCGGAGCGAGCTGGAGCTGCCCGAGTCCTTCAGTGCCTGGGCGCGGCTGTCGACCACGTCGGACACGTGCCTGGGGTCGAAGTGCCCGGTGTACGAGAGCTGCCACGTGACGCGGGTGCGGCGGGCGGCGGAGTCGGCGGACCTGCTGGTGGTGAACCACCACCTCTTCTTCGCGGACCTGGCGCTCAGGGGCCGGGGCCAGCGGGGCGAGGGTGTGCTGCCGCAATACGACGCGGTCATCTTCGACGAGGCGCACGCGCTGGAGGACGCGGCGGGCAGCCACTTCGGGCATTCGGTGTCCAGCTTCCGGCTGGAGGAGCTGGTGCGGGACGCGCTGGCCGTGCTGCCGACGAGTGACTCGCGCTTCGGGATGCTGTCCTCGCTGGTGGTGCGGCTGCGCACGCATTCGGAGGCGCTCTTCTCCCAGGCGCCGAGGGTGCTGGGGCTGAACGACAACGAGGGCGCGGTGGCGCTGAAGCCCGACCGGCTGGCGCAGCTGTCGGGCTCCATCGAGCAGGTGAAGGAGGCGCTCTCGGCGCTCTCGGCCTTCACCACGACGGAGCGCGAGCCGGAGCTGACGCTGCTCACGCGCCGGTGCGCGGAGCTGGTGGCGGACCTGTCCTTCCTGGAGAAGGTCGAGTCGAACGACCACGTGTACTGGGCGGAGGCGCGAGGGCGGGGCGTCTTCCTGCGCGCGAGCCCCATCGAGATCGCCCGCGAGCTGCAGGAGCGCCTCTACGGAGGGGTGGACACGGTGGTGTTCACCTCGGCGACGCTGGCGGCGGAGGGCCGCTTCGACTTCTTCGCGCGGCGCATGGGGCTGTACGACGAGGAGGGCGTGCCGGTGGCGAGCGTGCGCACCGTCTCGGTGCCCAGCCCGTTCGACTTCGAGGAGCAGTCGGCGCTGTACCTGCCCACGCACCTGCCGGACCCGGCGGCCCCCGGCTTCATCGAGGCGGCGGCGGAGGAGATCATCCGGCTGTGCGAGGTGACGGGAGGCCGGGCCTTCGTGCTCTTCACCAGCCTGCGCAACATGGAGCGGGCGCACGCGCTCGCGCGCAACCGGCTGCCCTACCAGGTGCTGCTCCAGGGTGAGCGGCCCAAGCAGCAGTTGCTGGAGGCCTTCCGCGAGCAGCCCAGCGTGCTCTTCGCGGCGCACAGCTTCTGGGAGGGCGTGGACGTGCCCGGGGACGCGCTGAGCCTGGTCATCATCGACCGGCTGCCCTTCGCCTCGCCGGGAGACCCGGTGGTGGGGGCGCGCATCCGCCAGCTGGAGGCGCGAGGCGAGGAGCCCTTCAGCGGCTACCAGCTGCCACAGGCGGCGCTGGCGCTGCGGCAGGGCTTCGGCCGGCTCATCCGCACCCGGGCGGACCGGGGCATCGTGGCGATGCTGGACCGGCGCATCGTCACCAAGGCCTACGGGCGCGCCTTCCTCACGAGCCTCCCGCCGGCCCGGCGCATCGACAAGCTCGATGCGCTGGAGGGCTGGTTCCACGGGACGCCCGTGCTCGAGCGCGAGGACGACATCGACTTCTGACGTTAGTGGAGTGTCCACGAAGTTCGTGGACAGAGTCGTGTTGCGCATGCTCCCTCTCCCTCTGGGAGAGGGCGGGGGGTGAGGGTCGTCACCCTCGTGTTCCTCGCCCCGGCTTGCATCACGGCATGCAACCGCCCCCCTCGCCGTCCTCTGTGAACTCCCATGGGGTCATGCGCTCCAGGGGGAAGACCCTCACCCTAGCCCTCTCCCAGAGGGAGAGGGGACATCCACGGGCCCTCGGACTCTGTCCAAAGACTTTGTGGACACTCCAGCTAGTGGCCGCCGCCGGGGCTCGCGGTGTCGAACTCGGGCACCTCGAAGCCGGGCTTGAGCCGCTGGAGCACCTTGCCGAAGGATTCCTTGTCCTGGGCCTTCTCCAGGGCGGCCTCGGGGGTGATGGTGCCCGCGGTCACCAGCCTCTCCAGGTGCATGTCCAGCGTCTGCATGCCCAGCGACTGGCTCGCCTGCATCTTGCTGGCGATCTGAAACACCTTCCCCTCGCGAATCATGGAGGAGATGGCGCTCGAGCCGATGAGGATCTCCAGCGCGGCCACGCGGCCCTTGCCGTCCGCGGTGCGGATGAGCTGCTGGGCGATGATGCCGGCGAGGCCCTCGGCGAGCATGCCGCGCACCTGGGGCTGCTCGTCGGCGGGGAAGGAATTGATGATGCGGTCGATGGTGGCCGGCGCGCTGTTGGTGTGCACCGTGGCGAAGACGAGCACCCCGAAGCTGGCCAGCTGCAGCGCCAGCTTCATCGTCTCGTTGGTGCGCAGCTCGCCGATGAGGATGACATTGGGGTCCTCGCGGCCCGCCGAGCGGATGGCGGCGGTGAAGCTGGAGGCGTGCAGGCCCACCTCGCGGTGTGTCACCTGGGACTTCACCGACTCGTGAACGAACTCCACCGGATCCTCGATGGTGAGGATGTGCGCCGGGCGCGTGTGGTTGATGTGGTGGATCATCCCCGCCAGCGTGGTGGACTTGCCGCTGCCGGTGGGGCCGGTGACGAGCACCAGTCCGCTGCGGCGCTCGGCCAGCTTGCGCACCACCTCGGGGGTGTTGAGCTCCGTCAGCGACAGCACCTTGCTGGGAATGGTGCGGAAGACGGCCGCCAGGCCCGTCGTCTTGTAGAAGTAGTTGGCGCGGAAGCGTGCCTTGGTCCCGTAGCCGTAGGCGAAGTCGAGGTCCAACTCCTCGGTGATGTGCCGCTTCTGCTCGGGGGAGGTGAGCTCGAAGAGCATCTCCTCCAGCTCGGCCTGGGTGAGGAGCTGCTCGCGCAGGGGCGTGAGCTCGCCCCGGATGCGGCCCAGCGGCGGGTGGCCGATGCCCAGGTGGAGGTCGCTCCCCTTGTGCTCGAGGAGCTTGTCGAAGAGGGCGGAGATGCGGGGCGTGGTGCTCACGGGGTGGCCCCCTTGCGGTTGAGGAGGTTGCCCATCTTGGACAGCAGCCGGGCGCCGTCACCCGGGGGCGGGGGCTCGGGAGGCGCGCCGGGCCGCTTGCCCGTCACCATGGCCTCCACCTCGTCCGGGCTCTCGGCGTAGCTCCTCGCTATCTCCAGCGTCGTCTTCCCGGCGCGCACCAGGTCGGCCAGCGAGTCGTCGAAGCGCACGATGCCGAGCCCCTTGCCGCGCTGCTGCAGGGAGGGAATCTGGTACGTCTTGCCGTCGCGGATGAGGTTGCCCAGGGCCACGGAGCCGGGGAGCAGCTCGGCGGCGGCCACCAGGGACTGGCCGTCCGCGCTCGGCAGCAGCCGCTGGCTGACGATGAGGCGCAGGCTGCTGGCGAGCGTCATGCGCACCTGGGCCTGGTCCCCGGGAGGGAAGAGGTCGATGAGCCGGTCGATCGTCTTCGCCGCGCTGGGCGTGTTCATCGTGCTGATGAGCAGGTGGCCCGTCTCGCTGGCGGCCAGCGCCATGCGCACCGTCTCGGTGTCGCGCAGCTCGCCCACCAGGATGACGTCCGGATCCTCGCGCAGGCTGCCCTTGAGGGCGCTGGCGAAGGTCTTCGTATGGGTGCCCACCTCGCGCTGGCTCAGCAGCGCCTTCTTGCGCGGGTGGAGGTACTCCACCGGGTCCTCCACGGTGAGCACGTGGTGCGTCGTCTCGCGGTTGATGATGTCCACGATGGCCGCCAGCGTGCTCGTCTTGCCGTGGCCCGAGGGGCCGGTGACGACGATGAGGCCCTGGTGGTGGTGGGTGGCCTTGGCGATGTCCGCGGGCAGGCCGAGCGACTCGAGGGTGGGAACCTCGCGGGGGATGAGGCGGAAGGTGCCCTTGTAGCCGGTGCGCTGGCGGCAGACGTTGACGCGGAAGCGGCCGGCGTGGCGCAGGTCGAGCGAGAAATCACAGCTCCCGTCCCGGTCGAGCACGGGGCGCAGCCGCGCCGGCACGTGTGGCAGCAGCAGCGTCTCCACGGCCTCGGGGGGCATGGGCTCGCCGTGGGCCAGCAGCTCGCCGACGATGCGGAAGAGGGGAGGGCGGCCCGCCACGACGTGCAGATCGCTCGCGCCCACCGTTCGCGCGTCCTCCAGCAGCATCGACAGGTCGCGCGCGGACCCTGGCCGCACGACGATGCGCGGCCCCGAGGGAGGCGCCTCGACCGCGGGCTCGGCGGGAGGCGGCGGTTGGGGCTCCGGCGGGGGCTCGGGTGTCTCGCCCTTCGGCGGGAGGATCTGCACCCCGGAGCTCCGGGGGGACCGGGTGGACAGGCCGCCCGTCGAGGGGGCCGGGCGAGAGGCGGCGGGTGTGGCCGGTGGAGCGGCCGCCGGACCGGGGCGCGGCGAGGCAGGTGCCGGAGCCGGGGGGCTGGAGGGCGCGGCCGGGGTGGACGCGGTGCTGCGAGGGGTGGGCGGGGGTGTGGGCGCCCCGGCCGCCTGCTGCTCGTTGCGCACGACGCGCACGTTGAGCACGTCGCCGCGACGCAGCGCGCCGACGACGACGGGACCCAGACCCTCGATGCGCAAGGCCCACTGGCTGGGCTTCTCGGAGATACTGGCCGCGCGGCTCTCTCCCACCAGCACCTGGAGCGCCGTGTTCAGCCCCTCCGTGGTGAGGATGCCGTCATCCACCACCTCGAAGCCGCCGCCCATCTTCACCAGGGGGGTGCGCCCACTGATGAGCGCGAGCTCCAGCACGCCCGGGCGGGCCAGGTGGCGCAGCAACTCCGCGATCGTCTTCATGCTCGGCCCCAGCCTTCCTGAGTCCCGGGGCGCGCCGCCTCCGGGAGCGGGGCTGCAGCATAGCTGGGATTTGCCATGAATCCTGGAAAGGTGCTGAAAGAGGCGCACCCTCAGGAGATGATGCATTGCGTCATGGAAGGAGGGGGGCCGGAAAGGAAGACGCCCGGCGAGGGCCCTCGGGGAGGGTCCTGACCGGGCGTCGGCGGGGGAGTGTCGGTCCAGGAGGACGAGACCGCACCCTCCGGCCTGGGCTCAGAGCTCGCGCGACATCAGGAGGCGGAGCTTGCCGGACTTCTTGGACACCACGGTGGCCACGGTGGTGAAGCCCGCGTTGCGGTAGAAGCTCACCGCGGGGGCGTTGGCCGGGTCCACGCGCAGGGCGATCGTCTTGCGGTACATGTCCCGCGCCGTCTGGAGGGCGTGGTTGAGCACCGCCATGCCGACGCCGCGGCGACGCAGCTCCGGCTTGACGACGATGTTGCGCATGTAGGCCGCGCCCGGAACGGGGCCATCCCGCTCGATGGTGACGTAGCCGACCACCTGATTCTGTACCTTGGCCACATGCACGAAGGGGCGCAGGGCCGTCAGGGACTTGAGGCTGTCCTCCAGGGTTTCACCCCGGCTCTTCCAGGGATCCGAGTTGGCCCTCAGGGCGGCCACGGACGCCATGTCCTCGTCGGTCGGCGAGGAGAACTTCACCGCCGGCGCCAGGTCGTTGGGCAGGTTGGCCATGTCCGGCACTGGCATCGCACCCACCTCCACGCCCGGGTCCACCCGCTTCATCGTCATGCCTTGCTCCTCCATTGCGCTACAGATCCTAACCGTTTCCCTAGTGCCCATGCACGCGCTGGGTTCGGCGTACATTTCCCCCCACGGTGTGGGAGGGAGCCGGACTCTGACAAACTGCTCACGCGGGTCCGGCATTCCAAGGCCGCCCGCTCCCGCCTCTTCCGGGCTCCCACACAGGTTAAAGCGGGGGGCGGCTTTCAATGATGAACACCTTTCACTATAAAAAACCGTCCGCCTGGAGCGGGTTGGCCGAACCTTCCCCCTCCCTCTCGGCAGCCTGAGCTCCGCACGTGCAACTCAACCACGCCCAGCGCGAACTCACATTGAAGATCGTCTACTACGGCCCTGGGCTGAGTGGGAAGACGACGAACCTGCGCGCCATCCACGCACGGGCCCGGCCGGAGGCACGCGGCCGGTTGCTGAGCGTGGAGACGCACGAGGATCGTACGCTCTTCTTCGATCTTCTTCCGGTCTTCTTCACCAGCAGCTCGGGCTTCAAGGTGAAGCTCAAGCTCTTCACCGTGCCCGGGCAGGTGGTGCATGACGCCACCCGGCGGGTGGTGCTGCAGAACGCGGATGCGGTGGCGTTCATCGCCGACAGCCGCCGCAGCGCCTCCGCGGAGAACAACGCCTACTGGCGGATGCTCCGGGCGAACATGAGGGAGAACGGCCTGGACGCCTCACAGGTGCCAGTGGTCATCCAGTTCAACAAGCGCGATCTGCCGGACGCCCAGACCGACGAGGAGCTGGAGGCGGCGCGCAAGCGCGGCTCCGAGCCGGTGGTGGGGGCGGTGGCCCTGCGCGGCGAGGGAGTGATGGAGACGTTGCACGCGCTGCTGCAGGTGGCCTGGCGCAATCTGGACGAGCGCACGCGGCTGGCGCGCAACATCGGCCTGACGGAGAAGGAGTTCCTCACGCACATCTTCCAGCAGATGGACCTGACGGGAACGGCGCTCGAGCCGGTCTATCCGCCGTCGGGAGGGAAGACGCGATGAGCACCGACAAACCGGGCGAGCACGTCGGATCGGTGCTCCAGCGCAAGCTGTCGCTGGTGGACATGTTGGATCCGGGCACCTTCGGGGACGTGGTGGACAGCCTCGGGGAGCTGTACCGGGTGGGCATCCGGGTGCTGGATGCGCAGGGCCGCACGCTGGCGGACGCGAAGGGGAGCAACGGGGATTTCTGCGGCTTCGTCACCGCGAGTGGCGAGGGCCGCTCACGGTGTAACGCCCAGGTGTCGCGCATGACGGAGGGGCCGCTGACGCCGGTGCAGGGGGCGCAGGTGCTGCCGGGGCCGGCCCTCCTGGGGGGAGAGGTGCTCTCCCAGCCGTGCTTCACGGGGCTGCGCTACGTGATGATGCCGGTGGTGTGGGAGGGGGACGTGCTGGGGCGCGTGCTCTTCGGACCCTTCGCACCCGAGGAGCTGAAGGAGCTGCCCGCCTCGCTGGCGGAGGTGGTGGGGGTGGACCTGGCGCGAGCGAGCGAGCTGGTGACGCACGTGCGGCGCATGTCCGAGCACAAGGTGTCGAGGATGGTGGTGAACTTCGCCCAGGTGATGGCGGCGCTGCTGGCGGCCGGGCAGAAGGCCTACCTGACGGGGCAGCTGCACCTGGAGGCGATGCTGGAGACGCAGCGGGAGCTGGAGACGCAGAACGCGCAGTTGCTGCGGCTCAACCAGCGGCTGAAGGAGGCGGACCGCATCAAGTCGAGCTTCCTGGGGACGGTGAGCCACGAGCTGCGCACGCCGCTGGCGTCGATCATCGGCTACTCGGAGATGCTGTCCGAGGGTCTGGTGGGGGGGCTGAACGCGGAGCAGACGCAGTTCGTGCGGACCATCATCGACAAGGGGAACACGCTGCTGAAGCTCATCTCGTCCATCCTGGACATGAGCCAGATCGAAGCGGGCAAGGTGCGGCTGGCCTTCGAGTGGGTGGACGTGCAGGAGCTGGTGGAGAGCGCGCTGACGAGCGTGGCGCCGCAGGCGCAGCGCAAGGGGCTGGTGCTGAAGGCGGAGATGCCGCCGGTGGTGCAGGCGCGGGTGGTGGCGGACCGGGAGAAGCTGAGACAGGTGGTGGTGAACCTGCTGGCCAACGCGGTGAAGTTCACGCCGACGGGGGGGCGGGTGGACGTGAGGCTGTCGGAGCTGGGGCCGCAGGCGGAGCTGGGGGCGTCGGGCTACCACATCGAGGTGGAGGACACGGGGGTGGGAATCCCGGCGGACCAACGGGATCGAATCTTCCAGAGCTTCTACCAGGTGGATGACAGCCCGACGCGGGAGTACGGGGGAGCGGGGTTGGGGCTGGCGATCGTGAAGAGCTACGTGGAGGGGCACGGGGGGCAGGTGTCGGTGACGAGCGAGGTAGGCCGGGGCTCATGCTTCCGGGTGGTGATGCCGCAGGAGCCGCCGTTGTCGGGACAGGGGCCGGCATACATCCCACCGCCGGTGGACACGGAACCCGAGCGTTTCTGACCCACCCAAACACCCCTCTCCCTTCGGGAGAGGGACGGGGTGAGGGTATCGAGAACCCCGAGTTGGATCCGCGTATGCCCCCTCTCCCTCTGGGAGAGGGCTGGGGTGAGGGTCTACCCTGGGGAGCGTGAGCGAGAAGCCGAAGTCGAAGGCAGCGGGCGAATTCACCCTCATCGATCTCTTCCTGTCGCGGTTCCCGAGGGCGCGAGTACCGGTGGGACCGGGAGACGACTGCGCGGTCCTGACACCTTCGAAGGGAGCGCAGTGCATCACCACGGACGCGGTGGTGGAGGACGTGCACTTCAAGAGGGACTGGTTCACGTCGGAGGACATCGGCCACAAGGCGTTGGCGGTGAACCTGTCGGACCTGGCGTCGATGGGAGCAATACCGCGCTGGTTCGTCTGCGCGCTGGCGCTGCCCCGAGACTTCCCGAGGCGCGAGCTCCTGGGCCTGGCGAGGGGAATGAGCGCGCTGGCGCGAGAGCACGGAATCGCGCTGATCGGAGGCAACTTCACCTCGGCGCGCGAGCTCTCCATCACGGTCACGGCGGCGGGAGAGCTCCCGCCAGGAACGGCGCCGATCACACGGGCCGGAGGGCGTCCGGGAGACGCGCTCTACGTCTCGGGCACGCTGGGTGAAGCGAGGCTGGGCCTGCAGCAACTCCTCTCGGGCCAGCGACGTTCCGCGGCGATCCTGCGCCAGAAGCGCCCAAAGCCGAGGGTGGAGCTGGGCCGGCTCGCGGCACGGTTCGCCACGGCGGGGCTGGATCTCTCCGATGGACTGGCGCAGGACCTCGGGCACCTGTGCATGGCCTCGGGCGTGGGAGCGCAGCTGGAGCTCGAACGCCTGCCCGTCTCCCGTGCGGTGCGTGCTTCCCTTGGGGTGGAGGGCGCGCTGGCGGGAGGCGAGGACTACGAGCTGCTACTCGCGGTGCCAGCGGAGCGCACCGCCGCCTTCGAGCGTGCGTGCCTGAGAGCGGAGGAGCCCGTCACGTGCATTGGCCGGCTCACCCCGGGTCAACCGGGACACATACATGACGCGATGGGCCGGACCTTGCGCTTGCCCGCTGGCTACGACCACTTCCGAGGAGGTGGGCGGATTGACCGTTCCAGACGGTAGGGCTAAACCCACACCCTGCTTCGCCGTCTCCCGAAAAGCGAAACCGTGCGCCGCCCTCTCCGCGACGATTCCTCCCCCGGCCTCTCTCCCCGCCGCGTTCCGGTGCAGCGTCTGCTGCGTTCCGTGGAACAGAGCGACATGGGGGGCCACGAAGTCTCCCTGCAGCTGAAGATCCTCACCGGCTACGTGATGCTGGGGTGCGTGCTGACCGCGGCCCTGCTCATCTCGGAGACGTTGCTGGGCTTCTGGTGGCGCATCGGGATGGCGCTGAGCCTGACGCTGGGGCTCTCGCTGATGCTGCCGCGCTACCTGGCGCGAGTGACGCGCGTGCGGGTGCTGTCGCGCTCGGCGTTCGAGATTTCGCAGGGGGACCTGTCCAAGCCGCTGGTGGTCGAGCCTCCGCGCGCGCTGCGGCGTGACGAGATCGACGAGCTGGCGCTGGCGATCAGCAAGATGCAGGAGAACCTGCGCGAACTGGTGGGGAAGATCCAGGACACCGCCAAGAGCGTGGCGGACACGGCGAAGGATCTGCAGGGCTCGGCGGAGAACGTCAACGCGACCAACGAGGAGGTGGGCTTGTCGATGGACAAGATCGCCCAGGGCGCGGAGACGCAGTCGCAGCTGGTGGGCCGGACGTCGAAGGTGATTACGGAGATGGCGGGCAGCATCCAGCGCACGGCGGCGAGCGCGGAGGACGCGGCGCGCACGGCGGCGGAGACGAGCAGCGCGGCGGAGAACGGCAGCAAGGCGGCGCTGCTGGCGGGCGAGAAGGTGAAGAAGGTCTTCAATCGCATCGAGGCGGCGAGCCAGCAGGTGTTCGCCTTCGGCGAGAAGACGCAGGAGATCTCGAAGATCGTCGATGCCATCACCCAGGTGGCGCAGCAGACGAACCTGCTGGCGCTCAACGCGACCATCGAGGCGGCGCGGGCGGGCGAGTACGGCCGGGGCTTCGCGGTGGTGGCGGACGAGGTGCGCAAGCTGGCCGAGAGCGCGGGCCGCTCGGCGGAACAGATTTCGCGGCTGGCGCGCGACATCTCCGGCCAGTCCACGGCGGTGGTGAGCGCGATGAAGGAGGGCATCGAGGAGCTGGCGGAGGGCCGCGAGGACCTGACCGGCATCGTGCGCTCCATGGGCGCCATCACGGACACCGTGCGCAAGGTGGCCGAGAAGGTGCACCTCATCTCCGACAGCGCCCGCGAGCAGCTCAAGGGCAGCGAGGAGATGGTGAAGGCCACGGAGGAGATTTCGCTGGTGGCCCGGAACAACTCGGCCTCCACGGAGGCCATCCAGGCCGTCATCCAGGAGCAGACGGACGCGATGGTGCGGATGACGTCGCTGGCCAGCGAGCTGACCAACCTCTCCATCGAGCTGCAGAGCGTGGTGCGCAGCTTCCGGCTGAACGCCTGAGCACCCGGCCGGCTCCCGCCCTCCCCCTCCCTCCAGGGTGGGTCGGGACACGGGTTGTTCGGTTGTCTGCTCTCGCGGATTTCCCAGAACCCGAGCCCTGCTGATAGAAAGTCGTCTGCGTGCGGCACGTCATCATCCGGGTGGAGAAGGAGCGCTACGGCCTGCCGCTGGCGGCGGTGAAGGAGGTGGTGGTGCCTCCGGAACGCTTCACCCGGGTTCCTCGGGCGCCGGCGGCGGTGACGGGGGTGATGAACCTGCGGGGACGGGTGGTGACGGTGGTGGAGCTGCGCCAGTTGCTGGGGCTGCCGGATGGGCCCACCCCGCCGGGCCGGGTGGTGCTGCTGGACCGGGGCCGGAGGGATCTGGGCCTGCTGGTGACGGACGTGGATGGGATCGAGGCGGTGGAGCGGGTGAGCACGGCGCCGGGCAAGGCGGTACCCGCGGTACGAGGGGTGGCGAGGTTGAGGGGATTGGCTGTGACGGTGTTGGATCCAGAGGGGCTGGATTCCGCGGTGGTTGGACTCTTCACCGCGGCTCAACAGAAGTGAGTAGCCGCCTGAAATGGGCGGATGGTAGTGTCCGCGGCCCTCTCGGGGCCTTGAGCGGAGGCGGAGCTTCAAATGGCTAAGCGGGTGCTGGTCGTCGACGATGCCATCTTCATGCGCAACATGATCAAGGACATCTTCGCGTCCGGCGGCTTCGAGGTCGTCGGCGAGGCGGCCAACGGACTGGAGGCCGTGGAGAAGTACAAGGAGTTGAAGCCGGATCTGACGACGATGGACATCGTCATGCCGTTCAAGAGCGGCATCGAGGCCACGCGGGAGATCATCAAGTACGACGCCAACGCGGTGGTCATCATGTGCTCGGCGCTGGGACAGGAGAGCCTGGTGATGGAGGCCATCGAGGCGGGAGCCTCGGACTTCATCGTCAAGCCGTTCCGAGCGGAGGACGTGCTGGCGGTCGTCAAGAAGGTACTGGGCGAGGGCTGAGGCCCCGTCCCGTTGCTGGCGTGCGGATGACCGTCGTGCGCCTCCGAGGCCGGACATGACGATGGACATGTCCCGCTACCTCGGCCTGTTCCTCACCGAGGCTAGCGAGCACCTGGAAGGGTTGGGGCGGGACCTCGTGCAATTGGAGCGCGAGGGAGCACCCGCCGTGGTGGACTCCATGTTCCGCCACGCCCACTCGGTCAAGGGGATGGCGTCCTCGATGGGCTTCGAGGCCATCGCCGTGCTGGCCCACCGGGTGGAGGACCTGGTGGACGCCATCCGCCAGGACCCGAGCAGGCTGGAGCGCACCCTGGTGGACCTGCTCCTGTCGGCCACCGACATCATGCTGGCCCAGGTGCGCTCCGTGGCGGACAACAAGCCGCCGGATGACGCCTCGGCGCTGCTGGGCCAGCTGGCCGAGCGGGTGAGCACGCTCACGGGCCGAGCGCCCGGCGCTACGCGGGTGCTGGGCCGGACCTCCGTCACCAGTGCCGCGCCCGCTCCGGTCGCGACCCCCGTGGCCGCCGCGCCCGCTCCGGCCGCCGCGCCCGCCGCTCCGGTCGCGACCCCCGTGGCCGCCGCCGTGCCCGCTCCGGTCGCCGCGCGCGCCCCGAGCGCGCCCGGTGTCACCGCCGAGGCCGCTCCCGTCGCCACGCCCGCTCCCGAGGCTCCGGTGGCCGCGACGGCCCAGCTGGCCGCCTCGGTGTCCATGGCGGTGGTGACCCCCTTCACGATGGAGGGGGAGGCGAAGCCCGAGGCCCCTCCGAAGACGATGAAGCGCTGGGCGGTGCGGTTGCGCATCGCGCCCACCTGCCAGACGCCGGGGGTGCGGGCCTTCCTGGTGCACAAGCGGCTCACGGGCCTGGGCACGCTGCACGACCTGTTTCCCGCGCTGGAGGACCTCAAGGCCGGCCGCATCCCGGATGGGAACATCCAACTCGAGCTGGAGACGGCCGAGGGCGAGGAGGGCATCCGCAAGGCGCTGCGCAACGTGGCGGAGGTGGAGCTCGTCTCGCTGGCGCCCGCGGTCGCCGCGCCACCGCCCGTGCCCGTCTCGCAGGCGGCGCAGTCGCTGGCGGAGTCCGCCCGGGCGGTGGGAGGGGACTCGGCGACGCGCACGGTGCGCGTGCGCACGGAGCTGCTGGACTACTTCCTGGACACGGTGGGCGAGCTGCTGCTGGCCACCGCGCGCCTGCGCGAGCTGGGCAAGGTGCTGCCGGAGAACTCGCGCCCGCCCATTGAAGAGGGCGTCTACCGGCTGCAGACGCTGGTGAAGGACCTGCACGACAAGGTGATGAGCGCGCGCATGACGCCGCTGTCGCTCATCACGGACCGGCTGCCCCGCGCGGCGCGCGACATCGCGCGGCGCAAGGAGCGCGAGGTCGACCTGGTCATCACCGGCGCGGAGATCGAGCTGGACCGGGCCATCCTCGACGAGCTGGCGGACCCGCTGCTGCACCTGCTGCGCAACTGCATCGACCACGGCCTGGAGTCGTCGGAGGAGCGGGTGGCGGCGGGCAAGGGCGCGCGCGGGCGCGTGCTGGTGTCCGTGCGGCGCGCGCGCGACCGGGTGGTGGTGGAGATGGAGGACGACGGCCGCGGCATGAACGCGGCCAAGCTGAAGGCGGCGGCGGTGGCTCGCGGCGCCATCAGCGCGGAGGCGGCGGCGCGGATGACGGACCGCGAGGCCTTCCTGCTCGCGTGCCTGCCGGGCGTGTCCACCGCGAAGGACGTCTCGGAAATCTCGGGCCGCGGCGTGGGCATGGACGCGGTGAAGCGGGTGGTGGAGAACGTGGGCGGGACGCTGGAGATCGAGAGCGAGCTGGGCCGCGGCACGCGCTTCACGCTGCGGCTGCCGCTGACGGTGGCGGTGGTGCACCTGCTGCTGGTGGCGGTGGGCGACGAGGTGTTCGGCCTGCCCATCGCCAAGGTGGTGGGGGCGACGGAGGCGGACGGCGAGAAGCTCGAGCGCAGCCGGGAGACGCCGATGCTGCCCCACGGCCACGGGCTGCTGCCGGTGTACGGGCTGGATGCGCTGGTGGGCGTCGACGCCCCGCCGCGCAAGGGCGTGCGGCCGTTCGTGGTGATGGAAGGAGACGCGGGACGGGTCGCTCTCGCGGTCGACAGACTGGTGGGGCAGGAGGAGGCGGTGCTCAAGCCGTTGTCCCGGCCCCTGGACTTGCTGCCGGGCCTCTCGGGAGTGACCATCCTGGGAAGTGGCCGCCCGGTGTTCATCCTGGACGTGCCGAGGTTACTGTCCGCGTGAGCCCCCAACCGAGCGACATTCAGCTGGACGCCCTCCGTGAGGTGGCCAACATCGGTTGTGGGCACGCGGTGAACGCGCTCGCGCGGCTGGTGGGCGGCCGCACGGTGAACCTGTCCGTGCCTCGCGCGATGCTGGCGGAGACCTCGGAGGTGGCGGAGCTGCTGGGCGGAGGCAAGGCCTCCGTGGTGGCGGCGAAGCTGGGCATGGAGGGGCAACTCCGGGGCGTGCTGTTGCTGGTGCTGCCCGCGGAGGACAGCGAGTCGCTGGAGTCGCTGCTGCTGCGGCGCCGGGACGCGCCGCTGGAGGAGCGGGAGAGCGCGCTGTCGGAGACGGCCAACATCGTGGCGAGCGCGTGCCTGTCGGCCATCGGCACGCTGACGGGCTGGCGGTTGCTGCCGACGGTGCCGACGCTGGTGCGGGGCACGGCGGACGCGGTGGTGGCGGGCGCCATGCCGGAGCCCGAGGGCAACAGCCGCGTGGTGGTGATGGAGACGCGCTTCTCGGCGGTGGGGGCGCCCGCGGTGTCCGGCCAGGTGCTGCTGCTGCTGGAGCGCGAGAGCTCCGGGGCCCTGCTCGCCCGTCTCGGCGTCTGACCGGGGGGGCCGGGCAACCAGCATTGTCCCGAGGTGCTGCTTGCGGCCCCCGGGCCCTCATCCCAACTTGACCCATCGTGGGGCGCGGCGTCCGCGCGTCCCATGGGGGAGCGAGCATGCGGGGTGTCATCTGGGGCGCGGTGTTGGGGGCGGTGGTGCTCGCGGGTTGCCGGACGGATGGCACGGTGGCCATGCGCGGGACCTCGGGTAGCGAGGGCACCATCGCGAAGAACCCTTCCTCGCTCGAGCGGGGCTTCACGATGAAGGGCACTGTCGCCGCCGAGTACTCGGACGTGCTCGTCATCGAGGACAAGTGGGGCAAGACGCGCTACCTGCGCATCACCCCGCAGACGCGCTACTACCAGGACGGCAAGTTGATTGGCCGCGAGTTCCTCGCACCCGGCTCCACCGTGCGCGCCTCGTTCGCCAGCAACGACATGGAGATGGTCGCTCGCGAAATCACCGTCGTGGAGGACGTGGGCAAGGCCGACCCCCATGACGTGCCGGACAGGGCGAATACCCTTCCCTGACGGATGTGAGGCTTTGACACGGTGCGCTAGCGCGGCGTGTCAAGCTTTGAATGCCTCGAACGTGACTTGACGGGGTGTGTACGCGCTGCGCGCGGGACGTGAAAGCGACACTTCAACCTCCTGGATTCACTGCCGTTCGTTGACACACGAAGTGGCAGGGTTCACTTTCTAGAGCGGGTGTGGAAAAGTCCCGCCCAATGGTTGATTCGTCGCCTCGTCGCCCCCCGGCCAGACGCGCGAACATTCGTCACCCCGCTGCGATTTCCCTGTTGCTTTTTCCCTTGGCGTTCACCGGCTGCGTTCATTCGCAACCGCCCGCTGGGAGCGCAACCTCGGAGGTCGGCACGCCCGCGTCCGCTCCGGCGCCCGCCCCCGTCGTCACGGAGGCTCCGGCGCCCGCGACGGCGGCTCCCGCGCGCCGTTGGTCCGACGAGGTGCTCTACTTCGTCGTGCTGGACCGCTTCGCCAATGGCGACCCGGCCAATGACCTCAAGGTGGACAAGAAGGCCCCCGGCGCGTTCCACGGGGGGGACTTCAAGGGCCTGCGCGAGCAGCTCGACGAGCTGTCCTCGCTGGGCGTGACGGCCATCTGGATCACCCCGGTGGTGAAGAACATCGACGGCTTCGTCACCGGCGCCGGCTTCCCCGACTGGGGCTACCACGGCTACTGGGCGGATGACTTCCATCAGCTCGACCCGCGCTTCGGCGGCGAGCAGGAGCTGAAGGCGCTGGTGGAGGCGTGTCACCAGCGGGGCATCCGCGTGCTGCTGGACGTGGTCTACAACCACCCGGGCTACAACTCGCGCTACGTGACGGCACCCGAGACGCGCGACTGGCTGCGCTCCGAGGAGAAGGGCACCTGCGGGCAGGATGACCTGACCACCTGCGTGTCCGGCCTGCCGGACTTCAAGACGGAGCGGCCCGAGGTGGCGAAGTACCTGCTCGACGCGCAGCTGTCCTGGGGCAAGCGTTCAGGAGTGGACGGTTTCCGGCTGGACACGGTGAAGCACGTCGACCACCCCTTCTGGCAGGAGCATCGCCGCCGCACGCGCGCGGAGCTGGGCCAGGACTTCTTCCTCATTGGCGAGGTGTGGGGCGGGGACCGCGAGTCGCTCGACCCGTGGTTCGTCAACGACGAGATGGACGCCGGCTTCGACTTCGGCTTCCAGGGCAGCGCGCTCGCGTGGGTGCAGGGCCGCGGGCGCACCGTGGCCTTCGATGCCTACCTCCGCTCGCGCGGCAAGGTGCGCAAGGGCTACCTGCTGTCTCACTTCCTGTCCTCGCACGACGTGCCCGGCGCGCTCTTCCAGCTGGGGGGCGACAAGGCGCGCTTCCGGCTCGCGGCGGCGCTGCAGCTCACCACCTCCGGCATGCCCGTCATCTATTACGGCGAGGAGGTGGGCCGCGCCGGAGGGGACTGGCCGGCCAACCGGAGCGACATGCCCTGGGGCGAGCGCGCGGTGCAGCCCGGCGCGGGCCTGCCGCGCGACGAATCTCTCCGCCAGTTCTATCAAAAGCTCATCGCCATTCGCCGTGCACACCCGGCGCTCGCGCGTGGTACGCACAAGGGGCTCTCCACGGAGGGCGACGTCTACACCTTCCTCCGGCACGAGCCGGAGTCGGGTGATGCGGTCGTGGTAGCGGTGAACCGCGGTGACAAGAAGGCGGCCGTGTCGTTTCCCTGGCCCGAGGCCTGGAGCGGTGCGGACGCGGAAGACCTGCTCGATGGAGGACCCCTGAAGGCCGGTCCCACGGTAGAAGTGACCGTCGAGCCCCTGTCCGTCCGCATCCTGGGACGGACTCGTTAGATGAGAACGCAGTCAACTGCAAACAGGCACCCGGATGAGCCGGGGTGTGCCCGCGTGGTGGGGAGAGCCTGAATGGCCGGTGTGGTTTTCAAGAATGTGGCCAAGCGGTATGGCGAAGTCTCGGTCATCGAGGGATTGAACCTCGATATCCGTGACCATGAGTTCATGGTGCTGGTGGGCCCGTCGGGCTGTGGCAAGTCCACGGCGCTGCGGATGATCGCCGGCCTCGAGGAGATCACCGGCGGGAGCCTGTCCATTGGCGACCGCGTGGTGAACGAGCTGCCGCCCAAGGATCGCGACGTCGCGATGGTCTTCCAGAACTATGCGCTCTACCCGCATATGACCATCCGGGAGAACCTCGAGTTCGGTCTGAAGATCCGCAAGACGCCCAAGCCGGAGATGGACAAGCTGGTGAACGATGCCGCCGAGATTCTCGGCATCACGCACCTGCTGGACCGCAAGCCGAAGCAGCTCTCCGGTGGTCAGCGCCAGCGCGTGGCGCTCGGCCGCGCCATCGTGCGCAAGCCGGCGGTGTTCCTCTTCGACGAGCCTCTGTCCAACCTCGACGCCAAGCTGCGCGTGCAGATGCGCTCGGAGATCAAGAAGCTCCAGCAGCGTCTAGGGGTCACCTCGGTCTACGTGACGCACGACCAGATCGAGGCCATGACGATGGGCCACCGCATCGCGGTGATGAAGGAGGGCAAGCTGCAGCAGCTCGGCACCCCGCTGGAGGTGTACGAGCGCCCGGCCAACGTCTTCGTGGCCCAGTTCATCGGCTCTCCGCCCATGAGCTTCACCACCGCCACGCTCTCGGCCAATGGCGAGGCGCTCGAGGGCGAGGGCTTCAAGATTCCGGTACCCCAGAGCCTGCGCCCGGTGACGGCGGGCAAGGGGGGCCGCAAGTTGAAGGTCGGCATCCGTCCTGACAACATCATCGCGCCGTCGGCTACCGCCCGCGGCGAGACGGCGCCGCTGGAGGTGAAGGTGGATCTCGTCGAGCCGCTCGGCAACGAGGTCATCGTCCACTCCCGCCTCGCCGAGAACTTCATCGTCTTCCGGTTGCCGCCCCAGCACACGCCCGAGACGGGCGCGAAGATGCAGGTGGTGGTCGAGCTGGAGTCGCTGCACCTGTTCGACGCTGAAACCGAACAACGTCTGTCCGCCTAGTCGAGTCCCCTCCAGAGGAGCACCACGACATGAAGAACCTGCGACTGATGATCGCGGCCGTGTGCCTGTGCGCGCTCGGCCTGATTGCAAGGCCCGCCGCCGCCGCCGAGACGAAGGAGATCGTCCTGTGGCACGCCTACCGCGCCGAGGAGAAGACGGCGCTGGAGAAGGTGATCGCCCAGTTCAACGCCGCCAATGCCTCCAAGGGCATCAAGGTGACGACGCTGGCGGTGCCGTATGACGCCTACGCGGACAAGATCTCCGCCACCGTGCCGCGCGGCAAGGGCCCGGACATCTTCATCTTCGCCCAGGACCGCCTGGGTGGATGGATCGAAGCGGGCAACACGGTGGCGCCCATCGACTTCTTCGTGGATGACGCGCTTCGCAAGCGCTTCATCCCCACCACGATGGAGGCGATGACCTACCGCGGCACCGTGTACGGCCTGCCGCTGAACTACAAGGTCATCACGCTCATCTACAACAAGAAGCTCGTGCCCACCCCGCCCAAGACGAGCGGCGAGCTGGTGACGATCGCCAAGAAGCTCACCGACAAGAAGGCGGGCCGCTTCGGTCTGGCGTACTCCTACGGTGACTTCTACTTCCACGCGGCCCTGATGAACGGCTTCGGCGGCGGCGTGTTCGGCCCGGGCACCACGCCCACCCTCAACTCGCCGCAGAACGTGAAGTCGGTGGAGCAGGTGATGAAGTGGGTGGAGAAGGACGGCATCCTCCCGGCCGAGCCCTCCTCGGCGCTCATCACCTCGCTCTTCAACGAGGGCAAGGCGGCCATGGTGTTCTCCGGCCCCTGGTTCCTGGGGGAGATCGCCAAGGGCGTGGACTACGGCCTGGCGCCGCTGCCCACGCTGGACGAGGCCGGTGGCAAGCCGATGCGCCCGTGGATGACGGTGGAGGGCGTGTACATCTCCGCTCCGTCGAAGAACACGGACGCGGCGTTCGAGGTGGCGAAGTTCCTCACCAGCGACGAGGCCGCCAAGGTGCTCGCGCTGGAGGGCCGTCAGAGCCCCGCCAACCTGGCGGTGTATTCCGATCCGAAGGTGCAGGCGGACCCGCAGCTCAAGGCGTTCCGCGACCAGGTCGACACGGCGGTGCCGATGCCCAACGTGCCGGAGATGACGATGGTCTGGTCGCCGGCCACCTCGGCGATGAACTCCATCCTCAAGAAGGCCGCCACGCCCAAGGCCGCCCTCGACGTAGCCCAGAAGGCCGTGGCCAAGGACGTGGCCGGCCTGCGCAAGAAGTGAGGAGCGAGTGAGCAATATGGCCCCACAGCGAACCGGCGATGAGCAGAATGACGTCGCCGCCCACGCGCTCGGCGAGCGCGGTCACACCCAAGCCCTCCACAGTACCGGGGGCCGTCCCTCGGGCGGCTCGTCGGGCCCTGGTGCTCCCCACCGCGGGCGGGTGTTCGTGGGGCTCTCCCTCGCGCTCGGTCTGTCCCTGGCGATCGCCCACGGCCTGCTGGCCGGGGCGCTGGACAAGATGTCCACCGAGCGCGCGGATCGCCAGTCCCTCGTGTCCCTGCGTGCGCTGGAGGACCTGGTCCAGCGCGCGGGGGGCTCGGGGGATGCCGTGCGCGCCGTGGTGTCCACGTGGAAGGAGCAGCTTCCGCCGGGCAGCGCGGTGCGAGTGATTGCCTTCTCGGGCATCCAGCTCGAGGCCTCCACCTTCCCCGAGGACCAGGGGGAGCGCGCGGCGCCGCGCCGGCTGTCGCGCGAGGAGAAGCCCCTCTACGACCGCGGGCAGCGGCTGCGCGCCGCGGTGGAGACCAACCGGGAGGAAGGCTCCGCGCGCAAGCTGGAGGTGGAGACGGAGGCGCTGCCGGATGGCCGGCGCCTGCTGAGCGCGCCGGTGGAGGTGGACGGCTCGGTGGTGGGCATGGTGGAGCTGGCCACGGCTCCGCTGGCGGCCCCGTTGAAGCCGGGCATGCTGGCGACGCTGGCCTTCTTCCTGGTGCCGCTGGCGGTGTGTGGTGCCGCGGCCTTCGTCGTGCGCCGCCAGGGCCTGCTCGTCGCCATGTCGGTGGTGTTGCTCGCGGCGGGCCTGGGTGGCTACGTGTCCTATTCGCTGGGCACGTTGGGCTCCGAGGTGCATGCGACGCAGACGCTCGTGGCCTCGCAGCTACAAGCGATGGCGCAGCGGGCCCAGGCGGTGATGGCCGAGCGGCAGCTCGCGGCCGAGCCGGCGCTGCAGCCCGGCAACTGGGACGCGGATCAGTTCCGCCGTCCGCTGGGGCTGGTGACGCCGGCGGGTGAGGTGAACGAGGCGGTGGTGTCCGCGCGCGTGGCCGAGCTGCGCTCGGGCGCGGGCCGCGCGCTCGGTGGGCTGGGCGCGCTGGCCCTGGCCGTGCTGCTCTTCATCGGCATGGGCGGTCTGGCCCGCACGGTGGAGACGGTGGTGGAGTACCGGACGGCCTACCTCTACATCGCCCCGGCGATGGTGGGCATGCTGGTCCTCGTCTTCTTCCCGTTCTTCTACGGCATCACCCTGTCCTTCACCGACTCCAACCTCTACAACACGGGGCAGGCGCTGTCGGACATCTGGGTGGGCCTGCGCAACTACGTGGAGATCCTCGGCGACTTCAACATCGCCCGGAGGGCGCAGGACGGGTCGCTCGTCTTCAACTACCTCAACTTCTATTACACGCTCTTCTTCACGGTGGTGTGGACGGTCACCAACGTGACCATCGGCGTGACGGTGGGCCTGGCGCTGGCGCTCATGCTCAACGTGCAGGGGCTGGCGCTGCGGCCGGTGTACCGCGTGCTGCTCATCCTGCCGTGGGCCATGCCCAACTACATCACCGCGCTCATCTGGAAGGGCATGTTCCACCAGCAGTTCGGCGTGGTGAACCACGTCATCCGGATGTTCGGTGGACAGGGGCTCGCCTGGTACGACACGCCGACGACGTCGTTCCTCACGGCGCTCGCCACCAACGGCTGGCTGAGCTTCCCCTTCATGATGGTGGTGTCGCTGGGCGCGCTGACGTCCATCCCCAACGAGCTCTACGAGGCCGCGCGCGTGGATGGGGCCTCTCGCTGGCAGCAGTTCAAGTCGATTACACTGCCCTCGCTCAAGCCCGCGCTGGTCCCGGCCGTCATCCTGTCGGTCGTCTGGACCTTCAACATGTTCAACATCATCTTCCTGGTGACCGAGGGCGAGCCGAGCAACTCGACGGAAATCCTCGTGACCCAGGCGTACAAGTTCGCCTTCCAGCGCTACCGCTACGGGTACGCGGCGGCGTACTCGACGGTCATCTTCGGCATCCTGCTGCTCTACAGCGTGGTGCAGAACCGCATGTCGCGCGCCACGGAGGCCGCCTGATGTTCTCGCGTCGAGATGGGGTGCCCCACTGGCCGCTGCACGTGCTGCTGACGGGCTTCACCCTCTTCACCCTCTACCCCATCCTCTGGGTCATCACGATCGCCTTCTCGGGTAAGCAGAGCCTGGCGATCGCCACGATCCCCGAGGAGCCCTCGTTCCTGGACCAGGTGCGCGCCGTCATGCCCTGGCCGGAGACGTGGTCGTTCTCCAACTTCGTCTCGGTGATGAGGGATCAGCCCTTCGGGCAGTGGATGTTCAACAGCGCCGTCATCGCGCTGGGCACCACGGTGGTGGGCGTGTTCCTCGCGTGCACCGCGGCCTATGCCTTCAGCCGCTTCAAGTTCGCCGGCCAGCGCGCGGGCATGATGGCCTTCCTCGTGTCCCAGATGTTCCCGGGCACGCTGATGCTCATCCCCCTCTACATCATCCTGGTGCAGTGGCTGGGCCTGGGCAGCTCGCGCTTCGGCCTGATGATCGTCTACGCCACCACCTCCATCCCCTTCAGCGTGTGGATGCTCAAGGGCTACTTCGACACGATTCCGAAGGACCTGGAGGAGGCCGCGCTCATCGAGGGCGCGTCGGTGGGGAAGATCTTCTGGACCATCATCCTGCCGCTGGCCAAGCCGGCGGTGGCGGTGACGGCGCTCTTCTCGTTCATGACGTCGTGGAACGAGTTCATCCTCGCGGCCACCTTCATGGACCAGGAGACGATGTACACGGCGCCGGTGGGCTTGCGCTTCTTCGTGGGTGGCTTCTCGCAGCAGTGGGGCTACTTCGCCGCGGGCTCCATCATCGTCTCGGTGCCGGTGGTCGTCCTGTTCCTGTTCCTCCAGAAGTACCTCGTCTCCGGCCTGACCGCCGGCAGCGTCAAGGGTTAGTCCGTCGTTTTCCAGCCCCTCCATTTCCCAGCAAGGAGAAGTCGAACATGAAGACCTCGCGTTTCGCCGTGTTCACGCTGACCGCCGCGCTCCTGGGCGCTCCCGCCCTGGCCGCTGACAAGGTGTCCTTCAAGGACCCGACCGGTGACGACAACGGTCCCGGTACCTACAAGTACCCGACCGACACCGTGTACAAGCGCGGCTCGTTCGACCTGACGGACTTCACCTTCGAGAAGAAGGGCACCAAGGCCGACGTCACCCTGGGCTTCAACACCAGCCTGGAGGATGCGTGGAAGACGGGCTCTGGCTTCTCCGTGCAGATGGCCTTCATCTTCATCGACACGGATGGCAAGGAGGGCAGCGGCTCCACCGACTCCCTGCCGGGCCTCAACGTGAAGTTCGCCCCCGCGTTCGGCTGGGAGAAGGTCATCGTCATCTCGCCGCAGGGCGCTTCGCGCGTGAAGGCCGAGGTGGGCAACAAGGCCGGCGCGGCCAAGGACAACGTCCTGGTTCCCAACCGCATCAAGGGCTCGGGCCGGAAGGTGAACGCCACCGTCGACCTGGCGGGCCTTGAGGGGGACCCCTCGCAGTGGCGCTTCCAGGTGCTGGTGCAGTCCAACGAGGGCTTCCCCGCGGGCAATGATCTGCTGACCCGCAAGGTGAACGAGTACGAGGGCCAGCACCGCTTCGGTGGTGGCAACGACGGCGAGTGTGATCCGCACGTAATGGACCTGCTCGCGGGCGAGGGCAAGGGCGATGCTTCCGAGGTGAAGGCCCAGCACGATATGCTGAGCTACGAGTGCGCCGAGGACGGCACCGCGAAGAAGGCGGCGACGCTCACGATGGTGGGCGGCGTGAAGGCGCCGGCGGCCCAGGAGCAGAAGTAGTAGTCTGTCTTTGATTCGAGTTTCCGCCGGAGGTCGCGCGGGCGGTGTCGAGCCGTCCGCGCCGGTGACCGGGAAGTCCCCCTTCCCGGTTCGGCCAAAAGAGAGGGGAATCACCCATGAAGATGAAGTCCATGCGGAAGGGCGCAGTCGCCCTGACCGCTGCCGCCACCCTGCTGCCCGCCGCATCCTCGCTCGCCCAGGAGGCCCCCAAGCTGCAGATTGGTGGTACCACCTACACGAAGTGGCTGTATGGCAGCTCCCGTGAGCAGGGCTCGCTCTACAACTACACCACCATCCCGGGCGAGAGCGCGGGTGACAACGGTATCGGTACAGAGCTCGAACTGTTGCTCAACGCCAGGCTGTCCAGCGCGGTCGAGGTTCGTGGCCGCATCCACAGTCGCTTCAGCCAGAACTTCTGGACCAACGGTGGTGGCTGGGGGAAGACGGACAACAACTGCACCTCGGGTAACTGCGGTGAGTTCGACAACCGTTCCAGCCAGTACATCAAGCTGCGCGGCATGGCCGTCACCCTGACGCCTGGCTATCTCGTCGACTCCGCGACCATCGGTGCCAACGACTTCGGTCAGTTCGATCCGCTCGTCGTGGGCCGCATCCGCTACATCGACCGGGACAACGTCTATGGCGTGCTCGTGCAGGGCTCGGCGCTCGAGCGGAAGCTGACGTGGGATGTCGCTGGTATCTCGCTGCCGCGCCTCTGGGCCGGCCCGCGCTTCAGCACCGGCGCCTTCCACGCCACGGACGCCACCTACGTCGCCCAGTCGAAGTACACCTTCAACGACATGTTCGACCTGGGAGCCATCTTCCAGTACACGAACGACTCGGAGGTGAACCCGACCGACCTCAACTCCGATGACGGCCGTGACCTCATGCCGCGCTACCGCAACGGCGTGGGTGGTCTCAAGGCTGGCCTGCACCTCGCATCCAAGGTGGACGTGAAGGGGTCGTTCTACCGCTCGTACTCCAACGTGGACGCGGACCCGGCCAAGGGGCTCGTCGACCGCTACTCCCCGATTCCGGGCGGCCGGCTCACGGACAACACCATGATGCTGGACGTGGCGTTCGCCGATCCGTTCGACATCGGTCTGTCGCTGAACATGCAGGCGTTCAGCATCGGCGCCAACTACGTGTCCGTCATGGCGTCCCGCCGCGAGTCCGACGTGCTCCTCACCGAGGGGCACGACGGCTCCTTCGGCGGTCCTGGTCCCGCGAACGATCGTTCCGGCCAGTGGGGTGACCCCAACTACATCGGCTACGGCGGTTGGACGGGTGAGACCCAGCAGGTGGCCACCGTCAACGTGGACAACGAGTTCACCGACTTCGACGAGCCGTTCGCCGAGACGGTCATCGGCTGGAAGGGCGCCACCTTCAACCCGGTCTTCAGCACGGGCGCGCTCGAGCTGTCGGGTGAGTACTCGTTCATCACCTACAACACCAACTGGCAGGCCTTCGGGGATGACTCGCAGCCCCTCAACAACCGCTACCCGGTCATGGATGGCGACGTGGGCGTGGGCCACGGTTACCGCAGCGCCTACCAGCCCTTCCAGGACAAGCAGACCCAGATCCTCGTGGCCAAGGGCCGCTACGTTCTCGACATCGGCCGTGGCATCGACGTGTTCGGCAAGGTCAAGTACATCTACGAGAACGACAAGCGCATGAACGACAAGAAGTACCTCCCCTACCAGGAGGGCGACTGCCCGGGTGGGGGCCTGCCATGCGCCAACGTTCGCAACGAGTACAGCCCGGGCAACAGCACGGCGGACCTGGACTACGCCACCATCAAACCGTACGCGAATCCCGGGCTGGTCACCGTGGACGGCCAGACGGGCTACGCCTTCAAGCCGTTCGACAGCATCGACGACGATGATCGCGAGCTGAAGTACACCACCTTCAACCTGGGCGCTGGCTATCAGCTCACCGACGACCTCTACATGTCGCTGAGCTATGCCAAGTACCTGGCGGACCTGAAGGACGGCACGACCGCCTACCGCGCCTTCAGCAGCCACCAGATGGCTTCTGGCAAGCACGACAAGAACCAGCTCTCGCTCCGGGCCAAGTACATCCTGGCGGGCGTGGAGTTCGGCGCCGAGGCCGGGTACGCCTTCGGAACCTTCAAGCCGGATTACTACGGCGATGGCTTCCTGATGCAGCAGGCCAGCGCGACGAACGCCGCGAAGGCCAAGGTGCCGGAAGGAACGAAGGGTTTCACCGCCGCGTATGACAACTGGTTCAACCTGGAGGATCGCAAGTTCCAGCAGATGCGCCTCAAGGTGTTCATGAAGGCGCAGTTCTAGTCTTCATCCATGCGGTTCAGGGGGGCCCGGTGCGCGGAGACGCCCGCCGGGCCCTCGCTTTTTTTCGTCTACGAGGACTCATGCCCATGGGGCTTCTCCGTCGTCTCTTCTTGTCCCTGTTGCTGACCATGGTGGTTGGCGCCTGCCACGACCGCGGCTCGCGTGGCGAAGCGCTGCTCTTCACCTTGAAGGATCCTCGAGGGGACGATCACGGTGATGGTGAGCTCCGCTATCCCCTGCGCCAGGACTTCGAGCCCGGCTCGCTGGACCTGCTGTCCCTGGAGGCATTCGCCGAGAGTGGCGGGACGCGCTTCGAGGCCACCTTCGCTCGCTCCATTCCCCGGCCCCAGCGGGGGCGCACCGTGGATGCCGCGGGCACCACGCTGTCGAACCAGGCGCGCTACGGTTTCTACACCTTCAACCTGGACATCTACGTCGATACGGACCGGGCGGAGGGCTCGGGCCGCACGGACACGCTCCCCGGTCGCCACCTCACACTCGCACCGGGTAGTGCCTGGGAGAAGGCCATCGTGCTCACCCCGCGCCCGCATGAGGCGCGAGACGTCCTGCGCAAGCTGTGGGGACAGGCAGCGCGCGAGGAGGCCCAGCGGCGCGAGGGCTCGTTGAGCGAGTCGGCCGCGCGTGTCCTGGACACGCAGGTGGAGCGCCAGTTGGAGGAGGGCGTCTTCTTTCCCACCCGCATCCGTATTGCTGGCAACACGGTGTCCTTCTTCGTCCCGGACGGCTTCCTCGGCGGACAAGCACTGCCCACGTGGGGCTACGCGGTGGCCGCCACGGGGGCCACGTTGGAGCGCCGGGTGGAACTGCCCACCTTCTTCGGGGGAGTCACCGCTCCGACGACGGAGGCGGGATTGATGGTGCTCGGCATCGGGCCGGGCGTGTCTCAGGAGCGCTTCGGGGGCGGGCGCCTGGGAGGCTCCCGCCAGTCACCCGTGGTGGACCTGATGGTGCCCGAGGGCATCCAGCAGGAGGAGGTGCTTGGGCCAAGGGTGACGCCCTGGCCCGCGGTGGTGCCGGCCGCGCCCGTGTTACCGCAGGCGCCAGATGCCGGTGCTCCTGGCAGGCAGGATGACACGCCCGGCACTGGAGCCCTCTGAGAGATAGGTCGCGCCGGAATCGGTGAAGAGGGGTTCCGCCGTGCTCTCCGCGAGGTTGAAGGGGCCGGCCGTCGCGGAGCTGTCGGACAGGTTGTGCACGACCAGCACCCGCTCGTCCGCCAGCGTGCGCAGGAAGGCGAGCGTGAGCGAGTTACCCGAGGTGGGGGTGAACAGGGTGAGGCCTCCTCGCTCCAGGGCAGCCGAGGACTGGCGGACGCGGAGGAGGTCGCGGTAGCGCGACAGCAGCGAGCTGGAGGTGCTCGTCTGCGCGGCCACGTTGGCGCTTTCCCGGCCGGGGGCGAAGGAGAACCAGGGCGCGCTGGTGGAGAATCCGCCACTCGAGCTGGCATCCCAAGGCATGGGAGTGCGCTTGGCCTCGTCGTTGTTCGTGGTGCCGTTGGCCAGTCCCACCTCCTCGCCGTAGTACAGGAAGGGAGAGCCGGGCAGGGTGAGGAGCAGGGATGCCGCGTTGACCAGCTGGCCTCGTGCGCCACCAAGTTGTGTGGCGATCCGCACATGGTCGTGGTTGGTGAGGAAGGGCGCATCCGCCACGCCCGCGGGGTAGACGCGCGCCATCTCCGCCAGCTTGGCGGCGATGCCGGTGGCGTTACCCCGCTGGATGCCGGAGATCATCTGCTCGGCCAGGGGGAAGTTGAAGTTGAGAGGCAGCTCGTCGCCGCCGGGCATCTTGTCGGTGGACCCGTAGTAGGTGGCGATGCTGGAGGTGGGGCTCCAGTTCTCCCCCACCAGCACCGCGTCCGGCTTCACCTGGCGCACGTGCGCGGCGAACTCCTTCCAGAAGGCGTGGGTCTCCGGCGTATCGGCCTGTCCGGTCCCGGAGCCGGTCTCGATGAGGTAGCGGGCCGCGTCCAGCCTGAACCCATCCGCCCCCTTGCCCAGCCAGAATGCGGCGATGCGTTTGGCCTCCTCGCGTACCGCGGGCGTCTTGAAGTTCAGGTCCGGCATGCCGCCCCAGAAGACCCCGTAGTAGTACGCGCCATTGCGCGCGTGCCAGGTCTGGGTGGTGGAGTAGGCATCCCAGGGCTGCTTCCAGCCCGGGTTGTTGTCCCTCCACTGGTACCAGTCCCGCTTCGCGGAGGTGCTCGAGGAGGCGGACTCGACGAACCACGGGTGCTGCGAGCTGCTGTGGTTGATGACCAGGTCCAGGATGACGCGCAGGCCCCGGCGGTGGGCCTCGGCGCACAGGCGCTCGAAGTCCTCCAGGGTGCCGTAGTCCGGGTTGATGCGCTCGTAGTCCACCACGTCGTAGCCGTGGTAGCTGGGCGAGTCGAAGATGGGCATCAGCCACAGCGCATCCACCCCGAGGTCCGTGGTGGTGCTCGGGTCGCCGTCGTTGAGGTAGTCCAGACGTGAGATGAGGCCGGGCAGGTCGCCTTTGCCGTCGCCGTTGGAGTCCTGGAAGCTGCGGACGAAGACCTCGTAGAAGACGGCGTGCCGGTACCACTCGGTGCCCGCGGGTGGGGCAATCTCCACTGGAGTCGACGGCACCTGCCCCGTGGGCGTGGTTGGACCCGAGATGCAGGCCGTCAAGGTGAGCAGGGGGAGGAGGCGGAGAGAGCGGGAGCGCGGCATGGACGCAAGGCTTTAACAGTGTCTTGGCGCCCGTGCCAACGGCTGCGGGTGCTCGGTCCGAGGCTCTGCTAGTCTCCACCGCGCTCCCTCGGGCCGTGCCTGGATGACGGACGAGGGGCGCTTCCCCAAGACTCGAAGGGTGTGCGGGCTGGCTCGTCTCCAGGGAGGGGGCGGATCGTGCACCCAGGAAGGTGTGTTGAATGCGATTCGCGGTTTCCTCCAGGCCCACCACGTGGGTCCGGCCACTGGCGCTCAGCCTGCTTGGCCTTCTCTCGTCGGGTACGGCCCTCGCCGCCGAGCCCGCGAGTGTCTCGCTCGTCGGCTCCGTGAAGGATGCGCTGAACTGCACCGCCGGTGATACGGCTTGCACCGAGGCGCGTCTGTCCTTCGATCCGGAAGACCAGCTCTGGCGGGGCACGTTCCCCCTGAAGGCATCCACCACGTCCCCGTGGAAGTTCCGGGCGGCGGCCGATGACGGCGCTGGCTCCGTCTCCACCTATGGCAAGGGCGCGGTCCTCGATGGGCCGGAGATCGACCTGGCGCTCGGGGCGGATGCTCCGGTCAAGTTCTTCTACGACTCCAAGACGCACTGGATCACCAGCGACAAGACCTCCATCATCGCCACCGTCGCCGGCAGCTTCCAGAGCGAGCTGGGGTGCCCCGATGACTGGCAGCCGTGGTGCCTGCGCTCGTGGCTGCAGGACATCGACGGAGATGGCATCTACACCTTCTCCGCGAACCTTCCGGCGGGCTCGTATGCGTTCAAGGTGGCCCTCGATGAGAAGTGGGACACCAGCTACGGTCAGAATGGCACGGGGGGCGACATCGGCTTCTCCGTTCCGGAAGGCGGCTCCCCCGTGGACTTCAAGTTCGACTCGAAGACCCACGTTCCGACCGTCAAGGTCGTGAACGCGCCCCCCGGTGACATCCGTCTGGCTCGCGCGTACTGGGTGACCCGGGACACGCTGCTGTGGGCCCCGACGGATGTTCCCGCCGACGCGAGCTACAAGCTCCACTACGACCCCACCGGCGCGATGGTGTTGCAGCCCACGGGCGTCGTGGGCGGTCAGTCCATCTCCCTCACGGTCGACGCGGCCGGTCCGAGCGCGCAGCTCAAGGAGAAGTTCCCGCACCTCGCCAGCTACAAGGCGCTGAAGCTCGCCGAAGCGGAGCTGGGCAAGGTGCCCGAGGTCCTCAAGGGCCAGATGGCCCTCTCCGTGACGGCGGCCACCGGCAAGCTGCTCGACGCCACCTCGGTGCAGACTCCGGGCGTGCTCGACGCGCTGTACACCTACAACGGGCCGCTGGGCATCTCCTGGCATGACGGCGTGCCCACCCTCCGCCTGTGGGCTCCCACCGCCAGGTCCGTGCGGCTGCACGTGTTCGACACCTCCACCGCGACCGGGGCCAGCAGCGTGCTCGACGTGACGCACGACGCGGCCACCGGCGTCTGGAGCGTCACCGGCGACGCGAGCTGGAAGAACAAGTTCTACCTCTACGAGGTCGAGGTCTATGTCCGCTCCGAGCAGAAGGTCGTGAAGAACCTGGTGACCGACCCGTACTCGCTGAGCCTGGCCACCAACAGCAAGCGCAGCCAGCTCGTCGATCTGTCCGACGCGACGCTCGAGCCCGCGGACTGGGACTCGCTGAAGAAGCCCGACCTGGAGGCTCCCGAGGACATCGTCCTCTACGAGCTGCACGTGCGCGACTTCAGCATCAACGACGCCACCGTGCCGGCCGACAAGCGGGGCACCTTCGCCGCCTTCGCGGAGAAGACCTCCAACGGCATGAAGCACCTGGCGCGGCTCGCCAGCGCCGGCCTGACGCACGTGCACCTGCTGCCCGTGTTCGACATCGCCACCATCAACGAGAACCGCGCCGACCAGGTCGTGCCGGCGGGGGATCTCGCCTCGCTGCCCCCCGACTCGGACCAGCAGCAGGCCGCGGTGAGCGCGGTGCGCGACCAGGACGGCTTCAACTGGGGTTACGACCCGTACCACTACACCGTGCCCGAGGGCAGCTACTCCACCCAGCCCGATGGCAGCCAGCGCATCCTCGAGTTCCGCCAGATGGTGAAGGGGCTCTCCGACACCGGCCTGCGCGTGGTGATGGACGTGGTCTACAACCACACCAACGCCTCGGGTCAGGCGGCCAGCTCCGTGCTCGACCGCATCGTCCCCGGCTACTACCACCGCCTCAACTTCGACGGGAACGTCGAGACCAGCACCTGCTGCCAGAACACCGCCTCCGAGAACGCCATGATGGAGAAGCTCATGGTGGACTCGCTCGTCACCTGGGCCAGGGCCTACAAGGTGGATGGGTTCCGGTTCGACCTCATGGGCCACCACATGAAGTTCAACATGGTGAAGGTCCGCGAGGCCCTGAGCTCGCTCACCCTGGAGAAGGATGGCGTGGACGGCTCGAGGATCTACGTCTACGGCGAGGGCTGGGACTTCGGCGAGGTCGCCCAGAACGCGCGCGGCGTGAACGCCACGCAGCTGAACATGGGGGGCACGGGCATCGGCACCTTCAGTGACCGTCTGCGTGACGCCGTGCGTGGCGGTGGTCCGTTCAGCGGCCTGCAGGAGCAGGGCTTCGCCAGCGGTCTCCTCAGCGAGCCCAACGGCACCAACCAGGGCACCCCGGAAGAGCAGCGCGAGAAGCTGCTGCACTACTCGGACCTGGTCCGCGTGGGGCTGGCCGGCAACCTGCGCGACTACGAGCTCCTGGACGCGGAGGGCAACACGGTGAAGGGCTCGCAGGTGGACTACAACGGCAGTCCGGCGGGCTACACGCTGGATCCCCAGGAGGTCATCACCTACGTCTCGGCGCACGACAACGAGACGCTGTTCGATGCCATCCAGCTCAAGGCGGCTCCGTCGACCCCCATCGAGGAGCGCGTGCGCATGCAGAACCTCGCGCTGGACCTGGTGCTGCTGGCCCAGGGCATCCCCTTCATCCACGCCGGTGACGAGCTGCTGCGCTCCAAGTCCCTGGACCGCAACAGCTTCAACTCGGGCGACTGGTTCAACAAGCTCGACTTCACCTACGAGTCGAACAATTGGGGCGTGGGTCTGCCTCCGGCCGGTGACAACCAGGGGCAGTGGGACATCATGCGGCCGCTGCTCGCCAACCCGGCGCTCAAGCCGTCCAAGGAGCACATCGTCTCGGCGCTGGACCACTTCGACGAGATGCTGCGCATCCGCAAGAGCACCGCGGCGTTCCGCCAGCGCACGGCCGAGGACATCCAGTCCAAGGTGCGCTTCTACAACTCGGGCCCGGGTCAGCGCGCCGGCGTCATCGTGATGGAGATCACCGACGAGAAGGCCGCCGACGGGCACACGCGGGTGTTGGTGGTCTTCAACGGCAGCAACGAGAAGGTGCTCCAGGGCATTCCCTCGTACAAGGGCAAGCCGATGCAGCTGCACCCGGTGCAGCGGACCTCGCGTGACGCGCGTGTCCACGACACCTACTACGACGTGGTGTCGGGCTCCTTCACGGTGCCGGCGCGGACGACCGCCGTCTTCGTGAACGCCCCGGACACCCAGGGCTGCGGGTGCTCCGACTCGGGCGGTGGCACCTTCGCCGCCCTGGCGACGCTGCTGGGCGGAGCGCTGCTGGCGCGCCGCCGCCGCGCCCAGGCGTAGTCGTCCTCCCGTGAGGGTCCCCTCTCCTCCGCGAGGGGGGGACCTTCCGGCCGGGGCGGCCGCGGACCGGCCGATCGGGTCCGCGGGTGCACGTTCCGCACGCTCCTCATTCCTCCGCCCCGCACAGTGGGGTAGAGGAGCGTGCATGGACGAGAAGACGCTCACCCGACTGCTCGAGCAGGTGAAGGGCGGCAAGGTCTCCGTGGATGATGCCGTGGGACGGCTCAAGGACCTGCCCTTCGCCGAGCTCGGCTATGCCACCCTGGACACCCACCGCAGCCTGCGTTTCGGCTTCCCGGAAGTGGTGCTGGGAGAGCCGAAGACGGCGGAGCAGGTGCTGGGAATCGTAGGCAAGCTGGTGGAGCGCAAGCAGACGGTGCTGGTGACGCGGTTGCAGCCGGAGAAGGCCGAGGCGCTGCTGGCCGCCTTCCCCAAGGGCCAGTACCACGACGTGGCGCGCATCTTCCATCTGAGGCAGGGCAAGCCGAAGGCGGGCACGGTGGCGGTGGTGACGGCGGGCACCAGCGACATCCCCGTGGCGGAGGAGGCGGCCGTCACCGCGGAGGCCATGGGGGCCACGGTGAAGCGCGTGTACGACGTGGGCGTGGCGGGCATCCACCGGCTGCTGCGGCGGCGCGAGGAGATTCAAGACGCGCACGCGGCGGTGGTGGTGGCGGGCATGGAGGGGGCGCTGGCGAGCGCATTGGGCGGGCTGGTGGGCATCCCGGTGGTGGCGGTGCCGACGTCGGTGGGTTACGGGGCCAACTTCGGTGGCGTGTCGGCGCTGCTGGCGATGATCAACTCGTGCGCGTCCAACGTGGCGACGATGAACATCGACAACGGCTTCGGTGGTGGTTTCTACGCGGCGCTGATCTCGCGGACGAAGGGCCGGCGCTGAGCCAAACACCCCTCTCCCTCCGGGAGAGGGACGGGGTGAGGGTATGTCGGACCCCGAGGGAGAACCAACCGTGCGCAAGATTCTCTACCTGGAGCCGGTGGGCGGCATCGCCGGGGACATGTTCCTGGCGGCGGGCGTGGACCTGGGCGTGTCGCCGGAGGCCATCGCGCAGGCGCTGAGCGGGCTGAAGGTGCCGGGCTGGAAGCTGGCGGTGAGCCGGGCGGTGCGGCACGCCATCAGTGGCACGCACCTGGACGTGGTGCTGGACGAGCGCGAGGCCCATCCGCACCGGGCGTACGCGGACATCCGCCAGCTCATCGAGGCGGCGCCAACACTCTCTCCCAAGGCGAAGGAGCGCGCGCTCGCGGTGTTCCGCGCCATCGGCGAGGCGGAGGCGAAGGTGCACGGCGTCTCCATCGACGCCATCCACTTCCACGAGGTGGGCGCGGTGGACTCCATCGTGGACATCTGCGGGGCGGCGGTGGTGTTGGACCTGTTGGGAGACCCAGAGGTGTACGCGGCGCCGCCGCCGCTGGGGAGTGGCACCATCCGGGTGGCGCACGGGAACATGCCCATCCCCGTGCCGGCCACGCTGGAGCTGCTCAAGGACGTGCCGGTGCGCTTCGAGGGCGTGGGCGAGCTGACGACGCCCACGGGCGCGGCGCTGCTGAAGGTGCTGGCGCGAATCGGCCAGCCGCTGCCGCCGGACTTCATCGTGGAGCGCATCGGCTACGGCGTGGGGACGAAGGACTTCCGGGACAGGCCCAACGTGCTGCGCGCGTCCATGGGACGGGCGGAGGCGCGGACCGAGGGCCTCTGGGTGCTGGAGGCGAACCTGGACGACAGCACGCCGCAGCTGCTCGGCTACCTCCTCGAGCACCTGCTGGGCAAGGGAGCGCTGGATGCCTGGGTGGTGCCGGCGACGATGAAGAAGGCGCGGCCGGGGCACGTGCTGAGCGTGCTGGTGGACGGAGGCGCGAAGGAGAAGGTGGTGGACACGCTGATGCGCGAGTCCACCACACTCGGGGTGCGCTCCTACCCGGTGGAGCGGATGGCGCTGGAGCGGGACTGGGTGGAGGTGGAGACGCCGTGGGGCCGGGTGCGCGTGAAGCGCGGCCTGCGCAACGGCGAGGTGCTCAACGCCCATCCCGAGTTCGAGGACTGCCGCAAGGTGGCCGAGGCCGCGGGCGTGCCGCTCAAGCAGGTGATGGCGGCGGCGCTGGCGGCGCTCGGCTCGGGGCGGTGAGCCGGGGGCGCCCGGTCTTGCGCTCTCCTCGGTGTGCTTGTCAGAGTTCGCACGAGCCCGTCGGTCTTCGGCCTGTGGAGGTTCCCCGGTGAAAGTCGCTCATTCCCCGCTGCATGCCCGTCACGATGGTGGCAAGGAGCTGCACCGCGGCGAGCTGGTGCCGTGCTTCGAGATGCCGGTGCGCGCGGATTACATCCTGAAGGCGGTGGAGCGCGTGGGGTTCGAGGTGCGCGAGCCGCGCCCGTTCCCTCTGGAGTCGCTGCTGCGCGTCCACGACGCCGGCTTCGTCGAGTTCCTGCGCACCGCCCATGAGCAGTGGCGGGCCGCTGGCAAGGAAGGCTTCATGCTGCCCAGCGGCTTCCCCGCCCGCGCCCTGCGGCGTGACCACATCCCGTCCGGCATCAACGGCAGGATGGGCTACTACGCCTTCGACGCCAGCACGCCCATCGTCGAGGGTACCTGGGAGGCCGCCTTCGCCGCCGCCCGGTGTGCCCTGACCGCCGCCGAGTGGGTCGCCGAAGGTGACAAGAGCGCCTACGCCCTGTGCCGTCCGCCCGGACACCACGCCGGGCACTCCGTCTACGGCGGTTACTGCTTCCTCAACAACGCCGCGCTGGCGGCGCAGCACCTGCGCGACAGGGGCTTCGCGCGGGTGGCGGTGCTCGACGTGGACTACCACCACGGCAACGGCACCCAGGACATCTTCTGGGAGCGCTCCGACGTGCTGTTCGTGTCCATCCACGGCACCCCGGAGACCGAGTACCCCTACTTCCTCGGCTATGCCGACGAGCGCGGGGCCGGCGCGGGCGAGGGCTACACCCGCAACTTCCCGCTGCCGCGCGGCACCACCTGGGCGGAGTACAGCGCCGCGCTGGGGGCGGCGATGGATGTGCTCGGCGGGTTCTCGCCCGACGCCCTGGTGGTGTCGCTCGGCGTCGATACCTACGAGGGCGATCCGATCAGCTCCTTCAAGCTCTCCACCCACCACTACCCGTTGATGGGCCAGCGCCTGGCCGGGCTCAAGGTGCCGACGGTGTTCGTGCAGGAAGGCGGCTACGCCGTCGAGGACATCGGTACGAATGTCGCCGGAGTGTTGGAGGGATTTCTCGGTAAGGGTTGAGGATTTCTCGTCCTCCGGGGCAGCTCCGTGCTCCGGCCTCGACGTCTGGACGCGCGCTCCTGGCGGTCTGCCCTGGAGTGCATCTCCTTCATCGGATGCCGTGCTGTTGGGAGTGCCTCGCGCGTTCCTCTCCGGGGAATGCTTTGCCCAGTGTGAGGGCGTGTCACTGGCCTTTCAGGGGTTTCCCTTTGTGGTGCGGTGGTTGCAATGCATCCGCACGGGGGAAATGAATGAAGCAGGCCAATACAGTGATCCCGTTGCCCATACGGAATCAGGTCGCCCTGGAGAGACCCAGGAACCAGGTGGATCTGGAGCGGCTGGTGTTGCGCGCACGCAGCGGCATCGAGCGGCGCTGGACATCCTGGCTGGCCAGGGGCGTGAAGACACTCTCGTATTACGGAGGCTTCTCCGCCTCCAGGCCGCTGGGAGAGGGCGAGGCGGTCATCCTCTTCTACCACAAGGTGCAGCGGCGGCCGGTGGGAGTCTGGGGCGAGCCGGTGCTCGATGTCCGGGAGTTCGAGCGGCATGCCCTCTTCCTGGCGCGCGAGTACCAACCGGTGCTCCTGTCCGAGCTCGTCGCGGGGCTCGCGGGACGGGCGAGATTGCCCCGCCGGGCCCTGGCGCTGACCTTCGATGATGGCTACCGCAACAACCTGTACCTCGTCGCGCCCATCCTCGCGCGCCATGGCATCCCGGCCACCGTCTTCGTCACCACGGGGCTGGTGGGGACCGATCGCTGGATGTGGGCGTATGAGCTGGAGGAGCTCTTCTCCCGCAACCCGCCCGACCAGGTGTGCCGCGCGAGTGGAGACCCGGCCATCCTGCGGCTCGGCTCGCTCGGCTTGAGACCGCGAGTCCTGATGATGGCGTGCGTCGAGTACCTCAAGGAGCTGCCGCACGCGAGCATGCTCGGCATCGTGGAGCGGATGCGCGCATCGCTGCCGGTCCCGGTGAACGATGAGAACCGTTTCCTCTCCTGGGAGGAGGTGCGGGAGCTGTCGCGCCAGGGGTTCGAGATCGGAGCTCATACGGAGAACCACCCCATCCTCACGCGGCTCCCGCTCGCGGAGGTGGAGCGGGAGCTTCGGGCCTGCCGCGACACCCTCGAGGAGAAGCTGGGCGTGCGTCCGACGCTCTTCTCCTATCCCAACGGGGCCACGGACCCCGGGGTGACGGAGCTCGTGGGCCGCTACTTCGAGGCGGCGGTCACCACGCAGTCGGGAATCTGCTCGCGAGCGAGTGGGCTCCTCGAGCTTCCGCGCATCGGGGCGCCCGTTCCCGTGTCGGAGCTGGCCTTCGAGCTGACCTGGAACTATCTGCGGACAGAAGTGGCGCGGCCCGTGCCGGCACCGTGAGCAGCCGAGGGGGGAGGGGGGAAGATGGAACAGGCGGTCCGGTGGGAAGAGGTGCCCGGGCTCGACATCACCGTCGAGCAGCGGGTGGGGCTGGAGACCCTGTCCGGGTTCTCGTCCGAGTGGGACGCGCTCGCGCGAGCCACTCCTGGGGCGGGACCCTTCGCGCTCAGTGGTTGGACGCGGTTGTGGATGGAGAGCTTCGCCCCGGGTTCCACGCTGCGGGTGCTGCGTGCGAGCAGGGGCGGCCGGGCGATCGCCTTCGCTCCGCTCCTGGAGCGGCGCGGGCGTCTCGCGGGCGTGCCCGTGCGGCTGTGGCAGTCTCCGTCCAACGAGCACTCGCAGCGGGTGGCGTGGGCGCTCGACGCGGCGCGCCCGGAGGAAGCCGTGCGCGGCGTCTGGGCGCACCTCCGGGAGGAGCCCTGGGAGGTGCTCCTCCTCAAGGACATCGAGGCGGGTGGCGTGGTGGACGCGGCGCTCGGCGCGGCCGCCGGAGAGGACGGCTTCCTGGTGGCGCGCTGGCCCTCGCTCGAGTCGCCGTGGCTTCCGGTGCTCTCCCGCGGCGCGCTCGAGGAGACGCTCGATGCCAGGTTCCGCGCCAACCTCCGGCGGCGGCGCAAGAAGCTCGCGCGGCAGGGCCCGCTCGTGCTGCGCCGTGTGGACGATGAGGCTTCCGTCTCCCGTGCGCTCGAGGAGGGGCTCGCGCTCGAAGGGAGCGGGTGGAAGGGGCGCGGTGGGACGGCCATCGTCTGCCGTCCGGAGACGCTCGCCTTCTACACGCGGCTGGCCCGGCTCGCCGCGTCGGGGGGATGGCTCTCCCTCTATACGCTCTCGGCGGGCGACCATCCCGTGGCCTTCCACTTCGGGCTGGAGTACGGGGGCCGCTACTACCTGCTCAAGCCCGGCTACGACGAGCGCTTCTCCGAGTGCTCTCCGGGCCAGCTCCTCGTCGAGGACGTGCTGGAGGAGCTCTCCCACCGGGGCACGGCGGAGTTCGATTTCCTGGGCCCGCGGATGACCTGGAAGCTCGACTGGACCGAGCGGCTCCGTTCTCACGTCTGGTTGTTCATCGTCCGGCCCTCGCTCAAGGGTCGGCTCCTGCACGCGGCTCGCTTCCGCCATGGACCGGCGCTGAAGCGATGGATTCGGGAGGTGGGTGGATGGAAACATTGATGGCCATTCCGTCGATGCCGGACCTCGGCCCGGCGCAACTGCTGCCGCGCCGGGGCGGCAAGGTGCTCTTTCCCTTCAACAGGCACGGGCTCGAGCTGACCTACCTCGGCCGCAACGCCGTCTGGCGGGCCGCCAGGATGCTGGGGCTCGAAGGGTGCGAGGTCATCGTCCCGGCGTACCACCATGGTGTGGAAGTCTCGGCCCTGCTCCACGCGGGAGCGCGGCTCCGGTTCGCGCGCGTGGATGCGTCGGGACGGTTGGATCCGGACGATGTCCGAGCGCGCGTGGGCCCTCGCACGCGCGCCATCTATGTCATTCATTACGCGGGGTTCCCCCAGCCGCTCGATGCGCTGCTGGAGATCGCCCGCGAGGCTGGCGCCTTCCTGATCGAGGACTGCGCGCTGTCGCTCTTCTCCCGCGAGGGCGTGTATCCGCTGGGAAGCAGGGGCGATGCCGCCATCTTCTGTTTCTACAAAACGCTCCCCGTGCCTCATGGCGGAGGTCTGCTCCTGCGAGAGGCTCACGCGGAGCGGCTCGCGGACCTGGCACCTCCTCCGCTCCTGCCAACGCTCTCGCACATGGCTGGCTCGATGCTGGTGGGTGCCGAGCGCCGGTTCCAGGGTCCGGGCAGGTGGCTGCGCTCGATGGCGAAGACCTTCACCGGGCGCGTCCGGGCCCGGGCGCGGCTCGAGGACGTTCCGGTGGGAACCCAGGCCTTCGAGCCGGGAGCGGTTCATCTCGGGATGAGCCCCGTCGTCGCGAGGGCGCTGGGGTCCGTGGACGCGGAGCAGGTGGTGCGCCGCCGCCGCGCCAACTGGCTCTTTCTCCACGAGCGGATCGGCAGGCCCGAGCGAGCGACGTGGTCCTCGCTGCCGCCAGGGGTGTGCCCGCTCTTCTATGCGCTGGAGGTGGAGGACAAGGCTCGCGCCCTGCGCCTGCTGTGGTCACGGGGCATCCAGGCGGTCGATTTCTGGAGGTCCGGTCATCCCGCAGCCTCGTGCGAGCGCTTCCCCGAGGTGGAGGCACTGCGCCAGCGGGTGGTGGAGCTCCCCTGTCATCAAGCGCTCGGCTCCGAGGAGCTCGAGCATGTCGCGAAGGTGGCGAGGGAGGCGCTGGAGGCATGAACAGCCGCTGGACAGTGGGCATCGTGAGGGAGACGCGGGGCTTCCTGGCGCTCCGGGACGAGTGGCGGCGCTTGTACGGGTCCGTCCGGGCGCGCGTCTTCAACACCTGGGAATGGCTCTTCGGCTGGCACCTCCACTTCGGCAGGGAGCGGCGGCTCTTCATCCTCACGGCACGGGACGAGACGGGCGGGCTCGTCGGAGTGCTGCCGCTCTCCATCGAGGAGCAGCGGTGGGCAGGTGGCCGCCTCCGGTGGCTCCGGTTCCTGGGGGATGAGGCCGTGGGCAGCGACTACCTGGATGCCATCCTCCGGCCCGGGGATGAGCCGGCCATCGCCGGGGCGCTGGTGGATGCGCTCGCGAGCACCTGGCGCGAGTGGGACATCCTGGAGCTGGCCGACATGGAGGAGACGTCTCCCCTCGTGGCGCTCCTGAGAGCGCGCTGCGAGGCTCGAGGGTGGCACCTGGAGAGCACCGGGCGGAACCGCTGTCCGTACGAGGCTTTCGAGGTGGGCGAGAGCTTCGACACCCTGCTGGCCCGGGTGCCCCGGGCCGACAACTACCTGCGCCGTCGCAAGTGGCTCGAACGCCAGAAGGGCTTCGCCATCACGAAGGCGGAGGACCCCGAGGCGCTCGCCCTCGCGCTGCCCGAGTTCTTCCGGTTGCATGCCCTGCGTTGGGGAGCGCGCAGCTCGCTCGATGCGCCAGACGTCCAGGAGTTCCACCGTGCGGTGGTGCCGCTCCTGGCGGCGGAGGGAAAGGTCCGCGTCTACCTGCTGTCCGTGGAGGGCAGGGCGGTGGCATCGGTCTACGCCCTGCTGCACGGGCGCACCTTCAGTTATTACAACGCGGGATATGACCCCGAGTGGAAGGCGCGGAGCGTGGGGCTCGTCCTCGTGGGCGAGACGTTCCGCGATGCGCTGGCCGAGGGCTTTTCCGAGTACGACTTCCTGCGCGGTGTCGAGGCGTACAAGTCGGACTGGACGCGGGGGCTCCGGACGACGGTGCGGCTGCGCATCACCCGGCCGGCGAGCCTCGGCGATTGGGTCGTGCGTGCCCAGGCGCTCGAACAGACGGCCCGAGGCGTGCTCCGGGATGCGCTCCCCGGGGAGGTGCTCACACGCCTCCGGCGGTTGCGGTCGCGGGGTCAGGAGGTACCGGTGAGGTGATGGAGGCGCTCAGCTCGGGGCGGTGAGCCGGTCCAGGACGAGGGCGAGGAAGTCGCTCTCGCCGTGGAAGGCCCAGCCCAGGTGCGTCTTGCAGGCGGCGCACAGGGCGTACTCCCAGACGAAGCCCGGGAACCAGCTCGCCTCCGCGGTGAGCGGGCCGATGACGAGGCAGCCCTCGGCCCGCGCGAAGCAGCCGAAGTGGAAGACGAACCCGGATGGGTTCACGCGCGTGTGGCCGTGCCGGCCGTTGACGGTGGTGCGGTCTCGCTCGTGGGTGATGACGTGGCCGCACCGCGCGCAGCACAGGGGCGTCTCCGGAGCTCGGGATTCGGTGTCTTCCTTTGACTGGCTGGTGGGCGTGGTCTCGGTGGGCGCCGGGGGCTTGCCCTTGAGTCGTCGTGCTTCAGGGGTTGGCCAGGGGGACGGATTCATGGCTCGGACGAACGGACGGTAGACCCTCACCCTGTCCCTCTCCCAGAGGGAGAGGGGACTCTTCCCGACTGCTCTTGCCCATGCGCGTGGCCGGATGCAAGCCCGGGCCCGCGTGGTATGTCCGCCTCGCGAGTGGGAGGTCGGTCGCTTGACGCGGAACGTTCACGTGCCCCTGGAGGTCTCCGAGGTCACCAAGGTGTACCCCAGGGGCATCCAGGCGCTCGATCAGGTCAGCTTCAGGATCTCCCCGGGCGAGCGGGCCTGCCTGCTCGGCCCCAACGGCGCGGGGAAGACGACCCTCATCCGCCTGCTCACCGGTGCGCTCCGGCCCTCGTCCGGACGGGTGAGCCTCTTCGGGCTTGGGATCGACGACCCCGACTTCCTCCTGGCCAAGCGGCGCGTGGGCATCGTCCCCCAGTCACCGGGCATGTATCGGGACCTCACGGTGGACGACTACCTCCAACTGGTGAGAGACCTCTACGGCAGCGGGAACATCGCCGAGGTGGTGGAGGCCTTCGGTCTGGCGTCCTTCCGCTCGCGGCGGATGGCCGAGCTGTCCGGGGGCATGCAGCGCCGGTTGTCCATGGCCGCCGCGCTCGTCTCCTCGCCGGAGGTGCTGCTGTTGGACGAGCCCACGGTGGGGTTGGATCCCGTCGCCACGCGCGAGGTGCACACCTTCCTGCGCGAGGTGATGCCCGGCCGCACGGTGCTGCTGTGCACGCACAACCTGGCCGAGGCCGAGGCCCTCTGTGAGAGCGCGGTCATCCTCCGCCAGGGCCGGGTGTTGCTGCACGAGCGCATCGCCACCCTGCGCCAGCGCATCCAGCCAGTGCTGGTGCTGCGCGCCGCCCAGGGTCCCGAACGGCTGCTCCAGGCCCTCTCCGCGCGGGGCATCTCGCCCACGCGCGAGGAGGACGCGGTGCGCGTGCACGTGGCGGACGCGGTGGCCCGGGCGCCCGAGCTGCTGCGCGGGCTGCTCGCCGAGGGCATGGATGTCTACGAGTGCCGGGTGGTGACGCCGAGCCTCGAGGACCTCTTCCTGGAGGTCGTGGGAGCCAAAGATGCTCGCGCGTGAGGTGCGGATCCTCTTCGGCAAGGAGTGGCGCCAGTTGCTGCGCAGTCGGGGCGCCATGGTGACGGCGCTGCTGCTGCCGGTGCTGCTGCTGGTCATCATCCCGGGAGTGCAGATGCTCGGGCTGAAGAGCGGCGCGATGAAGCCGGTGAACCTCCCGCCCGGCGTGGAGCTGCCCCCAGGTCTCCGCGAGCTCGCGGAGGATCCCGTGGCCATGATGCGGGCCATGCTGGTTCCGTTCATCGCGCTCGGCGGGCTCATCGTGCCCTCGGTGACGGCCAGCTACATCCTCATCACCGAGCGCGAGTCGCGCACGCTCGAGCTGCTGGTGGCGCTCCCGGTACGCGTGGGGCAGATATTGCTCGCCAAGCTGCTGGCCCTGCTCGCCCTGGCCTCGGCCGTCACCCTGGTCCTCTTCTCCGTCGACGCGGCGCTCATCCTCTGGCTGCGCGTGGGCTCGCCCGGCTTCGTGCTGGCGCTCCTGCTGGTGCTGCTCACGTCACTGACCTTCTCCACCACCAGCGCGTTGCTCGTCAGCCTGTTGGCACGCGACTTCCGCACGGCCAACAACATCAACGGGCTGCTCATCGGCCCCATCATCCTCGTCTGCTTCCTCGCCATGGTGGCGGTGCCGGGCCCCATCCTGACCGCGCTGCTGCTCGCGGCGCTGTTCACCGTGGGCGCGGGGGTGGCCACCTTCGTGGCACTGAGGGTCATCACCTTCGAGCGGCTGCTGCGCTGAGCCGTCATCGGGGGTGGCCGGCATGGCCGGGATCGTTCTATGACCGGCTCTCCCATGCTCCTCCCGACCTGCATCACCGACCTGCACTTCGAGCCGTTGGATCTCGCCCTCACCGAGCCCTTCGCCATCGCCACGGGCGCGCCGGACATGGCGAACAACGTGCTCGTGCGCCTGAAGCTGGCGGACGGGACGGTGGGCCTGGGTGAGTCGGCGCCCCTCACGGCGGTGTCCGGCGAGACGCAGGCCAGCACGCTCGCGGCCATCACCTCCGTGCGCGAGGCGCTGCTCGGACGGGACGCGCGTGGCTGGCGCCCCATTGGCGCATGGCTCGCCGAGGCCCTCCCGGGGGCTCCCTCCGCGCGCTGTGGCATCGAGCTGGCGCTGCTGGACGCGCTGGGCCGGCACTACCGGATGCCGCTGTTCGCCTTCTTCGGCGGGGCGGGCACCGGGCTGGACATCGACATGACGGTGACGGCTGGTGACGAGGCGCACGCGGCGTCCTCGGCCCGGGCCATCGTCGCCAGGGGCATCCGCACCCTCAAGGTGAAGGTGGGCGCGCTGTCCGCCGAGGAGGACGTGCGGCGCATGGTGGTCATCCGGCGCGAGGCGCCCAACGCGCGGCTGTTCGCGGACGCCAACGGGGGCTACACCGTGGCGCAGGCCCGGACGTTCCTCGAGGGGCTGGAGGCCGCGGGCATCCCCCTGGCGCTCTTCGAGCAGCCCGTGCCTCGCGAGGACTGGGAGGGCATGGCCGAGCTGACGCGCTCGTCGCGGGTGCCCATCTGCGCGGACGAGTCGGCCCGCACGGCGAAGGACGTGCTGCGCCTGGCGCGCGAGGGTGGCGCGCACGGCGTCAACCTCAAGCTGATGAAGAGTGGCGTGGTGGAGTCCCTGGCCATGTGGAACCTGGCGCGCGCCTCCGGCATGGAGCTGATGATGGGGGGCATGGTGGAGAGCACCCTGGCCATGAGCAGCGCGGCGCACTTCGCCGCCGGGTTGGGCGGCTTCGACTACGCGGACCTGGACACGCACCTCTTCATCCGAGAGCACTCCTTTCAAGGGGGTCTGCGGATGCGGGACGGGCACGTGGACATCGGACATGTCCAGGCCGGCCACGGTGTCGACCTGGGCTGAGCCGTTGGGCGCCGTGGGTCTCCTGTGCCAAAGTGACACGCACCGGCCGTGAAGGCCGGCAGGGGGAGACACCGCATGTTGGATGCTCTGGTGGTGGGAGCCGGCCCGACGGGCCTGACGATGGCCGTGGAGCTGGCGCGGCATGGCCTGAGCTGCCGCATCGTGGATCAGCTCGAGGCGCCCTCGGTGCTGTCACGGGCCCTGGCCGTGCAGGCGCGCACACTCGAGGTCTTCGACGACTTCGGCATCGCCGACGAAGCCGTGGCGCGGGGACGCAGGGTCGAGGCCTTCAACGTGGTGGGCGCGGGAGGCGCGCGTTCGCGCGTGCCCATGCAGGCCTTCTCCTGGCTGGAGACGCGCTTCCCCTACATGCTCATGCTCCCACAGGACGCCACCGAGGTGCTGCTCACCGAGTACCTCGGCACGTTCGGCGTGAAGGTGGATCGGGGCCTGGGGCTGGAGGACTTCCGGCAGGACGCCGATGGCGTGGAGGCGACGCTGAAGCGCGCGGATGGCCAGGTGGAGCGGGTGAAGGCGCGCTGGCTGCTGGGATGTGACGGCGCCCGCAGCCGGGTGCGCAAGAGCGCCGGCATCCCCTTCGAGGGGGAGACCTACGACGACGCGTGCGTGCTGGCGGACGTCCACGTGGAGTGGCCGCTGGGGCAGGGCGAGCTGTGCATCCTCCCGTCCACCCGGGGCGTGATGGCGGCCTTCCCCATGCCGGGGGAGAAGCGCTACCGGCTGTTCGTCGTCATGCCACGCGACACGCTTCCGGAAGGCGACGAGACGACGCCCCTGACGCTGGAGGAGATGCAGGCGCTGGTGGACCGCATGGCGCCGGTGCCCACGCGCCTGAGCGAGCCGCGCTGGATGACCCGCTACCGGCTGCACCGCCGCGGCGTGCCCCACTACCGCCAGGGGCGCGTGTTCCTCGCAGGGGACGCCGCGCACATCCACAGCCCCGCGGGCGGTCAGGGGATGAACACGGGCATCCAGGACGCCTACAACCTCGCGTGGAAGCTGGCGCTCGTCACCCGGGGGCATGCGCCGGAGTCCCTGCTCGACACCTACGAGCAGGAGCGGCACCCGGTGGGCCAGAAGCTGCTACAGGGCACGGATCGGCTCTTTGGCCTCATGGCGCGAGGGGGGACGACCTCGCGGTTGCTGCGCGCGTACGTGGTGCCTCGCATCGCCCGGCAGGTGTTGGGCAGCCGCTTCACACAGCGCCAGATGACGCGCTTCGTCTCGCAGCTCGCCATCCACTACCGGCGCAGCCCGCTCTCCACCGAGCGCATCTGGGGCGACGAGGCCGGTGGGGTGCGGTTGGAGGAGGGGCCCGCGCCCGGCGCGTACGTGCCGGAGCTTCCGGTGAAGGGCGAGGGCGTGACGCGCCTGCACGAGGTGCTGCGAGGGCCTCATCACACGCTGCTGCTGTTCACGGGGCTCGAGCCCGAGGCGAAGGTACGGAGTGAGCTGGTGGCGCTCGCGCGGCGGCTCGAGGCGGCGTACGGGTCGCTGCTGAGGGCGCGCGTGGTGGTGGCGGGGGAGGGGACACCGGCCCCCTACGTGCTGGCGGACGAGGGCGGCGCGGTGCACCGCCGCTTCGGTGCCGGGGCGGAGTGCTTCTACCTGATCCGTCCAGACGGGTACGTGGGGCACCGTGAGCGGCCCATCGAGCAGAAGAGGTTGGAGGCGGAGCTCACGCGTCGCATGGGACCGCTCCGGCCGGGCCAGGAGCGCATCGCGGGTTGAGGGCTCGGGTGGTCCTGGTAGCGTGCGTGGAGCGACATGTCCACGACCGCCACCCGCAGGCTGCACATCGCCCTCTGGCTTCTCGCCACCCTCGCCGCGTTGGCGGGGGCGCTGTTCTGCGCCTTTCAGTGGCTGGGGCACGCGCTGGGCTTTCTGCGGTCCGACAACGCCGTGCTGATGCGCGGGGCGGGCTCCTGGGCGTTCGCGACCCTCCTGTGCCTGTTCGTGTGCTTCCGGTGCGCGATGCGCTTCGCAGACTCCGGAAAGTACGACTGAGCCTCCCGGAGCTGGGTCCGCTCAGCTCCCCGCGCCCTCGTGCGCCGGAGTCTCCTTCGACGCGGACGCATGGCCGCCCCGGGAGCCCAGCAGCGTGCGCCACGCGGTGGCGAGCAGGATGATGGTGCCGCCCACGAGCGCCCACTTCCCGGGCCGCTCGCCCGCGAAGAGGAAGGTCCACACCGGGTTGAGCACCGGCTCCAGCAGGATGAGCAGCGAGGCCTCCACGGCGGGAGTCTCGCGCAGGCCGCGCTGGAAGAGGGCGTAGGCCAAGCCGAGCTGGAACACGCCGAGGAAGACGAGCAGTCCGAGGTCCAGCGCCGTGGGCGCGGGCCCCCCGAGCGCGGGCAGCAGCACGCTGGCGCCAGCGATGATGTTGCCCCACACGAGCACCGCGGAGCCCTCCTCTCCCACCGCGCGCAGTCCGAGGATGCACAGGGCGAAAGCGAGGCCCGAGCCCAGCGCCAGCACGTTGCCCAGGAACTGCCCGGGGTCGAGCTGGTCGAGGAAGAAGAGGCTCAGGCCGAGCAGGAACACGGGGACGGCGGCCAGCTCACCGCGGGAGGGGCGCTCGCGCAGCAGCAGCGGCGACAGGAGCAGCACGTAGAGCGGCGCGGTGTCCTGCAGGAAGATGGCGTTGGCCGAGGTGGTGAGCTTGTTGGCGAGGATGAAGAGCACCACCGTGCCCGCGTAGGCCACCGCCGCGGCGAAGCCCCGCCAGGACAGACGTCGGCGGCCAGCGGGAATGGCGAGCGCCAGCGTCAGCGCCGCGACGAGCGAGCGCCCGGAGGCGATCTGCCAGCCCGACAGGGTGGACAGCTTCACGGCGGCGCCGGCCGTGGACCAGAGCACGGCGGCGGCGAGGAGGTAGAGGCGGGAGCGGAGCATGGCGGCGCGGGTGACTCATACGCCGGGCACTCCGGGAAAGCCACCGCCGCTGGCTGGAGCGCACGAGGGGCGGCTAGGCCCCCAGGAAGCGGCGGTACCGGGCCTCGAGCGCCATGTAGATGGCATAGGCCACGAGGCCCGCCGCGGCCAGGGCCAGCAGCACCGTCCCGTAGGGCTGGGCCGCGAGCGTCGCCAGGGCCCCATCCAGTCCATGGGCTCGCCGCGGGTTGGCGGTGAGCGCCGCCTGGACGAGGAACACGCCCATCATCACGAACACCAGGCCTCGCGCGAGGATGCCCAGCTTGGAGACGCGCACCGCCCACTCGGCCTGTCGTGGCGGCATCCCGTCCAGCCGCAGCTTGTCGCGGAACTTCTCCTTCCACGCCTTGTAGGCCTGCCAGATGCCGACGCCAGCGATGACGAGGCCCACCACGGCCACCAGGGCCTGCCCGAAGGGCTGCGACATCAACCGGGCCGTCCAGGTCTGGGCGCTCTGGTCCCCGTGTCTGCCGACGCCTCCAGTGCCCAGCACCAGGCGGAAGGCCGCCATCGCGAGGAAGGCGTAGACGCCCGCGCTCACCAGGTAGCCCGCCCGCGTGACGAGCCCCTTGGCGCCGGTGCCCTTGCCGTCCGGATCCATCCAGGCCTGCACCACGCGCCAGAGGACGTAGCCCACCATGCCCACGGCCACCACCGCGAGCAGCACCGTGCCCCAGGTCTCCTGGGCCAGCGTGGTCAGTGCGCCCTTCGTATCGGTCGTCTCGCCGCCCTGGCCGAAGGCCACCTGCAGCGCGAGCACCCCGACCACGGCGTACACCACGCCCTTGGCCAGGTAGCCCAGGCGGGCCAGCCGCTCCGTCCAGGGATTGTGCATCGCCCTGGCCCCGAGGTGGTCTCCCTGTCGTTTCAGCTCCGACGCCTTCCGGCCAATCTCGTTCGCCATCGTCCCTCCCGTCCTCTGGCGTTTCCAAAGGTAGGCACACGCGGCGGCGTACCTGGGAGAGCGCCTGGAAGGCCGCATGGCCTCCGAGCGGACGAGCTCACACCGTGCCCGAGCGCGCTACTCGCTCCCGGCGGGCGAGGTGAGCCGCCGCGACGAGTCCGGCGGAGGCGTCACGTCGAACACGAAGCGGCTGAGCACCGGGTAGTGGTCCGACGTGGTGGTGCCGTACTGGGAGATGTAGTTGTCCGGCCGCAGGCGCTGGGCCGAATCGCTCACGTAGCGCGGGAGCAGCTCGTTGCTGACGAGCTGGTGGTCGATGAACTGGGTGTTGCTCACCGTGCTCCGCTGTCCCACGAGGGACAGGGGCTGGGTGAGGAAGGTGTACTCCTCCGGAGCGTCGAGGAGGTTCTTGTACGGCGTGGGCATGTAGCCGTTGACGACGTTGGGGTCGCGGGTGATGGAGACGTCCACGTCGTCGTTCCAGTCTCCGAGCACGAGGACCGGCGTGTTCATCAGCTCCGTGTCCAGGTAGTCCTCGAGCGCCAGCGCCGCGCGCCGACGTCGGTCATAGGACTCCATGTCCGAGAACGCCTTCATGTGCAGCACGATGGCCACCAGGTCCACACTCGCCCCGTCGCGGGTGATGCGCAGGTCCACCCGCAGTGGTGGCCGCGTACCGAAGTCGTAGTTGCTCGAGGTCAGGATGAGCTGCTTGTCCAGGAGGGTGACCACGTCCGAGCGGTAGAGGAGGCCCACCTTCTGTTCGGTGGTGGAGTAGTAGGTCGAACCATAGGGGACCTCGTTGGCCAGGAATCCGTCGTAGCCGGGCAGCTGCTGCTTCAGCGCGGCGAAGTGCGTGGCATCGACCACCTCCTCCAGGCCCCAGATGTCCGCCCCGGTCGTGGAGATGACCTTCCGCACGTTGTCGAGCTGGAGCTGCTCGTTCGACGGACCCGCATCCGGGGATCCGAAGAACTCGAGGTTCCAGTTGGCCGCGCTGAACGCCAGGGGCGGTGTGCCCGCATCCCCCGTCGTCCCGGCATCACCCCCGGGAGTGCCCGCGTCCCCCGTCATCCCGGCATCGAGGGGCGGGTCGCCCTCCTCGGAGGGCTTCTGGCAGGCACCAAGGACGGTGAGAACGGCGAGCGTTCCCAGCAGGCGGGCGAACGGCATGGGAGTCGGGCTCCGGACTCGGGGGAGGGGTTCTCCACCCCGGGGAGCCCGACTCTAGCGTGTCCCCGCTCCGGTACAGAAGCGTGACACGGACTACTGCGCCGCCAGGATGCGGCGCAGCTCGTCCTTGTCGTTGGAGTACTGGAAGGACTCGTACAGCTTGAAGCTGTTCTCCATGTCCAGCAGGTGCGGGCGGATCAGGCGGAGGGCCTTCAGCTTGTCCTTGGAGAAGTTGAAGTGGCGGAGGATGTCCTGCGTCTGGGACACCAGGAAGTACTGGGTGGACGCCGCCTCCTCCAGCACGGCGAGCTGATCATCCCCGAAGGGCTCGTTGCGGATGGCCGCCACCAGCGAGCGCAGCATGGCATCGGTGATGGGCTGCGCCGTGGGCGGCTGCGGCTGCGGCGGGGGCTGCGGCGGACGCGAGGGCTCCGGGCGCTGCGCCAGCGGGGCGTTCGTCACCTGCCGGCCCACCTCCTTGAGGTCCGCGCGCGCGCTGTCGATCATCTGCTGCAGCTGCCGGTCCTTCTTCGCCCGGCCCGCGGCGGTGGCGAGCTTCTCGTTGATGTTCGCCAGCTGCAGGAGCAGCGCGTCGCGCTCCACCACCACCGGGGTCCCCGCCGTGTCCGGGAAGCCCGTGGTGCCCGGATTGCCGTTCGGCGGCGGCGGCCGGACCTGCGCGGGCGGGGGAGCGGCCTTCGCCTCCGTGCTCTTGTTCTGGGCCAGGGCCGGGACAGACAGCAGGGTCGCCACGGCAATCAGTACCGCTCTCATCCGTTTCTCCGGGGTGAAGATTGTTTTGTGCGCCGGACAGGTGTGCAGTCTGATGGATGTTCCCGCGCTCGCCCGACTGGCGAATCAGTATAGCCTGTCCGGCTCCGGGCCCAGCGGCTCGCACCGCCCGTGATGGAGGAAAGAGACTGATGGCCGAGAAATGGGACAAGCAGCTGATGGACTTCCTCAAGCGCTCCGGTGAGGAGCTCAAGCGCACCGGCGAGGAGCTCAAGACCGAGGCGCAGCGGCTGATGGTGGAGGTGAAGGACCCCGCCAAGCAGGCCAAGGTGCGGGAGGGTCTCGAGAACCTGCGCACCTGGGCGGTGTCCACCGGCAAGCAGGCGGCGGAGCGCATCGAGTCGGCCGTGCGCCACGTCGAGGAGAGCGTCGAGGGTGCTTTCAAGGAGCAGGCGGCCTCCGCGCCGGCCCCCAGCCCGAGCCCGGAGCCGAGCCCCCGTCAGGAGTCGAGTCCCCGCTCCGAGCCAGCGCCCCGTCCCCAGCCGGCGAAGAAGGCGGGGACCAAATCCATCGGCCGCAAGAAGACGGCCGCCAAGGCCCCCGCCCAGAAGACGGCCGCCAAGAAGGCCGCCGCCAGGAAGGGCCCCCAGAAGTCCATCGGCCGCAAGAAGCCCTCCCGCCCGGCGACCTGACATCCAGGGGACGCCAGTGGGGCGGCCTGCCTCTGGCCGCCCCCGGAGCGGTTGGATCGACCCAGGCCCCATGACATAGTGCGCCCGTGGCCGACTCGAACCGCGACGAGAAGGGCAGCTTCCAGACCCACATCTCACAAGACGTCATCGACGCCGCTTTGAAGAGCGTCGAGCGTCGTGCCGAGACTCCTCCACCGGAGGAGGACGAGGCGTCCCTGGGGGGGATGACGCAAGAGGTGGAATTCCCCGAGGGTGGGAGGACGCTCGATGTGGAGGTCCCCGAGGGGGGAATGACCCTGGAGGTGGACCTGCCTCCGTCCGTCTTCGAGGAGCCCTCCTCCGGATCCTCCGAGACCTTCGCGCTGGCGACCGCGCTGGAGCAGACCCGGCGCGAGCTGGAGGAGACGCGCCAGCAGCTGGAGCAGACCCGGCGCGAGCTGGGGGAGACGCGCCAGCAGCTCGAGTTCAGCCAGTCCAAGGGCCGCGAGATGATGGAGCGCCTCAAGGACAGCCACGAGCGCGGCCTGCGCGCCACGGCCGACCTGGAGAACTACAAGAAGCGCGCCCAGAAGGAGAAGGAGGAGGTCCAGAAGTTCGGCTCCGAGCGCCTGCTCAAGGACTTCCTCTCGGTGGTGGACAACCTGGACCGCGCGCTGGAGGCGGCCCAGAAGTCCTCCGATTTCGAGAGCCTCCGCACGGGCGTGGAGATGACGCGCAAGCTCTTCGACAGCGCGTTCGGCAAGCACGGCGTGAAGGGCTTCTCCGCCGTCGGCCAGCCTTTCGACCCCCGCCTGCACGAGGCCATGCAGCAGGTGGAGAGCGCCGCGGTGCCCTCGGGCCACGTCCTCTACGAGGCCGTGCGCGGCTACATGCTCAACGAGCGGTTGATGCGGCCCGCGCTGGTCGTGGTGGCGCGCGCCCCCGAGAACCAACCGCCCGCGCCCGAGTCGACCTCTTCTTCAGATACAACGCCAGGTGATGGACCCACGGGGGGGACCACCACCGACCAGAGCGGAACCACGCCCTCGGGGAGCCAGTAGGACGTCATGGGCAAGGTGATTGGAATCGATCTGGGGACGACGAACTCGTGCGTCGCCGTCATGGAGGGCGGCGAGCCGGTGGTCATCCCCAACAGCGAGGGCAGCCGCACCACGCCGTCGATGGTGGGTTTCACCGAGTCCGGTGAGCGCCTGGTGGGGCAGATCGCCAAGCGTCAGGGCATCACCAATCCGGAGAACACGGTCTTCGCCGTCAAGCGGCTCATCGGCCGCAAGTTCGACTCGCCCGAGGCCAAGAAGGCCATCAGCGTGAGCCCCTTCCGCGTGGTGCCCAGCCCCAACGGGGACGCCTGGGTGGAAATCCGCGGCAAGGGCTACAGCCCGCCGGAAGTCAGCGCCATCGTGCTGATGAAGATGAAGCAGACGGCGGAGGACTACCTCGGCGAGCCCGTCACCGAGGCCGTCATCACCGTCCCGGCCTACTTCAACGACAGCCAGCGCCAGGCGACCAAGGACGCGGGCCGCATCGCCGGCCTCAACGTGCTGCGCATCATCAACGAGCCCACGGCCGCGGCGCTCGCCTACGGCCTGGACAAGGTGCGCGACATCGGCGCCGAGCGCATCGCCGTGTACGACCTGGGCGGTGGCACGTTCGATATCTCCATCCTGGAGCTCAACTCGGGCGTCTTCGAGGTCAAGAGCACCAACGGCGACACCTTCCTGGGCGGTGAGGACTTCGACCAGCGCCTCATCGACTTCCTGGCCAAGCGCTTCGCCGAGCAGAACAACGGCCTGGACCTGCGCAAGGACCGCATGGCGCTGCAGCGCCTGAAGGAGGCGGCCGAGCGCGCCAAGCACGAGCTGTCCAGCGCCACGGAGACGGAGGTCAACCTCCCCTTCATCACCGCGGACGCCACGGGCCCCAAGCACCTCACCGAGACGGTCGAGCGCTCCACCTTCGAGGCCCTGGTGGCCGATCTGGTGGATCGCTCCATCGAGCCGTGCCGCATCGCGCTCAAGGACGCGGGCATCACCGCGCAGCAGATCCACCAGGTGCTGCTGGTGGGCGGCATGACGCGCATGCCGGCGGTGCAGCAGAAGGTGAAGGAGTTCTTTGGCAAGGAGCCGCACAAGGGCATCAACCCGGACGAGGTCGTCGCCGTGGGCGCGGCCATCCAGGGCGGCGTGCTCAAGGGCGAGGTGAAGGACGTCCTCCTGCTGGACGTGACGCCGCTGTCGCTCGGTGTCGAGACGGCCGGTGGCGTCTTCACGAAGATCATCGACAAGAACACCACCATCCCCTGCAAGAAGGGCCAGGTGTTCTCCACGGCGGTGGACAACCAGCCGCTGGTGTCCGTGCACGTGCTCCAGGGTGAGCGCGAGATGGCGGTGGACAACAAGACGCTGGCCCGCTTCGAGCTGGTGGGCATCCCGCCCGCGCCCCGTGGCGTGCCGCAGATCGAGGTGTCCTTCGACATCGACGCCAACGGCATCGTGCACGTGAGCGCCAAGGACCTGGGCACCGGGAAGATCCAGCAGGTGCGCGTGGTGGGCAACTCCGGCCTGTCCGAGGCGGAGATCCAGGCGATGATCTCCGACGCCCAGGCCAACCAAGCCAACGACAAGCTCAAGAAGGAGCTGGCCGAGCTGCGCAACAACTGCGACTCGCTCCTCTACACCACCGAGAAGAGCCTGGAGGAGTACGGCAATGTGCTCCAGGAGAAGGACCGGGTGGAGATCAAGGCCGACCTGGACCGCCTCAAGGAGCTGCTGACGGGCTCGGACCCGGCCGCCATCAAGGAGGCCTACCAGCAGCTGGAGACCAGCGCCTACCGCATCGCGGACGCCCTCTACGCGGACCAGTCGAAGTCGGGCTCCTGAGTCTCGCGCGGGCCCCCTTCCCGGGGCCTGCCTTCCCGGTGTTCAATGTGCACCGTGGAATTCCCCTCGCTCGAAGCAGAAGTCGCCTTTCTGCGCGGCCTGACCGCCGTGGTGCGGATGGCGGATCACATCCTCGAGGACTGCCTGGAGCGGGGCATGGACCTCGACACGGCGGTGGATGTGTTCCTCACCCAGTGCGCGCGGCTGGTGCACGCCTCCGCCGGCTTCGTCTGCCTCCGCGGGACGGCGGGCCCGGTGCTCACCCGGGTGCTGGGCCAGCTGGACGTGGACGTCTTCGACGCCGCGAGCTGGACGGGCCCCCACCGCCTGAAGGACGGGCGGATGCTCTTCTGCTCCAAGCTGGCGCTCGGCAAGCTGGAGCTGGGCACCCTGGGGCTGGTGGTGGAGGGGCGCTTCGACGACGGCGGCCAGCTGGTGATGAAGCTGGTGGACGCCATCGGAGATCAGCTCGACAACGCGGTGGTGGCCTTCCTCGCGTTCTCCGATGGCCGCAACGTGCTGGAGCGGCTGGACGACCTGGCCCCGCAGGACGATGACCCGGTGACGGGGCCGCGCGGGCGCATCGGGCGGTACGAACTGGTGACGCCGCTGGGCACCGGCGGCATGGCGCAGGTGCTGGTGGCGCGCACGCGGGGCCCCGAGGGGCTCGGGCGGCTGGTGGCGCTCAAGCGCATCCTCCCGCACCTGGCCTCGGACCCGGACATCGTGAAGCAGTTCCTGGACGAGGCGCGCATCGGGTTGCGGCTGTCGCACCCCAACCTCGTCACCTTCTACGACTTCGGTGAGGCCCAGGGCGCCTACTTCCTGGTGATGGAGCTGGTGCGCGGGGTGGACTTCGATCGGCTCCTGAAGACCCTGCGGCCCACTCCGGCGGTGACGATCGCCGTCGTCATCCAGGCGCTGCAGGGGCTGCACGCGGCCCACACCGCCCGGGCCGAGGACGGGGTGCCGCTCAACCTGGTGCACAGGGACCTGTCGCCGCACAACCTGATGGTGGGCTTCGACGGGCGGGTGAAGGTGCTGGACTTCGGCGTGGCCAAGGCGCGCGCCCAGCGCACGGTGACGCTGCCGGGCATCGTGAAGGGCAAGCCCCTCTACATGTCACCGGAGCAGGCGCGGGGCCACCGCCTGGACGCGCGCAGCGACCTGTTCGCCGTGGGCCTCATCCTCTTCGAGGCGCTCACCGGCGTGCGCGCGTTCGACCGCGGGGACGAGCTGGAGTCCATGCACGCCATCTGCGACGACAGGCTGAGCCGTCCCACCAGCATCACCCTGCCCCTGTGGGAGGTGATGGAGGTGGCGCTCGCGAAGAAGCCGGAGGGCCGCTACATCAACGCGCTCCAGATGGCGGAGGCGCTGGCGGAGGCGTGTCCCCCGGCGCGCGACGTGGAGGTGGGCCGGCTCGTGTCGACCCACTTCCCCGAGCGCCTGCGCGGCTTCGAGCGTCTGGAGCGTGTCCACCTCTCGGGGAGCACGGCGAGCGCGCCCTCCGAGTCGACCCGGTTGCGCGCCGCCGCCTCCGCCAAGGGCGAGCGTTCGGGTCGCTAGAGGCCACGCTTCGTCGGGTCGTCCTCGCCGCCGAGGTTCAGCTTGCGCGTGCCCTCCACGGTGCCGTCGCTCCGGGTCGTCACGCGGCGGGGATCGTCATAGAGCTCGTCCCCGAGCGCGCGCTCACGGGCCGATTCGTCCTCTGCGCGCAGGGCCGCGGGCCGCTCCGTCATGGGCGCCGTCATGGGAGGGATGGGGATGTCCCTGCTCCTGTCCGCGGGGATCGGTTGGGTGCCGATGCCCCGGTCCTCCTCGGTGAGGATGGGGCTCGCCCGGGCGCCTTCCGTGTTGTACGGGCCGATCTCCTGGTTGCCCAGGTCCTGCGTGCGCAGGTCCTCGGGACGACGGCCGAAGGGCATCCCCGTGCGCTCGCCCGCGTTCAGCCACGCGGCGTTCGTGGCCGCCTCGTGTCCGACCTGGCTGGTGCCCATGCCCTCGCGGGTGGCATCCGAGCTGTAGAGCCCCTCGTCGGAGAACGTCCGCAGGCTCTCCTTGCCGTGGGCCAGGATGATCTCCCCGTCGCGCAGGACGCTGATCTCCGAGTAGCGCACCGCGTAGTCCTTGGGGAAGAAAAGACCCTTCTCGATGTGGAACTCCGTCTCGCCCACGGCGTACACCTTGCCGAGCTTGTGGCCGTCGACACTGCGGACCGTCATGCCTTCCTTGATGTCTCCGCGCTGATACATGTCCGCCTCCCTGGTGAGGTTCGTCTCCACCAAAGGTGGGAGCCGAGGGGGCGGGAGGGCAGTCTCCGGGAGGAGGGAAGGCGAGGCTCGGCAGCCTGGCGGCCCCAGGGGGGACCGGGTAACGCACCCGGACGCGGTGTGGAAAAAAGTCAGGGGAGCCGGACGGCGAGCCGTTGCGAGCTTGACCCCTCTTCCGGGTCCCCATAGAAAACCGGGGCTTTGCCGTGGCCCTGCCCAGGAGATGCCCCGCATGCGCCGTTTCGCCCCGATGCTCATCGCCGCGTTCGCGCTGTTCGCGGCCGCGTGTGAGAAGAAGACGCAGCCCGCTCCCTCAGGTGAGGCGACGCCGGGCGGCCAGGCTGCCCAGCCCGCCACCCCCGGAGGAGGCGGCACGCCCGGTGGTGCGGACACCATCCTGCTCGGCGAGGTGGGAAGCCTCACCGGTGCCCAGGCCACCTTTGGCATCTCCACCCGCAACGGTGTGGACCTGGCCATCAAGGAGGCCAACGCCGCCGGTGGGGTGAAGGGCAAGAAGCTGGCCGTGCGCGTCTATGACGATCAGGGCAAGCCCGAGGAGGCCGCCCAGGCCGTCACCCGCCTCATCACCCAGGACAAGGTGGTGCTCATCCTCGGCGAGGTGGCCTCGTCCAACTCCCTGGCCATGGCCGAGAAGGCCCAGGCGGCCGGAGTGCCGATGATCACCCCCTCGTCCACCAACCCCACGGTGACGCAGAAGGGCGATTACATCTTCCGCGTCTGCTTCATCGATCCCTTCCAGGGCTTCGTGATGGCGAAGTTCGCCCGCGAGAACCTGAAGATGGACCAGGTGGCCATCTTCCAGGACAACAAGAGCGCCTACTCCATCGGCCTCACGGAAGTGTTCAGCAAGAAGTTCGCGGAGATGGGTGGGAAGATCACCGCCACGGAGAGCTACTCGCAGGGCGACACCGACTTCCGCGCGCAGCTCACGGCCATCAAGCGCACGAAGCCGCAGGGCATCTACGTGCCGGGCTACTACAACGACGTGGGCATCATCGCCCGCCAGGCGCGCGAGCAGGGTCTGACGGTGCCGCTGATGGGCGGTGACGGCTGGGATTCGGAGAAGCTGTTCGAGCTGGCCGGCAACGCGCTGGATGGCAGCTACTTCTCGAACCACTACTCGCCGGACAACCCGGATCCGAAGACGCAGAAGTTCATCGCGGACTACAAGGCGGCGTACGGCGGCGTGCCGGACGCGCTCGCGGCGCTGGGCTACGACTCGGCCAAGGTGGCGATCGCCGCCATCGAGAAGGCCAAGGACCTGAGCGGCCCCGCCATCCGGGACGCCATCGCCCAGACCAAGGACTTCCCGGGCGTGGCCGGCACCATCACGCTGGACAGCAACCGCAACGCCGTGAAGTCGGCCGTCATCCTCAAGGTGGGCGACGGCAAGACCACGTTCGTCACGACCGTCAACCCGTAATGTCCCAGCTCCTCCAGCACCTCATCAACGGCATCGCCGCCGGCACCATCTACGCGCTCGTCGCGCTCGGCTACACGATGGTGTACGGCGTGCTCAAGCTCATCAACTTCGCCCACGGCGACGTGATGATGGTCGGCGTGTACATGGGCTACTCGACGGCCTTCATGCTCGGCCGCCAGGCGCAGGGCACGCTCTGGGGCGTGCTGCTCATCTTCCTGGTGGCGATGGGGGGCTGCGCGCTGATGGGCTTCCTCATCGAGCGCTTCGCCTACCGGCCGCTGCGCGAGAAGCCCCGGCTCACCGCACTCATCACCGCCATCGGCATCTCGTTCACGCTCTCGTACGGCTTCCAACTGGACATCGGCTTCCTGCCGGGCGCGGCGCCGCGGGCCTTCCCGCAGATCATCAAGCCCGCCATGTGGTTCACCGTGGGCGACCCCGAGTTCCCGGACGTGGTGCTGTGGAACTGGCAGGTCATCTCCCTGCTGCTGGCGGTGGGGCTGATGGCGGGCCTGCAGTACCTCGTCTACCGCACCCGCTTCGGGCGGGCGATGCGGGCGGTCTCCTTCGACCACCGCGTGGCGGCGCTGATGGGCATCCCCACCGACCGCGTCATCTCGCTGACGTTCATGATCGGCAGCGCGCTGGCGGCGGGAGCGGGCCTGCTCTACGCCATCAAGGACACCTCGGTGAGCCCGCTGATGGGGCTGTACGTGGGCCTGAAGGCCTTCGTGGCGGCGGTCATCGGCGGCATCGGCAACGTGCCGGGGGCCATGGTGGGCGGGTTGCTGCTGGGTCTGGTGGAGGAGTTCGTGGTGGGCTACGCCGCGAGCACCTGGCGTGACGCGGTGGCCTTCGGCTTCCTCATCCTCGTGCTGCTCGTCCGGCCCGGTGGTCTGTTCGGCCGGGTCGCGGCGGAGAAGGTCTGACGCCGCGCATGCATACCGCCGCTGCCGTCTCTTCTGGTTCCGGGAAGCCCTCTGGGATTCCCGCCCCGCTCCGGGGCATCTTCCCCCTGTTGGTGGCCCTGCCGGTGCTGCTCCTGCTGGAGTGGCTGCTGAGCAACTCGCCCTTCGCCACCTACCTGTTGTCCATCATGGGGGTGAACATCATCCTCGCGGTGAGCCTCAACATCGTGAACGGGATGACGGGGCAGTTCTCCATTGGCCACGCGGGCTTCATGGCGGTGGGGGCCTACCTCTCCGGCGTGACGTCGCTGGCGCTCAAGGACGTGGCCATCTCGTTCCTGCCGGTGGCGGCGAGCGACCAGGTGATCCTGGTGGTGACGCTGCTGGCGGGCGGTATCGCCGCGGCCATCTGCGGCTTCCTGGTGGGCCTGCCCTCGCTGCGCCTGCGCGGTGACTACCTGGCCATCGTGACGCTGGGCTTCGGGGAGATCATCCGCGTGGCGGTGCAGAACACCGAGGCCTTCGGCAAGGCGCTGGGGCTGAGCGGGATTCCGCAGACGTCCTCGGTGGCCATGGTGGGCTTCTGGGTGTTCCTGGTGGTGCTGGTGGCGCGCCGCATCGCCGCCTCCAGCCATGGCCGCAGCCTGTGGGCCATCCGCGAGGACGAGGTGGCCGCCGAGGCCATGGGCGTCAACACCACGGGCTACAAGGTGCGCGCCTTCGTCATCTCCTCCTTCTTCGCGGGCGTGGCGGGCGGACTGTTCGCGCACTTCGTCCCCATCATCAACCCCGGCTCCTTCACCTTCGTGAAGTCGATGGAGATCGTCGTGATGGTGGTGCTGGGCGGACTGGGCTCGACGACGGGCGCCATCGTGGCGGCGGTGTTCCTCACGCTGCTGCCCGAGGGGCTGCGCTCGGCCTTCACCGCCTTCGGGGCGGAGGGGAGCCTGGCGCAGAAGGTCGATCAGATCCGCATGCCCGTGTACGGCATGCTGCTGGTGGCGCTGATGCTGGCACGGCCGCAGGGTCTGTTCGGCACGAGGGAAATCTGGGAGATCCTGCCTCGGTGGATTCCGCGCCGCCGGAAGGGGATGTGATGAGCGGGCCACTGCTCGAGGCGGTGGGGGTGAGCATCCAGTTCGGGGGCCTCAAGGCGCTCTCGGACTTCAATCTCGCCATCCACAAGGGAGACCTGCAGGGCCTCATCGGCCCCAACGGCGCGGGCAAGACGACGGCGTTCAACGTGCTGACCGGCGTGTACCAGCCCACCCAGGGCGAGGTGCGCGTGAGCGGGCAGCGGGTGAACGGGTGGCTGCCGCATCAGATCAACCACCTGGGACTGGCGCGCACCTTCCAGAACATCCGCCTGTTCCGGGCGCTGACGGCGCTGGACAACGTGAAGGTGGCGTGCCGGGCGCAGGGGGCGCTGAACCCCGAGGGCGTGGGGCTGGGGGCGAAGTTCCGCGGGGCGATGGGCAACTACCGCGACTGGTGGCGGGCGATGCTGTTGACGCCGGGCTTCCAGGCCGAGGAGCGCGAGCTCACCGAGCAGGCCGAGCGCCTGCTGGAGGTGATGGGGCTGGGGCACCGGCGTAACGAGGAGGCGCGCAACCTGCCCTACGGCGAGCAGCGGCGGCTGGAGATCGCCCGCGCGCTGGGGACGCGGCCCAAGGTGCTGCTGCTGGACGAGCCGGCGGCGGGCATGAACACCCGGGAGAAGGCGGACCTGATGGTGCTGATCCGCAAGCTCCGGGACGACTTCAACCTGGGCATCCTGGTCATCGAGCACGACATGAAGCTCGTGATGGGCATCTGCGAGAAGATCACGGTGCTGGACCACGGCGAGACGATCGCCCGGGGAGCACCGGCCGAGGTGCGCAGCGACCGGAAGGTCATCGAGGCGTACCTGGGAGACAGCTACCTGGAGTCGCAGGGAGGGGCGGCGTGAACGAGGCTCAGGTGAAGCTGCTGGGCGAGCGCCAGGAGTTCCCGCCGTTGCTGGCGGTGAACGACGTGAAGGTGTCGTACGGGGCCATCCAGGCGCTCCGGGGCGTGACGCTGAAGGTGGGCAAGGGCGAGGTGGTGGCGCTCATTGGCGCCAACGGAGCGGGGAAGACGAGCACGCTGCGAGCGGTGAGCGGGATGCTCAAGCCGGTGGGCGGGCGCATCTCGTTCGCGGGCGAGGACACCACGGGAGCGAAGGCGCACACCCTGGTGCCGCGCGGTATGGCGCATGCGCCCGAGGGCCGGGGTGTGTTCCCGAACCTGACGGTGCTGGAGAACCTGGAGCTGGGTGCGTACCTGCGCAACGACGCGGACGGCATCGCGGCGGACCTGGAGAAGAGCTACGCGCTCTTCCCGCGACTGAAGGACCGGCGGAAGCAGCTGGCGGGGACGCTGTCGGGAGGAGAGCAGCAGATGCTGGCGATCGCCCGGGCGCTGCTGAGCCGGCCGAAGCTGCTGTTGCTGGACGAGCCCTCGCTGGGACTGGCGCCGCAGGTGACGGAGACGATCTTCCGCAACCTGAGGGACGTGAACGCGGCGGGGGTGAGCATCCTGCTGGTGGAGCAGAACGCGCACCTGGCACTGAACTTCGCCCATTACGGCTACGTGCTGGAGACGGGCGAGGTGGTGATGGCGGGAGCGGGCAAGGCGTTGTTGGACAGCCCGGAGATCCGCAAGGCCTACCTGGGCGAGTAACCGGGTTGCGTCCTGTGTATGCCCCCTCTCCCTCTGGGAGAGGGCTGGGGTGAGGGTATGTGGCCTCCCCGCCCGAGCCACATGCGCTGACCCGACCGGAAAAGACTGCTAGCATTGTTGACCAGGGAGGTCACGTGCTCGCTACTCTTCTCCGGATGGCGCTGGTGCTGGTGACGCTCGTGGCGTCAGCGGCATGGGCGCGGCCCGGGCCGGTGGCGGCGCGGGTGACGAAGGCGCGACAGGTGGTGCTGCGCGAGGGCCCTGGCGAGTCGGGGGAGCTGCGGGTCCACCCGGACTACCTCACCACGGTGGTCTTCGATGTGGACGTGGCACCCGGCGCCGTGGAGGTGGAAGACGCCGAGCGCGTCCGCGTGCTGGGCGCGCAGGGGCGGGTGGCGGTGCTCGAGCCCGTGCGGGAGCTGGCCGAGGGGGAGCGGGTAGCGCTGTGGGTGACCTTCACCCGAGGCCGTACGGTGACACGGGCCGTGTTGATGCTCGTGCCGCACCCGTCCGAGGTGGACACGGAGGTGCGGGTGGCGCTCTCGGAGAAGCTCACGCGGGCGGTGGGGCCGGCGGAGCCGGGTGAGCCGCCGACGTTGATGCATCAATTGCTGGCGGGTACGTGGGTTCTGGGAAAGCGGCTCGATGGGAGAGTGCTCCACGCCAGCACCTTCCCTCTGGGCGTGGAAGCGGGAGTGCCCTGGATGTACGAGCTGGGAGTGCAGCGGGTTGTCGCCATTCCCGTCAACAATCCCGGGGGAGCGCCTCCGTGGGAACCCCGGGTGGTGTGGTTGGCGAGCGAGGTGCTCGGCCCGAAGCCGGTGGCACTGTCCGCGCGGATGCGCGTTCCCCGGCTCATGCCGGGAGAGCGCGATTGGGTATTCGTGGAGTGGCCATTGAAAACAGGGGTGTTCCATTTGGAAGTACGGGAGCATGAATCAGGGCGAGGCTTTCGGCTGGAATGGGCAGGGCCGCAATGAATGGCAAGTCCTCCTCTTCGGCGTCGACCGTGAGCTCGGGCGAGGACGTGCTGCCCGTGGGCGAGGCATTTCCGCGCTGGGTGTCGGCGGGGATGTGCGTGGGTCCCTGGCGCATCTCTCGGTGGTTGGGGCAGGGGGGTTATGGGGTGGTGTACCTCTCGGAGGACACACGGCCGGAATCGGCCGGAGGCTTGTTGGAACCCGTGGCGCTGAAGCTGGCCGTGGGCCGGACGCCGTACGAGGATCCGCAGGCGAGACAAAGGCTGCTCCGTGAGGCGGAAATCCTGCGCCGGGTCGTGCACCCGGGGGTGGTGCGTTGCTTCGGGCAGGGCGAGTACCAGGGCGTGCCCTACCTGGTGTTGGAATTCGTTCCAGGTCCGAACCTCTACGAGTGGTCGGCTCAGCGCAACCGGACGGCGCGAGAGGTGGTGGACCGGGTGTGCTCACTGACGTTGGCGCTGGAGGCCGTGCACGGAGCGGGGGTGTTCCATCGGGACCTGAAGGGCGAAAACATCCTCGTTCGTGAGCGGGACGATCAGCCGGTGCTGCTGGATTTCGGTGTGGGCGATCATGAGGGAGCCGCCACCCTCACGGGTGCGGGACTGCCTCCGGGCACCGCGCATTATCGCAGCCCGGAGGCGGTACGCTTCCTTCTGGCGGAGCAGGGGCAGGCCCGGTACTGCTTCACACTCGCGGACGAACTCTACGCGCTGGGAGTCATCCTCTACCGGCTGCTGACGGACGAATATCCCTTCTCGCCCGCGCTCCCCCGGCCCTTGCTGTACGAGAGAATCGAGCAGACACAGCCCTCCGCGCCGGTGCTGCTCAACCCTCGGGTACCGGGTTCCGTCAGCGACCTGGTCATGCGCCTGTTGTCCAAGCAGCCGGAGGAGCGGGGTGGAAGCGCCCGAGCGGTCTACACGGCCCTTCAGGCCGCCCTGGCGGATGGAGACGATCGGTGGGACGAATGGCTCTTCCAGTGGGACGAGGGTCCCTCCACGCACTCGCGGTCGACGGAAAAGGCGGGGATTCGGGGACCCATCGCACCCGGGCACGAAGCGGAGCTCATGCATGCCGCCGCGCGTGCGCGTGAGCTCCGGTGGCAGTGGAGGAAGAGTCGGGCGTTGCGCAAGCGACCTCCCATTCCCACTCCCACCGAGCCAGCACCGGCCGCTTCATCGCGGCCCGAGCGCAAGCGACCGGGTAAGAAGGCCGCATGGGTGATGTTGGCTGTCGTATGTCTTTCGGGTCTGGTGTGGTCTATCCGTGAGTCAGGAGCGTCATGTACTGATTCCTGGAGGTCTCCGATGAAGGAAGGTCCACCCGTGAATACCCAGAAGGCTCGTAGCGACCTGCCGCGGCAGGAAGCCGAGGACAGCTCCAGCGTGAAGGAAGGTGCTCATCCGTTGGAGAGGTGTGCCGCGGCGCTCGCGGCGGGTCTGGTTCTCTCGGCTTGTGCGGGAGTTCCGGCACAGCCTCCACGGCGGGAGTGTCCGAAGGAGGCGCTTGCCAGCATGGAGAGGCTGAGGGTTCCCTTGGATAACCCCATGCAAGTGCATGTCGATGTCAATCAGCCCGGAGAGTACTCAGATGTGTCGAACTTCCGAGAGGGCCCCCTCGTGAGCGAGACCGCCATGAGTCTCGAGGGATTCTCGGGGTACCTGCCTCTGGGCACTCTGCTGTACGGCTACTTGTGGACGCGCGGCAAGTACATCGTCGCCCACTACGACCGGGCGAAGTTGCCAACTGGAGAAATCGTCCCCGTGTGCTTCGCGTTCGGGACGGGTGATGGACCCCAGGGGTGGCCCCGATTGTGGGAGCCCAGTCCGCCCGGGACCTTGAACATGCCCAAGAAGTTTGTCGTCGTCGCGGTCGACCACTTCGAATAGCGGGCTCTCGCCCCAGGGCCTCAGGGCAGGAGGACGTGGACGCTCACGCCACCAGGGCCCGCCGAGAGGGCCGCGGTCCCCGGTGTGGCCGAGGCCTGCCGGTCGTTGAGCCAGAGGTACACACCCGCGCCCGCGAGCGCGGCGCCCACGGCGGCGCTCACGCCCGCGATGGTGCGCTTGCTGCTGGCCTCCTTGCGCAACTCGACGATGCCATCCAGTTCGTTCTGGGCGGGGAATTGGTTGTTCGCGTAGGGCTTGTTGGATTCGATCATCGCGTTGTTGCCGGCGATGGCGAAGTAGCCCGCGAGCCCGAGCGCCACGACCCCCGCGCCCGCGGCGCCGTAGGCCACGGGGCGCTTCCAGTTGCGCCAGAGGCTGGGGCCCTCCTGCTTCACGGCGATGGCGTCGGGCGGAGCGGGTTGTGGGGCGGGAGCGGTCTCGGCCTGCGCCGTGCCCGGGGTGGACTGGGCGGGTGGGGGAGTCGTCGCGAGCGGAGCGGGAGCCGGTGGCTGCTCGACGAGCGGCGCGATCTTCACGGGGACGATGCTGAGTTGCTCGCGCAGGCGGGAGATGGCGGTGCGGACGAGCTCCACCTGGGGCTGACCCCGGCTGCGGATCTGAATGCTCTTCTGGTCGAGCACCTCGCCCTTGGGGTCCACCACGAGCCCGGAGACGCGCGTGAGCTGGCCAGGGATGACAGTGATGAGGACAGCGCGGCTGGCCTGGGTGGCGGCGGCGAGCCTGCCGAGACACTCGGTGGGCTTCCTGGCGTGCGTGCACGAGTTGGAAGGGTTCTTGGAGCTCTTGGCGTCCTTGTCCTTGTCGAGGAAGGCGCGGACCTGGTCGGAGGACACGAGCTGCACGTCGCTGCGGGCGATCTCCGTGGCGCAGGTGGCCTGGAGGTCCTGGACGGTGTTCTTGTCCTTCTCGCCGACGATGGCGCACGGGTGCAGGGCGACGAGGTCGGTCTGGGCCCGGGCCGCTGGGGCGAGCAGCAGGCCGAGCGTGAGGAGCAGGGTGGGTCGCGAGGAGGGAGACTGTTTCACGGTGGACTCCTCGAGAAGGACAGGTCGTACGCGGAAGCAGGAAGCGAGGGGAGACCCGGGGGATGGCTCGCTTCCGTGAGTAGGGGCACCATGCTATCCCCCAGGCTTGGGCCGTCAAAGGGTTTGGAGAGGTGACTGTGATGCTGCGCAAGGTCCTCGCAACGGTGCTGCTGCTGGGGGCGCTCTCGGGATGTACCGTACCGGCTCGGACGTGCACGACGGACGCTGATTGTCAGGCGAACGGTGGCGATGGCCTCTGCGATCTGCGGGTGAATCTCTGCTACGCGGGTAGCAAGGAAGTCAGTGGCGACCAGTGCGATCCGGCGTGTGCGCCGTATCAGGCGTGTACGAAGTCGAACGGCTGCGTGCCGAGGTACACGGGGCTGGTGGTGACGCCGGGTGACGGTGGCCTGGTGGGTGGAGGCGTGGTCGCGGTGCGGGCGGAGTTGGTTGCGGACCCTACGTTCGAGCTGAAATTCCCTGAGACCCTGAGCTTCAGCGTGGTTCGGAGCGACGGCGGAACGGGCGGTTCGCTGAGCGCGGTCCCGGGAAACGCGGGCGTCTACACCGCTCAGTGGACACCGCCAGCCGGAGATGGAGTGTTCCTCCTGACTGCGGCGTATCCGGATGGTGGTAGCCCGAGCACCACGGTTCATCTGACGGTGGATGCGACTCCGCCTTCCTTCACGGTCATAGTGCCTGCGGCGGATGCGGGCGTTCCGGATGGTGGCTTTGCCTACGCTGATCCCATGGCTGTGACAGCGTGGCGTAGGGATCAAACTGTAACGATACGAGTGGAGTCTGATTCGGCGGACTTGGATCCGAGCAGCCTGCGCGTGGTTGTGCGTGGACATGGTGGCGGAGCATCCGTGACAGATCTATCACTCGCCCCTGTGACTCCTTGTGGCAGGTTGTTTTGCGGAACCGTTGATATTCCTCTATGGCGACCTGGACTGCCCGACTTCCGTGGGAATTTCACTGTCGAGGTGACGGCGAAGGACCAGTTGGGCAATGAGCGCATGTTGACGGGAACTATCCCGGTGACACGCTGGAAGTGGTCATTCAATGGGGCATCTGGGTCAATCGAAGCGACACCCGCAGTCGGTCAATTGGGCACTATCTACTTTGGTACGAGTGATTCCAATGGAAAGGTGTTTGCTCTCAACCCCGAGGGTACGAAGAAATGGGAAACCTCATTGGGCAAGGTGGTGGGGAGTCCTGCTTTGGGGGCGTTTTCCGCAGGCACTGAGTTGGTGTACGTCGGAGCCAACAGCAGCAGTGGCGGGGTGCTTTATGCCTTGGGCGCAGATGGTGGCGTGTCGACGAGGTGCCCAGGTGGCAATGCATCTGGTGAGATTTTGGCGTCCGTTGCGATTGCGAGCACAAGGTTCGACAACGAGAGCGCTCCTCTTGAGACAGCTATTGCGCTGGGAAATGGTGACGCACTGATTTCTCTTCGGCCTGAGGCCATAGGCTCACGCCTGTGCAGGACCGATCTGCTGAATGCAAGTCAAAGCAGCCAGCCAGGCGCTAGCATCATAGTAAAGGGCTCGGATGCTTACTTTAGCGCTCTGGATACCAAGGTTTGGAGCTACCAGTTCTCGGGTAGTTCTGGCTGGGCAGCCAAGGCTGGTTTCGCTGCACCGACGATTGGCACTCTGATTACTGGGCTGGGCTTCGCGACTGGTAATAGGGTCGTCGGAGCTGGAGGACTGATTGCACCGCAGTCAGGAGGAGTATTTTCCTTCCTTGAGACTGATGGCTCCGGGCTTTGGAAGTATCCGGACCCGTTCACACAGTCCACCCCCGTTCGTAATATGTCCATTGGCGCCGGAAACCAGCTCTTCTTCGGTCGTGAAGTTTCTTCAGGACGCGCGGACATGACGTCCATCAATCTTCTTGCGACAGATCCTCGTGCTACCGCGACGAATGCGGGCAGTTTCCCGGCAGCTCCAGTGCTGGGGAAACAGGGGATATTCTACACTGCTTCCTACACAGGTTCTGTGGTCGGCGTTGGTGAAGTATCTGCCTGGAATGCGACCAATCTGACCAATGTATGGAGGCTTAGTGATAGCGTAGGCCGTACCAACGCATCGCCGACACTCGATTGCGCCCGTAGTCCCGATGGCACTGCTGTCTCTGCGCCTCACGGCGTACTGTATGTTCCCTCGATTGATGGCAAGCTGTACGCCTTCGTCGTCGACAGCCCAGGTCTCGACCCGGATGCGCCGTGGCCCAAGTACCAGCATGACGCTCGCAACACCGGCAACCCGAATACCCCTATCTCCTCGTGCCCGTGAGATGACGGACGGTTTCTCGCCCTAGCCACCTCTCTCCGTACTCGGACGTAGCGACCGGCGGCGGACTCGTCTAGGGTCCGCCGCTGGTCCGTTCACCCACCACCTTCAGGACTCGCACATATGTCATCGCTGTCCCGATTGCTCGCCGCCCTCGTCACCCTCTCGCTCCTCGGCGCCGCCTGCGCCACCAAGGAGGGCGCCACCGGTTCCTCCTCCGTCGAGGAGGTCTCCGCCAGCGAGAGCACCCCCGTCGAGCGCGCCAAGCCCCAGCTCCAGAAGCTCTCTCCTCCCGAGAACTTCTCCGTGATGATTCCCGGTGAGCCCCAGGCCCAGCGCGGCGAGGTCGCCATCCCCGGCGGCAAGGTGACCACCGCCGCCTGGACCTCCAACGTCGATGGCGTCCTCTACTCCATCAGCACCGCCGACTACCCCGAGAAGGTCGTCGCCGCCAACCCCGCCTCCGCCTTCCTCAACGAGGGCAAGAACGGCCTCGTCAACCAGCTCAAGGGCACCATCAAGTCCGAGGAGGACGTCACCGTCCAGGGCTACCCCGGCAAGTCCTTCGTCGTCTCCTCCGACGCCGGTGAGGTCAAGGCCCGCAACTTCCTCGTCGGCCCCCGCCTCTACACCCTCCTCGTCCTCTACAACCCCAGCATCGGCGCTCCCGCCGCCGATGACTTCCTCACCTCGCTCGAGCTGATCAACCCGCCTCCCGCCATCGGCCCGGGCTCCGCCGCCGGCGCCGCCGCTGACGGTGGCTCCCCCGCCTCCGATGCCGGCTCCCCGGCCTCCGACGCGGGCACTGGCACCACGGACGCCGGTACCGCGACGCCGCGCAAGTAGTTCCTCCTCCCGGGGCTCGCTCCGCTTTCGCGTGCCCCGGTCACCCGGTACGGTCGTCTCGTCCCCGGGCGTTTCGCTCTGGCCGGTTCGCTGTCTCCGGCTGGGGCCTCGCGTCATCTCATCCCGCGGCAACGCGCGGGGCTGCCTCGCGCGACCAGGACTCGTGGAGGCACTTCATGTGGGACCCCCTGCAGTACGCGCACTTCCGCGACGCTCGCAAGCGCCCCTTCTTCGAGCTGCTCGCCCGCGTGCCCGCTTCCGCTCCCGCACTCGTCGCCGACCTCGGGTGTGGCACGGGCGACCTCACCCTCACCCTCGCTGAACGTTGGCCCGGCTCCCGCGTGCTCGGCGTCGACTCCTCCGAGGCCATGGTCTCCGAGGCGCTTCGCCGCCCCGCCCCCGAGCGCGTCCGCTTCGAGCTCGCCGACCTCGCGCGCTGGGCCCCCTCCGCGCCGCTCGACGTGCTCGTCTCCAATGCCGCCCTCCACTGGCTGCCCGACCATGCCGCCCTGCTGTCCCGGCTGGTGGGGCTGATCGCGCCAGGCGGCGTGCTCGCCTTCCAGGTGCCCGCCAACTTCGAGGAGCCCTCGCACCGGCTCATCGACGAGGTGCGCGCGCTCCCCCGGTTCGCTCCCGCGCTCGCCTCCGTGCGCCGCGGACACGCCGAGTCGCTCGCCTTCTACGAGGCTCACCTGTCAGCGCTCGGCCTCGCCGTGGATGCCTGGGAGACGGCGTACCTCCACGTGCTCCCGGGCGAGGACGCCGTGCTTCAGTGGTTGCTCGGCACGACCCTGAGGCCGGTGCTCTTGGCCCTGGGCCCCTCGGAGGGCGAGGCCTTCCTCGACACCCTCCGGCCCCTCCTGCGCCAGGCCTACCCGGCCGCCTCGCACGGCACGCCCTTCCTGTTCCGCAGGCGCTTCGTCGTGGCGTTGCGCCCCTCCGCCTCCTGAGCGGCCGCGCTCACTGCGGCCAGTGCGTGATGGAGCCCCCGCTGCCGACGATCCACAGGTTGTCCGGTCCCGTGCCCGCGATGTCATTGAGCACTTTGCCGGACACCGTGTGTGCCTTCTCCCAGGTCTTTCCGTCGAAGTAGAAGACATTGCCCTTGTTGGAGACGACGTAGAGCGCATTGCCGCCAAAGGCGATCACTCCGTGCAGGTCCTCATCCGTGGCGGCCTTGTCCAACGTCACCGGGTGCTTGCTCCAGGTCTGTCCGTTCCATTGCAGCACGGTCCGGTTCTCGCCCACGGCGAAGGCGAGCTTCGGGTTGACCGCCCAGACGGCATTCAGACCGTTCGTGCCCGTCGTCGGAACCGTGACTTCCTTCCAGTCCGAAGGAGGGATGTGCTGGAGGATGCGCGGCGTACTCACCGGGCCTCCCACGATGAAGATCGGTGTGGTCGCGAGGCCATGGGCATCCAGGAAAGGGAAGCCGGTGACGGGCGTGACGGTCTGGTTGGCCACGCCACCATCCCAGCCGAACGCGCGTCCGTCGGAGACGCCGGCGTTGGAACCCACGCCCAGTATCTCCACTCCCCCTCCATCCAGGGTCCTGCCCACCAGGCCTCGAGTCGTGCTGTCTCCGGCCGCCGGCGGATCCACCGTGCAGGAGCTGCTGTCCCGCTCCTGGATGCCCAGCTTGCCCGAGCCTCCTCCCAGGTAGAGGCGTCCCGTCGCCTCGTCGACCCACAGGGAGTACCAGTTGGCCGAGCAGTTGGCGTTCTGGTACGTGAAGCTGGTCTCGCCCGGGAGCATCCTGGCGCGCCGGCCGCTCTCGCCCGCGATCCAGAACCCCCCGTCTCCCCACTCCTTCACCGTGTACCAATCCTTGGAGGTGTCTCCCAGGGTCGTCGAGCTCCACACGGGAGGGTTGCTCGGACAGACCCCCGGGGCCTCGGCGGCTCCGTCGCAGTCGTTGTCCTCCCGGTCGCACAGCTCCGCCGCGGTCGCGTGCGTGAACGGGTTGCCGTCGTTGCAGTCGCCCGCCTGGAGGATGTAGCCCGCGTCCGGCGCGCAGGTCAGCACGCCCGCGTCCTGCTTGCCGTACTCGTCGAGGTCGTCATCCGGGTAGTACGTCGAGGGCTGGGTGACGTAGTTGCACTGCGTGCCTCCGTCCGCCGCGCACGCCGTCACCCCCGTGCAGCCCAGTCCCGTGCAGCCCCCGTCCACGTTGAAGCTCTCGTCTAGCGTCCCGTCGCAGTCGTTGTCCTGCCCGTCGCAGATCTCCGGCGCGCCGACGTACACGTTGGCCCGGGTGTCGTCGCAATCGTTCGCGTTGTCGACGTGGCCGGCGCGGGTGGGGCCGCAGTTCGTCACGCCCGCGTCCGCCGCGCCCCGGGTGTCCTGGTCGTTGTCCGGGTACAGCACGGTGGGCGTGGGGCTGTTGCACAGCGTGCCTCCATCCGTGGCGCAGGCGAGCTTGCCCGTGCATCCCGCCAGGCCCGTGCAGTCGTTCCCCAGGCCGAGCCCCTCGTCCTTCTTGTCGTCGCAGTTGTCGTCCACGTCGTTGCACAGCTCGGAGGCCTTCGTGTTGCGCCGCGGGTTGGTGTCGTCGCAGTCGAAGTCGTTGGCCACGTAGCCGGCGGGCGGCTTGCACGCCGTCATGCCCGGGCCCCTCGCGCCGTCTCCGTCTCCGTCTCCATCGGGATGCCACTGGCCCGTCTTGTTGGCCAGGCAGGTGCGTGTGCCCTGGGTGCCACAGGCCCACGCGCCCTGGCAGCCATCGGGGGCGTCACACAGGTCGCCCAGCTCGAAGCGTTCCTCGTCCTGTTGCTTGTCGCAGTTGTCATCCCTGTCGTTGCAGAGCTCCTGCGCGCCAGGGTGCACGTCGGGTTCCGCGTCGTCGCAGTCGCTGCCGCCCGGGTTGCTCGAGGACACGTAGCCATCCCCGTCCCCGTCGCTGGCCGCCAGCGCCAGCGTCTCCTCGGCTATCTGGTCCTTGTCCACCGTCACCGTCCTGGTGTCGGTGGCCACCGGCGGCGACTCCGTCGTGCACGCCTTCTCGAAGGCCTCGGCCTTCACGGTCAGGCTGTTGCTCCATCCGGCCTCCCGGAAGGCCGCCACCGTCACCGTGCCGCCCGTGACGTCGCCCTTGTTCGGGAGGAACTCCGTCTTGCGCTCCTCTCCCGCCCCCTCCGCATCCCTCACGCTCACCCGCAGGCAGCCGGGCTTGAAGCCGGAATAGGAGACGGTCAGCTTCACCGCTCCCTCGTTCTTGTTTCGACAACCGGTGAGGGCCAACAGGCCAAGGAGGAGCAGGAGACGCGCGGGCATGGCCTCCCATTATGCCCGCATTCCCGGCTTCAACGGATGCCCGGGAAGTCCGAGTGCACCACCTTCAGGCGCTCGTCGGCCGCGAGGCTCGCGGGCGTGATGAGCTCCAGCTCCAGCGGCACCGTCCCGCCGTAGCGCTCCCTCAGCGCTGGTCCCAGCTTCTTCACGTTGAGTGTGCCCAGCCGCTCCATCTTCCCGTAGTCCACCCCCGCCGCCTTCGTGTACGCCTTGCGCGCCAGCTCCGAGCAGTACAGCGCCTCGTCCCCCCAGCCGAAGCGCCAGTCGTAGGGTTTGCCCAGGTGCCGCTTCGCCTCCGCCACGGCCTCCACCCGCTTGTTCTCGGGGAGCTGCTCGGGTCGCAGCACCAGGACGTGGCCTCCCACCCCGCGCGCCTTCCACTTCGCGAATGCCACCCGTTGTACTGGCTGCACCGCCTCCACCACGAACACCCCCGCCGGTGTCACCTCCACCAGCCCCACGTGCGACAGCGGACTGTCCGTCGCCGCCCGGATGGCCTCCGACTGCCTCGAGCGCGACGTGTGGAAGACGAGGTCCCCCGTCTTCAGTGTTTCCTCCAGCTCCCGTGGCCCCGCGCCCGCGGTGTGGGCCAGGAGCGACAGAGCCAGGAGCGACAGCATCGGCCAACGCATGGATACCCGGTCCTTTCGGGCGCGAGTCCCGCGCCCGCCGGTTCTCAGTGCAGTGTGGATGCCACGGGCTTGGGGAAGACCCTCACCCTAACCCTCTCCCAGAGGGAGAGGGGACTTGTCCCAGCGGGAACTCGGCTCGCGGGTGGTACTTGCCCCCCAGGCTCTCGAAGAGGATCAGCCGGTCCACCCGTGTTTCTCCCCACTTCTCGTCCCGGAGTGCACGCACGCACTCGGCCAGCTCCCGGTCTCCCCTCGGGACCTTCGAACGCGCCAGTGTCAGGTGCGCCGCGTAGTCGCGGTGCTCGGGCTCGAAGCCCAGCGGCCTCAGCACGTCCACCACGTCCGCTTGCAGCGCTCCCAGCGCCTTCGTGTCTCCTCCCACTCCCGCCCAGAGCACCCTCGGGTGTGACGGCGCTCCGAAGCAGCCCCCTCCCTCGACGGTCAGCGTCAGCGGTTCGTGAACCGGGCCCACCGGCGCGAGGGCTTCCTTCACCTCGGGCAGTCGCTCCGCCTCCACCTCCCCGAGGAAGTGCAGGGTGAGGTGCAGGTTCGTCGGAGGCACCCACCGCGCGTGGCGTGCCAGTCCCTTGAGGCGCGGGATGGCGGCCGTGGCCCTGGACTCGATCGCTTCCCCGAGCGTGACGGCGACGAAGAGGCGCATACCGGTTCATCCCTCCACGGGACGCGCCACCCGGCGGCGCGGCCACAGCGCATAGGCCCAGAAGGGCAGGAACAGGAGTGCTTCCACCATCACCACGTGCAGGCCTCGCGCGGAGAGCATTCCCGCTCCAATGGGGGCCACGGGGATGGGGCGCATCGGGAAGAAGTAGCGGGCCTGGGTGAAGGGCCAGAGGATCGCCGCACCCAGGCCTCCCGTGGTCATCGCGTCCAGCAGGCCGTGGCTCCCCACGGCCACGAGGGTGAGCAGCCCCGCCTTCAGCGCCGGCCTCCGGGTCGCGCGTGCCCCCGCCGCCACCACCAGCGCCGTCACCACCGCCAGGACGAGCGAGTGCGACGCCCCGCGGTGTCCCCACTCCGCTCCGTAGGGAATCCTCAGCTTGAAGGCGATGACGTCCGCGTCCGGCAGCATCGCCAGCGCGGACATCAGCAGCATGCTGGCGGCCACACGCCTCGGCGGCGCAGCTCCCGCGCCGATGCGTCCCAATGCCATTCCCACCGCCACGTGACCGAAGCTCGCCATGTGATTGCCGAGGATACACCGGCCCTCCGTCTGGAGAATGCTCGCGGAGTGGGGGGATGGCGCGGGGGGAGCAGGCGCTACCTCCCCCCGCGACGTGCCCTGCTTCGGACGGCTAGTGCGTCAGCGCCTCGGCCAGCCGGCTCAGCGTCGCCGCCTGCTCGGCCGTGAGGGCCTTGCCCGACTGCGCCTCCACCTGGTGCCGGTAGGCGGCGAGCTGGTGGTTCGCCGCGGTGGTGTTGCCCCGCTCCGAGGCGCTCTTCGCCGCATCCAGCTTCGCCCCCAGGCTGTTCGCCTGGCCCGGCGCCGCGCCCTCCAGCAAGCGGCTCGTCAACGCACGGAGCGAGTCGAAGGTCGCCCGCACCGTCACGCTCACCTGCCTGCTCGTCACGTTGCCCGCCCGGTCGCTCGCGAGCAGCGGGAAGGTGCTCGTGCCGAGCGGGAGGTTCCACGCGGCCTCGCTCACCACCGGAGCGCCGCACGGATCCAGGTCCAGCCCGGAGAGCGCGTCCGCCGCCGTGCAGCTCACGGCCACCGTCTGCTCCACCGTGTAGCTGCCCTCGCCGCTCACCCCCAGGGCCGGGGCCGTGCGGTCGATGCGGACCCCCAGCGACTTCGTCGGCTCCACGTTCCCCGCCTGGTCCACGGCGCGGAACTCGAGGGTCTGGATGCCCTCGGACTCCAGCCGCACCTGGGCGGACGCGCCCGCCACGCTCACCAGCGGAGCACCCGCGAGCCCGTAGTCCAACCCGCTCACCCCCGAGCCGTCCGTGTCCGTGGCGGCGAGCCCCACCGTCACGCTCCCGTTGTTCCAGCCGAAGCCATTCGGCCCCGGCGAGGCCGTGGCCACCGTCACCGGCCCCCGGGTGTCCAGCCGGAGCTCATAGGTGTACGTCACCGCGCTCCGGTTGCCTGAGCGGTCCTCGGCGTAGAGGGTGACGGTGTTCATCCCCTCACGCAGGGTGAGCTCGTGGCCGAAGGCGAGCTCGCTGTTCTGCTCGGGGAAGCTCAGCGCGGGGGCTCGCAGGAAGAGGTCCGCGGGCTGGCCGTTGATGTCCACCCGTCCGCCCACGTCGCCCCAGGTGTACATCCCGCTGTCCGCCACCGCGCCCGTGAGGGCAAGCCGCGGGTTGGACACCACTCCGGGCGCCGGCGCGTCGATGGCGAGCAGCGGCGCGGTGCGGTCCACGAAGAAGCGGGTGTACGTGGTGCCGAAGGTGAACGTCGTGGTGCCCGGCAGCCGGTACCACACGCCCATGTTCCAGTTGCCCTCCGCCAGCAGCAGGCCCGCGCTGGTCCGGCCGTTCCACCGGTACGTCCGGCTCCCGGGCTGCGCTGGCCCCTGGTTCGCCGTGTAGCGCGTCCCCGCCATCGAGCCCAGGTACCAGTCCGCCAGCGGCTGGCCCACCTTGAAGCTCACGTCCACCGACTCGCGGCCGTTGGCCTGCGTCCCGATGAAGAGGTCCGCCAGCCGCAGCTCGCTCACCGGCAGCCGGTGCACGAAGAAGAACGGCACCCGGTAGCTGTCGCTCGGGTCCTCGGTGTTGGTGAAGCGCAGGTAGCCCTCGTACTCGCCCGCGGCGGCCACCGCGGGGTCCACCGAGACCGACAGGCCCACCTCCACCGCGCTCCCGTCCGTGCTCACCTGGGTGACGCTCGACGCCGCCGTCACGCCGGGCCAGCTCTTGAGCAGCTCCGCCCGCACCTGGTAGCCGCGGCCAGCGGCCCTCGGGGTGACGGTGAGCGTGCGCGTGGCGCTGTATCCACCCTCCGGCGTCAGCATGCCGAAGCTGAGGCTCCCCGGCGCGATGGAGACGGCGGGCGCGAGGGCCCGGGACAGGTCCACGAAGCCCGAGCCCTGCTCGATGGTGCGGTAGCTGTCACCCGTCAGCGTGGCGAGGTTCCCGGCGGTGTTCATCAGCGCGGTCTTCACCTGGAGGGGCGTCCACTCGGGGTGCGCCTGCCTCAGCAGCGCCGCCGAGCCGGCGATGTGCGGGGACGCCATCGAGGTGCCGGAGAGGGACGCGTAGCCGGTGGCGCTGATGGCGAAGGGCACCGCGGCGACGATGGCGGTGCCGGGCGCGCTGACGTCCGGCTTCATGAGGAGATCCGGCGTGGGCCCGCGCGAGCTGCCCGAGTTCATCTGCGGGCCCGGGTTGAAGTCGTTGACGACGACGAGCGGGTTGGCGAGCACCTTGCGCCCGTTGGCGTAGGACAGTGTGAAGCTCGGCAGCCCCAGGGCGGCGGTGGTGAAGTCCGTGGCGCGGGCGGCGTCGTTATAAAGGAGGATGCCCGCGGCCCCGGCCGCCGCCGCCTGGTTGGCCTTGTTGACGAAGGACACGTCCCCCGTCCCGCCACGCTGGGCGATGACGAGCTTGCCCACCACGCTCTTGCCCGCGTAGTCCGAGGGCGCGTTGCCATAGCCCACGTCCACCACCTGCAGGTGGGTGCCGAGCAGCGACGCCGGGAAGGACGTGCCGTAGGAGCCGCCCAGCAGCGCCTCGCCCGTGGCCGCCAGGGTCGTGCGCGGGTAGCGCGCCGCTCGCGCGTCCGAGTTGCCCACGCCAATGGTGTCCGGCGTGGCCGCATACACGCCCGTGGTGTACGTGCCCGGCCCGTTGTTGCCGTTGGAGTTGGTGACCACGACGCCCGCGCGGACGGCGTTGGCCACCATCTCGCCCCAGAGGTTGTTGGCCTGTGCATACGTGGTGCCCAGTCCGAGGCTCATGTTGGCCACGTCCGCACCCTGGGCCACCGCGTAGTCCAGGCCCGCCATCACCGCCGACAGGTTGCTCGACTTCCCGCTGGTGCTCGTGCCCAGCACCCGGATGGCCAGCAGCTTCGCCCCGGGCGCCACGCCCTTGAGGCCCGCCGCCGTCGCCGCCACGTGCGTGCCGTGGTAGTCCTCCGGGGCCTCCTGTGGATCCGCGTCGAGGTCCACGAAGTCATAGCCCCCCTGCACCTTGCACCCCGCGCCCAGGCACCCGCCCAGGTCCGGGTGGGTGTAGTCCACTCCGTCATCCAGGATGGCCACCAGCATGCCCTCGCCCCGGTAGCCCCGCGCCCAGAGGGCCGGTGCGCCAATGGCTGGCACGCTCTCGGTGAGCTCGGGCGCGGGCGCCGGCGCGTCCGTGTCCTCCTTCAGCCCCTGCTCCCTCACCACCTCCGCGTCGGGATAGATGCCCACCACCCCGGGCAGCGAGGCGATCAGCGCCAGCTGGTCCGCGGGCACCCTGAGGGCGAAGCCGTTGAGCGCCTCCTCGTACACGTGGCGCGGACCGCCCTTGAGCCCCAGTCGCGCCAGCTCGCCGATGATGCGCCCTCGCTCGCCCCGGACCTTCTCCCGCTGCGCTCGCCGCGCCCCCTCCGCGATGGCCTGGCCCCGGTTCTTGTAGGCCGCCGCATGCGCCGCCACCGGCTCCGACGCCAGCTTCACGATGACGGACACCGGCTCGCTGGAGCCGAGCTCGAACGCCGAGAGCTGCTCTCTCAGCGCCTGCGGTGGCTCCGGAATCCGGCGCGCCTCGGACGGCGCCGCCGACGCGGAGTGGGCCATGAGCACGAGCGTGGACAGCAGCCGGGAGCCCCTGCGGAGCCTCCTCGGGGTAGGGCGGGTCTTCACGTGTTTCTCTCCTTCGTCGCCGGACGGGGCCGTCAGCGGCGGCGAGGAGTGTAGAAGTATGAGACCCTGGAAATAAAGCAGCCCTGGTGGAAAATTACCGCGCTACCGCCACTCTCCGTTGGCGCAGATCGCTTGGCAATCCGTACTGGCCGCGCATGACTTGCCCGCCAACGGCCCGAAATCGCAGACCCCGTTGACCCTGCTCGTGCACCGGGCCACTCCTCCGGTGCTTCCGAAGACGTAGCCCTCCGGGTACTCCACCGTGTTGTAGGTGCAGGTCTTCGCGGTCCCGTCCTCCGTGGGCGTCTCGTCGATCGGTGTGTTGTTGCCCGGCTCTGGCTCGGCATTGCAGCCGGTGAGCAGGGGAAGACCCAGGACGACCGCCAACAGGCATCGGGCAAGGATTCGCACGGCTGATGTCCTCTTGCGGCTCGATGCGGCTCGCCGCCTCGCGTGGATGGCCTTCGTGAATCTCATCCGCCTCCGGCTCACGGGCCAGGGTGGAGCCGGCCCGGGCGCACGGTGGCGCACAGAGGGGCCAGGGGGGCGTAGACCCTCACCCCGGCCCTCTCCCAGAGGGAGAGGGTGCTCGGAACCCGAGGGACTCGATACCCTCACCCCGTCCCTCTCCCAGCGGGAGAGGGGTGGTCGTTCCTTGGGGGTCGCTCCTTAATACGCCTTCGAGAAGACGATCCGGCCCGGCGACGGCTCGCCCGTCACCACGCACTTGCCCGCCTCCTGCTTCAGCGCGAACGGACGGTTGCGCGTCGTCAGCCCCGTCTCCTCCTTGATCCGCGCCTCCACCTTCGCGTCCCCGTTCCAGTGCGCCAACAGGAACCCCGCGTCCGCCTTCTCCTTCATCTCCTCGTAGCTGTTCACCTCGAAGGTGTGCGAGTCCCGGAAGCTCTTCGCCTTCTCGAACAGCGACTTCTGCATCTGCTCCAGCATCTCCTGCGCCTTCCCCACCGCCTGGTCCAGCTGGATGAACTCCTTCTGCCGCGCATCCCGCCGCACCATCACGCACGAGCCCTTCGCCAGATCCTTCGGCCCCAGCTCCACACGCAGGCACGTGCCCACCAGCTCGTGCTCGTTGTACTTGAAGCCCGGGCTCTTCGTGTCGTCGTCGTCCACCACCACGCTCAGGCCCGCCTTCCTCAGGTCCGCCGCCAGCGCGTGCGTCTTCTCCAACACCTGCGTCTTCTCCGCCTCCGTCGCCTTGCCCGCGATGGGAATCACCACCACGTGCGTCGGCGCCAGCCTCGGCGGCACGATGAGCCCCGCGTCATCCGAGTGCGTCATGATCAGACCGCCAATGAGGCGCGTCGACACGCCCCACGACGTCTGCCACACGTGGTGCTGCTTGCCGTCCCGACCCTGGAACATCGTGTCGAAGGCCTTGGCGAAGTTCTGCCCCAGGTTGTGGCTCGTGCCCGCCTGCAGCGCCTTCTTGTCCTGCATCATCGCCTCGATGCTGTAGGTGCGCAGCGCGCCGGCGAACTTCTCCGACTCCGTCTTGCGCCCCGTCATCACCGGCATCGCCATGTAGTCCTCGGCGAACTTCCGGTAGACCTCCAGCATCTGCAGCGTCTCCTTCTCCGCGTCGTCCTCCGTCTCGTGGCAGGTGTGACCCTCCTGCCAGAGGAACTCGGTGGTGCGCAGGAACAGCCGCGTGCGCATCTCCCAGCGCATCACGTTCGCCCACTGGTTGATGAGCAGCGGCAAGTCCCGGTAGCTCTGGATCCACTTGGCGAAGCTGCGGTTGATGATGGTTTCCGACGTGGGCCGGATGACGTAGGGCTCCTCCAGCTTGGCCCCGCCCGCGTGCGTCACCACCGCCAACTGCGGGTTGAAGCCCTCGACGTGCTCGGCTTCCTTCTTCAGGTAGCTCTCGGGGATGAGCAGCGGGAAGTAGGCGTTCTTGTGCCCCAGGTCCTTGAACATCTTGTCCAGGACGCGCTGCATGTTCTCCCAGATGGCATAGCCATTGGGCCGGATGACCATGCAGCCCTTCACGTCCGAGTAGTCGGCGAGCTTCGCCTTCTGGACCAGGTCCACGTACCACTCGGAAAAGCCCTTCTCGCGCGGTGCCAGCTTCTCGGCCATCTGCTCGGAATCCTTCGAAAATGTGTGAGGGCCGTTGCCTACGCTGGCCCCCGCCGGAAATCAATGGCCGCGGCTACTCGCAGCGGTTCGCCTCGTGCCGGCAGTCATGGCCGGAACGGTCCAGCTCCAGCTGGTAGAGGGACTGGAGGGCCTCGTTCTCCAGGGACACCCCCACCCGCCGGGGGCCTGTCCCCGGCTCGTTCAGGATGATGTCCACCCTCTCCAGGGTCCGCTGGGGCGCGGGGTCGGCCGGGGCCGCCACCACGTCCCGCTTGCTGAAGCGCCGCCAGGTGCCGCTCCCGCTACCCCCGGCCGCCGCCGTGTAGAAGCCCTCGGCGCAGTTGGCCGCCCCTCCCACGAAGCCCGCCTGGTAGACGCGCGCGCTGTGGTTGCCCGAGGCCGAGCACATGCCGCTGGCCGCCCCGGCCTCGAAGCTGTTCCACACCACGCACCCGTTGACGATGGCCGTGCCGCTGCCCGTCTGCTCGCGGGAGGCCCCGTACCGCACGTACCAGCCCGCCTCCAGGGAACCGGCTTCCTTCGCCCCCGTCGTCACCTGCCCGTTGGCGTCGAACTGGGACACGTCCATCAGCTTGTCGTCCGTCAGCAGGCCCGCCTCGTACGTGGAGGCCTCCATGTCGGTGTCGAAGGTGCGTGCCTTCTTCACCCCGTAGCTCCAGAAGCCGTAGAAGCGGTGGGGGCTGGTGGCCGGCAGTGGCTTTGTCGCCGCGAGCTGCGTCCAGTCGTTCCTCGTCACCCGGCAGCCCCAGGACGTGCCCGTGCCATCGCAGGTGTACTCCACCTGGCCCGAGGCACTCGCCGTACACCCGTTCTTCGCGTCGTAGTCCCAGGCCAGTGACACCTTCGTCGCGCCGCAGGTCGCACCGGCCGTGTCCGGCGGGGTCGCACGACTGGTGTACGCGTAGTCGTCATAAGTGGTGGTGGAGCTCCAGGCCGTCGAGCCCCCGCGCTCCACGGTGACGGTCTGGCTCGCCCGGCAGCCGAGCTGCGCGCACCCCAGCGGGTTGGAGAGCCGGCACGTCGTCCCTCCGCTCTCCGCGAGGTTGTAGCGGTCCCCCGTGCCCACGAAGGTGCGCAGGTAGCCCGTGTCCGGCTGCACCGTGTTGGAGGTCATGTAGCTGAAGGAGGGCCGCACCGTGTCCGGGCCCGAGGCCTTCACCTGGAAGGCGCGGGCCGCGAACCAGTTGCCCACCCGTCCCTCCGGCGTGCGCTCCCCGGGCTCCCAGAAGCGCACCGTCCATACCTGGCCGCCGTAGTCCGCCACCGTCGCGGTGTCGAAGAGCAGGTCCCCATCCGGCTTCGAGCTGAGCTCGCCGCCGATGTCCATCATCGCCACGCTGGCCGCGAAGGGATGGCGCAGGTGCTCGGAGCGCGCGCTCCCGTCGCCGTGGAAGAAGCTCCACAGCGTCTCGCCCGTCTTCATGTCCACCATGGCCAGGCCCCGGCCCCGGCTGAGCGAGCGGTCATAGCCACCATTGAGGAACACGACCCACTCCTCCCGGGCCGCCTTGCCATCCACGCTCCAGGGTCCCTCCGGGTCCGCCAGGGCCACGGGTCCGATGGGCGGAGGACGGGGCGCGAAGTGGCCATCGCTCTCGCCCAGTTGCAGCGCGAGCGCGTCGCACGGCTGGGGCCACATCCACAGGAAGTCCCCCTTCTGGTTCGGCGCGCGCCCCGGCTGATTCGCGCCCGGGCTGGGCAGCAGCGCCGTCAGGTCCAGCGCGAAGCGGTGCACCCCGCCCGTGCCCGAGCCCACCACGGCCACGGTGCGGAACTCGCTGGCCTGCTTCACTCCGTCCGCCACCGCGTCTCCGGCTGTCCCCACGCCGTCCAGCCAGACCTCGCGCACCATGGGCGTGCCGTCCACGAACCAGCCATGCTTGCCCAGCTTGGGCAGCAGCTTCGGCAACAGGTCCGGCGGGACGAAGGCCCAGAGCTCCTCGCCCGTGCCCTCGTCGTGCTGGGTCAGCCCGGTGAGCGGGTCCTCCCCCGAGCGGCGCCCGTTGTGGATGGCGTGCAGCATGCCGCCGTTGGAGCCCACCAGCACCACCCGGTCGCGCTCCTTGTGGAGCGACACGTACTCGTCATACGCGTCGTGCGTGCGGCCCGTGCCCGGCTCCTCGTACTGTTTCCGCTCCGTGCGGCCGGCGAAGAGCGTCTGCAGGCACTGCTGCGAGAAGCCGCAGAAGGCTCGGGGCATGGGGGGCTCCACGTTCTGCGGCGCCGAGTGGAAGATGTCGTGCAGCAGGAAGGGCCGGTCGAAGTCGCGCCGGGCCTTGTCCGGGTTCAGCACGTCCGCGCCCCGGTAGTAGCGGATGACGGCGCGGGCGCAGTCGTCCGGCCCCAGCTTCTCGCCGGCCACCGTGCACCCGCCGTCGCCGATGCCCAGGGACTCGCGCAGGAGGGCGGCGTTCGCCTCGGTGAATTCCACCGGCGTGTCGTTGGCGTCGAGGCGCCCGTCCGGGTTCCCCTGGGGGCCCCCATTGTCCACGAGGGTGTAGAGGTCGCGCGTCTTCCACCGCTGGGTCGGCGCCGCCGTGGCCTTGAGCTTCTGGCCCGCCTCCCAGAAGGGCCTCGCCGGTTGCAGCCGGTCCTTCACCTTCACGAAGTCGCCCAGCTCGTCCTCCACCACGGCGTCGCCGTCCGCGTCGATGAGGTGGACGTCCTCGCAGTCCTTGTCCCCGTTGAGGTCCTTCGGGTCCGAGCCGCTGGCCGCCTGCTCCGGCGCGCAGCCGAGCAGCAGCTCCGAGGCGAGCTTGTAGCGGTACAGGTAGCCGCGCCACGGCTCGTCCCGGTCCCGGCCTGGACGCAGGCGGGGCACCAGCGTGCCCCCCGCGCCGCTCAGCTGCATGCCGGACACGGACGCCGTCGCGAAGGACGTGGCGCGCCGGTCCACGTTGGCGATGATGTCCTGCAGCGCCTTCCTCAGCCCCGCGCCATCATTGGCCGAGTGGTAGAGCCCGCCTCCCACGCGCGCGGCGTTCTTGAGGATGTTGGCGTTCACCCCGAAGCCGATGGCGTGGATGGTGAGGCTCTGCTGGCCGCCGGTGTCGAAGTCGCCCACCACGGCCGGGTTGCCGCGCTGCAGGTCCTGCGTGGCGAGCAGCTTCGCCACGTCATCCAGCTTGTGCTGCGCGTCCTCCGGGCACGGCTCCGTCGCGGGACACGTCACCGGGCCGCCGTTGAGGCGTTCGAGGGCGGCGGCCGGGACGTGGTCGTCGGCGCTCGGCTCGCCGTCCGTGACGATGACGATGGAGGTGGCCTGGCAGCCCCAGCACCAGCTGCGCTCGGGGCGGGCGAGGGCCGCGTTCTGGAAGCCACTCTTGAGGTAGCTGGCGTCGAAGCCGAAGGTGTCCGTGTAGAGGCTGTTGTCCGAGGAGAAGTACTGCCCGAGATTGAGCAGCGACTCGGCCAGCGGGGTGGCGGCCTTGAAGCGCAGCGCGTCCACCGCGGCCAGGTAGTGGGTGCGCGCGGTCTCGAAGGCGTTGGGGTCCGCGCGGAGCTGGTCGCACGTGGGGCCCTGCGGCAGGGACATCAGCGCGCCGTGCACCGTGTTGTCCGCGTCGAAGGAGCTGAGGCCCACGCGCACCCGCCGCATGTCCTTCAGGATGGACTTGAGCGTGGCCTTGGCCGTCACGTACTTGGGCGGGTTGAAGTTGAGGAAGCGGCCCGTGAAGACGTAGGTGAGGCGCCTCGGATCGTTCCCTGGCTTCGAGCCCGTGGCCCCCGGCCGCTTGTAGAAGCCCTTCTGCTGGAGGCACGAGAGGCACGCGTCGTAGCCCACCCGCGTCGGGTCGCTGGACGCCGGGTGCTGGTACGCGCAGGCGTCCTCCTTCGAGTTCCACTGGAAGGCCGGAGCGTTGAGGTCCTCCCAGAACATGTACGCGTAGAGCTTGTCGTCGCTGAACAGGGTGGGGTGGTCCGGGTCCGGCACCGGGTAGGCGACGTTCGGGTTCCACCCATTGGCGGCCTCCACCGCGAGCAGGTCCGGCTGCGTGCAACCATCCCCGGAGGCGAAGAAGGCCTCGTGGTTGCCCTCGTCCACCTGGGGCAGCTCGCGCATGGAGGCCGAGGTGTCGATGAGGAAGTGCACGTTGGGCGGCGTGCTCTCGCTCGTGAAGAAGCGCTCGTCGCCGGTGAGGTCCTCACCGCGCAGGGCCTCGGCGGCCAGCGAGGTGGTGAGCTGGCAGCAGGCGGCCTTCGGCGTGGACTCCTCCGGACGGGCGAGCGCGGGAGCGAGCAGGAGCGCGGTGATGGACACGCGGCGGAGATGGCTCCAGGCATTCATGGGGGGATTCCTCGGGGGGTTACTGCAAGCCGACACGGACGACGAACTCGACCTCGCGCTCGGGGCCGCCGGGGTACTCCTGGCAGAGGGCCGTGACGGAGTACCAGTAGGCGCCCTCGGTCGCGTCGCCGAGGGTGTTGCTGATGTCGCGGGCCGAGTCGCGCGAGGCGCCCACGGCATTGGCGGGCAGGCGCTCCACGTTCGTCAGCGTGGGGGCGGGCGCGTCCCCCGGAGCGGGTGCCGCGGGCGTGCCGGTGAAGTGACCCGCGCGGATGATGCCCTGGCCATACGCATCGGCGAGCTGCACCTGGGCGGCGCTGCCCGGGGTGAGCACCCGCAGGCGCGCGAGGAACAGGTTGCGAGCCGCCTGGGTGCAGGCCGAGAGCGCGTCGTCGCGCGTCTGGAGCACCGCGGCGTTGCGCTCGGTGCCGGTGAAGGTGATGGCCCCCGCCACCAGCAGGGTGGCGAGGACCACGACGAGGAGCGCCATCACGAGGGCCATTCCCCTCGGGGCCGTGGAACGGGGACGCATGGGCTCAACCTCCTCCCGGTTGGACGGGGATGAACTGGGAGCGCATCAACAGGTTCTTGGGGGCGATGGCCTCGCGCAGCACGGCGCGGGTGAAGCCGCCCCCGCGCGGGTCGAAGGCGCTGGCGGGCGCGGTGCCCAGGTTCTCGAGCTGGCGCCAGGACGTGGTCCCCGTGGGGAGCGCGGGGCCCTCGGCGCCCGGGGCGCCCGGGGTGAGCACGTCGTCTCCCTCGCGCTGCGTGTCCGGCCGGGTGCTGCGCGCCACCAGCGTGAGCCGGACCTGGCGGATGTTGGCCGGGTGCGAGGTGAGGCGCCGCGGCGAGGCGTACGCGTCGTTCAGCCGGGGCCTGTCCGTGCCGGGCGTCTCGGTGTGCCACGTCTCGCCCCAGGGCACGGTGTCGTCCACGCCCACGAGCGGCGGCGTGTTCTTCCCCAATGCATTGAGGATGTAGGCCACCTGGAGCTGCTCGATGCCCACGGCGATGGGCGTGGCGTCGGCCCCGTCGATGCGCCCGTCCCCGTTGATGTCCACGCCCCGGTGCTGCATGAGGTAGGGCGTGGCGCCGGGAGTGGCCGGGTCTCCGTCGTCATCGAAGGAGGCGACGTAGAAGCTGGTGCGCTCCACCTTCACCACCACCGGCGACTCGCCGTCGTGGAAGCAGGCATCTCCCAGCGCGTCGTGCTCGCGGAAGAGGGCGCCCGGAGGCCCCGCGGGCGAGTCCACCGGAGCGGCGGTGGTGTCCAGCCGCACCGAGGTGGCCTTCGCGGGCGCCGTCTCTCCCACCGTCACGTAGGCGTAGCGGATGGCGCCCGGGCAGAGGACGAGCAGGATTTCTCCCTTGCGAAGAGGCCGCTCGAGCGCCTTGTCGAAGCGCAGGTAGTCCGAGCCCACCTCGGTGGCGAGGCGCCGGAAGTGCAGGGAGCGCGCGTGGACGGTGAGCCCGTCCGGGTAGCCATCGACGCGCGCATCGCCGGCCGCGTCGTAGGAGTCATAGGCGAGGATGGCCCGGTCCGGGTCCACGCCATACCCCGCGTTGCGCACGTGGTGCTCCAGGAAGCCCAGCGCCTGCCGGACGCTGGACTGCACCGCGCGGCGGCTCGCGTGGGCCTGGTACTGCGAGGCCTGCGAGATGAAGACGAGCCCGATGCCCGCGAGCACCACCGCGCCCACCGCGGTGCCGACGAGCAGCTCGACCAGCGTGAATCCCCGAGGGCCCCGACGCGCGCGCATGCTCAGATCTCCGGGATGGCCGCGGCGCCCCGGCCGATGGCCTGGGGGTTGAACTTCACCGCCCAGACATCCACCTGCTTGAAGCCGCCCGCCGTGGTGGGGAAGCGCACCATGACCAGGATGCGGCGGGCCTCGGTGCCGCCGTCCGCGTCCTTCACGGGGGCCACCCGCCATGCCACCTCGTAGGTGGCCTCCGCGCCCACGGTGGCCTGCGCCGCGCCGAGCAGCGGGCGCGCCCCGACGAGCGCCACCGCGTCCGAGAGCTTCACCCGCCCATCCGCCTCGTCGAAGCGCGCGAAGCGCGGGTCCGCCGGGTCGATGGTGCTCTCGGTGGACAGCAGCTCGTGGTCGAAGGGCAGGCGCTCGAAGGCATCCACCAGGTCCCGGGCCACCTTGCTCGCGGTGGACTGGCGCCGCGCCAGCCCGTTCTGCTGGCTGGCCAGCACGTTCATGTGCAGCACGCCCAGCAGGCCGATGGAGAAGACGGCGAGTGCCGCCATGGCCTCGACGAGGCTGACGCCACGGGCGCTCGGGACACGAGAAGACGGAGACATGGTGACGGTCCTCCTAGAAGACACGGATGGCTCCGGCCGGCGCTGCGATGACCACCCAGCGGGGCGAGCCGGACTGGCCCCCGCCCGAATCGGTGGCGAAGGCGACGACACCGCCCGCCTCGGCGCCGCCCGTCATCACCTGCACGGTGCCATCGGGAGAGAAGCGGATGACCCCGCGCGCTCCGCCGGTGCCCTCGGTGCAGAAGGAGCATCCGCCGAGCAGCCGGCCCGAGCCGGACGAGGTGAGGGGAATGGAGGAGAAGGGGGCGGGCAGCGTCCGGAGCCCCGAGCCGGAAGCGCCGAGGTCCAGGAAGCCCAGGCCGCCCTCGTCGGACAGCCGCAGGCGCTCGTGCAGGACGCCTCCGACGGTGGAGATGTCCGTCACGTCCTCACTGGCCCAGTTGTAGGCGCCGAGCGCATCCGCGCGCTCCAGCAGCGAGACGCCGAACGTGGTGCCGTCATCGTGGAAGACGACGTAGTGCGGCACGCCCATGCTGGTGGCGCGCATCTGTGCGGCCGTGTACAGCGCCCCCACCTCGAAGGCGGCATTGCTCACGCGCACACGCGCGGTGCCATGGAACACCGCCACCCCCGCGAGCGTCACGAGGACGCCGAGGATGGCGACCACGACCATCACTTCCACGAGGGTGAAGCCTGCGGAGCGGGACCGGACGGACACGCGGAGGACTCCTTCCGCCCGCCTGCCTGTGCAAAGCGCGGCCCACCCGTACCGCGGGGCTGGGATGACCTGTGCAAGTCCTCGGAACGAGGGGGAACGTCTCTATCCCGCGTGACCGCCGGAGTTACCTCGGACTGGCCTTTCTACCGGAAGGGAATTTCCCATCTTGTAACCATTGCAAGCCTGCCTGCCCGGGATGGGGGACGCTCCGGCCACGATGGCTCCTCGTGAGACGTCGTGGACGGAGCTGGGCGGGATTCAGGGGGATTGTCGTTCAGTAGGCGGGACCCTCGTCCTTGTCCGAGGGGAACTTGAGGGTGACGAAGACGGGGTCGCACTCGTCCTTGTCCGAGGGGTACTTCTTGGTCTGCACGGGGCGGCCACCCGCGGCCTGCTCGAGCTCCTGCGCGTCCAACAGACGCGCGAAGAACGGCTTCTTGCCCTGCAGCGGTGCCTTGCCCGATGCCTTCTTCTTCATGTCCAGACTCCATATGGCCTGCCGGCCGGTGGGGGGGTTCATGAGCAACCGCCGCCGCTCGCCGTGACGGGCACTTCGAGTGCGTCAATTACTCAATGGAGTTCGAGTGCCCTGGATTCGAATGTCACGGAGCCAACCCGGCACGCTCCCCCGCTCGCCCGGCGGTGGAAAAAGAGGGTGGCGTATTTTCTGACCATCGGTTAGTTTTTGGTGTGTCGGTCGAAAACCACAAGGAGCCTCGTCATGTTGCGCCCCCTCTCCAATGACCTCTTCGTCCTGGATGTGCCCTTCCGAATGAAGGGCTTCGACCTGGGCGGAAGAATGACGGTGGTGCGCCTGCCGGACGGCGGCCTGTGGCTGCACTCGCCCGTGAAGCTGGATGCCGCCGTGCGCCAGGCCGTGGATGCCGTGGGGCCGGTGCGCTTCCTGGTGGCGCCCAACATCATGCACCACCTGTCGCTCGGGGACTGGGCCGCCGCATACCCATCGGCCCGGGTGCTCGCGCCCGCGGGTCTGCGCGCCAAGCGCAAGGACCTGCGCATCGACGTGGAGCTGTCGGACGTGATGGACGTGGGCCAGTCGCCCACCCTCGAGCTGCTCCTCGCGCACGGTGTCCCCAAGCTGGAGGAGTTCGCCTTCCTGCACCGCCCCAGCCGCACCCTGCTGCTCACCGACCTGGCCTTCAACATCCACGACTCGTCCTCGTGGCTGACGCGCAACTATCTGAAGCTGTGCGGCGCCTACGGGCGGCTGGCGCCCACCTGGCTGCTCAAAACCATGGTGAAGGACAAGGCCGCGCTGCGGGCCTGGCGCGACCGGGTGCTCTCGTGGGACTTCGACCGCGTGGTGCCGTGTCACGGCCAGGTGCTCGAGCGCGGTGGCAAGGAGGCGATGCGGGATGCCTTCGCGTGGCTCTAGGCGCTCGACACCCCGCGACCCCCGTGGGACGGAGTCTCCCGAGGCCCTGCGCGAGGCTCGCAAGGCGCGGCGCCAGGAGAACCGGCGCGCGGTGCTGCTGGAGGCCGCTCGCGAGGTGCTCGCGAAGCAGGGCGTCGGCGGGCTGACCATGGAGGCCGTGGCCGCGGCGGCGGACGTCAGCAAGCCCGCCGTCTTCTACTACTTCCGCACCAAGGAGGAGCTGGTGGGCGCGCTCGTCGCCGAGCAGCACGCCGCCGAGGTCGCGGTGCTGGAGACGGCCATCGCCGCCGCGCCCACCGGTGTGGAGGCGCTCGTGGCGCTGCTGCGCGCCAAGGTGGACTTCTACGCCGACGACCTGGACGCCTTCCGCGTGGCCTACCTCTGGCCGCAGCTCATCGGCATTCCTCCCGAGGTGATGCTCGAGCGCGTGTACCCGGCCAGTCAGCGGGTGAATGACGCGCTCGAGGCCCGTTTGAAGGAGGATGCCCGCGCGGGCCGGCTCGCCCCTGGCTTCGAGCCCCGCCGGCTCGCCAACCTCGCGTGGACCACCGCTCATGGGCTGCTGTCGCTCGTGGCCGGGATGGAGCAGGTGGGAGGCGCGACACGGCACACGCTCACCCAGCTCCGCGATGAGGCCTGTGTGTTGCTGCGGCGCGCTGGAATCGGGGGAACACCCTCACCCTAGCCCTCTCCCAGAGGGAGAGGGGACATCCACGGGTGCATGCCTGGTTGCTCTCCGGCCTGACTCGGATGGGCGGGAAGACGGTCCAACTGATTGCTGCGATGATCCGCCCCCCATCCCATGCGACTCGACCGACTTCTCGCCGGCCTGTTTCTCGCGACCCCCATCGCGTGCGCATCCTCCCCCGCTCTCCGCGCCGACTCGGCTCCGGTGACGATCGCGGCTCCCGCCTCCCTCGCGAGCCCCGCGGCTCTCCGGAGCGAGGACGACCTCCGGGTGATGACCTTCAACATCCAGTCCGGCCGTCACGGTCTGGACAAGGTGGCCGAGACCATCCGCTCCGCCTCGCCCGACATCGTCGCCCTCCAGGAGGTCGATGTCGGCTCGGTCCGCGCCAATGGGATGGATCAGCCCGCCGAGCTGGCCCAGCGCACCGGTCTGCCCTATTACGCCCACTTCCGCACCACCTCCCTGTATGGCGGTGACTACGGTGTGGCGCTCATCTCCCGCTTCCCGCTGGAGTCCGTGGAGCAGCACCCGCTGCCCGTGGAGCCCGGCACCGAGCCGCGCACCGTGGCCCGCGTCCTCATGAAGGTGAACGGGCAGGAGGTGAGCATCTACGTCACCCACCTCACCCGCCGCCCCTTCAACGGCGCCGTCCGCATGCGCCAGAGCGCCGCCATCATGAAGCTGCTGGCCGCCGACCCCCGGCCCAAGCTGCTCATGGGCGACATGAACGACACGCCCGACTCGCGCTCGCTGCTGCTCCTCAAGCGCGAGCTGGTGGACGTGTTCGCCCTGCGCGGCCAGGGCCCCTCGGACACCTACCCGCTGCCCGTCATCCCCAACCTGCGCATCGACTACGTGCTCGCGTGCGACCACTTCATGCCCAGGCACAGCCAGGTGCTGCGCGTGCGCGCCTCCGACCACTTTCCGGTCGTGGCGGATCTCACGCTGCTCGGGCCCGTGAAGGCGCCCACCGTCGAGATGGTGCAGCGCCCGTCGCAGGCCGCTGCGTCCACCACCGGTAGCAAGTAGGCGGCCGGCTCACTCCAACTGCAGGCCGCAGTCGCCGCACGCGCCCTGCACCAGGGGCGCGGCCGTACCGCACGCGGGGCAGGGAAGCTCGCCGTCCTCCGGCACCGCATGGGGCGCCTGGCCCGCCGCCGGGACGAGCCCCTCGCGCTCCAGGCTGTCCAGCCAGCGCCGTTGCAGCAGGCCCGCGACCCGGGACGTGTCCTCGGGGCGCACGAGCACCTGGAACTTCGGCGAGCAGCTCGGCTTGCTACACGCCTCGCGGTGGACGAGCGCGGGCACGCCCTCGGCGAGGCATGCCTCCACCAGCTTCCGGGCATCCGCCAGCTGCGTCTCCACGCATGGCACCAGTTCCGCGTCCGCCAGGGCCTTTTCCGCTTCGTGAGGAGTCATCGGATCCCCAGTGAAGCGCAGCCGGGCGCACGCGTCCATGGTCCTCGAGTGTGGCTCCCGTCCAAACGGAGGGGCGGAGAGCCGCCAGGGCTCCAGGGGGTCCGGTTACCGCCCGGGAGCCGCGGCTGACTCCGGCCCGGCCGAGGCGATGAGCTTCTCCAGGATGCGGAAGAGGGCCCGTCGGTCGCTGGTGTCCAGCTGGCCCAGCAGCCGGTCCATTCCCCGCACCACGGTGCGCTCCAGCTTGCGGTACAGCCGCGTCCCCGAGGCCGTCAGCCGGCAATAGATGACGCGGCGGTCCTCGGGGTAGCGCTCGCGCTGGACATGGCCCTCGCGCTCCAGCCGGTCCACCACCCCGGTGACCGTCTTCTCGGTGATGCCCAGCCGCCGGGCCAGTCCCCCCATGGTCAGTGCCCCGTCCTCGCCCAGCCACAGCAGGGTGTGGATTTGAGGCGCGGTGAGCTGCGTCCGCTCGCACCCGCTGGCGAGCGGATCCCTCAGCGAGTGGAGCCGCCCCAGCGCGAACAGGAGTTGGCGGAACCGGTCGACATCGCCGGTCTTGCCTTCGACCGTGGAGTCATTCCGTGACACGGAGTTTCCTCGTCCAGACCGGACCGGTTCAGGTCCTGGGTGCACCAGCCCCGGTGCGGCGAAATGTTGGCCCGCCCCTTCCGGAAGAGAAGCCACCCGTTCGCGCCAGGGGCTCGGGGACGTGCCCGTCGCGCTGGAGAGCGAGCGTGCATCCGGGCCCGAGGACGTGGCGTCTCCGCGCGGCGTGCTGAAGTTAGGCCCCAGAAACCTTCACGCCGTACATCCAGGAGCGATCATGGACGCCATCGAACTGTTGACGCAGCAGCACGAGGAGGTCAACGACCTGTTCGAGAAGTTCGAGAAGGCCATCGAGAAGGGGGATGACTCGGTGATGGACCTGTTCGCGCGCATCGCGGACAACCTCGCGGCGCACGCGACCATCGAGGAGAAGATCTTCTATCCCAGCGTCTATGTCGGCCCCACGGCGGACAAGCTTCAGGAAGCCGTGGAGGAGCATCTGTCGGTCAAGCGCGTCATCGCCGACCTGCTCGACATGGACCCCTCGGACACGCAGTTCAAGGCCAAGATGAAGGTGCTCCAGGAGCTGGTCGAGCATCACGTGGAGGAGGAGGAGAAGGAGCTCTTCAAGAGCGTGAAGAAGCTGATGACCAAGGAGGAGCTGACGGTCATGGGCGAGGAGCTCGAGGAGCTGTTCTCCGAGCTCATCCAGACCGAGCCGCGCCTGCAGGTGCCCTCCGAGACCGCCGAGGCCCCGCCGCTGGCGTGAGCTTCGGGCAGGGCCGGACGCCCCGCGGGGATGACTCGCGGGGCGTTCGTGTGTCCAGCACCGGGCGTCTGTCCTCGGGGCGGTGCCGCTGACGTAGAGTGCGCTCCCTGGAGGACGACATGCCCCGCAGCCCCATCACCCCCGCGCTCACCCTCTCGCTCGACCGCGCCCGCGCGCACTGGCACTGGAAGCAGGGGCTCGCCGAGCCCCAGAAAGGCAGCATCGAGGAGGTGGTGTCGGCCACCGGCTGGCCACGCACGCTCGGGGGTGTGGACGTGTACCTGGCGGTGCGGGCCCGTATCCCCGGGCTGAAGCGCCAGCAGCTCGACGAGGCCGTGGCGCAGTCCCGGCTGCAGGTAATCCCCGCCGTGCGCGGCTGCATCTACCTCGTGCCGCGCCCGGAGGTGCCGCTCGTGTTGCGGATCGCCGAGGAGCAATACCGCAAGCGCGCCGACCGCGAGCACGAGAAGGCGGGCATCGCCCCCACCGAGCTCGCCGCCGTGGGCGAGGCCGTGCTGAAGGCCCTGCGCAAGGGGCCGCTCTCCACGGACGCGCTGCGCAAGGCGCTCCCCGAGGGCACGGTGCGGAGCCTGGGCGAGAAGGGCAAGAAGCTGGGGCTCTCCTCCACGCTGCCTCCGGCCCTGCGCCACCTCGAGTTCGAGGGCAAGGTGGAGCGCACGCTGGAGGGCGGGCGGCTGGACACCGAGCGCTACCTCTGGCGGCTCCCGGCGAAGAATCCCTTCACCGGCGCGAAGGTGTCCGGCGAGCCCGCGGTGCGGCACGCGCACATCGCCGACATCTTCTTCCGCCAGGCCGGGCCCGCTACCGTGGAGAACTTCACCACCTGGGCCGCGCTCTCCCAACGCGAGGCCCGCGCCGCCATGGAGAAGGTGCCGCTCGTGCCGGTGGCCGTGGAGGGCTTCTCCGACGAGGCCTGGGTGCTGGAGAAGGAGCTGCCGGTGCTCCGGGAAAAGCAGCCAGCCTCCTCCTCCCTCTCCCTGCTTCCTTTCGAGGATGGATACCTCTCCTTCCACGGAGGGCCCGCGCTTCTCACCGACCCCAGGCACCACGCCTTCGAGATTCCGGTGTGGGGCAATACGAAGGGCAGCACGCTCGGCGACGCGCGCCACATGTCCATCCGCTCGCTGTTCGACGGGGACAGGCTGGTGGGCCTCTGGGAGTACGACCCGGATGCCGGCACCGTGGTCTTCGGCACCTTCGACAAGCTGGCCCCCAAGCGCCGCAAGGCCGTCGAGGTGCTCGCCGAGGGCATGGCCACCTTCCTGCGGGAGGACATGGGCCACGCGCGCAGCTTCTCGCTCGACAGCGAGGACACCGTCCGGGGGCGCGCGGCGATCGTCAAGGCACTGTGAGCCACCGGTGGTCCACGGTGGCGAAGCCCGCGAGCAGCTCCCCGGCCAGCCGGGGCCGCGTGGTCTTCTCGGGCCGGCGCAGGTAGTCGTTGAGCACCCGGCCCCGGGCGTCCCGGCGGAGGCTCGGCTGCGTCAGGTGCAGCTTCGAGCGCTTCACGCCTCCGCCCGCGCGGTGCACGAACGTCACCGTGCCATCCGGCTCGACGCGCTCCACCACGCCGATGTGCGTGAGCCCGTCGTTGCGCCGCCCGTCCCGGTTGCGGTCGTACGTCTCCCGGAAGAAGACCAGGTCTCCTGGACGCGGCTGCTCTCGCAGCGCACCCAGCGTGCGCGCCTTGCGGTAGATGGCGGCCACTCCGCCCTCTCCTGGCAGGGTGCGCTCGGGCAGCAGGCTCAACCCCCTCTTTTTGTAGGCGAGGTTGGCCAGGCCGGAGCAGTCGTCGTTCACCGAGCGGCTCACCCTCCTCAACGAGGACAGACCCACCCAGAGCGAGGCGCGGACCACGGCCCGGTTCGCGAGCGACAGGGAGGTGGCGCGGGCGCTCCGGCTCGGAGCGGGCCGGCGCGCGGCCTCGGCTTGCGGCGCCGACAGCAGACCCATCAACAAGGCACACAGCGAAAAAGCACGGTGCATGCCAGAGCCCCACCAGCAACCGGCGTGCCCCTCGCGTTTTCCTGCCGGGATGTCCATCCGGTGACGGAGGGGGTCCCCTCATCTGTCCTGCACGTGGAAGACATCTGCCCAACGTGTTGCTGGGGTGACGTGCTCTAGACTTCGCGATTCATGTGGGACCTGTCGAAAACCTGTCTGTTGTGGTGCTGGTTGCTGGTCGCATGCGCGACCTCGAGTCCCACCGTTCCTGTCAGCAACGAAACGCCCGAGGTCGTGGCCTCCTGGGAAGAGGGCTGCGAGGACGAGCGAAGCGTCGTCCTGCTGTGTCAGGAAGACAGGGAGGAGTGTGGCTTCTTCCTCTGTCGGGAGGTGGTGTCCTCCTTGAATGAGGAGGTGCTGCTGGCGTCCCGGGGTGGGGGACCCATCTACATACCGGGCCCTTCATCCACGTCGCGCGGGTGGAGGAGCCGTCCCGTCGGATGGCCGCGAGGCTCCAGGCCCGTTCTCACCTTCCGCTTCAACCGTCACTTCGACCCCAAGCCTCCGCAGTTCGTTCTCCCTCCGGGGCGTTGGGTGCGGCACCACATCTTTCCCCAGGCGGAAGAGCTCGCTCGGTGGTTCTATCGACAAGGAGTGCCGGACATCCACCAATTCACCATCCTCATCCCCGAGCACGTTCATCTCCGCCTCCACAGCAGAGGACCTCGCGGCGGCCTGTGGAACATGGCATGGCAACAGTTCAAGGACGCCAACCCGAGCGCACCGCCGGAAGCCATCTACCGCCACGCAGGGGAGCTGATGTTCCGTTTCGAGCTGACAGGCCCTGTTGTGCCGTACGCCCGAGAAGGAAGGTGAGAAGATGCCGAAGTTCTATTGGCTCCGGTTTCCCGAGCAATCGCGCTACACGGGCAACCTGAATGCCAGGCACAAGTGGGGTGGATTGCCCGGCGTCCGTTGCCCGGAATGTGGAGCCACGTGGGCTGGGAGCGCAACCGCCTATCCGAGCGCGGATCTGTCATCCCTTCCGCAGCGCGAAGCCTACGCGGAGCCCCGGCCGGAGCCCTTCGATGAATTCGTTCGTCTGCGCGAGCTGGTGCGGCCCCTCGTCCCACCGGGAGCCCAGCTGCTTCCAGGTGCCGAGTTGGGTCCCCTGGTGGGCACGGCTACCGGTACGTTCAGTCCCCTCTTCTTCTATTTCGCGACCATGCCGTTGATGCACCGCGAGGCGTTGGAGCTGCTCCAGGCCGAGGGTGTGCGGGGCCTGCGTGGCTTCCCCACGGAGCTGCGCTTCCGACAGAAAAAGCATCCGGAGCTGTTGGAATTGGAGATCCTGCCTCACGGCAGGCTGCACCCTGACTGCACACCGGAGCGGCCTCCACCCTGTCCTAGATGTGGGCATGACTATTTTACCCGCCCGGATGACCCCATCCTCGAAGCGGCCTCTCTCCCGGCGCACACCGACCTGTTCCGGTTGACCGACTTCGAGACGATGCTCATCGGTACCGAGTGCTTCGTGGAGGCCGTGCGGCACTTGGAATTGGAGGATGTCGACTGTCGCGAACTCCTGCTGCGCTGAGACATGGTCCTTCATGGACCCCCCACTCGGAGGGGTCCCGCTGTGCACCAGGCGACACGTGCGCGCTCCAGGTGGAGATCTACCGTTCAATCTTTTCACCGCGGGTCGCACCCTTGCGGGTGGGTGATTAACCGTCGATCCCACCCCTGCAGGGACGGCGTCGATGAATTCCGCATCAGCTCCAGACTCTTCTCCCGTCATCCGTGCGGTCGAACGACTGCTTCCGCCCCATTACGCCCCGCAGGAGCGGATCATCGGTGCCCTGCGGGACATGTGGGCCACCCGGCACTTCAACATCGAGCGGTTGGAGGAACTGCACCGCTCTGTCCGCGTGGACGGGCGCTTCCTCGCGCTGCCCATCGAGAAGTACCCCTCGCTCGTCACGTTCCAGCAACGCAACGACGCGTGGATCCAGGTCGCCCTGGACCTGGGCGAGGTGGTGGTGCGACAGGCGCTGGAGAAGGCGGGGCTCACGCCCCGGGACGTGGACCACGTCTATTTCGTCACCGTGACGGGCATCGCCACGCCGAGCATCGACGCGCGGCTGATGAACCGGCTGGGCATGCGCCCGGACATGAAGCGCACACCCATCTTCGGGCTGGGGTGCGTGGCGGGCGCGGCGGGCACGGCACGGGCCTCGGACTACCTCCGGGCTTTCAAGGACCAGACGGCGCTGCTCGTCTCCGTGGAGCTGTGCTCGCTGACGCTGCAGCGCGAGGACCTGTCCATCCCCAACATCATCGCCTCGGGACTGTTCGGAGATGGCGCGGCGTGCGTGGTGCTCCAGGGCTCCGAGCGGGCGGCGGCCTCGCCCGGTCCGCGCATCGTGGCCACGCGCTCGGTGCTCTACCCCGACACCGAGCGCATCATGGGCTGGGACGTGGTGGACTCGGGCTTCAAGGTGGTGCTGTCCGCCAAGGTGCCGCAGCTCGTGCGCGAGTTCATCCGCCGCGACGTGGATGGCTTCCTCGCCGAGCATGGCCTCTCCCGTGGGGACGTGAAGCACTGGGTGGCGCACACTGGCGGCCCCAAGGTGTTGCAGGCCTTCGAGGAGGCGCTGGAGCTGGCGCCCGACATGCTGGCGCGCTCCTGGGCCTCGCTGCGCGAGGTGGGCAACCTGTCCTCGGCCTCCGTGCTCTTCGTCCTGGGCGACATGCTGGAGTCCGGCACTGCCCAGCCGGGCGACTGGGGGGTGCTGATGGCCATGGGACCGGGCTTCTGCGCGGAACTGGTGCTGCTGCGATGGTGAGCTCCGTCGAGGGATATCTGGGCTTCCTGGGGCTGCTCGCCATCGAGCGGCTCGTGGAGCTGGTGCTGTCCAAGCGCAACGCGGCGCGGGCCCTCGCGCGCGGTGGCACGGAGACGGGCCAGGGCCACTACCGGGTGATGGTGGTCTTCCACTCGCTCTTCCTCGTGGCGTGCGTGGCGGAGGTGCTGGGGCTCTCGCGTCCGTTCTCGGGAGGCGCCGGGTTCGCCGCGCTGGGCGTGGCGCTCGTGGCGCAGGCGCTGCGCTACTGGGCCATCGCGTCGCTGGGCGAGCGCTGGAACACGCGCATCATCGTGGTGCCGGGCCTGCCGCCGGTGACTCGGGGGCCGTACCGGTACCTGCGCCATCCCAACTACGTGGCGGTGGTGCTGGAGCTGGCCGCCGTCCCGCTCATCCACGGCGCGTGGGTGACGGCCCTCGTCTTCTCCCTGGGCAATGCCCTGCTGCTCCGGGTGCGCATCCGCGCCGAGGAGGAGGCACTGGGCGCGGCCTACGCCAAGGCCTTCGCGGGCAGGCCCCGCTTCATCCCGGAGGTGCACCGTGGTTGAGAACGAGCTGGCCGTCCTCGCGGAGATCCGCCGCATCGTCTCCCAGGAGCTGGATTGGAGGGGGGCGGTGGAGCCCTCGCACCACCTGATGAAGGACCTGCAGCTGGACAGCCTGGGGCTGACGGTGCTGGCGGTGGAGCTGGAGAACCGCTTCCGCATCCGTCTGTCCGTGGAGGACTCGGTGGGGGTGAGCACCGTGGAGGACCTCATGCGGCTGGTGGCCTCGCGGACCGCCGAGGAGTCGCGGGCCTCGTGCGCGGGAGGCGCGCCATGAAGGGCCCGGCGCTGCCGGCGCTGAAGCATGCCACCCTCACCGACGCGCTGGCCGCCGTGGCACGGACCCGGCACTGGCTCGTCTTCGTGGACTCGGCCGAGCGCGAGACGTCCATGCCCTGGGCGGAGGTGTACGCGCGGGCCCGGCGCACCGCCGCGGGACTGAGGCGCCTGGGCGTATCTCCCGGGGAGCGCGTGGCGCTGCTGCTGCCCACCTCGCCGGGCTTCATGGATGCCTTCTTCGGCGCGCTGCTGGCGGGCGCGGTGCCGGTGCCGCTCTACCCGCCGGTGCGGCTGGGACGGCTGGACGAGTACCACCGCTCCACCGCGCGCATGCTGGAGGTGTCGGGCGCGGTGGTGGTGCTCACGGACTCGAAGGTGCGGCTGCTGCTGGGCGAGTCCGTGGCCGCGGCTCGCCCGAGGCTCGGCTGTCACACGGTGGAGGAGGTGTCCCGCGCGGAGGGCGACCTGGCGGTGCCCGCGACTCCCGACGCGCTCGCCCTCATCCAGTTCTCCTCGGGCTCGACGGTGGACCCGAAGCCGGTGGCGCTCGGCCACGGGGCCCTGGTGGCGCAGCTCATGGCGCTGGAGGCGGAGCTGCCGCCTCCGTCGGACCGGGTACCGGTGGGCGTGTCCTGGCTGCCGCTGTACCACGACATGGGCCTCATCGGCTGTCTGCTGTTGGCGGCGTACTACCCGGGCAACCTGGTGCTGATTCCTCCCGAGGTGTTCCTCACGCGCCCGGCGCTGTGGCTGCGCGCGCTGTCGCGGCACCGCGGCTTCGTCTCGCCCGCGCCCAACTTCGCCTACGGGCTGTGCCTCAAGCGGGTGAAGGATTCGGAGATGGAGGGCGTGGACCTCTCCGGTTGGAATCACGCGCTCAATGGCGCGGAGCCGGTGTCGGTGGAGACGCTGCGCCGCTTCGTCGAGCGCTTCTCCCGGTGGGGCTTCCAGGCGGGAGCGCTGCGGCCCGTGTACGGCCTGTCCGAGACCTCCCTGGCCGTCACCTTCCCTCCGGCGGGCAGAGGGCCTCGCGCGTTGGGCGTGGACGCGAAGGTGCTGGCCACGGAGCGGCGCGTGGTGGAGGGCTCGCGCGAGGTGGTGTCCGTGGGGCGTCCGGTGGCGGGCTTCGAAGTCCAGGTGCGCGACGAGCTGGGCCGCGAGGTGCCGGAGCGGCGCGTGGGGCGGGTGTTCGTGCGAGGGCCCTCGGTGATGGCGGGCTACTTCGGCCACCCGGAGGCGACGGCGAACGTGCTGGACGCCGAGGGCTGGCTGGACACGGGGGACCTGGGCTTCGAGGCGCACGGAGAGCTGTTCCTCACGGGCCGCGTGAAGGACGTGGTCATCATCCGTGGCGCCAACCACGCGCCCCAGGAGTTCGAGGAGTGCCTGGAGGCAGTGGAGGGCCTGCGCACGGGCTGCGCGGTGGCGCTGGGCTTCACGCCCGAGGGAGAGCAGGACGAGGCCCTGCTGATTCTCGCCGAGCGGGCCCCGGACGCGGCGGGGGAGGGCCTGGAGGAGCGGATCCGCGAGGCGGTGCTGGCGGGCACGGGCGTGCGCGCGCACACGGTGGAGGTGCTGGAGCCGGGAACGCTGCCGCGCACCTCGAGCGGGAAGCTGCGCCGGGGCGAGGCGCTGCGGCGCTACCTGGCGGGCGAGCTGACCGCGCCGAGGAAGGTGGGGACGGTGGGGCTGGCGGTGGAGATGGCGAAGAGCGCGCTGGCCTTCGTCCGGGCGGGACGCGAGGGGTGAGCGCCTGGGACGTGGCGGTGGTGGGCGGTGGCCCCGCGGGACTGGCGGTGGCCCTCACCACGGCGAGGCGGGGACTGCGCACGGTGGTGCTGGAGCGTGCCACCGTGCCTCCGGACAAGGCGTGTGGTGAGGGGCTGATGCCCTCGGGGGTGGCGGCGCTGGAGCGCTTCGGGGCGCTCGCGCTGCTGGACAAGCGGGAGTGCGCGCCCTTCGTGGGCATCCGCTACGTGCAGGAGGACGGGAGCGGCGCGGAGGGGCGCCTGCCCTCCCCCGGGGGACTGGGCGTGCGGCGGGTGGCGCTGGTGACGGCGATGGCCGCGAGGGCGCGGGCGCTCGGGGTGGAGCTGCGCGAGCGCTGCGCGGTGGTGGGCCAGCGGCGCATGGCGGACGGGTGGGAGGTGGCGACGGCGGAGGGGCCCCTGCGGGCGCGGATGCTGGTGGCGGCGGACGGGCTGGCCTCGCCGTTGCGGCGCGCCGAGGGGTTGGAGTTGGAGGTGGCGGGGCCGAGGCGCTTCGGGCTGCGGCGGCACTTCCGGGTGAAGCCATGGGCACCCTTCGTGGAGGTGCACCTGTCCGAGGGCGTGGAGGCCTACGTGACACCAGCTGGAGAGGAGCGGGTGGGGGTGGCCTTCCTCTGGGCGGACGGGCTGGCGGAGCGCATCGGCTTCGAGTCGCTGCTCGCGCGCTTTCCGGTGCTGGCCGAGCGGGTGTCGGGGTTGGAGCCGGACTCGAAGGCGCGGGGGGCGGGGCCGCTGGCGCGGGCGGCGCGGGCGCGGGTGGCGGAGCGGTTCGCGCTGGTGGGGGACGCGGCGGGCTACGTGGACGCGGTGACGGGGGAGGGGTTGTCCCTGGCCTTCACGTGCGCCGAGGCGCTGGGAAACCTGTTGCCCGATGCCCTGGCGAAGGGCGCGACGCGCGAGTCCCTGCTGCCCTACGAGCGGGTGTTCCAGCGGGCGTTCCGCAAGTACGCGTGGCTGACGCGGAGCATGTTGCTGCTGGCGGGCACGCCAGGGCTGCGCCGGCCGCTGGTCCGCTGGCTGGGCAGGAGCCCGCGTGTCTTCGAGCTCCTCCTGGCCCACGCCATCGTGTAGCGCGCGATGTTCCGGGCTGGCTGGCGGGGCCAGGAGTCGTAGGGCGGGCTTACTTCTGGCAGGACAAGAGGGTGTCTCTCACCCAGGGTGACGCCTGGATGGCCCTCAGGGTCTGTTCATCGGGCCGAGTGAGCAACAGCTGCCAGAGGAGCATGAGGAGGAAGCCCACGGTCGCGAGGGCGATCAGGATGATCGCCTGCTCGGCGCGAATCTTCAGCAGCCTCAAGAGGACCCTCAACAACGGATTCCAACATGGTTGTTCCATCAGATATCCCTGTCTGGAGCGAGAGGTGGGAATGGGCGCTGTCTTTCTTCAGGGCGGATCTGTCATTCGGGGATGGGTTTGGGGACGAGCGACCTCCTTCGACGTCCTCCCCCTGAGGGAAAGACGCCCGTGAGTGGATGAGCGCGCAGCGGTGCAAGACAGTCCGAGAGCGCGCGACGTGTTTGTGATTGAAAAAGGAGCGGCCCGTCCGGGGGGAGGCCGCTCGAGGCGCGGGCGTCCTGCTTCATGGACGTCGGCCCCACGAAAGCAAGACGCCGGAGCGCTCGAGGCGCTCCGGCGTCGGGACTTCAGGACTTCAGGCTCGAATCACAGACCGCGGTACGTGATGACCAGCGAGTCCATGCGGTCGTTCTGACCGGCCGAGAACGTGTTCATGCACGAGTCGTCGGTGTAGTCCATGAAGTTGGTGATGGGGTCCACAGCACCGCCGGAGCAGGTGTCGCGGCCGCTCGGGCAGCCGAAGGCGGCGGAGGCCTCGGGAGCGGTGTCGCTCACGCTGTCACCCGGGTTGGCGCAGCCACCCTGGAAGGTGTGGTACAGGCCCAGCCAGTGACCGGCCTCGTGGGTGAGCGTATCGCCCTCGTTGTACGGAGCCGCGGAGCCGCCGGGCAGCGACGAGTACAGGACGACCACGCCGTCCATGCTCGGCTGCGAGGCGTAGCTGGAGGGGAAGGTCGCCCAGCCCAGCAGGCCCTGGCCCATGTTGTTGGAGTAGATGTTCAGGTCGCCCGCGCCGCCCTTGCGCAGCGCCGCCTTCATCTTCTTCTCGCAGGCGCCGCCAGCGCAGGTGTACCACTGGGAGTTGGTGGTGCGGTCCGTGCTCACCAGGGTAAAGCGGAACGGGGTGTTCGCGTAGGCGGAGTTCAGCACGGAGATCTGGCTGGCGATCTGCGCGTCCGAGATGTTGCCAGCCGAGGTGGTGCCGTTGTTGATGACGTGCCAGTAGACGTTGATGTTCACCGAGCCGTTGGCGCGGGCCTGGGCCTTCACGCGGCCAGCCAGGGCCATCTCCACGGCAGACTGCTCCTCCGCGGACAGGTCAGGAGTCGCGCAGCCGCGAACGTCGGGCACCGCCTGCTGCGTGGTGGGCTGCTCCTCGGCCGGTGTCTGCTCGGCGCTGGTGCAACCGCCCAGCGCGAGGACGGCGCCCAGGATCATCGCGAACTTTCCACCCTTCGAGAAAACGCTACGGGTCATTGCCGACTCCTCGGAAAAAGAGACTTTCCTTATACCTCGGGGAGGTGACACAAACAATGGGAGGTGTGACTTTTCTGGAAGATTCCAGTCACATGGATGTGTGGAAATCTCCGCGAGCCGCGTGCACCGTGTGAAAAACACGAACGCCGGAGCGCGGGGGGCGCTCCGGCGTCGGGACTTCAGGACTTCAGGTGAGGCCTACTTGCCGAGGCGGTAGGTCGACCAGAACGAGTCCATGCGGGCAATCTGGCCGGCGGAGAACCGGTCCATGCAGTAGTCGTCCGTGTAGTCCATGAAGTTGGTGATGGGGTCCACGCCCGTTTCGCGGCAGGTGTCGCGGCCCGTCGGGCAGCCGTAGGCGGCGGACTGCTCGGCCGGGGTGTCGCTCACGTAGTCGTTGGTCTTCTGGCAGCCGCCCTGGAACGTGTGGTACAGGCCCAGCCAGTGTCCCACCTCGTGGGTGGCGGTGTCGCCCAGGTTGTAGGGGGCCGCGGAGCCGCCGGGCAGCGAGGTGTTGAGGATGACCACGCCGTCATCCGAGGGGTTTCCGGCGTACCAGTTGGGGAAGGTCGCCCAGCCGAGCAGGCCGCCACCGGGGCTGCTGATGTACATGTTCAGGTCGTCGGCGGTGCCCTTGCGCAGCGCGGTCTTCATCGCCGCCTCGGCCGCGGTGTCCGGGCCAGCGGTGTACCAGGTGCTGTTGGTGGTGCGGTCCGTGCTCACCAGGGTGAAGCGGAACGGGGTGTTCGCGTAGGCCGCGTTCAGCACCGCCAGCTGGTCGGCGATCATCGTGTCGGGGATGTCACCGTTGGAGATGCCCGTGCCCTTGTTGATGACGTGGGCGTAGACGGGGATGTTGATGGACCCGGTGGCCGCCAGCGCGCCGCGGTGCTGGCTGAGCAGCGCCTGGACGCTCTCCGTCTCCTGCTCGGACGGGGTCGGCGTGGCGCAGCCGTGGATCGCCTCGGGGGCCGCCTGCTGCGTGGTGGGCTCGGCCGGCTTCTGCTCGGAGCTGCTGCAACCGCCCAGGGCCAGCACCGCGCCCAGCATCACCGCGAACTTTCCACCCTTCGAGACAACGTTACGGGACATTTCCAACTCCTCGGGAAAAGTTGTTGCCTCTTGTATCTCAAGAAATTGGCACGAGCAACCGGGTAAGCTGCGTTTCATGAAAAATTACAGCAGCCCGGGAGATGGAGAAGGACGGGTAATGAAGAGAAAGCCCGCAAAAGCAAGACGCCGGAGCGCTCGAGGCGCTCCGGCGTCGGGGACTTCAGGACCTCAGGCCCGGCTTACTTGCCGTAGCGGTAGGAGGCCCACATCGAGTCCATGCGGGCGATCTGGCCGGCGGTGAACCGGTCCATGCAGGAGTCGTCGGTGTAGTCCATGAAGTTGTAGATGGGGTCCACACCGGTGGTGGTGCAGGTGTCGCGGCCCGCGGGGCAGCCGTAGGCGGCGGACTGCTCGGCCGGGGTGTCGCTCACGCTGTCATTGGTGGTGGAGCAGCCACCCTGGAAGGTGTGGTACAGGCCCAGCCAGTGGCCGACCTCGTGGGTGCCCGTGTCGCCCAGGTTGTAGGGGGCCGCGGAGCCGCCGGGCAGCGAGGTGTTGAGGATGACCACGCCGTCCATCTTGGGGCTGGAGGTGTAGGAGCTGGGGAAGGTGGCCCAGCCCAGCAGGCCGCCACCGGGGCTGCTGAAGTACATGTTCAGGTCGTCCGCCGTGCCCTTGCGCAGCGTGTTCTTCATGGACGACTCGGCACTGGTGCTCGGGCCAGCGGTGTACCAGGTGCTGTTGGTGGTGCGGTCCGTGGCGACCAGGGCGAACTTGAACGGGGTGTTGGCGTAGGCCGCGTTCAGCACGGAGATCTGGCTGGCGATCATCGAGTCGGGGATGTCACCGTTGGTCGTGCCCGTGCCCTTGCGGATGACGTGGGCATAGACGTTGATGGTGATGGAGCCGACCGGGTAGGCCTGCGCGTTGGTGCGGCCCGCGAGGAACGCGTCGACGGAGGCCTGCTCCTCGGCGGACGGAGTCGGTGTGGCACAGCCGTGGAGTGGGGCGGCCTGCTCAGATGCCGGCTTCTGCTCCTCGGCCGGCTTCTGCTCGGCGCTGCAACCACCCAGCGCGACGACGGCACCCAGGACCACCGCGAACTTGCCACTCTTCGAGAAAACGTTGCGGGACATTTCCGACTCCTCGGAAAAAGATGCGGCACCTTATAGCCCGAGAATAAGCAGCGAGCAAGGGAGCATGCGGAATTTCTGAAAACACGCGCGGAGTGCGCGAAAAAGGAGAGCCCCGACACTCGCGGTGTGTCGGGGCTCTCCGGAAACAGCGGGAGGATGTGTGGAGCGGAGCGTCAGTGCACGATGGCCTGACGGGCCGGGGGCGCCACCAGCAGGGAGAGGTTCTCGAAGGCCTCGATGTTCTGCCGGATGTAGGCGCGCTTGATCTTCCCGCTGGTCGTCTTGGGCACGGTGTGCGGGCCCACGGGGATGACGCGGTTGGGGCGTACGCCGGAGCCCTGGTAGACCATCTCCTCCACGTGCTTGCACAGCTGGCGCACGACGTCGGGCTTGGTCTCGGTGGTCTCGCAGACGACGACGATGTCCTCGGTGCCCGTCTGGAGGTTGGCGACGCCCACGGCGGCCACGCAGCCGGCGCGCACCCCGGCCACCTGGGCGGCCGCGTTCTCCATGGTGTACGGGTGGTGGTTCTCGCCCGCCTTGATGATGAGGTCCTTGCTGCGGCCGCAGATGAAGAGCTGGCCCTCGGCGAGGAAGCCCAGGTCGCCCGTGTGCAGCCAGCCGTCGCGCAGCACGCTGTCGGTGGCCTCCGCGTTCTTGTAGTAGCCGCCGAAGAGCGAGGTGCCGCGCAGGAGGATTTCACCCTCGTGGCGCTCGGGCACTTCCCGGCCCTCCTCGTCGACGATGCGGATGTCGATGCCGCGCAGCACCCGGCCCACGCTCAGCACCGTGAGCGCGTCCGGGCCGTTCTCGTTGAGGGACACGGCCTGACGCTTCGTGGCCAGCGCCGAGCGCGAGAGCGTCTCGAAGCGCACCGGCTCGCTCCGGTCGCGGATGGACACGCCCACCACCATCTCCGCCATGCCGTACGAGGGCCGCCAGGCGTTCGGCTCGAAGCCGTACGGCTGGAAGCGCTCGGTGAAGTGGCGCACGGTGTCGGCGTGGATGAACTCGGCGGCGTTGTAGGCCCGCTTCCACGAGCTCAGGTCCAACCCCTCCACCTCGGCGTCCTTGATGCGCTTGACGCACAGCTGGTAGGCGAAGTTGGGCCCGAAGGACGAGGTGGCGCGGAAGTACTGAATCGCCCACAGCCAGCGCGAGGGCTTGAGCAGGAAGCCGAAGGGCGGCATGAGCGCCGTCGGAATCCCGTGGACGAACGAGGCCAGGGTGGAGGCCACCAGTCCCATGTCGTGGAACAGGGGCAGCCAGCACACCATCAGGTCATCCGAGTCCCAGTGGCTGATCTCCCCCATGGCCGCGCAGTTGGCGAAGAGGGCGCGGTGGGAGATTTGGATGCCCTTGGGCGAGTCCGTGGTGCCGGAGGTGAACTGGATGAAGGCCACGTCCTCGGCGCCGCAGGTGGGCGGCTCGAAGGGCTCTGCGTCCACGTCCAGGTCCTTCACGGTGGCGGCGAAGGGCGCGTCCTGGCCCGGCTCGGCCTGGTAGTCCTTGAGGGACTCCTGGGCCAGGTCCAGGAAGTCCGGGTCGATGAGGATGCCCCGGGCGCCCAGCAGCTTGAGCTTGACGCGCAGCCGCTCGCCCCAGGCCTGCACGGACACCTTCGAGGAGGGCAGCTCGATGAGGCACGGGGTGGCGCCCACCAGGCTGCAGGCGAAGAAGCTCTCGAGGAACTCGGGGCTGGTGTCGAAGGAGAGCACCACCCGGTCGCCCTGACGCACGCCGCGGGCGCGCAGGCTGGCGCCCAGGCGCTGAGCGTTGTGGTGCAGGTCCCCCGCGGTGAGGACGGTGAGCTTCTCCTCGAGGTCCGCGAAGTAGAAGAGGGGCTGGGAGGGGCGCGTGCGCGCCCAGTGCACCACGGCCTCGGACAGGGTCTGTACCGGCGCCACGGTGGCATGGGTGGGCGCGCGCTGGGGAATCTCACGGCTGGCGTGACGCCCCACTCCGGGGCCCAGTCGCACGCTCCCCGTCTGGCGTCGCAGGGGTTGCTGGCTCATCGATGTATGTCCTCGGTGAAGGAGACCGGTGTCAGAACCGGACCAGCGCGCCTTCGACGGTCAGCCCGGGGCCGAAGGCCAGCATCACGCCGTACTCGCCCCGCTGCGGCTTGTCCGCCTTGAGCATGTGCTCGAGCACCAGCATGACGGTGGCCGACGAGCAGTTGCCGTACTCGCCCAGCACGTGCCAAGTGGAGGCCAGCTGCGCCTCCGTCAGCTTGAGCTGCTTGCCGAGCATCTCGACAATCTTGGGACCGCCGGGGTGGATGATCCAATGCTTCACGTCACCCACGGACAGCTTCTCGGGCCCGAGCAGCTTCTCCAGGTAGGCGTGGATGTTCTCGGCGATGACGAAGGGAACGTAGGGCGACAGCGTCATGAAGAAGCCGTCGTTCTTGATGTTCCACGTCATCAGCTCGTGGGTGCCCCAGATCTGCTCGGTATGGGTGCGGATGAACTGCACGCCCTCGCCGTCCGGAGCGCTGCCCACCACGGCGGACGCGCTGGTGTCACCGAAGAGGGCCTGGATGACGGCCTGCTCGGCGTTGGCGTCGGAGCGGAACTGGAGCGAGCTGAACTCGGTGCAGTTGATGATGACGTGCTCGTCCGGACGCGCCGCGAGGCTGTCCATCGCCACCTTCAGCACGTTGAAGGCGGCGAAGCAGCCCATGTGACCGATGAAGGTGCGGCGGATGCTCGAGGTGAGCTCGAACTGCTTGGCGATGAAGTACTCGGGGGTGGGGCCCATGTAGCCGGTGCAGCTGGCCATGGCGATGCTGCCCACCTTGCTGCGGTCCACCTGGGCGAGCACCTTGCCCACCGAGCGTCCCGCGACATCCAACACCGTCTTCTCGAAGACCTCCGAGCGGTCCCCCGTGGGCACCGAGCCGTTGGCCAGGGCCTGGCGGGGGTCCCACGCGAAGTAGCGGCTGCGCACGCGCGTGTTCTTGACGATGCGCTCGGCGTTGGGGACCTTCTCGTACCACTTCTTCAGGAGGCCTTCGTACATCTCCTCCTGCGTCACCTTGAAGGGCGGAAACTCGCTACCAATGGCCAGCAGCGTGGGGCGAGTGGCCGGCGCCTGACTCATGCCGCCTCCACCTGCTGCTCACCTTGCCGCTCGGAGGCGGCCGGCTCGCTCTTGGAGGCACCCGTGGCGCGGGAGGCCGTCATGTGCTCGTCGATGTAATCCACCAGGCTGCCCACGGTGTCGTGACCGCGGCGCGATGCCTTGATGTACCAGGGCGTGAACTCGATATCCGCCACCTCTTCCTTCAGACGAGAGATGAGCGACTCGAGGTACAGGGAGTCCATGCCCAGATCATACGTCATCGAGGCGAACTCGTTCACGTCGTCCGGGAACAGACCGGAGTTCATCGTGAGGATCATGTTGCGGACGTGATCGAGAATCTGCTGCCGGTCCATAGGGCCTCCTGCAACCTCAGTATCGGGCGTGCCCCCCTTCAACTGTTGTGAAACATTACAGCCCTACGCTTCCCGGGTCAATACCCGAAAATTTGGCGTTTTCCTGAATCCTGGTAGGGGGGTCGATCCTTTGGGATAACGCGAAGGGGGGCTCTTCGCACGGGCCCGACTCATGCTGTGTACCGGCGAGTCTGAAAAAAACCCCGCGACCGGAGGATCCGGCCGCGGGGTCAGGTGAGTGGCGGGTGTAGGACGGAGGGGGTTGCTACTCGACGCGGTACTGGCGGACGAGCTGATTGACCTGGTCGGACACCTGCTGGAGGGTGCCGGCGGCTTCCTGGGTGGACTCGAGCCGCTCCAACGACTGGTCCATGCTGCGCGACATGTCGGCGATGGCCGTGAAAATCTGGGCGAAGCCGGAATTCTGCTGACTGACGGCGGCGGTGATCTGCCGCACGGCGGAGGAGCTCTCGTGCACCATCTGCGAGAGCTGGCGGAGGCTGTCGCCGGAGGTCTTCACCTTGTCGAGGCCACCCTCGACCTGGGCGGCGCCCACGTCCGTCATGGCGACGGCGTCGTTGATGGCGCTGCCCACCTCCTCGAGGATGTTGCGGATGCGGCCGGTGGCGCGGATGGACTGGTCGGCGAGGTTGCGGATTTCGCGGGCCACCACGCCGAAGCCCTTGCCGTGCTCGCCCGAGCGAACGGCTTCGATGGCGGCGTTGAGCGCGAGCATGTTGGACTGGTCGGCCAGGTCCTTCACCGCCTCGGTGATGTTGCCGATCTGCTGGGCGCTGGAGTGCAGACGCTCCATCTTGGTGCGGATGGCGTGCACCGAGTCGCGGATGACGGAGAAGCCGGCGATGGTCTGCTCGATGGCGTTGGAGCCGGCGCGGCCCAGCTCCTCGGCGTGGGTGACGACGTTGAGCACCGCCTCGGCGCGCTGGGCGGTGAGGTCGGAGGTCTGTTTGATCTCCTGGGCGGTGACGTTCGTCTCCTGGATGGTGGTGGCCTGGATGGTGAGGGCCTGACGCTGGGTGTCGTTGGCGCTGCGCAGGGTGGCGCCGGCCTCGGCCAGCTGGGTGGCGGCGCTCTCGAGCGCGCGGGGGACGGCGCTCAGCTGGTTGATGATGGAGTTGAGGCCGAAGGCCAGGTCGCCGATCTCATCGGTGGACACCCACTCGGGCGGGCGCACCTTGCCGATGGAGAGGTACTCGATGGCCTGGAGCACCGCCTGCGAGCCCTGCTCCTGGCGGCGCGCCAGCATCCAGGCGGAGACGGCGGGCAGGGAGATCATCATGATGGCGAGCACCAGCGCGGGTACGCTCAGCTCGGAGAGCAGCGAGCTGGTGAGGCCGCTGACGAGGGCGGCGGCCTGGTGCTGGCCGGAGTTCATGAGCTGGGAGACGAGCTGCTGCTGCACGAGGCCCGTCTGCACGCCGACGATGACGCCGCCCAGCACGATGATGGAGAGCGCGCAGACGATGAAGGCGTAGGGCAGGAACCAGGACTGGCGCAGCCAGAAGAAGCTGGTCTGCAGCACGCGCAGGGACGGATTGCGGCCCTGCTCCTCGAGCGCCAGCGGCATGACCCACCGCTCGACGATGATGCCCACGGGGAAGGCCAGCAGCAGGCTGACGGCCACGCCGATGATGGTGCCGAGCGCGACCAGCCAGAGGCTCTTGCCGAACCAGATGCACACCTCGAGGCTGAAGATGCACGCGCCGATGGCGAAGGAGCCCGCCTGGCCGTAGAAGGCCACGCGCCAGGGGAACTTGAGGATGCGTGCCAGCCGCGACCAGGCCAGGTCGTTCGGGTTGGACGCGATGGCGGTGCGGTGCAGGTACCCGATGAGCAGATGCGGGTACACGTTGCCGCAGATGATGATGACCGGCGGCAGGAAGTAGAGGACCGAGCGGGGAACTTCGTCCCCCTTCAGGCCCAGGACCATGCCCACCAGATACGCCACGAAGGGCGCACACGGCAGCACGAGGACCTGAAAGAGCATGAAGATGCGCTTGGTCAGGGGACGATCGCTGCTCAAAGGGTTGAAGGACGCCATGTGCACGTGAGGGGAGAAGGCGGGGGTTCGGCTCTGCGCGGCCCTCGGCAGGTGGGAGCGAAGGGGGAGCCACGGACAACGCACCACGTCCCGAGAGTTGGACGGGACGCTACCACCTTTATCGGCGGAGTGCTTCTCCCTGGCCGGGAGCCCTCCCGGGCTACAGACCTGTTGGCTCCGGACGTCTTCCCGAGCGGTGGGCCCTCGGGCGGGTGGGGGCTCTCCGGCGTGACAGGTTGGCAGGCGGCCAGGGACCTGAGAGGGCCTCCTGGCTCGGGAGGAGGGGCGCCGGGAGGTGTGCGGACTTCACGCGGAGTCCGGGAGGCCGTTCACCCGGCGCCAGAAGGACGAGGAGAAGGTCGGGTCCACGTACCGGGCGAAGCGCTCGAGCTCCGGGTAGTAGGCCGCGAAGTTCTCCGGGGCCATCCGAGCGTCCTTGGCCGGGTATACCCGCCCGCCCGCCTGGCGAGTCACCCGGTCCAGCTCCTCCACCAGCCGGTACGTGCGCTCGCCCCGGTTGGCGAAGTCCAGCGCCAGCGTCACCCCTCGCTTGGGGAAACTCATCCACCCCGGTGAGGGCACGTCGCCGAACATCTTCAGCACCGTGAGGAAGCTGGGCATGCCGCTGCGCGCGCCCCGGTCGAGCACCTCCTTGAGTGCCGCCATGCCCGCGTCGCTCACCGGCATCACGCACTGGAACTGGAGGAAGCCCCGGCGTCCGTAGATGCGGTTCCACCGGTGCACCCCGTCCAGGGGGTAGAAGAACGGGTCGTAGTGCACCAGGGACTGGGACGGCTTGCTGCGCTGCAGGTGGTAGTAGAACCAGTTGAAGGTCGCCACCGACAGCCGGTTGAGCGCGAGGCCCGGGAAGTCGAAGGGCACCGTCAGCCCGCCGCGGCGGGACAGGTGGCTTCGCGTCAGCGGCAGCGCGTCGAACTGCGGCGGCGCGTGTTTGCCCCGGTAGAACAGGCCCCTGCCCAGGTTGCGCCCCCGTCCCAGGCTGTCCACCCACGCCACGGTGAACTCGTAGTCCCGCTCCGACTCGCGAGTGAGCGCGAGGAACTCGTCCAGGTTGGAGAAGGAGAAGGACTCCTGGAGGACATACGGGTTGCTCATCCGCCGCAGTTGGATGTCCGCCCAGGTGATGAGCCCGGTGAGCCCGAGGCCGCCGATGGTGGCCTCGTACCAGTCCCGGTTCTCCTCGAGCGAGCACACCCGCCGCGAGCCGTCCGAGCGCACCAACTCGAAGCGCGGCACGTGCCGCCCGAAGGTGCCCGCCTGGTGGTGGTTCTTGCCGTGGACGTCATTGGCGATGGCCCCGCCCACGCTCACGAACTTGGTGCCCGGCGTCACCGGGAGGAACCAGCCCTGCCACGTCACCAGCCGGAGGATGGCGTCCAGGGTGACGCCCGACTCGCAGCGCAGCACGCCCGTGGCCGGGTCGAAGTCGAGGAAGCGGTCCAGCCGCGACGTCGTCAGCAGCGTGCCGCCCTCGTTGAGGCACGAGTCGCCGTAGCTCCGGCCCTGACCGTAGGGCAGCAGCGTGCCTCCACCGGCCGGTAGCGGCAGGGGGTCCGTGGCCCACGTGACGGGGCTCGTCCGCTGCGCCGTCGCGCGCGGATAGCGTCCCCAGGATGCCGGTTCCGTTCCCACGTCCCTCAGTACCTCCCTCCTCCTTTATATGCGCGGCGGTGTGAGGGCCCTGGCTGGCCGGCCGCGTGCTCCCCTCGCGAGGGGACTCACTCGGGGCGGGCGATGAGGAGCGTCTGCAGGGGCAGGTGGCGCACCGGCCGGACGCTCTCGATGCGGAAGCCCGCGTCGTCCAGGAAGCCCTCCACCTCCGCGGGCGCGTACGCCGCCGCCTTCGAGGTGAGGAAGTAGTGCAGGCCGATGAGGGGCGCGGAGCTCGGCGGCTGCTCGGCGTCCTCGCGCAGGTACTCGAGCACCGCCAGCGTCCCCTTGTGCGCCAGCGCGGTGCGCACCCGGCGCAGCAGGGCCACGTTCTGCGCGGGCGACAGGTGGTGCACCACCTGGAAGAGCAGCACCGCGTCGTAGGGGCCCCCCAGGTCCGAGGTGAGGATGTCTCCCTCCTTGTGCGTCACCACGTGCGACAGGCCCGCCCGGGCGATGATTTCACGCCCCACCCGGACGCTGCCCTCCAGGTCCAGCACCGTGGCCTTCAACCCCCGGTGCCGGCGGCACAGCTCCGCGGCGTACCAGCCGTGCGCGCCCCCGAGGTCCAACACCTGCCGCGCGCCCCGGGGCAGGGGAATCGAGCGGGCCACCTCGGGCGCGGACAGCCGCGCCATCTGGTGCATGGCGTGGATGTAGGAGCGCCAGCGCGGGTCGTCCGGAGCGAAGTGGTGGATGTCCACCGCCTCGCCGGTGCGGATGGCGTCCTCCAGGTGGCTCCACCACTCCCACTGGGTGTAGTTGAAGTCCAGGAAGCCGCCCACGTACTGCGGCGAGCGCGGATCCAACCAGCGCCGGGCGCTGTCGGCCATGCGGTAGCGGCCCTTCTTGCGCTCCACGGCCTCGCACGCCTCGAGCGCCTCCAGGAGCGCGCGCGTGCCCTCCGGGGACAGCTTCAGCCGCGCCGCCAGCTCCTCCACGGTGGCCGAGCCGTCGGCGAGCGCCGCGAAGAGGCCCAGCCGCTCCCCGGCCATCAGCGTGCGCGACGCCATCATCCCGAAGAAGGCGTGCGCCAGCGGCTTGGGCGCCAGGTTCAGCCAGTCCGCCACGCGCTCCAGCAGGCTGTCCGCCTTGAGCCCGAGCCTCATCGTCCCTCCTGGCGGCCGCGCCGCCGCGCCGCCACCACCAGCCCCAGGCCCGCCACGGCCAGGGTGTCCTCCGGGCCCAGCAGACAGCCCACGCGCTCGGCCTGGCGGATGCCGGTGTAGCGGCACTGGCCCTGGACGCAGCTGAAGCGCGAGGCGCACTCGACGCTGCTGCGGCAGGCCCCACCGGGACGGCCCGTGGAGTCATCACCCTCGGGGTTGTCCCGATCCGCGCCTCCGCCGCCCACCGAGCCGTCCGGGACGTCGAACACGCTGCCCGCGTCCGGGTTGCCGGCGTCCTGGGCTCGTCCCGCCAGGGGGAGGAGCAGGGTCAGGGTGAGGGCGAGGCGCGACAGGCCGTTGCGGGTCGGGAGAGGGGCCTTCATGGAGGATTCCAACCTATATGCCCGGCAGGCGGGATGCATCTCCTCGGAAGGCAACACTTACGGTCCGGCGGGCTTTTGGTTAGGGTGGCGACGCGATGGCTCCCCGAATCCTCGTCGTCGATGACAACCAGGAGCTGCTCACGCTCCTCACCCAGCTCTTCGAAGATGCAGGTTATGAGGTGGTCGGAGCGAGCAAGGGCAAGCAGGCCGTAGAGGTCTCGCGTGCCCAGCCTCCAGCGGTGGCCGTGCTCGACATCCTCCTGCCCGACATGATGGGCTACCACCTGGCGGATGCGCTGAGGAAGGATCAGCCCCAGCTCCCGCTCGTCTTCATCACCGGCGTCTTCAAGGGCGGCAAGCACGCCATGGAGGCGCGGCAGAAGTACGCGGCCGCCGGCTATTTCGAGAAGCCCTTCGAGGCCGCCGCGCTGCTCGAGGCGGTGCGCAAGCTGGTGCCCGTGGAGAAGAAGGCCTCCGCCGCCACCCCCGCGGAGGACGCCTTCGATGTGGAGCTCGACATCGACGTGGAGGAGGAGGGCCCCCAGGACGCGATGGAGCTGACGGGCCGCATCAAGGTGACGGGGGGCGACAACCTCACCGCGGAGATCCGTGGCGCCAACCTCACCGCGAGCCCCCTGCACAAGGTGCCGGTGACCCTGGTGCGTCCGCCCGGGCCGGGCCGGCCGCCGGAGCCGCTGCCCGTGGGCGCGGGCTCGCCGGGCAGCCGCCGCGGGGACTTCAAGGACAACCTGCCCTCGCTCATCACCGCCTTCTACCTGTCGCGTGAGACGGGCGAGCTGGGCGTGCAGCGCGGCAAGGTGAAGAAGGTGGTCTACTTCGAGCGCGGCACGCCGGTGTTCGCGCTGTCCAACCTGCTGGCGGACCGCTTCGGCCAGTTCCTGGTGCGCGTGGGGAAGATCAAGCCCGACCAGCTCCAGGATGCCTCGGCGGTGGCCACGGCGAGCAACCGGCGCACCGGCGACGTGCTGGTGGAGCGCGGCCTGCTCAAGGACACCGAGCGCCTGTACTACGTGGGCCAGCAGGTGAAGGCCATCATCTACTCGCTCTTCTCGTGGGAGGACGGCACCTACGTGATGAGCTTCAAGGAGAAGGCCGCCGCCGAGTCCATCAAGCTGGACGTGCACCCGGCCAACCTCATCGTCCGGGGCATCAAGAAGCTCTACAAGCCCGAGCGCCTGCGCCGCATGCTGCGTCCGGAGGATCGGCTCATCCCCGCGGTGGCCCCGGCGTACCAGCTGCACGAGGTGGAGCTGGAGCGGTGGGAAGCGGAGCTGCTGCCGCGCATCGACGGCAACCGGACGGTGGGGGAGCTGATCGCCTACGCCAACCGGCCGGAGCAGGTCGTCTACGGCTACCTGGTGTCGATGATGTCGCTGGGCATCCTCGAGGCGCGGAGCAACAACTAGGGACACCGTCCCGGTGGGGGTGTTGCCCCCGCCGGGCTCACAGCCGGTTGACGATCCAGAAGAGGCCGAGCGCGGCGGAGCCGACGGCCACGATGCGCTGGAGCCGTTCGGCCAGAGTGGAGTCCAGACGGGCGAGGCCCTCGGCGAGGAGCAGGCCCACGGCGCCCATGCCCACGAGGATGCCGAGCGCGAAGCCGGGGAGGTAGGTCCACCCGGAGGTGTGCAGGCTGCCACCCACCAGGAGCGGAGGCAGGGCCAGCAGCAGGGAGCGCACACCACTGACGGCCATGAGGGCACCGGCGGCGGTGGTTACCCGCTCATGGGTGTGGGACTCGTGCAGGTGGGAGTGGGGCTCCTGCGTGTGACCGGGCAGGTGGGGGTGGCCGTGGCGCAGCACGTTGGGGAAGAGGAAGGCGGTGACGGCGAGCGCGACGAGCACCATGCCGCCGAACATCTCGGCCCAGCGCTCGAAGGTCTCCGAGAGGCCGACGCCGGCCACGAGGCAGACGGTGGCGACACCACCGAGCACGGCGGCATGGCCGAGGGCGAAGCGGAGGGCGATGAGGAAGGTGGCGCGGCGCCGGGAGGGGCCCAGGGTACCGAGGGTGGCCATGGCGGCGCAGTGGTCCGGCCCCACCGCGTGGAACAGGCCCTGGCCGAGACCGACGAGGAATGCCAAGAAGAGGGGCGACACGAGGGCCCACCCTAACCCCCCTTCGCGTCCGAGGCCAGCAGGAGGGTTGCACGTGTCTCTCATCTACCGAAGCGGTCTGGCGGTGATGCTGCTCGCGGTGGCGTGCCTGGCGTTGGGGGCGTGCCGGCGGGACGAGGGCGCCGAGCGGCTCGCCCGGGCTCAAGGGAAGTACACCGAGCTGGTCGAGCGGGGCGTGCCTCCGAGGGATCCGGCGTGGGACACGGTCATCGCCGAGCTGGAGGCGGTGCCAGGGGACTCGAAGGCGAGGCCCGAGGCGGACCGGAGACTGGCGGCCATCCGGCAGCTGCGCGCGCCGCTGCCACCGCGGCCGCTGGCGAGGCCCGACGAGCCGGATGGGGGCTCGCTCTCGCTGGACGAGCACGGGCATCCGATGCATGGGCACCCCGAGGACACGGACGGGGGAAGGTGACTGGAAAAGTCGGGCTTGCGAAGGAGCGCGGATGGGTTATCCAAGCGTCCCATGCCCATTCCCCAGACAGGTACCCAGGCGCCGGATTTCCAGTTGAAGGATCAGAACGGCAACGACGTGAAGCTCTCGCAGTTCCGGGGCAAGAACGTCGTCCTCTACTTCTACCCGAAGGATGACACTCCGGGATGCACGCGGGAGGCGTGCGACTTCCGAGACCAGCACTCGGCGGTGCGCGAGGCGGGGGCGGTGGTGCTGGGCGTGTCGCCGGACACGACGGCGAGCCACCAGAAGTTCGCCACGAAGTTCTCGCTGCCCTTCCCGCTGCTGGCGGACACCGAGCGCAAGGTGTGTGACGCCTATGGCGTGTGGGGTGAGAAGTCGCTGTACGGCCGGAAGTTCCAGGGCGTGACGCGCGCGACGTTCCTGATCGACACGGAGGGGAAGGTGGCGCGGGTGTGGCCCAAGGTGAAGGTGGACGGGCACGTGCGGGAGATCCTCGAGTCGCTGTCGGGAGGCGCGTCCGCGGAGACTTCCGCCGAGGCGGATGAAGCGGAGCCGGTGAAGAAGAAGACGGTGGCGAAGAAGTCAGCGCCAGCGAGGAAGGCGGTGGCGAAGAAAGCGGCGCCAGCGAAGAAGGTGGCGAAGAAGGCCCCCACCGGTCGCCGGTAGTCCTGTGTCGCCCACCTCCCCTCTCCCTCTGGGAGAGGGACGGGGTGAGGGTATATCCCTCCCCGGGTTGAACCCCGGCCGAGCCACGCGCTCCCTCGCCCGTGGCTCTCCAGAGGAGCGAGCAGCGCTCGCCCGTCCGGTCGTTGCTACCGACCTTTCGCGCGCATGCCCACCCCTGTCCCTAAGGAACGGACAACGACAGGGGAGACGGTCATGCGGAAGACGGGAGTGAAGCTGGCACTGCTCGGGGCGGTCGCGGGGGCGGGGCTGCTGGTGGGGTGCGAGGACTACGGACGCTCCTGGGCGCAGACATCCCAGCAGGAGGATTACTACCCCGACGAGAAGGGGGAAGGCGTTCGCCTTCGCCGGGGGTCCAATACCGGGTTCCCGCGCCACATTCCGCTCACGGCGGGCGACGAGGCGGCGTCGGGCACAGGAGGTTCCGGTACGGCCAGGGAGGAATCGCAGGCCAAGGCCCTGCCGCAGTCCGAGCTGGATGCGCGGGTCCAGGCGGGCCTCTGGCAGAAGCAGGACGAGCGCGTCCCGTACCCACCGCCGCAATTCGACTCCCTGGCGGCGATCGCACTGGGGACGGGCAGGCCGCTGAAGGCGGGCCCGAATGGGGCATGGATCCAGGGCACCTACGCCACCGAGCTGGGCTCGGGCACCCTCCTGTCGAGCCCCGCACCTTCCAGCGGCTCCACCCAGCCCCAGGCGCCAGCGGAGGGCGAGCAGTCGCTGCCACGCGATACCCAGGAAGGCGGGGAGGGAACGACCCATGGCCAGAAGGGGCAGCCGTCGAGCTCGGGGGACCCGAAGCACTGAGAGACGGGGGCGGAGCGCGTGAGCTCTCGGAGAGCGGCCAGACGATCGAGCGCTCGCCAGAAACCCGCTCGGTGGCCCGGAAGAAGCCGGGTGCCCATCCCTGAAGGCGTGGCATGGCCCGCCCCTCGCATCGCGCGGGGGCGGACGGGGACGCGGAGTCCTCCATGCCGCGGGTGAGAGCGAGTTGAACGCGGTCCCTGGAGACGGACATGCACGACGGTGGTTTCAAACGGTGGGTGGTGTGTGGGGTCCTGGCCTCGGCCTCGTGGCTGGTGTCGGCGTGTGGAGTCCTGCCGCAACAGGCGGGGAACAGCAGCTACGAGCCAGGCTTCGTTCGGAGCCCGGCGCAGTCCGGCTACAACGGGACCATCAAGGACATCCCCACCAGCATCGACCCTCGGACGCCCCAGACGGAAGGCACGCCGGGACGCTCGCTGGCGATGGACGTCGGGGAGCGCGCCCTGCGCCAGCAGCAGGGCCAGGAGGGCGTGGGCGGTGGCGGTCCGGCGCCTGTTCCGGGCAGCCCCATGTACAAGGAACTGGGCGCGGAGGGCGGTGCCCTCAGGCCCTCGCGCGAGCTGCCGGACGCGCAGGTCCCACCGACGAAGTCCTCGGAGCCTTCGTCTCCGGACACGAGACCCCAGTTGAACCCCAAGTAGAGCGGACGCTGGACGAGAGCCCTCCGCCGAGGATGACGCGCGGTGCGGGCGCCGCGGGGCGTGGCCTCACACGAGCTCAGTAAGGGACGACGGCTCACGCGAGCCGTCATGGACCCGGGTGGCCATGCCGGCCGCCCGAGAAGGAGAGAGGTGCGAGATGCGCGGAAACATTCGCAAGTGGATGGTGGTGGGGGCGCTGGCCTCGGCTTCGCTGCTGTTCCCGGCCTGCAGCAACACCAACCGGGACAACGCGGGCGGGGCGCAGACCGAGACGGGAACGGGTGGCGCCGGCAGCGTGGGGATGGAGGACCAGGGCATCGGCGGTGCTGGTGGCACGGGTGACGTGGGGATGGAGGACCAGGGCATCGGTGGCGCCGGGGGGGCCGGTGGCGCGAAGAAGGGCGCCAAGGGTGCCATGGACGCGGGCATGTCCCCGGCGGACGCGGGCACGGCCCCGATGGACGCGGGCACGGGTGGCGCGGGCCTGGGCGATGACAACCAGGAGCTGGGCACCCCGGGCGAGGGCGTCTCGGGCGATCAGGACGTCAATGACAGCCCGGGCGGGACGGGTGGCGTGAAGCGGTAGGCGAGCCGCCCCGGTGGACAGCGGCTAGCGGGACGCCAGCATGACTTCGGTGGGGTCCTTCCCGCTGAAGGTGCTGGCGAGCCCGAGCGCGAGCGCGCGGTGCTCTGCGTCGCCGAGCGTGGCCACACGGTCCTCGGGGCCGTGGGCGAAGCGGGCCTCGAGCCGGGCGAGGCGGCGGTGGGCCTCCTCGATGCGGGAGCGGGGCACGCGGCCGGACTCGACGGCGCGCACGAGCGCCTCGATGGCCCGGCGCTGCACGTCGGCCTTGTGGCAGACGAGGAAGAGGTCCACGCCGGCGAGGGTGCCGAGCACCGCGGCCTCCTCCACGGAGTAGTGGTCGGCGATGGCCTTCATCTCGAGGTCATCGCTGACGAGCACGCCATCGAAACCCAGCTCCTGGCGCAGTACGCCGTGCAGGACGCGGTGGCTCATGGTGGCGGGCACCTTGGGGTCGAGCGCGTCGAAGAGGACGTGCGCCGTCATGAGGGAGGCGAGTCCGGCCTGGGCGAAGGAGCGGAAGGGTACGAGCTCCACGCGGCGCAGGCGCTCCATGTCGTGGGGGAGCCGGGGCAGCGTGAGGTGACTGTCCGACTGGGTGTCGCCGTGGCCGGGGAAGTGCTTGCCGCACGAGGCGACGCCGCCGGCCTCCAGGCCGCGAGCGAGGGCGACGCCCATGCGAGCCGCCTCATCCGGGTCGCGGCTGAAGCTGCGGTCGCCGATGACGGGGTTGGCGGGGTTGGTGTCCACGTCGAGCACGGGAGCGAAGTCCCAGTCGAAGCCCACGGCGCGCAGCTCGTGCGCGAGCAGCCGGCCCACGCGCTCGATGAGCTCCAGGTCGCCGCGCTGGCCCAGCTCGCGCATGGAGGGCAGGGAGGTGTAGGGCTCGCCGCGCAGGCGCGCCACGCGTCCGCCCTCCTGGTCCACCGAGAGGATGAAGGGCCGGCCCGCGCGCGCCTTGACCTCGCGGCACAGGGTGGCCGTTTCCCGCGCGGTCCCCACGTTCCGCTTGAAGAGGATTGCGCCGAAGATGCCGTCGTCCATCAGCGAGGCGAAGTCGTCGTCGATGCGCTGGCCGGGGAAGCCCACCATGAAGAGCCGGGCACAGTCGCGATAGAGGGCGTTGCTCATAGGGGCACCACCTTGTCACGCTCCGTGCGGTCCGGGGAGGGGAGAGCGAGCCAGGTGTCGGCTCCCGTGCGCGGCTGCCTGCTCCTCCGTCGGGAATGCCGCATCCGGCTGGTGGGCGAGCGGGAGACCTCTTCCGGCCGCTCCCCTTCCGGGGTGACGAGTCCATCAGCGGCGCGACGGGGACAGGGCGGGGGGCGCTAGCTGTGTTCTTGGCCCGCCGGGTCCTGCTGTGGGTGGGGGACGAGGCAGTCCATGAAGCGGCGGGGCGGGTGTTACATTCGGTGATGGATGCCCAACGAGCGGAGGAGTTGATGCGGAGCTATGGCGAGCAACTCATCGAGCGGGGACGCCAACAAGGACGGGAGGAGGGCCGGGAGGAGGGGCTGAGCCGAGGGCGTGCCGAGTACATCTTGCGGACTCTCGCCCTGCGGGGCGTGCATGCCGACGAGGCGGCCCGGGAGCGCATCCTCGGCTGCACGGACGTGGCCACGCTCGACCGTTGGTTCGAGCGTTCGCTGAACGCCACCACGCTTTCCGAAGTGCTGGACGATCTCGCCCAGTAGTCCATGGAGGAGACGTTCTTGCTGTCCCCCTTCGGCGCGATGGGCTCCTGTGTTCAGCGTGAGAGCCGCGCCGCGATGCCGTCGAGCACGCACTCCAGCCCCGTGTCGAACCGGACGTCGGACGAGGGGTGCGTGGCTTCGCGAACCACCCTGGCGAGCGTCGGGAAGCGGCCGGTGGCGATCATCCGCTGGATGTAGGGCCACGTGGCGTTCTGCCATTGCGCCTCGTTCATGCCGCTTTCGCGCTCGGCACGCAGCTCGCTGGCTTCGCTCTGGATGGCGCCGATGACGTAGGCATTGACGGTCCCAACGGCTTGGAGGACGGCATCGATGTCCTCGAAGCCCGGCGTCTGGCTCAACGCGGCGAGTGAAGCCTCGGAATGGGCGAGGGCATTCGGGCCGAGGTGATGACGGCCGCCCAGCAGCTCGATGAACCACGGGTGTTTCTTGGCGGCCTGCCGGGTGCGCCGCGCGATGGTCCGGAGCGCCTCGCGCCAGTCGCCGCGGATGGGTCCGGCGGACGCCATCTCGCCGTAGACCGCATCCACCATGAGCTCGAGCAGCTCCTCCTTGGTGGACAGATAGCCGTAGAGCCGCATCGGCCCGGCATTGAGCCTGGCTCCGACCTTTCGCAACGACACCGCGTCGAGGCCGTCCTTGTCGGCGAGCGCGATGGCGGCGCGCACGATCCTCTCCCGGCTCAGGGGTCCGGGCGTGGGGCGGTTCGCGGGCTCGGGGCGTTCCCAAACGAGAGCCGCATCTGCGGCGGGCGGTTTCTGTCGAGCGCTCATCGTGGCCCTCCTTGTCCCGAACGGAACGCCAGTTGACAACCCCGAACGCCCGATACACTGTATTTGTCGATACAGTGTATCGGAGGCAGTGATGAAAGAAGATTCGACCGCGGTGCTCGTGGTTGGGGGTGGCCTGGTGGGTTTGTCGGCCGCGATGTTCCTCTCGTGGCGCGGTGTGCCCACCGTCCTCGTCGAGCGGCACCCGGGCAGCTCACCGCATCCGCGTGCCATCGGCTACACGCCGAGGACGATGGAGCTCTTCCGTGCGGTCGGGCTGGGTGCCCGCGTTCCGCAGGCGCCGGCAGACTTCCGGCTGCGCCGGAGCCGGGTGGAGAGCCTGGCGGGGAAGTGGTTCGAGGAGACCCCCTGGACACCCGAGGAGCGGCGGGGGCCCGGGCTCGAGTACTCGCCGTGCGCTGGCGCCGCGCTCTCCCAGGATCGCCTCGAGCCCATCCTGCGTGAGAAGGCGATCTCACTCGGTGCCGACATCCGGCTCGAAACGGAGCTGCTCGGTTTCGAGCAGGATGCGGACGGAGTCGTCGCCTCGCTGCGCACGCGCGACGGAAGGGAGTACGCGATGCGGGCCTCCTATCTGGTCGCGGCGGATGGCCACCGCAGCCCGATTCGCGAGGCGTTGGGGATCGGCCGGACGGGACGCGGCCATATCCGGACGGTGCGCAGCGTCCTCTTCCGGGCTCCGCTCGAGGAGTACCTGCGAGCGGGCATCACGCAGTTCAACATCGACCAGCCGGGGCTCCAGGCGTTCCTCACGACCTACGGCGATGGCCGCTGGGTGCTGATCTTCTCGGACGACGAGGAGCGCGACGAAGGCACGCTGAGGGCGCTGGTGTCCAAGGCGATCGGCAGGACGGACCTCGAGGTCGAGCTCATCACCACGGGCCGTTGGGAGATGAGCGCACTCATCGCGGACCGCTTCGCGTCCGGCCGGGTCTTCCTCGCCGGGGATGCCGCGCATACCCTGCCGCCCGCGCGCGGTGGCTATGGTGCGAACACCGGCATCGATGATGCGCACAATCTCGCGTGGAAGTTGTCCGCGGTTCTCTCCGGAGCGTCGACGCCGCTGCTGCTCGACACCTACGACGCCGAACGGCGCCCGATCGCGTGGCTCCGGCATGGGCAGCTCTTCGCCCGGAGCGACTACGCGGCGGTCGCGGCCGGGACCGCCAGGGACGTGCCGATCCTCGACGACAGCGCCGTGGAGTTCGGTCAGCTGTATCGCTCGGCCGCGGTGCTCGATGCGGGCGATGGACTCCCGCCCGCGCGGAGGCCCGAGCAGTGGGCCGGTCAGCCCGGCACGCGTGCGCCGCATCTGTGGATGTTCCAAGGAGACGAGCGGGTGTCCACGCTCGACTTGTTCCAGCGGACATGGGTGCTGCTCGCCGAGGACGAGCGGTGGTGCTCCGCCGCGGCGAGGGTTGGCGAGCAGCTGGGCATCGAAGTGCGGTGCCTGCGCATCGGCGTGGATGTGCGTCCGTCCGATGAGGAGGCCTTCCGGACGGCATTCGGCCTCGGGACAGGGGGGGCTTCGCTGATCCGTCCGGATGGCTACGTGGCCTGGCGCGCGATCGAGCTGCCAGAGGAGCCGCTCCGTTCGCTTGGCGAGGCCCTCGGGCGGGTGTCGTGCGCCACGCGCGGGTTCTGGACTGCTGGCGAGCGGTACTCCACGGTCCCTCGCGCTGAAGCCCGCCAGTGATCCGCTCGCGCCGGGTCCCAAGCCTTCGCCGGTCCCGACGCGACCGGGGCCCGGCCTCCACCCGGCTCGTCATGCTGGGATGACCCATCCCCGTGAGCAGGGTCGTCATCGCAGGTGCCGCTCAACCGCGCGAAGGAGCGGCACCGGGCTCCCGCGCCTTCAGGTGCACCCACACTCCTTCCTTCGCGCGGAGGCTGGTGCCGATATGCACCTGGGCTTCCCGTCCCGCGACGGCGGACACCTCGTAGCGCTGGGCGACGCGGGCGAGGATGAGCTGCCCCTCCATCAACGAGAACTCCTTGCCGATGCACAGCCGCTGTCCGGCACCGAAGGGCATCCACGCCTGCTTGTGCCGCCCCTCGGAGCGCTCCGGCGTGAAGCGATCCGGATCGAAGCGTCGCGGCTCCTCCCAGATGTCCGGGTGGTGGTGGATCAGGTGCGTGAAGACCAGCACCATCCTTCCCGCCGGAATCCGGTAGCCGTCGAACGCGTCCTCCTCCGCTGACGCGCGGGGAACCCAATATGCGGGCGAGTACAGCCGGAGCGACTCCTGCAACACGTTGCGGGTGTAGGTGAGCTGGCGCAGCTCGGCGAAGCCGGGCACCCGCTCACCCAGGACTGCGTCCACCTCCGTCCGCATCCGCCGGAAGGACTCCGGATGCCGCGTCAGGAGATGGAACGCCCAGGCCAGGCCCACCGCGGTGGTGTCGTACCCGGCGACGAAGAGTGACACCACCTCGTCCCGCAACTGCGCGGGGGTCATTCGATCGCCCGACTCCGTATCCACCGCGTGCAGCAGCAGGGAGAGCAGGGACTCGTCCTCGGGGCTCCGCCGCCCCCGCTCGATGATGCGCGAGACGACCGCATCGACGAACCGGATCGCTTCCCGGTAGCGGGCGCGGCCAGGGACGGGCACCCAGTCGGGCAGTCCCTGGAGCATCATGCCCCACAGCATGTAGTCGATGATGTAGGCCAGCTCATGGCCCACCCGCTCCGCATCGGCCGCCTCCAACCCACTGCCGAACATGGCGCGGACCATCACGTTCATGGTCATCCGGGAGACGCCCTCGTCGATGTTGAAGGGAGCCCCCATCCTGGCCGCCTGCTCCCAGCCCGCCAGGCTCTCGTCGATGACCTCTCCCATCTTCCCGGTCAGCGCGACCAGGCGCTGGTGGTGGAACGCGGGCTGGATCATGCGGCGCTGCCGCTTCCAGAACTCCCCCTCACTCACCGGCAGCCCATTGCCGAGGAAGGTCCGTATCGACTCCCAGATGTGCCCCCCCTTGCGGTACTTGGACGCCTCGTCCACCAGGACGCGCTGCGCATGGCGGGGGTGGCACAGGATGATGGCGTCCGTGAAGCCCAGATTCAGGGTGAAGACGTCGCCAAGCCGCTGACGGGCCGCCTCCAGGAAGTCGAAGCGCTCCAGGAGCAGACCGGGCAGTGCGCCCACGAGAGGAACGCCCGACGCCTTGGGTGGCCAGGCGGGCGTTGACGGTTTCAGTGCTGCGGAATCATGGCGGCTCATGGGCTGTACCGGCTTCGTGGATGAGGTTTGGATGAGGCGAGGAATGGCGTGTCGGTTCAACGTGCTTACCAGGGACCAAACTTCCAGCGAGGCCTTGAATCGTGGACCCAACGGGCAGCGCCTTCATGAGCCAACGCCCTGTCCACCGGCTCCTCGCCGTGCTCTTGTGTCCCGGCATTCCCCTCGTGGCCCTGGCCCAGGAAATAATGAAAAGTCCCGCCCATCACGCGCTCGAAACCCTGCATGCATTCCGTCCCAATCTCGCTACCGGCGCAGCACGAGAATTGCTGACCATCGATGCCGACTGGCGCCTGCAACCGCCGCCCACTGTCGACACGCCAGTGTGGCAGCCGGACTCGCCTTATCTGGTGGTGGAGGGTTCCTTGACGACCCATGCCAACGTGCTGGTGCGGACCGGCCGTCACGATCAAGGCGCCCTGGTCGTGCTGGGTGATTTGCGCTGCCGCAACCTGATGGTGTCGTGGGGCTTCGACCTGGTGGTGACCGGGTCGTTGATCGTCGAGGAAGTCGTCATCACCGCGCCGGCTGATTCGAGGTTCATGGTTGGCGGCGATCTACGCGCCCGACTGCTGGCATCCGGAACTTCCACCTGGGTCACCCTGGCCCATCCCGGTCATCAGCAGGTACAGCACACCTCTGGCTACGTGATGGCGCCGCCCGACAAGCCCTCGAGACCCCCCACCCAGGCGCCTCTGACCGAGCTGCTGGTCGACGAAGTGATCGACCGCGAAGAGTGGGATGCCATGGACGAGGAAGAGCGGGCCGACGAAGACATCAACGACATCCTGAGCGTGGACAAGAAAGCCGCGCATCAACACCTGGCGGCCGGCCGATCGATCCTGCGTTGAGGCGTATGCCTGCCTGAACCAACTGTGGCCGGGCCTCGAATAGCCACGAGCGCGTCCGTCCCAGACGACGTCCCCACCGGTGTAGCTCCAAGGGTACGCGTCCAACAGGCGACTGCGCCCGACATACCGGGGCAATGGTCAGGGCCTCTGCCTGGCCCGATACTTTGTCCCATCTCTTCTGACGTCCGACTGGCCCCGGGACGATTCCATTGTGAGCAAGTTCACCGTCATCCTGCCCGCCGAGACCTGGAACAAGAACACGGGTTGGCCCTGCTCCGTGATGTCGATTCCTGGTGCACGGCTCCTCCAGTTGGTCGTGGACGGTCGCGGTGTACCGCTGGATGAGGTCCAGTTTTCTGGGATGTACATCCGGTACATTCGCCAGGACAGTGCCCAGGACGCTGCCGCCACCATCGAGATCAGCAAACGGCTGATCTCCTTTGACACAGCCATCATCGTGGCACTGATAGGGTTGCTCGGAACGTTGATCTCCGCGACGGTTTCATACGTTCTTGGCAAGAGCGGCGGGCATGGCCCGACTTCACCGTCTCCCATCGCCACCAATCCCGTCAATAAATGCAAACAGCAAGAAGGCAGTAACTGCTGGGGCGACGGCGGCGATCACACCGATTACAACGGTTATCCCTACAGCAGCATGTGCTGCCGGAACATGGACGGGGAAGTCGTCTGGGAGGGACGACCTCGTGGCTTCTTGAAGGCCGGCAACAACTGGTTCGTCTGCCAATCCCGGTGGCCGGGACACGACAACCCGAGCGTCGGTGATGCGCGGAACGATTGGTGGCTCTACACCCAGGGCGATACCCGCTACGGCAACGACCCGAACCTGGGCTGGGGCTGGTTCCCGGCCACGAGGATTGTCGGCGCCGCCAGCGGGAAGCCCATCCCGGGGCTGCCCTCCTGCGACTCGCTCCCCTATTTCCGGAGCGCGGCACCGTAACACTCTCCCACCACGCGGTAGAGTGGACTCCATGCACATGCTCTCACGTGTCGCGGTGCTGCTCGTCCTCGGACTCCTGGCCTGGCCCATGGGAGCATGGGCTTGCAGTTGTTCCCTGGAACTGGATGTCCGTGATGCGCTGGAGACGGCGCGTGAGAAGGCGGAGCTCATCTTCCGCGGCCGGGTCGACGACATCCACGAGGATTTCGGCGAGGACTATCAGGGGCCGTACGTCGGCCGGGCGACCTTCACGGTCCTGGAGACGTTCAAGGGAAAGGCCGCTCCCAAGCGGGTCTTGAGCCTGTCTGACAATATGTGTGAGTACCTCTTCGACAAGGGAGTCGAGTACCTCGTCTACGCGAGCGGAAGCGAGAAGCAGGGATTCGGGACCTCCGTCTGCACGAGGACCCAGTCCGCACGTGGGGCCTCCGTCGAGATGGAGTCCCTGCGCTCCGGCATCCTGCCCCGCCGCCCCGTGGCCATGCGGCGACAACACCTGAGCTGCACCCGGTGCGATGTGGAGGCCGTGGCTCGAAGCCTGGTATGTGGTGACAAGGCGCCTTGTGAGCCGAGCGAGGGGAAGACCTCGGAAGATGCCCTGCGCGAGGGCCGCCCCTTCTGGGAGCTCGCGGCGCGGGACACACGGGAGGAGCGGGCGATCTTCGGTGTGGGCCTGGATGGGCGGGCGTTCCAGCTCGTGCAGCGGCCGAACCTCGATGCGGAGGAGGCCTGTGAGCAGCGCGTGCTCCGGCGTGGGTGTGAGCGCCTGTCCCTCGAGCCCGCGGCGCATGGGGCCCGTGTGACGTGTACGGGCCCCTCCGAGGAGGAACCGCTTTGCGATGAAAAGGCCACGCGCCGTGCCTCGTGGGGTCCCGTGGAAGCGCCGCCCCGGGGCGTCTGCGATTGGGGTCGCGCGGATGCCCCCCGCTGTGAATGGGACTCGGAGACCGTACCGCTCGCGCCCGGCGCACCGACGCGTCCCGGACTGGTGTGCACGACCGGGCACCGGGGGAACATGGTCCCTTGCCGGGTCGTCCCCGACGCGGCCTCTACCCCGCCGGCCGTGGACGGTCCGTAGCAGCAGGACCCACCAGTATGGTCGCTCCCGGCGAAATCGGGCAGTGACCCGTGAGCGCTCGGAGCGCATCGACTCGGGGGAGCCGCGGCGCCACACCAGGGCCTCGCCGTGTCACAGGAGCCATTGCGGCACCTCACGCCCAACGAGTCATCTGACGCGACTTTCGTCGCCAAGCCTTTGCCCGTCCCTGGCCCGCCGTGTGCTTGGGGGCGGCTGGCCATGTCAGGACCGCATGACCTCTTCGCCCGCTACACCTTCAGTCACCCCGAGCGGGCCGAGGCCGAGCTGCGCGCTGTGCTGCCCCCGAATGTCGTCTCGCAGGTGGACTGGACGTCCCTGCGGCGGGAGCCCGGCAGTGTGGTGGACCCGGAGCTGAGGGAGACGGAGAAAGGGTGTGTGGGGTCGTGGAAGACGGCCTGAGCCGCGGGGACGAGCGTCTTCGCGGAGCCGAGGGGCTCACCGCTGCCCGGGTTTCGAGCGAAGCGGGGATGCGCACCGCTGGAGACCTGGAGGCGGATGCGGTGGCCCGCGAGGAAACGGTGGGCGGTGGGCCACAGGTCGATGGAGACACGCAAGGTGCTGTCGGGCTCGGCCTGGGACTGGCCGGGGACGAGGGACGGAGTGGGGTCCGGCGTGCCTTTCGTCCGCCCGGTTCATTTCCACTTCCCATGATTTTCGGCTCGGACGACTCACCTGAAGAAAGGAAGCGTCCTGATGCGTATTTCCAAGGAATGGGTCTGGGCGATGGCCGTGGGAGGGCTGGTGGCGTGTTCCTCCGGGCCCGCGGGTCCCGTGGGAGATCCCGGTCCCGTGGGCCCCGCCGGTCCGCAGGGGCCCGCGGGTCCCACTGGACCACAGGGGCCCGCGGCCCTCGCTCGCCCCGCCGCCGTGTGGCGGGATGCGAACGGTGCGTTCATCGGTCCGAGTGGAGGCGGCCGGAAAGAGGACCTGTACTTCTTCGATGACCAGGGCTTCCTCTGGCTCGTGGACATGTACACCGGGCAGCTCCGTACCCGGGAGACTCCCATCGTCTATGACGGGGCGGACTGTACGGGGAATGCGTATGTCTCGGCCCGCCTGCCGCGCGAGGTCTTCACGCTGGAGGGCGAGCCCGACACCTTCCGGGCGTTTTCCGACGCCTTCACCCAGGTGACGATCCAGGGCAGGTCCAGCAAGCGCTCCACGGCGTGCGAGAACAGTGAGAGTGCGTTCGAGATCACCGTGGTGCCCATGAGCAGCCTGCTCGCGACGCCCATCTCCAAGCCCACCGTCCAGTTCGAGCCCCCCATCCACTTCTCCCTTCAGTAGGGAGACAGGAGTCCCCATGTATGTCTTCAGGAAGTATGCCGTGGTGATGCTGTTGGGCGGGCTCATGGCCTGCTCCGGAACCGGACCCAAGGGAGACACGGGTCCCGCCGGGCCCCAGGGACCCGAGGGCCCCCAGGGACCCGAGGGTGCGCGAGGTCCCGCGGGCCCCGCCGGCTCCACGCTTCCCATCGCCGTCTGGAGGGATGCGAACGGCACCCGGGTGGGCCCGAGCATGGTCATCGGCGATAGCCCGCCCTACATCGATGCCCGGGGGTTCCTCTGGGGCCTGAACCCCATGACCGCGGAGGTCTCGGCGATGTTCACGGCCCAGGTCAGCTACGACGCCGTCGACTGCACGGGAAAGGCCTATGTCGCACGCACCCTCCCCCGTGTGGTCTTCACGGCGGAGGGCGATCCCGGCACGTACCGGGTCATGCCCGACAGGCAGACGCTGGTGAAGGTCCAGGTCAGGTCCGTCCGGCAGGAGGGGCGGTGCGTCAACTCGGCGTACCAGGAAGACCTGCTGCCCCTGGAGGACACCCTGCCCACGACGCCCATCGTCCCGCCCGCCGTCACCTTCGTGGGGCCGCTCCACCTGGAGCTGGAGTAGGCGTGAGCCGCGAGCGGGCCGCTACTTCAGCAGGTACTCGACGTCGTAGTTGCCGAACTCCTCGCGCCACCCGGCCTCGGCGTCGCGCACCGCCGCCTGCACCGGCGAGCCCGGGGCCGATGGCGCCGCCTCCATGAAGAAGGCCTCGTCCCGGTAGCGCGTGGCGCTCCGTTCACCACCACAGCGGGATGTCCTCGTGAGTGGCCCGCGTGCCTTGCGTCCGCTCAGCGGACCTCCACTTCCTGGAACACCACGCCGTCCAGCTCCAGTTGCTTCACCGTATCCACCATGCGCTCGGTGGCGAGGATGAAGCCGGGCGCATCGCGGAAGCGGAAGATGTCGAGGTCCTTGGGCAGCGACGAGGCCGCGGGCCAGAACTTCTCCGGGAGGGGGTTCTGGTTGCTACCGCAGGTGGGGCAGATGGGCTTGCGATCTGGTGAAAGGCAATCAGGGTGGAACTGGCCGTGCAGCTCCAGCTGCAGCTCCAGCAACTCAGGGTGGCTCTTCTGCCGGAAGCGTACCTTGATGGGACAGCCCTGGAGACCCCGCATGCCGGCCGCCTGCAAGCGCTCCAATGCCTCGCGGCGCGCGTAGAGCGTCCAGGGGTTCTGCATGAAGAGCTGGCCGAAGTAGCCCAGCCCGGAACCCTCCACCGGGCCGAAAGACGTCCCCGGTTGCAGCTCAGCCCATATGGGGACGAGTGGACGTACCAATTCACGCAGCTGGACGAACTCTTCGTAGGGTACAGGCCGCGCCTCATGGAACTTCTCGCGCTCGGGGAGTCTCGAAAGATCCACGCAGGGATAATGAAGTCCCCCGACACCGCCACCCTGGCGGCAGCTCGGACACGGTCGCGACCATTGCACGCCAGGCAGCCCCCACTTGTGTCCGGCATTCAGGTTTCCCGTGTAGCGCGGTGCTTCATCTCCCAAGACCCTGTAGAGCTTCACGCGACTCTTCCTCCATCCAGCAAAGCTGTCAGTTGGCGAAAAGCTGTGGACCCGGAGGGACAAGCTGATGGCTGTAAGGCACGATGGGTCCAACGATGTCGAAGCGGTAGGCCAGCTCGAAGGCTTTTCGCAGTATTTCTTCCTTTGGAACTCGGCGGTGGAGATTGGCGTCCCTGAACTGCCGCCATGCCTGATTCCACGGTCCGCCGTTCGCGCCGCGATGGATGCGCAGGTGCACCTGCTCTGGAATGGCCATCGTCCACGCGTGGACGTCGATTTCATTGTCCAAGAACCACTTCCTGAACTCCTGGGCCTGGGGAAACAGGTGGTGCTTGATCAGCCTCCCCTCGAGTCGGGGAAAGGCCGGGAGGTAGCCGTAGCGGTAGCTGAAGTGGAACGCCATCCGGGGCTGTGCATCTGCTCGAAGCCCCACGCGCCTCCAGTTGCGCTGGGTGCCAGGTCCGCGCAGGGGAGGGCGGTAGCGCGCCAACTCCGCACCGTGTGCCAGGGGAGCAAGCGCCAGCGCCTCCGGGTCCACGTCCTCGCAACTGAAGACGCCGCACTCCCCTTCGTCGCATGCGAGCACGACACACTGATCAGCGCTCGGGGCTTCGCACGCGGCGGGGTCGTCTCGCTCCACGTCCTCCCACGTGTGCACGACCGGGGTCGTAGCGGCGCACGCGGAGAGCAGCAGGACAGCAAGCGGGACTGGCAGCAGCGGCGGACGCGGTCTGGCCATGGTTGACCGCAAGTGTAGCGGTTCCCCCTGGCCAGAGATGGCGGTGTCGGACGTCGAGAGCGGGCCGCTACTTGCGCAGCAGCGTGCCCTCCAAGAAGAAGGCGAACGCGGCGGCGACGATGAGCCAGGTCCACAGGGGCACGGGCGGGCGCTCCGCGTCCGCGCTCGAGGCCTTCACCGTCTCCTCGCCGAAGTGCGCGGAGAGCGCGTCCTGCGGCAGCCGGCTCAAGTCACTCTCGGCCGGGTCGAGCGTCGCGGCGAAGGCCAGCGCGGGCACGGGCTTTCCGTCCGCGCCCAGCACGGAGAACGTCCCCGGCTGCTCCACCGGACCCACGAGCACCGTGCCGTCCGGTTGCGCCTTGGCGGGCACCTCCGTGCCGTCCGGGCCCTTCACCGCGGACACGGCCTGGGCCGCGCCCTCGGGCCGCAGTGACAGCGTCTCGCCCACGCGCACCCGCTGCTCCTCGCGCTCCTCCAGCGAGCCCGCCAGGTACGCGGCGAAGCGCTGCATCAGCGGCAGGAAGCTCGTGCGGATGGCGAAGTCGCTCCAGTCGCGGTCCACCGTGCTGGTGAAGAGCGCCACCCGGCCCTTGCCCCGCCGCGCCACGGCCACCGCCGGAGCACCGTCCTCGTACGTGGCCAGCACCTGGCTCGCGCCCTGGGCCGCGCCGCTCCCGTCCGCCTCCAGCAGCATGTACCGGTAGAAGCGCGCGCCCACGAGGCCCTCCTCGGCCTGTCCCGTGAAGGGCGCGAAGAGCGGAGTCTCGACGCGCACCTGCGCCAGCTTCGCGGCCTTGTCATCCGCGTCCGGGTCGTCGCGGTTCACGCTGGTGCGCACCAGCCGCAGGTTGCGCGGCAGCAGCGCGCCGATGCGCGTGTTGTACGCCTCGGGGTCCACGTGGTCGCCCATGCTGACGAAGAGGCCGCCGCCGTTCTCCACGAAGGTCCGCAGCTTCGCCGCCGCGGTCTCGTCCGGCGCCGGTACGTTCAGCAGGTACACGACGTCGTAGTTGCCGAACTCCTCGCGCCACCCGGCCTCGGCGTCGCGCACCGCCGCCTGCACCGGCGAGCCCGGGGCCGACAGCGCCGCCTCCATGAAGAAGGCCTCGTCCCGGTAGCGCGTGGCGTGCGGCGCTCCGTTCACCACCAGCGCCTTGAGCGGCCGCGGCACCGCGAGCACGAAGGCCCGCCGGTCGTCCTCGGCCAGTCCATCCGGCGTCAGGGTCCCATACCCAGACACCGTGCCGCCCTGCTGGAAGCGCACCGTCAGCGACTTCTGCGCCGTGCCATGGGCCGGCACGTCCACGAAGCCCTTGCCCAGCGTGGTGTCGCCCGTGCGCACCGCCGCTTCCAGATCCTTCAGAGGCGCTTCGCTGAAGTTCTTCACCGTGAAGGTGAACACGAAGGCGCGCGGTCCCGCCTGCAGCGCGGGCTCCACCTTCAAGTCCACCAGCGCGTGGTTGGGCAGCGAGTCCTTCCCGTTGGCCGCGTCGCGCAGCACCACCTCGGGACGGATCGCCTCACCCGTGGGGCCCTTCACCGTCGGCGTCGGCGCCTCCAGGCGCATGGAGCCGGCCGTCAGGTCCGACACCACCACCAGGCGCTTGCCCGCGATGGGGCTCTCCTCCAGCGCCCGAGCCGCCAGGTCCAGGCAGCGCGACAGATCCGCCGCCGCGTACGTGGGCTGTGCTTCGTCGATGGCCTGACGCAGCTTGGACCGGTCGAAGGCCGGAGGCCCGGGGGGCTGGGCCGAGCCCGTGCACACCAGTACCGTCGCGGGCTCCTCGGGGCGCAGGTCCGCCAGCGCGTCGCGCGCCTCGTCCCGGCCGCGCTCGAAGAGCGAGGTTCCATCCGACCAGCGCATGGACAGCGACGCATCCAGCACGATGGCCGTGGCCGCCGGGCCCTTCACCACCGCCGCCGCCTGCGCGTCCTGCTTCCACTCGGGCCGCGCCAGGGCCACCGGCAGCGCGAGCAGAATCAAGGTCCGCAGCGCGTACAGCAGCAGCCGCTTGAGCTTGAGCCGGCTGGCGGTGCGCTTCTGGCTGCGCAGCACGAAGGCCAGGGGCCCGAAGGGGTGGGGGCGGGGCCGCCGCCGGTCGAAGAGGTGGACGAGCAGCGGAATCAGCGCCGCCAGCGCGCCCAGCAGCATCCACGGATGGGCGAAGGTCACCGTCGCCTCCCGCGCCGGCCCAGGTAGCGCAGCAGCACCTCGTCCAGGCGCTCGTCGGTGCGCACCAGCTCGTAGTCCACGTCCGCCTCCGCGCAGGCCGACTTCACGTTCGCCAGGAAGGTGCCGAACTCCTCCAGGTAGCTCTGCTTGATTTCACGCGGGTTCACCTCGATGCGGCCCTCGCCCTCCATGTCGAGGAAGAGCGTGGGGTCATCGAAGGGGAAGGTGAGCTCGGCGGGGTCCACCAGGTGGAACACGGACACGTCGTTCTTGCGCTGCCGCAGGGCCAGGATCCGCTTGAGCGCGTCCTGGTTCTCGTCGAGGAAGTCGGACAGCACGACGACGGAGGAGCGGCGCGGGAGCACCTCGGCGAGGTGGTCCGCGGCGGAGATGAGATTGGTGCCCCCGTTGGGCGAGGTGCGCTCGAGCGCGTCCAGCAGCACGTTGAGGTGGCCGGCGGAGGCGCGCGGGGGCACGTCCTGGAAGCGCCCCTGGGTCATGAGCGCGAGGCCGGCGGCGTCCTGCTGGCGCACCAGCAGGTAGCACAGCGCGCCGGCCAGGGTGGTGGCCACGTCGAGCTTCGAGAGCGCGCCGCTGCGGTAGCCCATGGAGGCGGACGCATCCACCACCATGACGGCGCGCAGGTTCGTCTCGTGCTCGAAGCGCTTGACGTAGTACTTGTCGAACTTGCCGTAGGCCTTCCAGTCCAGGTGGCGCAGCTCGTCACCGGGCGCGTACTCCTTGTGCTCGGCGAACTCCACGCTCTGGCCCTGGTGGGGGCTCTTGTGGAGGCCGGACAGCACCCCCTCCATCACCGCGCGGGCGCGCAGCTTCACGCCCTGCAGGCGGGCCAGCGTCTGGGCATCCAGCAACATGCCGGGGGGCTATCCCTTCACCAGTGAGACGAGCTGGTCCACCAGCTTCACCGAGGTGGTGCCCTCGCTCTCGGCGGTGAAGTTGGGCAGCACGCGGTGGCGCAGCACCGGGCGGGCCACGGCCTTCACGTCCTCCACCGAGGCGACGAAGCGCCCGTTGAGGATGGCGCGCGCCTTGGCCGCCAGCACCAGGTACTGGCTGGCGCGAGGCCCCGCGCCCCACGAGACGTTCTTCGAGATGAACTCCGGCACGCCCGGCTCCTTGGGCCGCGTGTGGCGCACCAGCTCCACCGCGTAGCGCACCACGTGGTCCGGCACCGGCACCCGGCGCACCAGCGTCTGCAACGCGAGGATCTTCTCGGGCGAGAGGATCTTCTCCAGCTGTGGCTGCGAGCCGCCGGTGGTGGCCTTGACGATCTCCACCTCCTCCTCGGCGGTGGGGTAGCCCACGTCCACCAGGAACATGAAGCGGTCGAGCTGGGCCTCGGGCAGCGGGTAGGTGCCCTCCTGCTCGATGGGGTTCTGCGTGGCGAAGACGAGGAAGGGCAGCTCCAGCGGGTAGGTGCGGCCACCGGCGGTGACGCGGTACTCCTGCATGGCCTGCAGCAGGGCGGCCTGCGTCTTGGGCGGGGTGCGGTTCACCTCGTCGGCGAGGATGATGTTGGCGAACAGCGGGCCCTTGAGGAAGCGGAAGGCGCGGTGCCCGGTGGCCTTGTCCTCCTCGAGGATGTCCGTGCCGGTGATGTCCGAGGGCATCAGGTCCGGCGTGAACTGGATGCGGTTGAAGGACAGGTTGAGGACGTCCGCCAGGGTGGAGATGAGCAGCGTCTTGGCCAGGCCGGGCACGCCGACGAAGAGGCAGTGGCCGCGGGCGAAGAGCGCGATGAGCAGGTGCTCCACCACGTCCCGCTGCCCGACGACGCGCTTCTCGATCTGCCCGAGGATTTGAGCTTTGGCCCGGGCGAGCTCCTCGACGGCCTTGAGGTCCTCGCTGGTGGCTTCCGGTACCGGCGGCGGGGCGATGGGGGCGGCGTTTTCCATGAGAAGCGATCTCTTAATCTCGGGCGGCGCGCGGACCAAGGGGTTCGCGAGGGAGCCGCGGCTCGAACGTGGGCTGCCAACCGTTCGGACACGGGGGTATTCCTGCCATCGGACGTTCGTCCGCTCTCGGGCAGGGGGAGGCCGTCCCCCTGCCCCCCGGGGGGGCTCGGGTGACCCGCCCGCCTGGGGGGATGCCGCTGGGAATGCCCCCATTACCTTCCGCCGGTTCGTTTCTCCAGGGCCCCTCCGGCCGGGAGGGACGGTGGGGAGAGCACATGCACCGAGCGTCTGGAGTACACGCCAACCGTCTGTGGAAGGGCCTCATGCCCACCGCGCTGCTGGCGCTGGCCGTGGGATGTGGAGGAGCGGAGACGGGCACCCCTGGGGACGACTCGGGGCAGCCTCCCGTCCAGACGACCGGGCCGGAGACGCCGGCACCCGGTACCGGGCCGAGCGCGGGGACCCCGGGGTCGTCCGCCCCGAAGCCTGAGAAGGGGGCGCCCGCCCCCGGGGACTCCGGGCCCCCCTCGCGGTCCTGGTTCCACCGGCTCGGCGGACCGCAGGACGACCTCGGGACGGCGCTGGCCGTGGCGCGCACGGGGGACATCTCCGTGGTGTGGCTCTCCACGCCGCGCGAGGACGATGACCGCGAGTCCGTGCCCGGCCAGCGGCGCGGCCTCTCGGTGGCGAAGTACGGACCGGATGGGACGGAGCGGTGGACGCGCGACTACTCGCGGATGCGCGTGGCCTCGCCGCTCGTGGGGTCCTCGCCCTCGGGAGAGGTCTTCCTCACCGGCAATGCCTTCCTGTACCCGTTGGACTTCGGCCTGGGCGAGGCCAACGACGGCTTCCTGGTGAAGTTCTCCGAGTCGGGCGAGCCCCTGTGGCAGCGGCGCGTGGGGCAGAAGGTGTACGGGCTGGCGGCGGACGGCGAGGGCGGCGTGCTCGTCGCGGCCGAGGAGTGGACGCCCGAGGGCCATGTCCCGGTGCTCGCCCACCATGATGCTCAGGGGACCTACCTCTGGACGCGGCAGCTGGACGTGGTGGCCGACGGGACGGAGCTGTTCGCGCTGGGGCATCTGCCCTCGGGCCGGGCGCTGCTCGCGGGGCGGCTCGTGGGCACGCTCCGGGTGGATGGCCGGACCTTCGGGGCCGAGGGGAGCCAGGGCCTGGTGCTGCTGGCCTTCGAGCCGGATGGGCGCCTCGCGTGGGGCCGGGAGTTGCGGGGAGTGGATGGCCGCGTCACCGGACTGAAGCCGGGCCCGGACGAGAGCGTGGCGCTGGTGGGCGAGTTCCGCGGCACCCTCGCGTGGGGAGGGACGACGCTCACCGGCCCCGGGGCCTTCGTCCTCGCCGCGGGTCCGGAGGGGGCCGAGCGCTGGGCACAGCCGCTCGCGTGCGGCGCGAACCCGGCGTCGCCCGCGGTGACGGTGGATGACGAGGGCGGGGTGGTGGCGGCCTGCGGCGGCGTGCTGAGCCTGTACGAGCCGGAGGGCGCGCAGCGCGACCAGCGCACGCTGTCCCCCGGCGAGTGCCCCGAGAGCAGCTGCCCGGTGACGAGCACCGCGCTGGGCTTCGTCCCGGGCCAGGGGCTCACGCTCGCGGGCTACCAGCGGCACGGGGGCGCACAGGCGGAGAACGCGTGGGACCAGGAGGCCTTCCTGCGGCTCCTCGTGCCTTGAGCCGCCTCGAGGACTTCTGATTCCTCGGAAAGTTGGAACAACCTCCGGGGTCTCCGATCCGAGGACCCTCCGGGCACGTCGCCTTCCGTTGGGGGCGGAGTCCGGGGAAGACCCATGTGCGCCCTTGTATGGCGCGCCGGGCAAGCAGGAGGGCGGAGGAGCGCGGAAAGACTTGAGCGGGAGGGAGGGACCCGCGACAGTCGGAGTCATGGATCAGGATCGGCGCACGACGGATCGCAAGGCCGTGGGCCTGCTGGTGAAGCTCAAGCACACGGACATCAGCAGCTTCGTCGAGGAGTTCGCCGTCAACATCAGCCCCGGGGGCATGTTCATCCGCTCGCGCGAGCCGCAGCCGGTGGGCACGCCCGTGAAGTTCGAGGTGCGCATCGCCGAGGGCGTGCGGGTGATGAGGGGCGCGGCGGTGGTGCGGTGGGTGCGTCCGCCCGAGGATCTGTCCGGGCCTCCGGGGATGGGCATCCAGTTCACGGAGTTGGATCCGGCCTCGCAGGCGCTCGTGGACCGGATGCTGCAGCGCAAGGGCGAGGTGCAGCAGGTACCACGGACGCCGGCCAGGACGCCGCCGCCGGTGGTCGCCCCGCCGGTGGCGCCCGTGAGGCCGCCGGCCGCGGCGCCGGTGGTGCCTCCGGTGTCGGGGATTCCGTCCGTGGCGCCGGTCACCCCGGGCATGCCCCGGCCCGTCTCCGCGGCCCGGCCGGTCGAGCCCCCCGCGCCTCCGCCTCCGCCGCCGATCACCGCCGTCGACATCCCCATCGACGAGCTCGTCTTCAGCACGCCGCCTCCGCCCGCCGCGGCGCCCGCGCCCGCCGCGAAGCCGCCCGCGCGCCCGGTCGGAGGGGGGCAGGAGTTCGACTGGGATCTCTCGGCGGCGGCCATGCCCGGGCCCACGCCGCAACCGGCCCCTCCCACGCCGCAGCCGGTGCCCCCCGCCCAGCGCGGGAGCGCGGTGGAGCTCGAGCTGGAGGCCTCCGACGACGACGAGCCGCTCGAGTTCGCCAGGCCGGTGGCGGGGCAGCCCATGCGCAGGCCTCCGGCGAAGAAGCCCGTTGCGCCCGCCGCGCCTGCCCCGGCAGCCCGTCCCGCGACGCCGGCCGCCGCTCCGGCACCGGCGGCCGCCGCTCCGGCACCGGCGCCGGCCGCGGCGAGGCCAGCCGCGCTGCCTCCCGAGCCCAAGAGCTCGCCGGGCCAGGTGCGCACCGTCTTCCTCACGCCGCCCACGAGCATCGAGGGCAAGGGCCCGGTGATCGGCATCGATCTGGGCACCACCAACTCGTGCGTGGCGGTGGTGACGAACAACAAGCCGACGGTGCTGCGCTCGCGCGAGGGCTACAACACGATTCCCTCGGTGGTGTCGCTCACGACGCAGGGCAAGCTGCTGGTGAGCCACCGGGCGAAGAGCCAGGTGCTGCTGCGTCCGGACCAGACCATCTACGGCGCGAAGCGTCTGGTGGGGCGGCCCTTCGACAGCGCGGTGGTGAACCAGGTGCGCGAGCGCTTCCACTACGAGATCGTCCCCGACGCGCGAGGCCGGGCGGCGGTGCGGATGGGGGACAACGTACTGTCGCTGGAGGAGGTGCAGGGCATCATCCTGCGCGAGTGCAAGGAATTGGCGGAGCAGCACCTGGGGCAGAAGGTGGAGCGGGCGGTGGTGACGGTGCCGGCGTACTACTCGGAGCCGCAGCGCGAGGCGGTGAGGCGGGCGGGGTGGATGGCGGGGCTGAAGGTGGAGCGCATCCTGAACGAGCCGACGTCGGCGGCGCTGGCGTACGGGCTGAACCGGGACATGGCGAAGAAGGTGCTCGTCTACGACCTGGGAGGCGGCACGTTCGACGCGACGATCCTGCGCATCGACGGGAACGTGTTCGAGGTGCTGTCCACGGGAGGCGACATCTTCCTGGGGGGAATGGACTTCGACACCCTCCTGGTGGACCTGTTGCTGGAGCGCTTCCAGCAGCAGGAGAAGGTGGCGTTCCAGGGGGACCGGATTGCCTTGTCGCGGGTGACGGACGCGGCGGAGCGGGCGAAGGTGGCGTTGTCGGAGAGCAGCACGTACGAGGTGCACATCCCGATGCTGATGATGGGCGAGGGGGGTCAGCCGCACGACCTGCACGTGACGCTCACGCGCGCGGAGATGGAGAGGGTGTGCATGCCGCTGGTGATGCGCACGCTGGACGTGGTGCGGGACGTATTGCTGGACGCGAAGCTGCGGCCCGGGGAGATCGACGACATCCTGCTGGTGGGAGGACAGAGCCGGATGCCGCTGGTGCGGGAGAAGCTGAAGGAAGTCTTCGGCAAACCGCCGCATGCGGGGGTGAACACGGACGAGGCGGTGGCATTGGGAGCGGCGCTGTACTCGAGCGCGGTGGACAAGGTGAGCAGCGTGGTGCTCATCGACGTGCTGCCGATGACGATTGGCGTGGCGATGCCGGGAGGAGGGTTCACGCGGGTCATCGAGAGGAACACGCCGCTGCCGGCGCAGCGCTCGTTCGCGATCTCCACGACGAGGGACAACGAAGAGGTGATGGAGCTGTCCATCTTCCAGGGAGAGGACAACCACATCTCGGCGAACGAGTACCTGGGGACGGTGAGGCTGGAGGGCCTGCCGAAGGGCCCGAAGGGCTCCGTCCGGGTGGCGGTGACGCTGCGGCTGGATTCGGAGTGCGTGCTGCACGTGAACGCGCTGGAGTACTCGACGCGCAAGGAGATGAAGGCGACGTTGGCGACGCGCTACACGCCGGAGGAGCTGAGGCAGAGGCTGAACGTGGCCTCGGACGCGGCGAGGGCGGCGGAGGAGCGTCGAGGACAGGACCTGAAGGAGCGCTCGGGGCGTTTCTGGGGTTTCCTGAAGAAGGTGGTGGGAAAGGCCTGAGCCCAACAACCCCCAACAACAACAACAACAACAACCCCTCTCCCTCTGGGAGAGGGACGGGGTGAGGGTATCGAGCATCCCGGGTTGAGCTACCCTGTGGTGCCATGGCCGCCAGCCCCCAGGATCCCATCTACGTCCAGGCGCTCATCTTCCTTGGAGCGGCGGTCGTCGCCGTGCCGCTCTTCCGCAGGCTGCGCTTGGGCTCCATCCTCGGCTACCTGGCGGCGGGGCTCGTCATCGGCCCCTTCGGGCTCGGACTCTTCTCCGACTCCACCTCGGTGATGCATGTCGCCGAGCTCGGCGTCGTGCTCTTCCTCTTCGTCATCGGGCTGGAGCTCAACCTCACGCGGCTGTGGGCCATGCGCCGCGACATCTTCGTGCTCGGCACGGCGCAGGTCGTCTTCACCGGCCTGCTGGCCATGCTCTACCCGCTTCTCGTGGTGGGGCGCTCGTGGCAGGCCTCGCTCGTGGCGGGGCTCGGGCTCGCGCTCTCGTCCACGGCGCTCGTCATGCAGCTGCTCGGAGAGCGCGGCGAGGCGCAACACCCCCATGGCCAGAAGGCGTTCGCCATCCTCCTGTTGCAGGATCTGGCCATCGTGCCGCTGCTCGCGCTCGTGGCGTTGCTCTCCCCGGTGAAGACGGCCGGGGGCGACCCGGTCTGGCTGTCCGGGGCGAAGATGCTGGGCGCCTTGGCGGTGGTGGTGCTCACGGGCCGCTACCTGCTCAGCCCCTTCTTCCGGGTGCTCGCGAGCGCGGGGGCCCATGAGGTGATGACGGCGGCCGCCCTACTCGTCGTCATCGCGGCGGCCACGCTGATGACGTACGTGGGGCTGTCCTCCGCGCTCGGCGCGTTCATCGCGGGCGTCCTGCTCGCCGAGTCGACCTACAGGCACGAGCTCGAGGCGGACCTCGAGCCCTTCCGGGGGCTGCTGCTCGGGCTCTTCTTCATCTCCGTCGGGATGACGGTGGACCTCCGGGTCATCGCGCATGCCTGGCCCCTGCTGCTCGGCGCGGTGGTGACGCTCACGGTCATCAAGACGTCGGTGGTATACGGGCTGATGCGGCTGTTGCGCAACGGGCACGAGGTGTCCATCCGCACCGCGCTGTACCTGGGGCAGGGCGGCGAGTTCGGCTTCGTCCTGTTCTCCACCGCGGTGGCCGCCGGGGTGATGGAGCAGGTGATTGCCACGCGGCTCGTCGCGGTCGTGACCCTCACCATGGCGCTCACGCCGCTGCTGGCCGCGCTCGCCCCGAGACTCGCACGTACGCGCGCGGCACCCGAGCGCGAGGAGCGCTTCGAGGACGTACACGGCTCGGTGCTCATCATTGGCTTCGGGCGGTTCGGGCAGATCGTCAGCCAGCTGCTGCTGCCCGAGGGGGTCGACGTCACCACCATCGACAACGACGTGGAGATGATCGAGGCGGCCGAGCGCTTTGGCTTCAAGGTCTACTATGGCGACGGCACGAGGCTGGACGTGTTGCGCGCGGCGGGTGCGGAGCGTGCGCGGCTCATCTGCGTGTGTGTGGAGCGCCAGGAGACCGCCAACCGCATCGTGGAGCTGTGTCGGACGTCATTCCCCTTCGCGCGGCTGTACGTGCGCGCGTACGACCGAGGGCATGCGCTGGAGCTGCTGGAGCAGGGCGCGCACTTCCAGATGCGCGAGACCTTCGAGAGCGCGATCGCCTTCGGGCGCGCGGCGCTGGAGGAGCTGGGGCTGTCGAGGGAGCGCGTGGCGGAGGTGGAGGAGGATATCCGCCGGCGCGATCGCGAGCGCTTCGCCCTGCAGCAGCAGCAGGGCCGGGACCCCTGGGTGGGCAGCGACAGGCTCTACACCCGTCCCGCCCCTCGCCCCGAGCCGTTCACGAGCCCTCAGCGTCAGGGCGTCGCGCTGAACCCGGACGCGCTGACAGAGGGTTCCACCAGGCAGGACGAGGAGGGGGGCGGAGACGACTAGCGCCCGCCCTCGGGGCCCTGTGGCGCCTCCCCGGGCCGCTGCGCGGAAGCGCGAGGCTCCTCCTGCTTCAACCCCTTCAGCTTCAGCTCCGCGCTCTTCCAGGGCCAATGGCCCTCCAACTCCACGGCGAGGGTGAAGCTCAGGAAGGTGCGGATGAGCACGATGAGCCCGAGCACGAGCACGCCCTGGAGCGTGGGCTCCTCGCTGACGGTGCGGATGATGTCGGCGGCGACGAGCAGCTCCAGCCCGAGCAGGATGGAGCGGCCGACCTTCTCTCGGAAGTGGCGGAAGAGGCTCTCACGGGTCTCTCGGCGCAGGCGCAGCGGCACCGAGACCGCCGAGAAGACGGTGCCCACCACCATGACGGCCACGCCGGCGCCCTCGAAGAGGCGCGCGGCCATCGACACCCATTCCGCGAAGGCCATGGCCTCTCTCAATCGTAGCTCTCGGTGCCGGGAGGGCAGGAGGGCTCCTCGCCCATGAGCGAGCGCAGCGTGTTCTTGAGCTTCATGCTCTGCACGAACAGGTCTGCATGGGGTAACCCATCTGCGTGAGCGAGCCCACCGGCAGTCCCAGGGCCTTGCGGGCCAGGAGCACACCCGCGATGAACGTGCTGGAGACAGCGCCCATGTCGGGCAGCAGGACCGCGAGCTTCCCTCTTGGCGGGCGGATCGTGTCTGGTCGTTTCATCTGTCCCTCGCTACCCCATGTGCTCGCCTAAGGCTTAAGTACTCCTTGGACGTACAGCCACTTGCCCTCTCGACCAATGGCTCAACTCCACTGTGCTGTCCGTGGGTCGATGCGACCGTGGGGGTGTCGAGCGTCCGACGACGACCAGGTTGTGTATCCAGAGACGCCTTGGAAAGTCCCGCGGTGCTGCTCACCCTGCGCGGAAGTTCTGCCTGCCGAGGTGCCGATGGCTCCAGCGGAGATGACGACCGAGCAGCTCGAGCAGCGGGTGCGCTCGTTGATTGAAGAGGTGGTTCCACTTCGAGGACCACCGGCTGGAGTCCGCGGTGGCGTGGCTCGAGAAGCTGGGCGTGAAGAAGCTGCGCACGGGCTTGAGCTGGGCGGATAGCCACCGGCCCAACTACGAGGCCTGGTTCGACCGGCAGATGAGCCTGCTCGAGGACTTCGACGTGACGCTGACGTACTGCTTCACCCCGGGGTCGTGCGGCATCAATGAGCACCACACGAGCCCGCCCCGGAACATCGAGGAGTTCGCCGCCTTCTGCGCGCGCATGACGCGCCGCTACGCGAAGTAGGCCCTTCACACCTCGAAGGGGCGCGCGGGGGCGTCGAGGTGGTCGCGGAGCAGCGGGGTGTAGCGCTCCGCGGCCCGGCGCAACCGCGCGGCCTCCGCCGGGACGAGCGCCTCCAGCGCCGAGGCCGCCATCACGTGGTGGCCCACCTGGAAGGCCAGGTAGCACGGCCGGTAGAAGTCCAATAGCCGGGGGCTGACGGCGCGGCCGCTCGCGCGCGCCACGTACTCGGCGAGGATGTCCTGCTCGGCCGCGTCCAGCCCGAGCTCCACGGCGGCGCCCACCACGTCCCAGGCCACGTCCTGACAGCCGACCAGGTCATGAGCGTCGTGATGGTCCACCGCGTCCGCCTTGAGGAGCCGTCCGTCCGTGAGGACGAGCCACTCCCAGGCCTGGAGCTTGTTGTCCGTCTCCACCGGGCGCACCTCGGCGGAGAGCCGGTCGAGGCGCGAGGCCCAGACGTCGAGCGCTCCGGCGTACCCGTCACCCAGCACCCGCGCGGTGTTGTAGCGCGCCATCTCCAGCAGCTTCGCGAGGGAGGCGCCTCGTCCGGGCTCCGCGAGGAACCGGCGGGCACGGAAGCCGAGGTAGGCGCCCACGCGCGTCATCAGCTCCGCGCGATCCATCCCCCGTGACATCGGAAGGGGCCGGGCGCCCTCGAGCCACCGCTGGACGAGGAAGCCGTGCCGCAGCCCCTCGACGGGAGGCGCGAGGCTGGCGTCCGCGAGCTGGCGCGCACGTGCCAGGCGCCGCTCGCCATGGGCCCCGAGGCCGGCGAACTTGAGCAGGAACGTGCCGCGCTCGGCCAGGACGAGGTACTTGCGCCGCTCCTGCTGGATGTGGACCGCGGGCCAGTTCCGCTCGTCGGGGAAGACCTTGTGACGCCAGCCGCCGCCGCCCACGTCCACGATCGGGCCGTAGGCGGAGCCGGTGAGATCCTCGACCCAGGAGAGGAGGGGCTCCGGGTCGAAGTCGGCCGTGTACCGGCGTGCCTGGGCCCAGCGCGTCCGGTGGCGCTCGCTGGCCGCGGGCTCGAGCTCTCCCGCGTGACTCGGGAAGAAGAGCAGGCGCTCCCGGGGGACACCGTGGTCCTCCAGGAAGTCCGCCACCGCTCCGAACGAGCTGCCCGACATCCCGGGTCCCTCGTCCACGATGGCGACGTGCGCCTCGCTCGCGCGGGCCAGGAGCTCGCGCTCGAATTCGGGCGAGAGGTTGAGGGTGCGCTGGAAGGGGTGGCCTCCGGGCCGGACGGTGAGGGGAGGAACCGGGGAGTCCGCCGCGGCCGCGACCACGCACGCCAGACTCGTTCCGATGCTGCGGATGCCAATCACCAGAGGCGGGCGCGGCAGGGATTGGAGCGCGCTCGCGGCCTCCAGGTACAGCTCCGGGTAGAGCGCGTAGTAGGCGTAGCCCTCGGGGACCTTGACGGTCACCCGCTCCGGGAGCGCCTGGCTCTCGAGCGTGGCGAGCACCTCGTGGGGCACGGGGGTGTAGCGCGAGAAGCCGCTCCGGTAGGAGTCCCGGACAGCGCGCGCCAGGGCCATGGGGAGCGCGAGACATGCCTCGTGAAGGGGACTGAGCGTGTCCTGGTGCCGCTCGGCGAAGTCCGCGTCGAGCACGCCCTGCGCGAGCTCTCCCGCTTCGATGAGCAGGCCCACCAGTGCCGCATGGCGACCGAGCCCCGGGGGCATGACGCCTACCTGGAGCAGGCGTTCACGAAGCGACGCGAGCACCTCGGCTGGCCTTACTTCGCGCGCATGGTCTCCATAGACGAGCATTGGAGTCGTCTCCCCCTTGACGGAAGAAGATAGGGGGCCTCACCTCCGGAGGGAGGCTGTGTCCTGAGGAGCGCACTCCGAGGCACCGGGCGCTCGCATGGCCGCCCGCCTTGGGCAGACTGCCGCCGGGATTCACTGTCCTCGGGGGATGTCATGTCCTTTCGCTCGCTGGCGCCGCTGGAGGCCCTGCCCTGATGCCCGCCGTCAGACGACCGGGCCCGCGTCCACGCGCGTGTTGGACGTACGCGGGGGGTCCGAGTGCTCGGTCAGCCGGCGGAAGTACGCGATGGTCTCCCGGAGACCGTCCTCGAGTGCCACCCGGGGCTCCCAGCCGAGCAGCTGGCGCGCCCGGGTGATGTCCGGCTGGCGCTGCTTGGGATCGTCCTTGGGCAGCGGCTGGAAGGTGATGCGGCTGCCTCCGCCCATGGCCGCGCGCACCGCCTCGGCGAACTGGAGGATGGTCATCTCGCGCGGGTTGCCGATGTTGACGGGCTCCTCCACGTCCGACACCGCCAGGCGCACGATGCCGTCGATGAGATCCGACACGTAGCAGAACGAGCGAGTCTGGCTCCCATCTCCGAAGACGGTGAAGTCCTCGCCCCGGAGCGCCTGCCCCACGAAGGCGGGCACCACGCGCCCATCGTTGAGGCGCATGCGGGGACCGTAGGTGTTGAAGATGCGGACGATGCGGGTGCGGACCTCGTGCGCGCGCCGGTACGCCGCCACGATGGCCTCTCCGTAGCGCTTGGCCTCGTCGTAGCAGGAGCGCGGGCCAATGGGATTCACGTTGCCCCAGTACTCCTCGCGCTGCGGGTGCACCAGCGGGTCTCCGTAGATCTCCGACGTGGAGGCCTGGAGGAACACCGCGCCCTTGTTCTGGGCCAGCCGGAGGCCATTCTCGGTGCCGATGGAGCCCACCCGCAGCGTCTCGATGGGCAGCTGCGCGTAGTCGATGGGCGAGGCCGGTGAGGCCATGTTGAAGACGAAGTCCACCGGACCCTCGAAGGCGAACGGCTCGGTGATGTCGTGGTGCAGCGATACGAAGCGCCCGTCCTTGCGCGGCTCGACGAGATTGCGTGCGTCACCCGTGATGAAGTTGTCGACGCTCACCACCTCCGATGCGCCGTCGGCGAGCAATCGCTCGCAGAGATGTGAGCCCAGGAAGCCCGCTCCGCCCAGGACGATGATCCGCTTGCCGTGGATTCGGTTCATTCCTGGAGCTTGCGGCCAGGGCTGGAGCCGGGGGGAGCGGCCATCGCCGGCCCACGGGCCATGCGTTTTGTCCCCGACGCGTCAGGCGCCAGCCACGTCCGCCAGCAAGCAGCGGGGCCGTTCTCCGGTGCACGTCTCTCTCTCGGCGTCGGCTTGCCTGCTCGCGATGGACCCTGAACTCCAGTTCTAGGACCGGCGTTCTACGACTCACGCACGTGAGCGAGAGCACTCCGCGACAAGTGCGATGGATCCATCGGGCCCGGGGTACCGCCAGGCATCAGGGTGCTTACCCTTCCCGCGGAAAGACGGGGCCGTTCCACATCGGCTGGCCCCCTGACCTTCACAAACCAGAGACGCGCGTGGCGCGGCGGTTGCTGGGAGGGAATCATGAGGCGCAAGCAGGTACTCATCACCGGAGGCGCGGGCTTCATCGGTTCGCATCTGGAGGATGGGATGCAGCAGCGTGACTTCGTCAACGTGCACGACGTGGCGCGCGCCTGCCGCCTGGCCATGGAGGTCGAGGACGCGGCCGGGCATGTGCTCAACATCGGCAGCGGCCGCTCCGTCAAAGTGATGGGCAAGCCACACATCCGGCCAGCGGTGACGGGCAAATACCGTATGGGCGACATCCGTCATTGCTTCGCCGACATCACGTTGGCTCGCGAGGTGCTGGGATACGAGCCTCGGGTCGAGTTCCAGCGGGGGCTGGCGGAATGGCTGAAGGCGGAGCTCGAGGCGCGAGGGCTGACCGTATGAGCAAGACACGATCCCGGAGGAACGGTCACGACAAGCCGGTGGTCATCTTCGGTGGGGCGGGCTTCATCGGCTCCAACGTGGCGGACCAGTTCCTGAGCGAAGGCCGGCTGGTGCGGGTGTTCGACAACGTGTCGCGCGCTGGCGTGGTGCGCAACCTGCGCTGGCTCAAGGAGCGCCACGGGTCGCTGCTCAACGTGGTGGTGGCGGACATCCGCGACGAGGTGGCGGTGCGGGGCGCCGTGCGCGACGCGGGGGAGGTGTTCCACTTCGCGGCTCAGGTGGCGGGGACCACCAGCCCCGAGGGCCCGGTGCACGACTTCGAGGTCAACGCACGCGGCACCCTCAATGTGCTCGAGGCCCTGCGGGCCATGGCCGAGCCCGCGCCGCTGATCTTCACCTCCACCAACAAGGTGTACGGCGGGTTGCCGGGACTGGAGCTCGTCCAGGATGGCCGCCGCTACGGGCCCAGGGACGAGGCGACGCGCGCCCACGGCATCAGCGAGCGCTGCCCGCTCGACTTCGAGAGCCCGTATGGCTGCTCCAAGGGTTGCGCGGACCAGTACGTGCTCGACTACGGGCACTCCTTCGGGCTGAAGACAGCGGTGTTCCGGATGAGCTGCATCTACGGCCCGCGGCAGTTTGGCACCGAGGAACAGGGTTGGGTGGCGCACTTCCTCATCCGCGCGCTCGAGGGCAAGCCGATCACCCTCTACGGCGACGGCATGCAGGTGCGCGACATCCTCTTCGTCGAGGACCTGGTGCGCGCCTTTCAGCTCGCGCAGGCCAACATCGACAAGCTCCGGGGGCAGGTCTTCAACATCGGCGGTGGCCCGGAGCGGACGGTGAGTCTGCTGGAGCTGCTCGACCTCATCGAGCAGCGCACCGGGCGGCGCCCCGAGGTCCGCTTCGAGGACTGGCGCACCGGAGACCAGCGCTACTACGTCTCCGATACCCGCAAGTTCCAGGAGGCCACCGGCTGGGCTCCGCGGGTGGACGTCGAGCAGGGCGTGACGCGGCTGCACGCGTGGTTGGAGACGCTGGCGGAGGAGCGCGCGAGTCATCCACCCATCAGAGGAGATGCGCTTGAAGCCTTCGCGGGCTAGCTCGAACGGTATGGCCGCGACACCGCCCGTGCGGCGGGTGTTGATGACCGCCGACACGGTGGGGGGCGTGTGGACGTACGCGCTCGAGCTGTGCCGGGCGCTCGCCGTGGACGGGGTGGAGGTGGCGCTCGCGACGATGGGAGCGCCGCTGTCCCCCGGGCAGTGGGCCTCGGCGCGGGAGGTGCCGGGGCTCTCCATCCACGAGAGCACCTACCGGCTCGAGTGGATGGACGACCCCTGGGAGGACGTCCGCGCCGCCGGCAAGTGGCTCCTCGAGCTGGAAGCGCGGCTGGAGCCCAACCTCATCCACCTCAATGGTTATTGTCACGGCGCGCTCCCGTGGCGGGCCCCGACCCTCATGGTGGCGCACTCGTGCGTCCTGTCGTGGTGGGAGGCCGTGAAGGGGGAGTCCGCCCCCAGCCGCTATGACCGATACCGCGAAGAGGTGAAGCGGGGCCTGCGCGCGGCGGGGTGCGTGGTGGCGCCCAGCGCGGCGATGCTCGCGGATGCCGAGCGGCTCCATGGTCCGTTCCGCGCGACGCGGGTGATCGCCAATGCACGGCGGGCGGAGTCCTTCCCGCCCGGGCCCAAGGAAGACTTCGTGCTCGCCGCGGGCCGCCTGTGGGACGAGGCCAAGAACCTGGCGGCACTGGAGAAGATCGCTCCGTGGCTGCCGTTCCCGGTGCGGATAGCCGGTGAGACGCACCACCCCGGAGGCGGTGACTCGGCGCGGACGTGTCAGGTGGAGTCGCTCGGGCGCCTCACGTCGGCGGAGCTCGCGGGCTGGATGTCCCGGGCTGGCGTCTACGCGCTGCCCGCTCGCTACGAGCCCTTCGGTCTGTCCATCCTGGAGGCCGCGCTCGCCGGGTGCGCGCTGGTGCTCGGAGACATCCCGAGCCTGCGCGAGGTGTGGGGCGATGCCGCGCTCTTCGTGGACCCGGACGACTCCCAGGGACTGCTCGCCGCGCTGCGGAACCTGATGGAGCACCCCGCCGAGCGCGAGCGCCAGGCCGCTCGGGCCCGAGAGCGGGCGCTCACCTTCACGCCCCGCCGCATGGCGGAGGCCTACCTGGAGCTCTACGTCAACGTGTTGGATCCGAAGCGCGCGCGCGAAGAGGGCTTCACGTACTTCGGCATCGGCCGCGGCCAGTCCTGAGGACCGGGTCCGGAGGGAGCCCCCGTGTCTCCACGGGGGCCGCCGCTCACTTCCGCAGGCTCGCGATGTCGATCACGAAGCGGTAGCGCACATCGCTCTTGAGCATGCGCTCATAGGCCTCGTTGATCTTCTGGATGGGGATGACCTCGATGTCCGAGGCCACGCCGTGCTTCGCGCAGAAGTCGAGCATCTCCTGCGTCTCGCGGATGCCACCGATCATCGAGCCACTGAGCTTGCGCCGGCGTGCGATGAGCGAGAAGGCCGCCACCGGGGTGGGGGTCTCGGGCGCGCCGACGATGATCATCGTGCCGTCCACCTTCAGCAGGCTGAGGTAGGCGTTGTAGTCGTGTGGCGCGGAGACGGTGTCGAGGATGAAGTCGAACGTGCTGGCGAGCGTCTTGAAGGTGCTCTTGTCGGATGTGGCGGCGAAGTGCTTCGCGCCCAGGGCCAGCGCGTCGTCGCGCTTGGACGGCGAGGTGCTGAGCGCAGAGCAGCGGCGCGGCGCGGTCCAGAGGGATCGACTCCGGCACGCGCAGCACGTACTTCTCGTCCACGGTGATCTGCGTGGAGTAACCGCCGTAGGTAGGCGTGTAGGTGCCCACCATGCCCTTGTCGCAGTACTGCTCCTCGCCCCGGGTGCACGAGGGGCACTCGCGGCAGGAGTCCACGAAACAGCCCACGCCGACGGCGTCACCGACCTTGAACTTCGTGACCGCGCCGCCGACCTTGCTCACCCGCCCGACGATTTCGTGGCCGGGCACCATCGGGAAGATGGCGCCGCCCCACTCTCGGGCGCCGCGAAGAATCCGGGCCCTGGAAGGTCCGTTGAAGCGGGTATGTAGAGTCTCGGCGGGGGAGGACTAGTGGCCCCCGTCCTTCGAGGGGGCCGCCTTGCCCTGGGTGAAGTCCTCACTCTCGACCAGCTCCGAGTCCTGGTTCAGGAACTCGCGGGCGACGCGGTCCACGTCCTCGGCCTTGAGGCCGGTGAGCACCACGCTCGCCGCCTTCGTCCGGGCGACGAGCGCTGTCTCACCCAGTGCCCCGTGGATGCGCATGAGCGCCAGGTGGATCTCGGGGTCGAACGGGTCCGACGCCAGGGCCTCCATGTAGGACTGCTTGGCCTTCGGGTAGTCCTTGCGGAACAGGTAGATGCGGCCCAGGTGCACGTTGGTGCTCGGCGAGCCCGGGTGCACGCGCAGCGAGCCCCGCAGCACCTGCTCCGCTTCGTCCAGCCGCCGCAGCTCCAGCAGCGCCAGCGCGTACTTGTTGGACACGGACTCGTACTTGTCGCCCACCAGCCTGTGCGCCTTGGCGTACTCCTCGGCCGCCGCCTTGATGCGGTTGCGCTCGCGCATCAGCTCGCCCAGGTGCGCGAACTTGCGCGCTGGCACCTCCGTCACCTCCGCGAAGTCCCCGAAGGAGATCTCCCGCCCCTTCTTCTTCTCGTCCTTCTCCTTCGCGTTCTCCTTGAGTACCACTTCCTCGCGCGGCAGCAGCTCCTTGGGGAAGGACTGCTTCTTGATGTGCGCCAGCCAGGACTTCTCGAAGAGCCCGAAGGGCATCCCCGTGGCCCCCTCCACCGCGTTCTTGTCCTGCTTGCCATCCTTCAGCCCGAGGATGATCTCCCGCAGGCCCTTGTTGCCCTGCGTCGTGTACACGTAGTCGATGGCGAAGAAGACCTCGGCGAACGCCGTGGCCGCGTCCTCCGCCGTGGGCAGCATGGCGATGGACGGGTGCATCTTCTCGAAGGGGATGAGCTTGTCGTCCTTCACCCGCTTGCCCAGCAACGCCAGCATCGACGGCGTCATCGCCTGCCCCGGCTTGCCTCGCCAGCGCGACTCCAGGAACTTCGCCAGTCCCTCGTGCAGCCAGATGGGCACCGTGTTGTGGCTCATCTGGCTCACCACCAGGTGCACGTACTCGTGCGCCAGCGTGTCCTGCCAGTCGTAACCCCTCGCCACCGCCTTGGGGCTCGTCACCATCAGCTTGTTGAACTTGCAGATGGCGATGGTTCCCGTCGTCTGTATTTGATTGTAGGTGAGCGTGCTCACCTTCGACAGCTCCCGCGCGTTGTTCACCACCTCCACGCGGATCTTCCCCGGCGGCCGGTGCCCCAGATCCTCCGCCAACGCCCGGTGGATGGACTCCAGCGTGTCCAGCGCGTACGGCACCAGCACCTCGTCCTTCCCCTTCGGGTAGAAGAAGATGAAGTGCTCGCTCTCCGCTCGCGCGTGGTCCTTCACGATGTCGCGCGTTTCCTTCGCCAGCCTCAGGTAGCTGCCCGGCTTGTCCTCGATGTTGGCTCCCTCGAGCAGCTCCACCGCCTCCTGGTAGCGGCCCTCCTCGAACGCCACACGCCCCTGGAAGTATTTGAGCGGCTCGACGTCCTCCGGGACGATTCCCTCCAGCGCCTGCAGCTCCCTGCGCGCTCCCGGTACGTCCCAGTCGTCCAGCGACTTCTCCACCTTCCCCAGCCGCTCCTTGGCCTCGCTCTTCAGCGCGTCCTGGGCGTACGCGCCCGTGGTGAGGAACAGGGAGAGGACGAGGGCGAAGACCCTCACCCCGGCCCTCTCCCAGGGGGAGAGGGTGCTCGCAACCCGGGTCATCACTTGACCAGCTCCTCGTAGTAGCGCTTCACCTGGTCCCGGTATTTCTCCGGCGCACCCTGCTTCATCGCGTCCAGCAGATCCTTCCGGAACTCCTTCGGCGCCTGGTAGGCCTCCTCGTCCGGAATCTCCACCTTGTCTCGCGGATCCCTCCCGTTGCCCTCTCTCTTCCCTCCCATCCCCATCGGCATCGGCAGTCCGCGCCCCTTGCCACGGCCCCGCTGGCTCTCCTTCATCTGCTGCTGGAACTGCTTGAGCCCCTCCAGCGCCGCCTGCTGCTCGCCGTAGCCCCGGTTCGCGTCCTTGCCCTGCATCCGCTGCGCCGCCTCGCCCATCCGCTCGCCGATCTGCTCCATCTGGTCCCCGGCCTCCTGGCCGAACAGCGGCGCCATCTGCTCCATCTCCTGCATCTGCTGGCGCAGGCCCTTCGCCTTCTGCTCCAGCTCCTGCTGTTGCTGGGCCAGTTGCTGCAGTTGCTGCCGCTCCTGCGGGCTCATCTGCGAGCCCGGCGGCGGGAAGAGCGACTGCAGCTTGCGGTTCACGTCCTCCACCGTCTTCGCGTCCTCCTCCAGCTCCTCCGCCAGCCGCGCCGACTGCTTGCGCACGTCCTCCGGATTGCCGTACAGCTCGTCCAGCGCGCGCTGCTGCTCGCCAAAGCTGGACAGCTGCTGCGCCGCCTCCGAGGCCCGCTGCGCCGACTCGGCCGCCAGGTCGTAGTCGTCCACCTTCAGCGCGTTCCTCGCGTTCTCCAGCTCGGCCTGGGCCTTCTCCAGCGGCTGCGACGCCCGGCTGCTCAACTCATCGGGCCGCAGCTGCTGGTAGCTCTTCTGCACCTGCTCCAGCTGGCGCTGCAGCTCGTCCTTCATCGCCTTGCCGCGCTCGGACAGCCGGTCCTTGTTCTGCTTGCGCGCCTGGTCTCTCAGCGCCTTGGTGGCGTCCGCCACGCGCTGCTGCTCCTGCGCCGTCTTCTCCAGGTCGTCCATGAACTGGCCGAACTTCTGCGCCAGCTCCGGGTGCTGCTGGTCGCCGAACTCGTCCTGCGCCTCGTTCAGGCCGTTGAGCATCTCGTCCATCTGCATGGACAGCTCCTGCAGCTTCGCGAGCGCCTCGTCCGTCTTCCCCTCGCGCATGAGCCGCTCCACGTCGTCGAGCGCGCTCTGCATGTCCTGGTCCTTCATCATCTCCTGAAGGGCCTCGGCGTTGAGGTGCTCGTCGCGGATGCCCTGGCGCATCTCGGACATGCGCTGCATCAGCTCCTGGATGCGGTTGCGCACCTCTTGAATCTGCTGCATCACCTGCTCGCGCACCTGCTCGTCCGGGTTCTGCTTGTACTGCTCGATGAGGTTGGCCAGCTCGCGCCGCTCGTTGGCCAGCTGCTTGGCCAGCTCCTGCAGCGCCTCCAGCTTCTGCCGGTCCAGCAGCGACTCCAGGTAGAGGATGTCCTTCTCCAGCTCGGAGATCTCCTCTTCCACCAGCGCGCCCATGCGGGCCCCGGTGCCGAAGTCGTCGCCGGTGGGGCGGCGCTGCTGGGTGCGCAGGTAGATGCGCCGGAAGTCCGAGGTGGCGCGCACCCGCTGGCCCAGCGTCTCGGAGATGTTGATGAGCGCGGTGACGAGCTCGCCGGGCGTGTCCCGCTCGCGGTTCAGCTCCTGGGCCAGCGCGCGCATGTCTCCCACCAGCGTCAGTCCCGCGGTGTCCACCGACTGCGCCGAGGCCACCTTCTGCGCGTCCTTCGTCTTCTCCCGATCCGGGCCCTCCAGCCGGTCCGCCAGGTGGTCCACCATGCGGCCCCAGAGGGCCTCGGCCTTCTCCAGGGCGGCGCGCAGGTGCTCGGCGGCGCTGTAGATGCGCAGCACCTGGGTGCGGCTGACGCCCCGCTTGGCGCCCGCCACCGCGTCGTTGTCCTTGGCCTCCACGTAGTAGGAGATGCGGTCTCCCGCCTGCACCTTCAGCGTGCCCAGGTCCCACGTGTACGTGTTGCGCGCGCGCCGGCTGTCCTCGCGCGGCAGCGGGATGCGCGTCTCCTCCTTCGCGCCCGGCGTCCGGAAGACGAGTGCCAGGCCGCTCAGTCCGTAGTCGTCACTGGCCTCGTACTTGAGCGTCACCTTCTGGCCCGGGTCGATCTCCAGCTCCGCCGCGGGCGTGAGGAGGCTCACCTGGGGGTTGGCGTCCGCCTCCACGTTGAGCGGGATGTCCGGCCCGGTGGCGATGGGTGAGCGGCCCTTGTCGTAGAAGATGAAGTGGTAGTTGCCCGTCTTCTTCGCCACGAAGGTGCCCGTCAGCTCCCTCTTCCCCACGACGGTGAGCGGCAGCGTCTCGCCGTTGACGACCAGCTCCGCGCGCTCCACCTCGCGGTCCGAGCGCGTCTTGAGCTGCACCTCGGTGCCCGCCGGCGCGCTCACCTCGCCATTGGTGCCCGGCACGGTGCGCTGGGCGAGCCCCGTGTACGCCGGGTAGCGGTACGTCAGCTCGATGTCGCCGGTGATGGGCTCGCGCACCTCGGCCGCGGTCATGCGGCTGGCGGACTCGAGCGCCTTGGCGAAGCCCACGCGCCAGTGCGAGCCCGCCAGGCCCAGCACCACCGCCAGCACGAGCACCACGCCGCCCAGCGCGAGCCCCGCGTGCTCGAGCCGCTTGCGGTCCACCACCGTGCCCACGTCCACCTGCTCCGCGCGCAGGTCCATCTGCCGCAGGAAGGCGTCCGCGAGGTCCGCCGAGTGCTGGGGCTGGCCGGCGCGCTCGCGCGACAGCTCCACCGCGGCGAGCACGTCCAGCGACAGCTCGGGCCGGCGCTCGCCGATGAGGCGCGCGGTGCGGAGGTCATCCCCCACGGTGCGCAGGGAGAGCCCCACGCCGAAGGCACACGCCACCAGCGCGCCCGCCACCGGGGCCAGGAACAGCACCCAGCGCCCGAGTGCCGGGGCGGCGAGTGCCAGGAAGCCGCCGGCCACCGCCAGCACCAGGAGGGTGGCCAGGCCCAGCAGCATGCCCTGCAGCCAGAGGTGGCGGCGCTGGCGGGCCCGTACGGCGGCGAGCAGTTTCTCCACGCCTTGTGAGCGCGGCTCCTCCTGGGGCTCCCGCGGCGGGGCGGAAGGCGGTGGGGGAGGCGGAGGCGAGAGCTCCGGGCCTGGGGTCTGCGGGGATTCGAAGTTCACGCTGTCACGTCCGCTCGGTCGTGTGGCAACCCATGGCCGGGCCACCTATTTCCCAAATCTGTAGCAGGACGGGGCTCGCGGCGCGTCCCCCCGGTTTCCGGGCGGGTTCCTTCCCCCGCCGGTTGTCGGCCGGTGGAAGCTTGGGCCGCGGCCGGAAGGCGGGGGGGTTCAGCGGGTGGCGCTCTTGGACGAGGCGCTGCCCTCGCCGTCCGGCGGCACCGGCAGCTCCTCGTCGGCCCTGTGCGAGGAGTTGCCGGTGGGGTTGTCGAGCGGGGCATCGCCGGAGCCCAGCTCCTCGGCGAGCGTGGCGAGCACCTCCTGGGCGGCCGCGAGGCGGGCGCGCGGCAGGCGGGCCAGCGCCCGTTGCACGGCGGCCTCCACGGTGCCGGTGGCGGGCACGTCCAGCGCCCGGCCCGACTCCGTGAGGGCGAAGAGCGCCTTGCGCCCGTCGAGCGGATCGGACTTGCGCTCGAGCAGCCCGCGCTTCTCCATGCGCTTGAGGACTCCCGTGAGGGTGCTGGGGTGCACGTGGAGTATCTGCGCGAGCCGCCCCGCGGTGATGCCGGGGAATCGTCCCACCAGCCGCAGCACCAGCCGCTGCGGGCCCGTCAGGCCCAGCGTGGACTCCATGCGCTTCGAGGTCGACTGCAGGCCATGGTCCACGGCCCACAGCAATCGCATGAACTCCAGCACCTCTCCCAGCGGCTGCTGTTCCTTGTTCTTGTCCGCGGGCGATAAATCGCCGGCCTCGTCGATTGGCTTCATTTCTACAGTGTCCTCCAACTTCTACCTTGCTGTCGCCCGTCCCACCCTCTGGACAGGTAGTAAGTCCGGGTCCTACCTGCTGGAAAAATCCGCAGACGGGGAGGCTGGAGCGGGCCAGGGCGCAGGGACCCCCTGGCGGGGACAGGACATGTCTTTGTTTGGTTCCCTACTAATTGCGCACGCCTCCAGGTCGACCTGGGGAGGGGGCAAGGCCTCGCCCGCAGGTTCACTACGAGAGCGGGTGGCTATCGCCTGCGCGTGCGTCAATCAAGTAGATACGAAACTTCCTTCATGTCAGGCATTGAGGACCTGGCACGAATTGCCAGGAGGCCGATGCCTCCGAGCTCACGGCCTGCTACCCGCCGGAGCCCGGGTGCGTGAGGCGCACGACAGAGTGCGTGTGGAGCTGCCCGTAGGCTTCACTCCCAGGAGAACTCGTACTCACCGTCGAGCAGCCCCGACGTCTGCCGGCCGCGCACCCGGATGTCCCGGGCGTTGCTCGTCTCGAGCAGCGCCCGCAGCACGCCCTCGTGGCTCGGCAGGGGGATGAAGTTGCGGGTGAGGATGTAGCGGCCGTTGGTGGGCCCCAACCACTCGACCTTGTGGTTGCCGAACGTCAGCGACATCCGGTAGGCCGAAGGCAGGGCGTCCACCAGCCGCCGGGGGTCTCCCCGGGCCAGCAGCTTCATCATGGTCTTGCCCGCCGCGGAGTCCATGAAGTCCGCCGCCGAGCGCCTTCCCAGCTGCCGCAGCGCCTCCTCCATGTTGCCGAACCTCGGCACCAGGAAGCGCGCTCCGGTGAAGACGACCCGGAGGTGCGCGCTGATGGGGTAGTTGAAGAAATCCACGAATCGCGACTGGCCGCTCGCCTCGAGGCAGTGGCTCACGGCCTCATCGCCCGCGAGGCCCCGCACCGCGTCCAGCAAGCCGTTGGCGAACATGCCCCGGACGGAGTCCTCGGGTCGTGCCAGCCTCAACCGCTGCGCGAGATCCTGCTCCCAATAGTCGTACGGGTCGTACGACACGGAGACCGCCGCGGTGGCGTTGCTGTTCATGAATTCCCCCGTCTCGAGCCGGCTTGCGTCTGCGATCAGGTCCATACAGGGGGAAAGGTACCCGCACTTGGCTCAGATAGCGAAATCACCGAGGAACACGGTGGCCGTCCTTACGTCCGCATGCACACGATCGCCCTCCACGACTCCCAGGTTCTCGAATTCGGAGCGGGGAACCTCGACTGTCACCGTTTCCCCGGTTGGTAGTTTGAGCAACACTTTCACGTATCCGCCCACGGATTTGAGCCGTTCGACCCGACCGGTGACGGGTTCCGAGGTACCCTGGGGGGGCTTGGCGAGCTTGATGTCGTGGGGACGGACGAAGGCGTGGACGGCCTCGCCCTCGCGAGCGCTGTTGGGGGCCTGCACCACCAGGGTGCCGACCTCGGCCCGGCCCGAGCGGACGTGGCCCCGCAGGACGCTGGTGCCCCCCACGAAGGAGGCGACGAAGGGGGTGGCCGGGCGGTCGTAGATGTCCTCCGGCGGACCGGCCTGGGCCACGCGTCCCTCGGAGAGCACGACCACGTGCTGGGAGATTTCGAGCGCCTCCTCCTGGTCATGGGTGACGAGCAGGGTGGTGACACCCGTCTGCTCGTGGAGGGAGTGGAGCCACTCGCGCAGCTCCACGCGCACGCGGCTGTCGAGCGCGCCGAAGGGCTCGTCCAGCAGCAGCAGCTTGGGGCGGATGGCGAGCGCCCGCGCGAAGGCCACGCGCTGCCGCTGTCCGCCGGAAAGTTGCGTGGGGTAGCGCTTGCCCAGATCCTCCAGCTGGATGAGGCGCAACATCTCGTCCACGCGCGCCTCCACGTCGGCGCGGGGCAGCCGGCGCGTCTCCAGCCCGAAGGCGATGTTCTGCCGCACGGTCATGTGCTTGAAGAGCGCGTAGCTCTGGAAGACGACGCCGATGCCGCGCTGCTGCACGGGCAGGTGGGTACAGTCGATGCCCTCGATGCGGACGGAACCCGAGTCCGGCAGCTCCAGCCCGGCGATGAGGCGCAGCAGGGTGGACTTGCCCGCCCCCGAGGGCCCGAGCAGGGTGGTGATGGCGCCGGAGGGGGCGTGGAACGATACATCGGAGACGGCCGGAGTGCCCCCGGTGGTGAAGCGCTTGGTGAGCTGCTCGACGATGACACTCATGGGACCTCGGCCTTCCACTCGACGTACTTCTTGACGGCCAACGTCACCAGCGCGAGCACCGTGAGCAGCGAGGCCACGGCGAAGGCACCGGCGAGGTTGTACTCGTTGTAGAGAATCTCCGCGTGCAGCGGCAGCGTGTTGGTCACCCCGCGCACGTGGCCGGAGACGACGGACACGGCGCCGAACTCGCCCATCGCTCGCGCGTTGCACAGCAGCACGCCGTAGAGCACGCCCCACTTCACCTTGGGCAGCGTGACGCGCAGGAAGGTGCGCCAGCCGCTGGCGCCCAGCGTGAGGGCGGCCTCCTCCTCGTCGGCGCCCTGCGCCTGCATGACGGGCAGCACCTCGCGCACGACGAAGGGGAAGGTGACGAACACGGTGGCCAGGACGATGCCGGGCACGGCGAAGATGATGTGGATGTCGTGCGCGTCCAACCACGGGCCCAGCCACCCCTGCCGGCCAAAGAGCAGGACGAAGATGAGCCCCGCGATGACGGGCGACACGCTGAAGGGCAGGTCGATGAGCGTGAGGAGCACGTCCCGGCCGGGGAAGCGGAAGCGGGCGATGAGCCACGCGGCGGCCAGCCCGAAGACGAAGTTGAGGGGCACGGCGATGGCGGCCGCCAGCAGCGTGAGGCGGATGGCGCTCAGCGCCTCCGGCTCCAGGATGGCCGCCAGGTAGCTGCCCACGCCCTTCTGCAGGGCGTAGGTGAAGACGGCCACCAGCGGGACGACGAGGAAGACCCCGAGGAAGACGAGCGCCACGCCGATGAGCAGCCAGCGCACGGCGGCGGAGCCGGAGACGGTCCGCCTGTCGCGGCGTGGAGTGTGCGAGGTCGGGTGCATCACGTGTTTCCTATCCGGTTCGGGCCTCGAGCCGACGGTTCGTCCAGCGCTGGATGAGGTTGGCGGCCAGCAGCAGCGCGAAGGAGACCGCCAGCATCACCCCGGCGATGGCCGTGGCCCCGGCGTAGTCGTACTGCTCCAGCCGGGTGATGATGAGCAGGGGGGCGATCTCCGTGCGCATGGGCATGTTGCCGGAGATGAAGACGACGGAGCCGTACTCGCCGATGGCGCGGGCGAAGGCGAGGGTGAAGCCGCTGAGCAGGGCGGGCAGCACGCCGGGCAGGAGGACATGGGTGAAGGTCCTCCAGGGCGAGGCCCCGAGCGTGGCGGCGGCCTCCTCCACGTCGGCGTCGATTTCCTCGAGCACGGGCTGGACGGTGCGCACCACGAAGGGCAGCCCGATGAAGGTGAGCGCCACGATGATGCCCAGGGGCGTGAAGGCCACCTTGACGCCGAGCGCCTCCAGGTACTGTCCGTACCAGCCGTTGTGGGAGTAGAGGGTGGTGAGCGTCAGCCCGGCCACGGCGGTGGGCAGGGCGAAGGGCAGGTCCACCAGCGCGTCCACCAGCGCCTTGCCCGGGAAGCGGTAGCGCACCAGCACCCAGGCCACCAGCAGGCCGAAGACGACGTTGACCAGCGCGGCGACCAGGGCGGTGCCGAAGCTGAGCCGGTACGCGGCGAGCACACGCGGCGAGGCCACGGTGTCCCAGAACTGGTCCCAGGAGAGGGTGAACGTCTTGAGGAAGAGGCCGGACAGCGGCAGGAGGACGATGAGGCCGAGGTACAACCAGCTCAGCCCCATGGTCAGCCCGAAGCCCGGAAGGACACGGCGTCTCGCACTGTGCTGCATGGCGGCTCCGGGCTACTGCGCCTTGGGGACGTAGAGACGGTCGAAGGCGCCGCCATCATCGAAGTGCTTCTTCTGCGCCTGCTTCCAGCCGCCGAAGACCTCGTCGATGGTGAAGAGGCTCACGGTGGGGAAGTGGCTGGCGTACTTCGCGGCGGCCGCCTGGGCGCGGGGCCGGAAGTGGTGCTTCGCGGCCAGCTCCTGGCCCTCCTCGGAGTAGAGGAACTGGAGGTAGGCCTCGGCCGCGGCCCGGGTGCCCTTGCGGTCCACGTTCCGGTCCACCAGCGCCACGGGCGGCTCGGCGAGGATGCTCACCGAGGGGATGATGATCTCGAACTTGTCCTTGCCCACCTCGTCGGTGAGCAGGAGGGCCTCGTTCTCCCAGCCGATGAGCACGTCGCCGATGCCGCGCTCGGCGAAGGTGGTGGTGGCGCCGCGCGCGCCCGAGTCCAGCACGGGCACGTTCTTGAAGAGGTTGGAGACGAACTCCTGCGCCTTCGCCTCGTCACCGTTGTTCTTGCGCAGCGCGTAGCCCCAGGCGGCCAGGTAGTTCCAGCGCGCTCCGCCCGACGTCTTGGGGTTGGGGGTGATGACGGCCACGCCGGGGCGCAGCAGATCCTCCCAGTCGCGGATGCCCTTGGGGTTGCCCTTGCGCACCACGAAGACGATGGTGGACGTGTACGGCGAGCTGTTGTTCGGCAACCGCGACTGCCAGCCCTCGGGGATGAGCTGGCCCTTGTCGTGGATCATGTCGACGTCGTACGCGAGCGCCAGCGTGACGACGTCCGCATCCAGGCCGTCGATGACGGCGCGCGCCTGCTTGCCCGAGCCCCCGTGGGACTGCTTGATGACGAGCTTCGTCCCGTGCTTCGCCTCCCACTGCTTCGCGAAGGCGGCGTTGACGTCGGTGTAGAGCTCGCGCGTCGGGTCGTACGACACGTTGAGCAGGGTGATGGGCTCCCCCTGCCCGGCGCCCGGCTTGGAGCAACCCTCCAGCGCGGGCACGGCGGACAGCAGCAGGCAGAACAGGGCGGCGGTGAGCTTGTGAGGGGAATGCGGCTTCATAGGGGTACCTCGATGCGGAAGATGGCCGCGAGGTACCGGGTGGGCTCGAGCGCCATGAATCTCGACAACCCACCGTCCCTCGCGGAGGTGGGTTCTCCAGAGCACGCGACCGTCAGCCTTCGGGCTTCCGGCGGGCGAGCACCCACCCCTCCTGCCAGAGGCAACGACAGAACATCCTGTGGCGGGGGGAGGTGGGCATTGAACGAGGGAGAAAGTGCCCGGGGGATGTCCGTTTGTCAAGAGGATCGTCCGCTATGACGGACGGCCTCCCGGATGTGCTGGGGCTGCTCGGACCGGGGGATGCGTGATAGTCGGTGGCTCGGCGGCGGTGGCCGCGAGCCAGGGCATCTGGTGCCCGCGCATACGGATGGGGGGAGATGGAAGGAGACACGAGTGATTGACTGGCGACTTCCCAAGGGCGTGACGCGGATGGTGCTGGTGCGGCACGGGCAACCGGTGGAGGAGATGCGAGGCCGGTGCTACGGGCGGTTGGACGTGGGGCTGTCCGCCTCGGGCCGGCTGCAGGCCGAGCGGGCCGCGCGTTTCCTGGCCGAGGCACCCCTGTTGCGCATCTACGCGAGCCCGCGCCAGCGAGCGCTGGAGAGCGCGGCGCCGCTGGCGGAGCTCAAGGGGATGGCGGTGGATACGGAGGAGGCATTCCGGGAGCTCGACTTCGGTCTCTTCGAGGGGCTGAGCTACGAGGAGGCCGAGAAGCGCCATCCGGAGGTGTACGCGGAGTGGATGGCGCATCCGACGCAGGTGCGCTTCCCGGAGGGGGAGAGCTACCCGGAGATGCGCGAGCGGGTGAGGTCGGCGGGCCGGGCGCTGCGGACGCGGCATGCGGGAGAGACGTTCGTGCTGGTGTCGCACGGCGGGGTGAACCGCACGCTGCTGGCCGAGGCCCTGGGGATGCCGGACGCCAACCTGTTCCGGCTCGAGCAGGGCTACGGGGCGGTGAACATCATCGACTTCTACGGTGAGGAGCCCATCGTGAAGCTGATGAACGTGACGTTCGGCTAGAAGCTCGCGTCGAGCTGGAGGCGGGCGAGGTGCCGCGCATCGCCGCCCGCGGAGCCGAAGATGTAGAAGTAGTCGCCTTGCAGCTTGAGGGCGTGGCCGTTCAGGTAGAGGTTGACGCCACCCCCGAGCTGCTTGCCCTGCGTCTGCGCGAGCTGCACCAGCTGCGGGTCGGTTCCCTTCCGGGTGAAGAGCTCCTCCCAGCGCGCGCTCACCTCCACCTGGGGATGCACCATCATGCCGCCCTGCACGAAGTAGCCGTAGCCGGAGCGGGTCGGCTCGCGGGTGACGGCGCCGCTCGTCTCGGTCCGCTCGAGCACATTCACATCTGCCCTTCGCCACAGGCCCTCGGCGAGCAGCGAGAAGCCCCGGTACTTGAACACCAGATCCGCGGCGAGGTGGGTGTAGTTGGTGGTGCCGGCGGTGAAGGCCGTTCCGTAGGTGCTCTGGGCGCGCGAGGTGCGGAAGTTGTAGGCGGCCGCGACACCCAGGGCCAGCCGGGGCCTCGCCGCACGGGTCAGGTCTCCCTCCTGATCGTCATCGAAGGTGCCGAAGGGCCGCAGCGTGAGCCGCAGGACGGTGATGGGTCCGGGGGCGTACGCCGCGAAGCGGTTGCGCCCGTCGCCCCCGCCGATGAAGAACTGGTAGCCGAGCAGCTCGCGCAATCCAAAGAGGTTGTTGGACGAGAGCATCACGCCCACGTCCCGGTCGAGGCTCAGCTCGCGCACCACCAACTGCCGGTCCACTAGCTGCAGCGCGAACTCGCGGATGGTGCGGGCGCGATCGAAAGGCACGAAGAACTGCCCGACGCGGATGTTCAGGTCGCGGAAGCGGGTGTAGTCCACGAAGGCGTCGAAGATGGGGGAGTTGCTGCCCGTCTCGAAGTCACCGCCGCCGAAGGCGAGCTGGATGTTGTAGCGCAGCTCCGGCACCAGCACGTTTCCGTGCACCACGAGGCGCAGCGTCTTGACGTTGATCTCGTTGGTGTCGCTGTTGCCGACGTGGAGGAACGTCTCCCGGAGCTGGATTCGCGCCCGGAGGCCCAGGGAGTAGCGGTCGTCGGGCGACCGCACCAGGATTCCACGCCCGGGCTCCGCGGTGATGATGGGCGGCGAGTTGGCTGGTGCCGCTGGGGCCGGCGCCGGCGCCGGAGCGGTGCCCTGCGTGGCGGCGGGCTCGTTCCCGGTTCGTGAAGGCTCGCTGCCCTGGGCCCGGGCGGCGGTGCCGAGCCCGAGCCAAAGCGTGAGGAGGATGTGGAAGACACCCAGGGAATGCTTCGAGATGTTTGAGGACATGGAGGAATTCGCGCGGCTGCCACTGTGACGACATTCATTCCCAACCGCTCCGGCGCGCTTCGCGCCTGGGCGGTGACTCATCGATGGAATGAGGATGGGCGACAACAGCGGCGGCGGACCTTCAGCATGGATTTGTCCAATATAACGGATGCCCCAGGGGAAACAAGCACTGGAACGTCCGCTATAGCGGAGGATGAGGGCTCGTCGATGGGGGGCGAGGGAGTTGGATAGAGTGGCCCGCCATGGAAGCCGCTCCTCCCCGAGTGTCGCACTCCTCCCGGCTGCTGCAGGAGTACCTGAACCAGGACGTCGTCCCGCGTGAGATGGCCATTGCCCGTTTCCTGCGCGGGATGATGGTGCTCGGTTGCGTGGCCTCGTTGCTGCTCATCGGAGTGATCGGCCCGGGCCTGTCGTTGACCCTCGCGGGGCTGACGGGCGGGCTGGGCATCTACTACTCCGTGATGCTGCGCGCGTTGCGGCAGGGCGGGTTCCACCCGGCGATGCAGTGGGTGGACAGTGCCGTCACCGTCTCCATTCCGGCGGTGGCGTGCGCCATCGACGCCTACTTCCACGATGCCGTGTACGCGCTCACCACGCCGCCGGCGTTGGCCTGGGGTGCGCTCATCGTGGTGTGCGCGCTCCGGGCGGGAAAGAAGCTGGCGTACGGGGCGGCGGCACTCGCGGCGGTGGAGTACATGGCGCTGTACCTCTTCGTGCTCCAGCCCCGGCTGCCGCCCGATGCCCTCAACACGCTGTCGTTCCCGATGGTGCTGCTGCGCTGCGTGTTCCTCTTCGCCTACGGGCCGCTGACGGCGACGCTGGCCGGCCTCATCGTGAGCAAGGCCGAGGACGCGCTGCGCGCCATCCGTGAGAAGGACGTGATGGGCAAGTACTTCCTCCACGAGCGGCTGGGCGCGGGCGGCATGGCCGAGGTGTTCCGCGCCACCTACAGCCCGGAGGGCGGCTTCGAGAAGCAGGTGGCCGTCAAGCGCATCCTGCCGGCCTACGCGGACAACGAGGAGTTCCTCGCCATGTTCCGGCGCGAGGCCGCGCTGGGCTCGCTGCTCATCCACCCCAACATCGTGCAGGTGCTCGACCTGGGGCGGCACCAGGGCACGGTCTTCCTGGCCATGGAGTACGTGGACGGCATGCCGCTGAACTCGTTGCTGCGGCGCCTTCCCGCCCGCCGGCTGCCTGCGTCGGCGGTGGCCTATATCGGCGCGGAGGTCGCCTCCGCGCTGGCGCACATGCACGGCCGGACGGGCCCCAAGGGCGAGCCGCTGGGGCTGGTGCATCGCGACCTCAACCCTCCCAACATCCTGCTGTCGCGGATTGGCGAGGTGAAGGTGTCGGACTTCGGCATCGCGCGCGCGGCGAACCAGATGGCCCTCACCCAGGCGCAGACGGTGCGCGGCAAGGCGGGCTACATGGCGCCGGAGCAGGCCTACGGCAAGCCCCTGGATGGCCGGGCGGACCTCTTCGCGCTGGGCCTCACCCTGCACGAGGCCCTCACCGGGCAGCGCGCCCTGCAGGGCGACAGCGAGGCGGAGCTGATGATCGCCGCCACCCAGCAGGAGCTGCTTCCGCCTTCCTCCTTCGTGGCCGGCATCTCGCCCGCGCTGGATGCCATCATCATGGGCCTGCTCCAGCATGATCGGGAGCAGCGCACGCCCTCGGGCGAGGTGCTGCAACAGCAGCTCATGGCGCTCACCGGCTCCGAGGCGCCCTACCCCCAGGGGAGGCAGCAGCTCATCAATGCCTTGCGCCTGGTCATCACCCAGGTCTCGGTGCCCGTCCAGCCCCTCCAGCTCACGCCCGACATGGCCCTCACGGAGAGCGTCGAGGCGGCGACGCGGGCCCGCGCCGCGGGCGGGTGAGGGCCCTACCCGGGGCGAGGGAGGCAGGGTGCCCGTGACCCGGGACACCCTCCCAACCCACGCGCTCAGCGCTTCGCCGTCGCATCTCCGGTGGCGCGCACCTCGTCCTCCTCCACGGGCACCTTCTCCACCTTCAGCGAGGAAGGACCCTCCAGCGTCAGGTACGGCTTGAGCTTCAGGAATTGCTTCTTGCCGAAGCCCTTCACCCGGACCAGCTCCTCGATGCGCTTGAAGGCCCGCTTCTGCCGCCAGGCGATGATGCGCTGAGCGGCCTTCGGCCCCACGCCCGGCAGCAGGTCCAACTGCGCCACCGTCGCCTCGTTCAGGTTCACCACGCCCGTGTACTGGATGCGCAGCTTCGTCCCCGACGCCTCGGAGACCCCGGGCATCCACAGCACCAGCCCCAGCACCACCGCCACCATCCTCGCCACCCCGCGTCCGCTCACGAGTGGCCTCCCACCGGCAGCGAGTCCAGCCCGCCCTCCATCCCGTAGCGCCCGCCGCCGCCCGCCTGCGCCGTGTCCCGCTTCTCCGCCGCCTCGCGCACGTGCAGCTTCCCGTCCAGCGGCAGCACATCCAGCAGCACGTTGAGCGAGCCGTCCTTGTTCACGAAGGCGCTCCCCGCCCGCACCCAGATGCTCCCGCCCTTGCCCTCGCGGATGGAGAACACCGCCAACCGCTTCCCCGCCGTCAGCATCGACCACACTCCTTCACCTCCGCGCCTCCATTGACGCGGTCGCCACCCCAAGAGCAGCCGCCGTGCCAGGGGCATCTCCCTCGGAGCTCGCGCTCCCGGGCCGTACACCCGTGCTCCAATCGTCCAGCGCATGGGACGGACACACCCGGTGGGGACTGGCCGCGATCTCCCTTCGTGCACACCCTGCGGCTCGCTTCCCCCCATGTGCTGGAGGGTATTCCCGTGGATCTGAAGTTCTCCGCGCTCGCCTCTCAGTTTCTCGATGACCCTCAGGCCGTGAGGCGTGCGGTGTGCTGGCCGGTGCTGGTGTGGGAGGCTCCTCCCATGGGGGTGCGTCCCCTCTTCACCCGGAGCACCCTGTCGGTCCCGAGCCTGTCGGCGCGGCGGCCCACCGTCGCCGAGCCGCTCGTGCTCGAGGTGCGCAAGCGTTCACGGGGCATCACTTCTCCCCATTCGCCCCACGACCTGGGCATCCACCTGGGGCGTACGCCCGACAACGACATCATCGTGGAGGACCCCACGGTCTCGCGCGCCCACGCCACCTTCCACGAGGAGAAGCACACGGGGGTCTGGTGCGTCACCGACAGTGGGAGCCACAACGGCACCTGGCACGATGGCACCCTGCTCATCCCCGGCCGGGCCACGCCCCTGTTCGAGCGCGCCTCGCTGCGCTTCGGGGACGTGATGGCCACCTTCCTCCACTTCGCCGCCTTCAATCAGTTCATCCTCGACTGGTTGGCCCGCCACGCCCGAGCCTCCCGGGCCACCACCCTCACCGAGGGTGGCTTGACGCGCGGGGGTTGAGCCCCTAGGAAGGGCCTGCCCTTGGGTGCCCATGTCGGGCCTTCAAGAGGGAAGCCGGTGAGAGTCCGGCGCGGTCCCGCCACTGTGATCGGGCGGCCCTGACGTCAGGGCAGGGGTCCTCGGCAGTCGCCACTCCGGCTCGTGGGCCGGCGGAAGGCGGAGGAGCCCTTCTGGCAGGCGCGGCGTGCGCCTCGGCCGGAGTCCCGGGAGTCAGGAGACCTGCCCGGGGGTGTGGGCGCGATGCGTCCGCGATGGCCTTCTCTCTTCGACGGAGAGAGTGGAAGGCGGATGCATGCGGCGGTCGTACCTCGCCGGGCGGTGGCTCTGCCTGGCGCTCAGCACGAGTGGAGTCGCGCTCGCCCAGGAGGCCGAGGAGCCCCTGCTCGTTCCCGCCGTGGAGGTGGAGGAGGCGCCCGTCGCCCCCGGTTCTCCCGAGGAGGCCTCGCGCAGGGACCCGAGCGGCGCCCTCACCGTCATCCGCGTGGACGAGTTCGGCGGCGCGGCCCGGGACACCGCGGCGATGCTGTCCACCGCCCCCGGCGTCACGGTGCAGGACGTGGGCGGGTACGGGCAGAGCAAGAGCCTCGTGGTGCGGGGCGCGTCCTCCAATGGGACGCTCGTGCTGCTCGACGGCATTCCCCTCAATGGCGCGGGTGGCATCGCGGACCTGTCGCGCGTGCCCGCCGCCCTGGCCGAGCGCTTCGAGGTGCTGCGGGGGGGTGCTGGAGCGCGCTACGGCTCGGGAGGGCTGGGCGGCGCCATCAACGTCATCACCCGCCGTCCCGGGGCGACTCCGCGCGTGGCGGGAGAGCTCTCCTACGGGAGCTGGGACACGGCCACGGGGTGGCTGTCCGCCACGGGGCCGCTCGCGGGCGGCGAGGCCTTGCTGCTCGTCCATGGAGGCACCTCCAGCGGGCGTTTTCCGTATTCCTTCGACCCGAGCCCCACGCTGCCCGGAGACGCGCTCATCGAGCGCCAGCGCACCAACAACGACGCACGGGGCGCCGGAGGCCTGCTGCGGTTGCGCAGGGAGCTCGGCCGGGGTTTCTTGGCGGACCTGCTGGGCGAGCTGTCCTTCGACGAGCGGGGCCTCGCCGGCACCGCGCAGAACCCGAGCGAGGACGCGCGGCAGTCCGGAGGGCGTGGCTCGGCCAACCTGCGGCTCGCGGGCACGCTGCCGGGCGGTGTGCGGACGAACGCGCGCGCGTACTTCCGGCGGGACCGGCTGGCGCTGTCCGGTGGTCCGTGGGGACAGCGGGACGCACAGGTGCAGTTGCTCGGTGGGATGGAGGTCGAGGGGCAGGTGCTGCTGGGCGGATGGCATTCGCTGTCCGCGCTGGTGGGCGTGGGCGGGGAGTCCGTGTCCGCCGCGGAGACCAACGCCGCCTCCGGTGGCGAGCCGACGTGGCTGCGCGCCAGCGTGATGGCGATGGATGAGATGCTGCTGTGGGATGGGCTGCTCACCGTCGCGCCATCGCTGCGCGTGGAGCGGGCGGGCCCGTACACGCTGCTGTCCCCGAAGGTGGGCGTCACCGTGGCGTTGCCCGCGGGCCTCGAGGTGCGCGCCAACGCGGGCCGCTCGCACCGCGCGCCCTCCTTCCTGGAGCTGTACGTGCGCCAGGGCACGCTGCTGCCCAACCCGGACCTGCGCCCCGAGAGCGCGCTGTACGCGGACGCGGCCGTGGTGCACCGCTCGGAGGTGTCCTTCGCCTCGGTGGGGGGCTTCGCCAGCCTCTATGAGGACCTCATCTCCTACGAGGCCTACCCTCCCGGCGCGGCGAAGCCGTACAACTTCGCCAACGCCCGCGTGGTGGGGCTCGAGGCCGAGGGCGAGTGGAGGCCCCATCCGCTCCTCTCCGGAGCCTTCAGCTATACGCTCACCGTCTCGAGCGACCTGCAGCGGGATGGGCGTTTCTACCTGCGCGAGCTGCCCTACCGGCCTCGACACAAGCTGGCCGCGCGAGTCCTGGGCGGCCCCCGGTGGCTCACGGGTCGGGTGGAGGTGGTGGCGCAGTCGGCCCATTTCCTCACCCGGGATGGCGCGATGTCCCTGCCCGGACGCACCTTCGTCCACGCGGGCCTGTCCAGTACCTTCGGCTCGCGCACGGAGCTCACGGTCTCCGGCGAGGTGCGGAATCTCTTCGACGTGCACGCCGAGGACTTCGTCGGGTATCCGCTCCCCGGCCGTGCTGTGTTCCTGTCGGTGGCGGGAGCCTTCGAGCCGGGTGTCCCCTCCGAGTCCTCTTCGGCTTCCAGGACGGAGGCTCCTCCATGACGTGGAAATACCCTCACCCCAGCCCTCTCCCAGAGGGAGAGGGGGCATACACGGTGTTGTGCCGGGTGACGTTGGTGATGGTGTTGTTGCTGCTGGCGGGGTGTCCCGACGAGGGCCCTCTGTGTGTCGAGGCGCAGACCCGCTGTGGTGAGGCCTGTGTCGACCTCTCCAGCTCCTCGTCTCACTGTGGGGCTTGTGGGGTTGTCTGCTCCGCCACGGAGGCCTGTGTCGAGGGCTCCTGCCGTTGTCGCTCGGGCGCCACGGTGTGCGGTGGCCAGTGTGTCGTCACCGCGTCGGACCCCTCCCATTGTGGTGGTTGCGCGGGCGAGGGCGGCACGGCGTGCGCTCCGGACCAGGTGTGCGAGCAGGGGCAGTGCAAGGCCGCCTGCACCCTGGAGTCCTCCGTCCGCTGCGATCGCTCGTGTGTGGACCCCGGCACGGATGCGTTCCACTGTGGCACCTGTGGCAACGTGTGCCCGGACGTCCAGAGCTGCCGCGGTGGGACGTGCACCTATGACCTCGTCGCCGCGTGCTTCAACACCGGACAGGTGGTGGGCCTCCAGGCGGGGCCGGACGTGAAGGGACCCGCGGTGGCGGTGGGCACCAGTCCCCAGTCCGTCGCGCGCATGCAGGACGTGCTGCTGGTGCTGGATGCCTCCATGCGGCTCCTCCAGGCCCGGCTCTCCGACTACGGCGAGCTGCCCGCCCGGAACACCACGGGGCTGGTGCCCAACCAGCTCCTCGTTCGCGACCCCTACGTCTTCGTCCTCAACTCCACCAGCAACACCCTGCAGGTGCTCCGGCGCGACGAGGAGCCCTCCAACGGCCCCGGCCCCCGCTTCGCCGATGGCATCACGCTCACCAACGTGGGCAGCGTGAACTTCGGCGCGAACACCAACCCGTACGGATTCACGCAGTCGGGCTCGGACGTGTACGTCACGCTGCTGGGCAATCTCCAGACGGACCCGTCCGCGGGCGGCAAGGTGGCCCGGGTCTCGATGGCGGATCCCACCGCGCCGGCCATCATGGACGTCTTCACGTTGCCTACGGGCGAGGCCCTGAAGCCCTTCCCGGGCCGTACCACCGTCCCCACGCCAGCCGGCATCGCCGCGCGTCAGGGCCGGGTGTACGCCGCCCTCGGCAACCTGGACCCGAGGGACTTCACCGTCGGAGGCCCCGGGTTCCTGGCCCGCATCGACCCCACCACCCGCGCGGTGGAGCTCATCGAGCTCGGCGAGGGCTGCCTCAACCCGTTCTGGGTTGTCTCCATGGGGGAGCGGCTGCTCGTGAGCTGCGGCGGTGGGACGACCTATGACCGCGACTTCAACCTCATCGACGTGAGGGGGACCGGCTTGGTGCTGCTCGGCGCGGACGACCGGGTGGTCGCCTCGCTCGCGCTGCGGTGCCCGGAGGGAACGTCGTGCCCGCTGCCCTCGGCTGGCCGCTTCTCCGTGGTGGGCAACCGCGCCTACGTCGGCGACAACAACGCGGGCCGTGTCTTCGTCATCGAGGTGGTGGGCGACTCGCTCGTGGAGCGGCGAGGATTCGGACCCGGTGCCGAGCCGCCCATTCTCGTCTGCCCGCGCGACAACAAGCCCTCCCTCGTCGGTGATGTCGTCGCGATGCCTTGAGCCTCCCATGAAGACCCGCCTCGTCCCGTTCGTCCTGCTCGTCGCGCTGTGCCTCGTCTCCGTCGCGCACGCCGCCCCTCCCCATGTGGGCCCTCGCTTCCTGGGCCCCAAGCCTCCCGAGAAGGTGAAGCGTGTGGTGACGCTCGCCCCGTCACTCACGGAGACGGTGCTGGCCCTCGGGGCCGGGAGCACGCTCGTGGGCGTCTCGCGCTTCGACGAGCTCAAGGAAGTGGCCGGCCTTCCCCGCGTGGGCGGCTTCATCGACCCGTCCGTCGAGGCCGTGGTGGCCCTCAAACCGGACCTCCTGCTCGTGCAGCCCGGCCCTGGCAACCAGCGGCCCGTGGAGAAGCTGGCCGAGCTCGGTGTGCCCGTGCTCCTGCTGCCCCTGCAAACCGTGGCGGATACCCTGGCGGCCCTGCGCGCCGTGGGAAAGGCGCTCGGAAGGGAGAAGGAGGCGAATGCCCTCGTCCAGGGCATCGAGTCCACGCGCACCCGCGTGCGTGAGGCCGCCAGGACGCAGAAGCCGCGGCGCGTCCTGTTCGTCTATGGCTTCGAGCCGCTCGTGGTGGCTGGGCCCGGCTCCTTCGCGGACGAGCTGTTGCGTGACGCGGGGGCCGTCAACGTGGCGGCGGACGCGGGCTCGGCCTACCCCGTCTACTCGCTCGAACGGGCGCTGACTGCTCGGCCGGACGTGGTGGTGGATGCCGCGGACGTGGACGTGGGCAAGGACAAGCTCGTGAGGCTTCCGGGGCTCTCCCAAGCGCGATGGGTGGAGGTGCCCTCGATGGCGTTGCTACAGCCGGGGCCGTCGCTCGGAAGAGGACTGGAGGAGCTCTTCTCGCTGCTGTACCCCTCCATGAAGCCCGATGCGGGTACTGTGCGCTGACCGTGTATGTCCCCTCTCCCTCTGGGAGAGGGCTAGGGTGAGGGTCATTCCTCGTCCGTGGGTGAAGAATGCGTGAGATGGGGACGGTAGACCCTCACCCCCGCCCCTCTCCCAGAGGGAGAGGGAGGAAGAGCTTCACCCTGGCACGAGCGCTCGGGCTCGGTGGGGCGTTCCTCGTCCTGTTGCTCGCGGTGTTCCTCCTGGCCGTGCGCTTCGGCGATCAGCCCATCTCCCTCTCCGACGCATTCGGCGATCCCAGCTCCTCCAGTGCCGTCATCTTCTGGTCGGTCCGCCTGCCGCGTGCGCTGCTGGCGGCCCTCGTGGGCGCGGGGCTCGCCGCCTCCGGTGTCACGTTGCAGGGCGTGTTGCGCAACCCGCTGGCGGACCCGTTCGTCCTCGGTGTGTCCGGTGGCGCGGCGCTCGGAGCCACCCTCGCCCTGGCCCTCGGGTTCGCCACCGTGGGGGAGGTGGCCATGGGCCTCGGAGCCGGGTTCGAGCGCCTCTCCGCGCCGGCCCTGTTCGCCTTCGTGGGGGCCGTGGCGGCCATGCTCTTCGTGCTCGCGGCCAGCCGGGGCCACGGTGGCCGCGCGCCCTATGCCGTGCTCCTCACCGGTATCGTCTTCAACGCCTTCGCCTCCGCCGTCATCACGCTCGTGAAGACGCTCTCCGATCCGAACCGGCTCGGGGAGATCCTCTACTGGCTCGCGGGGACGCTCGGTTACGAGCGCACGGGGACGCTCCTTCTGTCCGCGCTCCTCCAGGCCGTGGCCATCGGCGTGATGCTGGCGCTCTCGGGGCGGCTCAACCTGCTCACGCTGGGTGACGAGGACGCGGCCTCGCTCGGCGTGTCCGTGGTCTGGACGCGGCGGTGGTTGCTGCTCGCGGCGAGCGCCAGCGTGGCGGACGCCGTGGTGCTCTCGGGGCTCATCGGCTTCGTGGGGCTCATCGTGCCCCACCTGCTCCGGCTCGCCTTCGGGCCGGACCAGCGGTTGCTCGTGCCGCTCTCCGCGCTCGGCGGGGCGGCGTTCCTCCTGCTCGCCGACCTGCTGACGCGGCTGGCCATCCCGCTGTTCGGCTCCGAGCCCCCCGTGGGCGTGGTGACGGCGCTCCTCGGAGGGCCGCTGTTCCTGGCGCTGCTGTACCGGAGCGGGCGGCTGTCGGCGGGGTGAAGCGCGGGCGCTGTCAGGAACGGATTTCCGCCGCGTCTTTTCTCGATGAAAGGAGCGGTGACCATGACCACGGTGACGAAGCAGAGCCCGATGAACCCCGAGCACCTCAACGACGCTGACACTGGCATCGACGCGCTCTCGCGCACCGGTCTGGATACCGCTCTGGACCTTCTGGTTGGCCTCGAGTCCCTTCGCGGCCTACCGCCTGGAACCTGAGCTCCGAGCCTCGTCACACGACGCGGCACGGTGCTCAGAGGCCGGGCTCCCAGCAAACGGGACCCGGCCTCTTCCTTTTCCGGCTCCCGAGCTCCCGCCCCGTTCGTCTATCGGCGAAGGACACCGCGCTCTCAATGCGGAAAGACGGGTTCGACTCCCGTACGGGGTACTCGCAGTCAGAAGCTTCCGGATGCGATTGGATCGCAGCACGGCCGTCTACCGTGTGAACAGGGTTCGATTCCCTGCGGAAGCGCTCGCAATGCGGCCGTGGCCGAGAGGTGAGGCCCCTGAGCGCCACTCAGGTGAACGCGGGTTCGACTCCCGCCGACCGCTCTTCGCAGTCCAGCAGTCTCCGTTGCCGGAGTAGCCCAACTTGGTAGAGGCCCCAGATCGAGAGTCTGGTGGTTGCGGGTTCGAATCCCGCCTTCGGCACTCGCAGTGAATACATGCCGCGGTAGCCCAACCTGGTAGAGGTGCTGCGCTCAGAACGCAGAGGTTGCGGGTTCGAATCCCGCCCGCGGTACTCCCATTGACAACAGAAGCCGTCCGCCATATCCCGCGCCCCGTCTTCGGTTCCTCCACCCTGGGGTGGAGGCTCGAGGGAACCCGGTGCGAGTCCGGGACTGCCCCGCAGCGGTGAACGGGAACGAACGCCGTCAGGAAAGCACTGGTCCTCTGTCGAGGGCTGGGAAGCGACGGTCAGTAGGGCGCCCGTGAGTCCGAAAACCTGCCGAGGACCCGTGCCACCCGGCACGGACATCACCGAGGCCTCCGAGGGGAGGCAGCGGGTGCGTGGCGGGTGCGTCCTCGTTCGGGCCGTGTCCCCCCTCGCATCCCGCCCCCGCTTCCCCTCGCAGGCATTGCGCCCGCGGGGGCGAGGAGCAGGACGCGCATGAAGACGGCAATGAAGGGTTCGCGGTGGTTCGGTCGCTTCTCGGTGGCTCTGAGCGCCGCGGCGCTGGGGCTGCTGGTCACCGGCTGCGAGCCGGAGTGCGTGGATCGGTTCGACTGCGCCCGGAAGGGCAACGTCGGCGAGGGCAAGCAGTTCGCCTGCGTGGACAACCGCTGCGTGACGCAGGACATCCCCAACGAGACGGGCTCGGATGCCGGGACGGGTTCGGATGCCGGGACGGGCTCGGATGCGGGTACGGACGCCGGGACGGGCTCGGATGCCGGGACGGACGCGGGCGTCGCGTGCGCGGATCTGCCGCATGATCCGAAGCTCGGCACGCTGCAGCTCCAGACCGGCTTCGCCGCCGCCGAGTCCGCCACGGTTCCCGAGGGAATCGGCGCGGTGACGGTCATCCAGAGCGGTAGCGAGTACACGTTGTATGGCCTGCGCAATACCGACAACACCAGTGTCGCCGATGACAGCATCTACGCGCTCGGCACCTGGCCGAACGTCACCCTGGGGTCGGCGGCCCTCTACGCCGTCGTTCCCGATGCGGATCGCGGCAACAGCACGTACCCGAGCGGGTTCCTCACCAATGATGGCACCCGGCTGCTGACCGGGTACACCCGGGGCGCCGAGGGCAGTCCCGGCAATGTGCTCGTCTATGACACCGCCACCCCGAAGGACTCCGTCTACATCTCCGCGCCCGGCAATTTCTCCGCCGCCGCCGTGTCCGGCGCCTTCTTCATCAATGGGCTGGGAATCGACGGCGCGTCCCAGGGCGGTCTCGCCGTCTACGCCCTGAATGTGGCGTCCAAGCCCTTCCAGGGCTCGAAGCTGGCGACCTTCCCGACCACGAACGTACTCGCCGCCAGCGGCTACTCGGCGGTGACGAGCGACAAGGTCGCCGTGTTCGGCTACAGCGTCCCCGACAGCTCCTCCAGCGACCCCTGGGCCCCCTACATCAACCACGTGCATGCGGTGTCCCCCGCGCTGTACACGCCGGCGGTCTCGAGCAGGTCGACCCTTGCCCTCTCCACCACCAACGCGCCTGAAATCTACTCGGGCAACGACCTCCAGTCGGTCGCGGGGTTCGGCAGTGGCGTGGCGCTGCATCGCGGTACCTTCACGGCCACTCGCGACGTCTCGCGCATCGAGCTGACGCCAGGCGGCATCAACCCCGAAGCCGTCACCGCGGGCGACCTCACGCCCGTGCTCACCACCAGCAACACCTGCACCAACGTGGTGTCGATGGCGCCCATGGGCCCGGACCTGCTCGTCGGCGTGAAGGACAAGAACGGCCGCCGGCTCGTCCGCCTCCAGCAGAAGCAATAGCCATGAGGACGCACGGCACCGTGGCTCGCTGGAGCGCCTGGCTCGTCATGTCCCTGCTCGCCGTGGGCTGCGGGGGTCCCTCCGAGGAGGAGCCCCCCCAGGTCCTGGTGTGCCAGAGCGACAACGACCCGTTCGCGGACAAGGTCGTGTCCTTCTCTCCCGGGGAGGAGGCTGGTTTCGGTCAGGACGGCTACCCGGACATCGTGCTCGGGCCTCCCCACGGGACGGGCTCCGGCATGGGCTCGCTGCACGTGCTCTCCCTCGGTAGGAGCGGGGAGATCGTCCTCGAGCTCACCGACATCGGCGTGGTGGATGGGCCCGGTGTGGACCTGCTCGTCTTCGAGAACCCCTTCGGGTACTTCGCGGAGACGGGCGTGGTCTCGGTGAGCGAGGACGGCCAGACGTGGCGCGACTTCCCCTGCGACCCCACGAACAGGGCCGGTGGCTATCCCGGCTGCGCGGGCGTGAAGCCGGTGAGCTCTTCACCGGAGAATGGCATCAGCCCCACCGACCCGGCCATGGCGGGCGGTGATGGCTTCGACCTGTCTGCCCTCGGCGTGGCCCGGGCCCGCTTCATCCGCATCCGTGACAGCGGGTCCAACTCCTATGGCTCCTCCGCGGGCGGGTTCGACCTGGACGCGGTCGCGGTGGTGAACGGCTCGCCCATCTGCGAGTGGAGGTGACGCGCATGTCCCGCCCTCCTCCGGACTCGGAGTCGCGGGTGGAGCGGCGGGCCGTGCTCGGCTCGCTGCTCCAGGGCACCTGTGCTCTCGCCGCCCTCTGCGCCGGCTGCGGCCCCGAGTGGCGCGAGGCCACCGTGCTCTCCGATGAGCAGGTCTGCGGTGTCTCGCCCGGCCGCCCCGAGGACGGCTGGGTGGAGGTGAAGCTCTCCGACCACCCCGAGCTGCGCGCGCGGGGTGGCTCGGCGGTGGTGCGCCGCCCCGACGCCCTGCTCGACGCGCTGGTGCTGCACACCGCGTCGGGCTGCTTCGCCGCCGTCTGGCACATCTGCACGCACGGTGACTGCCATGTCACCTACGTTCCCGGTGAGTCCCTCCTGGAGTGCCCGTGCCACGGCTCGCGCTTCGGCGAGGACGGCCGGGTGCTGCGCGGTCCCGCCACCCGCCCGCTCCAGTCCTTCAAGGCGGTGCGGGTGGGGGAGTCGGTGTGGCTCCACCGGCCTCGGTGATGTCAGTTTTGACTCGCGTGTCAAGGGACGCGGAGGTGGGCCGGGTCGTGTAATCTCCCCGCCGCGATGTGGCAGATCATCATCAACGGTCCGGGGTACTTCGACACCGCCTACGAGTTGCCAGAGGGCATCACGCACCTCGGCCGCGCGGATGAGAACGACATCGTTCTGGGGGGCGATCTCGTCTCGCGCCGGCACGCCCGCCTCGTGGTGGAAGGCGATTCCCTGTCCATCGAGGACCTCGGCAGCCGCAACGGCAGTCGCGTCAACGGCTCGCCCCTCCAGGGCAGCATCGATCTGCAACCCGGCGACACCATCTCCCTGGGGGAGAACACCCTCTCCGTCCGCCAGCCCGACAAGGTGGAGAACGCCGCCACGGAGATGGTGGATCTGGGCGCCGGGGGCGTGCGCCGCTTCGGTCATGGCGATGACGTGGGGCCCTCCGTCATCCTCGCCAAGAACGTCAAGAGCGTGGAGCTGCTGCGGGCGCTCGACAACTTCTCCGGCCCCCTGGATGACGGCACGCCCGCCACCGCGGCGCCCATCGCGCCGGCTCCGCCCACCGGCCCGCGCGGCGCCTACGAGACGCTCGTCCTCCTCTTCCACACCGCCGAGGCGCTCGCCACCGCCTCCAACCTGACGGCCTTCCTCGAGACCACCATGGACCGGGTGCTCGAGCGCATCGGCGCCACCACCGCCGTGGTGCTGCTGCGTCACCCCACCGGCGTGCTGGTGCCCGCCGCCGTGCGCCACCGCGGCGCGCTCGCCAAGGGCGAGGTCCCCGTCTCCGATGGCATCGTCGACGAGGCCCTGCGCCAGGGCCGCGCGCTCCTGGTGGGCGACGTGCGCGACGACCGCCGCTTCGCCAGCCGCGAGAGCGTCATCCTCTACGGCGTGGACCGGGTGCTCTGCATCCCCATCGGGCTGGAGGCGCCCTTCGCCGGCGTCCTCTACGTCAACACCTCCGCCAGGAACGACACCGAGCTGGAGGTCATGCTCGATGCCTGCACCGCCGTGGCGCACCTGGTGGCCACTGGCGTGCAGAAGTTCTCCTCCACTTCGGCGGGCCAGACCCTGCGCCACCACCTGGAGCGCTTCCACGGCCCGGAGATGGTCGAGCGACGCGCGTCCGAGGCCCAGCGCGCCGGCGGCAAGCTGCCCGGCCTGGAGGAGCGCAACCTCACCGTCGTCCACGCGGAGCTCGTCGGCTTCGGCGCGCTGTGCCCCCGCGTCGGCACCGCGCGCGCCACCGTGCTGCTCAACGACTTCCACTCGCGCCTGGGGGGCCTCGTCTTCAGCTTCGAGGGCACGGTGGAGGCCTTCGTCGGTGAGTCGCTGCGTGCCCTCTTCGGCGCGCCCTACGCCAGGCCCGATGACGCCGTGCGCGCCGTGCGCGCCGCGCTCGCCCTGCGGGCCGACTGGGAGCGCCACATGGCCCGCCGCCCCATGGACGAGCGGTGCGAGCTGCGCATCGGCATCAGCACCAGCCGCGCCATGGTGGGCATGGTGGGCCCCGACTCCCGTCCCTCGTACACGGCCGTCGGCGAGGGGGTGCATGTCGCCTCGTGGTTGGCCGGCACCGCCATGCCCGGGCAGGTGCTCATCACCGGCAAGACGCTGGCCGTCATCGGTGCCCGCTTCGACGTCATGCCCCTGGGCGAGCGCCTCATCCGCCCTCCTCGCGACAAGGTCGCCGCCTTCGAGGTGGTGGACGAGGAAATCCCCCAGCTCACCAACCCCGGTGTGCGTTGATGGGTGTGTAGGTGGGTGTAGGGCGGGTTGAGACTCGCACTTGGACCCGGCTCCATGCGAGCATGGCCACCCCCCACCCGAGCATGATCGCCCCGCGTCCGGCATGAACCCCACGTCTTCGAACGCTCGACTGCGTCCGTTCCGGCCGGTCCCGTTCGGCCGCTACACGTTGCTGTCCCAGCTGGCCACGGGCGGCATGGGGGAGATCTTCCTGGCGCGGCTGGAGGGCGTGCAGGGCTTCGAGAAGCTGTGCGTCATCAAGAAGATATTGCCGCAGCTGGCGGCGGACCCCGAGTTCGTCGAGCGCTTCGTGGGCGAGGCGCGCACGCTGGTGAAGCTGACGCACGGCTCCATCGCGCAGGTGCTGGACATGGGGCTGCACGAGGGCGAAGCGTACATGGCCCTCGAGTACGTGGACGGCAAGGACCTGCGCAAGGTGGCGGCGAGGGCGCGCGACAGGCAGAAGCCGCTGCCCCTCACCTTCGTGCTGTTCGTGATGGGCCGGGTGCTGGACGCGCTCGCGTACGCGCACCGCAAGAAGGGCGATGACGAGGGCGAGCTGAACCTCGTGCACCGGGACATCTCGCCGCAGAACATCCTCATCTCCTACGAGGGGGAGGTGAAGGTCATCGACTTCGGCCTGGCCAAGAGCCGGCTGAGCGCGGCGAAGACGAACCCGAGCATCATCCTCGGCAAGTTCCTCTACATGTCGCCGGAGCAGGCGCGGCACCAGCCGGTGGACAGGCGCAGCGACCTGTACGCGGTGGGCCTGTGTCTGTACGAGCTGATCTCCGGGAGGAACCCCTTCGACCTGCTGCCTCCCGGCGAGCTGATGTCCGCGGTGGTGCAGCCAGCCATCCGGCCCCTGGGCGAGGTGATGCCGTCCGCGCCGCCCGCGGTGGCGCAACTGGTGATGAAGGCGCTGGCGGTGGACCCCGCGCAGCGCTTCCAGACGGCGGAGGAACTGCGCGGCAGGTTGACCGCCTGCATGCTGGAGCTGGACCCGGGAGCGGGCCCCGAGAGCGTCAGCCGGTACATGCATGAGCTCTTCGGTTCCGAGTACCAGGGCGAGCGGCGGCTGCTCGCGAGCCTCAAGGAAGCGGGGCGCCCGGCCGAGCCGGAGCAGGTGGTGATCGACATGCCGGAGGGCGCTGCGCCGAGAGCCGCCTCCACGCTGCCGCCGAAGACGATCCGGCTGGATGGTCCCGTGGAGCCGCTGTCCTTCCGGCCCACGCCGCGCACGCGCGACGGTGGTCCCGCGCGCGACGAGGGCGAGACACGGCCGGCCGTCGTGGTGGAGGAGCCCACCCGGCCCGCCGTCGCCGTGGAGGCCATCGAGGAGTCCGCGCGCGGCCGCGCGTCGTCGCCCTCACCCGGGGGCTCGCCCACGGTGGATGTGTCGGGCCTCACTGCGCCCGCCACCCCCAGGGTCTCCACGCCGGTGCCGCTCGGTGCGTCGCGCTCGACCACTCCGACGCGCGAGGTGCCGGTATCCACCGCCATGCTGCGGGCCTCCATTCCGCCCGGCGTGACGGCACCCACCGCGCGGGCCACGCCCGCCGCGCCTCCGCCGCCCGCTCCGGTGGCCATCGAGGACACCCCGGCCTGGTCGCCGCAGCTCGGTCTGGAGGAAGGGCCGGACGCCCACGAGTCGCCGGGGGAGGTGCGGGAGGAGCTGGCCGAGTCGTATGAGGATACGGGAGAGGAGTTGCCCGCGTGGAACGCGGAGCAGGACCCGTCCTCGGACATGTCGTGGGAGGAGGCCCAGGCCGGGGAGGAAGTCGAGACCCGGGAGCAGGACCTGCCCCAGGAGGACGAGCAGGGCGAGGGCGAGCTGCCCGCCGAGGAGAGCCCGCCCGAGGTGGACGTGCGCCTGGAGGACACGCAGCCGCGCATCCATCTGTCGTCCATCGCGCACGAGGACACGCAGCCGCGCATCTCCCTGCCGGACGTCTACCACGAGGACACGCAGCCGCGCGTGGTGCTGGATCAGTCGCTCTTCCAGGAAACGGAGCAGGAAGAGGTGTCCCAGGGTGGCAGGCCACGGTCCGGTGCACGTGGAGCCCGTCGCCGCACGACCTCGACGGGCCTCCCCGCCGTCTCCCCACGTCCGCAGTCCTCTCCGAGGATGGCGCCCGTTCCCTCCCGGAACAGGGCGGCGGAGAACGACTCCGGGGAGCGCACCGAGAAAGAGGTCCGGCCGCCTTCGCACGAAATCACCAGGCGCACGGCCATGCCCCAGCGGCCCAGGCGCTCGTGGGTGTGGATCTCCCTGGGACTCGTCCTGTTGCTGGGGAGCTGCGTGGGGGCCGTCCTCCTCTTCAAGCAGCGCCAGTCGGAGTCGGTGAAGCCTCCGGCCCCGCGCCCCCTGTCTCCGCCGGGCACCAAGGCGGGCCTGGTTCCGTCGCCGTCGGCCCCTTCGTCCTCTCAGGCCCACGAGCCCTCGGAGCCGGCTCCCATCGAGGTTGTCGCGGAGGAGTCGGGCTCCGCCGGAGGGCCAGACACCGTGGCCACACTCGAGGCCGTGGCCGCTGACGCGGGGACCTCCGAGGTGGGGGATGCGGGACCGCCCGCCACCGCTCCGGAGGGGACGCTCGCCGTGGCTCCCGACACGGAGTCGGACACGGACACCAACCTCGCTCCGCTCTCGTCCGCGTCCAACGACGCGGCGGCATCCGCTCCCGTCAAGCGCCCCTCCCAGCGCGGCAAGCGCACGGGTGGCATCTCCTCGCGTGCGCCCCAGTCGATGCTGATGAAGGAGTGGGCGCGCACGCGCACCGCCTACAAGGCGCTCACGAAGATCCACGCCTGCGAGAACCTCGAGTTCCTGTGCAGCCGCTACGAGAACCTGGAGGCCGAGGTGGTGGGCCTGGGTGACGTCGAGGACGCCGAGGTGCTCGGCAAGGTGAAGGCGCTGTACCGGGACATCCAGAAGAAGAAGAACGGCTCGTAGGCCGAGGCCCTCCCGACACGTGGTGGACACGCTCCTCGACATCCAGGGACTGAGCGCCGGTTATGGGCCCTCGCCCGTGCTGCGGGGCGTGGACTGCGCCGTGCGTGCGGGAGAGCTGTGGGCGGTGCTCGGGCCCAACGGCACGGGCAAGAGCACGTTGCTGCGAAGCGTGCTCGGAGCGATGCCCTGGACGCGCGGAGTCATCCGGCTGCTGGGGCGGGATCGCTCGGAGTGGGAGGCGCGGGCGTTGGCGCGGCAGGTGGCGTGGGTGCCACAGACCGTCGAGTCGGCCGAGGGCTTCAGCGGACTGGAGCTGGTGCTGATGGGGCGCAGCCCGCACCTGGGACTGTGGGGGCTCACCTCGGCGAGCGACGAGGCGCTGGCGCGGGAGGTGATGGAGGAGCTCGAGGTGGCCTACCTGGCGGAGCGCTCCTGCGAGGCCATGTCCGGAGGCGAGCGCCGGATGCTGCTGCTGGCGCGCGGGCTGGTGCAGCAACCGAGGCTGTTGCTGCTGGATGAGCCCACGGCCTTCCTGGACGTGGCCCACCAGGTGGGGGCGCTGGAGCGCGTGCGCGAGCGGGTGGACGCGGGCCTGGGCGCGGTGGCGGTGCTCCACGACGTCAACCTCGCGGCGGCCTTCGCCACGCACGTGCTGCTGATGCGTGACGGATTGGTGCTGGCCCAGGGCCCCGCGTCGGACGTGCTCCAACGCGAGCGGCTCGAGGCCCTGTACGGTGTGCCCATGGAGATGGCGAGCGCGCCCTCGGGAGCGCGCCTGTTCGCCCCGCGGGCACGAGGGCCGGCCGAGCGTCGCTAGCGTGCCCTGACACCTACTTCAGTTGGTCCATGGCCATCTTCCGGGCCGAGTCCGTGCCCGAGCCCACGCCCAGGGGCGCGGCCCTGCGCTCGCGGGGCACCGGTTGGGGCTGGCTGAGCATGTAGGGCCCCTGGTCTTCCCGCGCCGCGGAGTCCGGGTGGGTCTGCCATCGGTCGCCGGTGGAAAGCCCCGCGCTGCCGGAGCCACCCTGAGGGCTCTCGGCGTCCGAGCCGGGGGGCGACTTGTACTTCTGTTGCTCGGGCGTGTAGGGCGGGCCCATTACCTTGGCGCCCTGCTCCTGATTCTGGACGCAACCCGCGGCGAGCGCTCCACCCAGCCCCAGAACGACCGTCCATCCCAACCAGCGCTTCATCGTCTCTCTCCTGAGGGAAATCCGTCCACTTCCTTTCATGGAAGGTAGGGATGGACAGGAGAGGGACCACGCCGGGAAGGAGCGCCCGCCCGGCGAGGGCTTCCTCGCCAGGCTTCTTCCTGGTGACGCGCTGGTGCTCGCGCGCATCATCCTGCCCGATGGCCCGCACGAGCAGGTGAAGCGCTGTCAGGGAACCCTGGGCTCACGAGCCGTCGACCCTGCTCCTGTTACCCTATACTCCTCGTCTTCCCCAGGGGGTGTATGAATTGGCGACTCATCGCTTGTTCGACGCTGCTGCTGGCTGTCTGCACGGGATGTCCACACGCATGGGGACGGGGAGGCACCATCGATCGGGCCACGGCCCAGGACATCGACGAGATGCTGCACGAGGAGGATTGCCCCCTGGATGTACCTACCTGGAGGGCACTCTGTGCGAATCCTGAAGCCTGGGAGTCGCTCGAGTGCCCGCCAAAATGCCGGGTCATCTACCAATGAAGTGGCGTATGCCGCTCGCCATTCTTGTCGGGCTGCTTCTCGTGGCGCCGTTGGCCGGGTTGCTCCTCACGCTCTTCAACCGAGGGGCGCGACAGGCTTCGGACCCGAGGATGATCCCGATGCTTTCTCCCGGGGAACGCCAGGGCCTGCTGACCTATGGACGCCAATGTCAGAGGAGCGATGAGTGTGAGTCTCCGCTCGGCTGTCTCTTCGATACGCGATTCATGACGAGCTACTGTACCGACAGCAGGTGCGTGACGGACCAGGACTGCTCGGAGGGATTCACCTGCCGCATCATGCCTCTGCGGGATGGCGTTTCCCGGGTCCGCATCTGTGCGCTCGTGGGGGTCAGGAGGGAGGGAGAGCCCTGCCTGGCATCATCCGACACACGTGAGTATGGGTGTGGGCCGGGGCTTTCCTGTCAGGGACGGTGTGGCCGCCCCTGCCGGTTGGAGGAGCCCGCGAGCTGCACCGAGGGATTCTTCTGCAACGACAGCCTTTACGGCCCTTCCTGCCTGCCCACGTGTGAGGGCCGGTCTTGTCCAGAAGGTCAGCAGTGCATCCGGGCCGACAAGCTTGCTTCGGTGTGCGCCGCGGTTCGCGGCCAGAACTGTCAGCAGCGGTCTTGCCCCGAGGGACAGAAGTGTCTGGTGCGCGAGCCTCCAAACCGTCCAGGCGAAGCCTGGATGGAGTGCGTCACGTTCTGCGGCTCGGGTGGGCGCTCTTGTCCCGAGGGGCTCGTCTGTCATCAGTCCAGGTGCCGGACGCCGTGTGACCCGGACGTCCCCGGAGCATGTGAACCCCACCAGAAATGCCGCCGCGATTCGGACGGTCAGCCCTGGACGTGCGAGCCAGACTTTTGAGGTGGACGAGGCCTGCCTCGAACCTCCTCCCGCTCAGGTGGCGGGCGCGCGGGCCCCGGCGGGGCTGACGTCGAGCGCCATCACCAGGAGCAGCACGACGCACGGGGTGGCCATGGCGGGCGCGCCGATGCGCAGGAAGAGGGCCGAGCCGAGCACACTGCCACTCAGGAACGCGAGCACCAGTCCCAGGTGGAGCCGGGTGCGCTCGAACTGCTCGGCCGAGGGCAACTCACGCACCTTGTGCCAGAGGCCGAGCAGACCGCGCTCGCGCACGCCGTCGCGCACCCAGACGACCATGCGCACCAGTTGAATGCCGATGTCGGTGAGCACTCCGGTGAGGTGGGTGGTGCGCACCACCGCGCCCGAGACCCGGGTGACGAGCGCGTTCTGCAGCCCCATGGCGAAGGCCAGGCCCCACATGAGCGTGGGCTCGTTGCTCTCGGGGTGCTCGTGCGTCCAGAGGCCGATGGCGCCCAGGGTCACCATCTCCACGAAGAGGGCCGGGGTGTGGCGGCCGCGCCGCCGGTGGCGCGAGGCATCCAGCAGCGCCGCGGCGGTGATGGCACCCACGACGAAGGCGAGAACCAGCTTGCCGGCCACGAGCGCGCCGCTCCACCGTCCCGTCGCGACCGCCTCGCCCACCGCGGAGACGTGCCCCGTCATGTGGGTGAGGTGCTGGCCGAAGGCGAAGAAGCTGGTGGCGTTGACCGCTCCCGCCGCCCCGGCCAGCAGCAGGGCGAGTGTGGAATACGCCAGGCGGTTGCGCGACGAGGTCGCGGCGCTGAACATGGCTACGGCATCCCAGGAGAGACGGTGGATGCCTTTCTACCACGCGCGCGCACTCCACCGACAGCTAGCCTGGTGGCCACTCCATGGGGCGTCCGCCGAGCACGTGCAGGTGGATGTGGAACACCGTCTGTCCGGCGTCGCGGTGCGTGTTCATCACCAGCCGGTAGCCCTTGTCGGCGATTCCCCGCTGGTGGGCCAGCTTCGCCGCGGTGAGGTACAGGTGGCCCACCAGCTCGCGGTGGTCCCCCGTGAGGTCATTCACCGTGGGGATGTGCTCCAGGGGAATCACGAGCAGGTGCGTGGGGGCCTGGGGATTGACGTCCTCGAGGGCCATGCACTGCTCGTCCTTGTGCAACACCCTGGCGGGGATGTGGCCATCGCGAATCTTGCAGAAGATGCAGTCAGACATAGACGCTCCGGATTAGCAGCGCGGCGCGGCGGTGGGAATGGCCCTCGCGTACGAACGTCGGCTCACGGGAGACGCGAGCTCCAGGCCGGGTCCGGAGCGCAGCGCGTGTTCGGCAGCCGCACGAGGACGAACGGGCCCTCGGAGGCCACCACCTCGCCCGCGACCGCCCCTCCCGCCACGGTGAGGACGTGGCTGTAGTGGCCGGACGCGTGTCCCGGGCCGTTGTGGGCGTAGAGGGGCACGTCGCGATGGAAGTAGCTGTAGCCGCCCGTCCAGGCCAGGTGCACCGCCTCCACCTTCAGGCCGCACACGTCCGGGAGCCGCCCGGCGGTGATGAGCAGCCGGTTGAGGGGACCGAAGTCGTCCCAGGCGCTCGCCCGGGGCTTCAGGTCCTCGTACTGCCCCAGGTCCCCGAAGGTGAGCCGCCCCACGCGCAGGCCGGAGAAGCCCGCCACCGCCACCACCGCCAGGGGCAGGGCCAGCCGCGCGGGCGAGGGCGGCAGGTGGCGCAGCACCGCGTCCAGCCCCACGCCGGCGAGCGCGGCGAACAGGGGCAGCACGGGCACCAGGAAGCGCAGCTCCTTGTGCGGCTGAAGCGCGTGGAGCAGGAAGAAGGCGGCGGCCATGCCCAGCAGGCCCGGGGCCCTCCTCGCCGCGAGCAGTGAGAGCCCCACGCCCACCACCGTGACGGCGCCCATGGAGCGCATCAGGACGCGGCCGTAGTATTCGAAGGGCGCGGTGCCCCAGAGGGCGGCCTTGCCCTGCAGGAGGTTGAAGTCCAGGTAGACGATGGCCGAGTGGAACCAGCGGCCCCAGGTGAGCCGGTCCAGCAGCCCGAAGAGGAAGGCCCACCCGGCGAGCACGGCCAGCGCATCACGCGCCCCCCGCCAGTCGCGCCGCGCCACCAGCACCCCGAGGAGGCCCACGCAGAAGACGCCATTCTGCAGGCGCAGCAGCACGGCCAGCCCCAGCAGCGAGGCCCCGGCCACCCCCGCGCGCCGCGAGGCCCCCGGGGTGAGCGCCAGGGCCAGTCCCAGCACCACGGGCAGCGCCGAGGCGTTCTCGCTCATGGCCCGGGGGGCGAAGTACAGGGGCACCGCCGTGAGCGCGAAGAGGCTGGCCCCCGCCGCCGAGGCCAGTGCCGACGCCCCGTACGCCCTTGCCAGCCGCCAGCTCCCCCAGGCCGTGGCCGCGCCGAGCAGCGCGAAGACGCCTCGCGTCAGGCCCAGGTACCCGCGCGGCTCCCCCAGCCCCACCCACGTGGCCAGCTCGAACAGGGCCGCCACCAGCCCGGGCAGGGCCCAGTTTCGCGCCCCCTCGATGAACTCCCACGCCCGCAGGCCGTAGCCGAAGACGAGACGGTGGGCCGGTTCCAGGCTTTGATAGACCTCGTCCGGCCAGTAGATGCCGTCATTCGACAGGCCCAACCACACCCGGAGTGCGGCTCCCACCCCGAGCGCCAGCACGAGGATGGCCCGAGCGAGGGGCCGCTCGGTGGATTCTCCAGGGGTGGGAGTGGGAGCGGACATGAGGGTTCACCACGCAAAAGGTCCGGCGGGTGATATTCCACCCCTGCCGATGAACTCAATCCGGGTGTCCCAACTCCTCGAAGACCGCGAGTACGAGCTCCGGCTGACCCTGGTGGCGGGGGAGCGTGGGCTGCAACACCGCATCACCTCCTCGCGCATCCAGAAGCCGGGGCTGGCTCTCACGGGCTTCACCGAGCACCTCCATCCGCACCGGGTCCAGGTGTTCGGCAATACCGAGGTCTCCTTCCTGGGCACCCTTCCCATGGAGCGCCAGCGCGAGGTGCTCGACTCGCTCTTCAAGGAGGAGCTGGCCTGCGTGGTGGTGACCAAGGACCTGGCTCCGCCGCCCGCGCTGGTGGAGGCGTGCGAGAGGGCGGGGCTCACGCTGATGCGCACCCCGCTGCTCTCCAGCTCCTTCATCCAGCAGGTTCAGGCCTTCCTGGAGGAGGCGCTCACCGAGTCCAGCAGCCTCCACGGCGTGCTGATGGACGTGTTCGGCGTGGGCATCCTCCTGCTGGGCAAGAGTGGCATCGGCAAGAGTGAGATTGCCTTGGACCTGGTGATGCGCGGCCACCGGCTGGTGGCGGACGACATCGTGGACGTGACGCGGCGCCGGCCCGGCGTGGTGTATGGCGCGGGCAACCCCGTCATCCGTCACCACATGGAGATCCGCGGCCTGGGCATCATCAACATCAAGGACCTGTTCGGCGTGGCCTCGGTGCGGGAGCGGAAGAAGATCGAGCTCGTGATCGAGTTGCACGAGTGGGACCCGCAGCAGGAGTACGACCGGCTGGGCGTGGAGGACAAGTTCATGAGCATCGTGGGCGTGGACATCCCGCTCTCGGTGGTCCCCGTGCGCCCGGGCCGCAACATGACCACCATCATCGAGGTGGCCGCGCGCAACCAGCTGCTCAAGCAGCAGGGCCACCACTCGGCGAGGGAGTTCGCCGAGAGACTCAACCGCGCCATCGCCGAAGGGGCGACGCGCCGCTCCATGGGTGAGGAAGTCGAGTGAGCACCGCTCCGGCCAAGCACATCGTCGTCATCACGGGCATGTCCGGTTCGGGCAAGTCCACCGCCATCCGCGCCCTGGAAGACGTCAACTTCTTCTGCATCGACAACCTGCCGGTGCTGCTGCTGCCCAAGCTGACCGAGCTCGCCGGTGGCGGCCAGTTCGAGCACCTGGCGCTGGTGGTGGATGCGCGCGAGGGCATCTTCCTGCAGGAGGCGCCCCGGGTGCTCGACGAGGTGCGCCGGGCGGGGCACCACGTGGAGGTGCTCTTCCTGAACGCCAGCGACGAGAGCCTCATCCGCCGCTTCAGCGAGACGCGCCGCCGTCACCCGCTGGCCCCCACGGGCAGCGTGGCCGAGGGCATCCGCGCCGAGCGCGAGGCGCTCAAGGACCTGCGGGAGATGGCCGACCAGGTCATCGACTCGTCGGCGCTCAACGTGCACGACCTCAAGCGCATGGTGCAGGCGCGCTTCAACCCGGAGCCGGCGAGCGGGCCTTCTCTGTCGGTGATGAGCTTCGGCTTCCGTCACGGCGTGCCGCCGCAGGCGGACCTGGTCCTCGACGTGCGCTTCCTGCCCAACCCGTACTTCGTCCCGGAGCTCAAGGGGCTGACGGGGAAGGACCCGCGCGTGGCCGCGTACGTGCTGGACCGCGAGGAGACGCAGCAGTTCGTGGAGAAGGTGGTGGACCTCTGCCAGTTCCTCTTCCCGCGCTACCAGAAGGAGGGCAAGGCGTACCTCACGGTGGCGCTGGGGTGCACGGGCGGTAAGCACCGCTCGGTGGCCATCGCCGAGGAGTTGCGCAAGCGTCTGTCCGGGGACCACCCGCGCGTGCAGCTCTGGGACCGGGACATCGAGAAGGAGTAGGCGCCGTTCCCAGCCCTCCCGCCCCGCGCACGGGCCGTGGGCCCGGGGGCTCGGTGGTGGGCGCCACCTTCACCTCGATCGTCCTCGAGCTGAGCTGGTGGTTCCCCGCTGGCTGAGCCCTCGCTCACCCACCGACATGGGGGCCGTACCCGCGTCCTCCACCTCCGTCCTCACACCCCTGTCCACGGACCTCCATCTGGTCGAGAGGGCGATGCGCGGGGAAGGGGGGTCCTTCCCGCCTGCCCGCACTGCTTCCTCGTCTGGCAGCCGACAGCCTTTCGTTTCCTGGGCCGTGAAATTGTGGGCGGTGGGGCGGGACCTGTCTTACGTTCTTCCTGCAAGAGGAGGTGGGATGGGGTAGGGAGCAGGCTTGGGTGCCAGCGGAAACTTTCGGTGGGGGTTGCGCATCGCACCATTCAGGCGTAGTCAGGCAGCCCGGGGGGGCTGGTGAGAGGTGATCATGGTCGGCCTCGTAGTGGCATCGCACGGACGTCTGGCGGACGAGCTGGTGGCGACCGCTGAGCAGATCGTGGGCAAGCTGCCCGCGGTGGCGACCTGCAACATCGAGCCTGGGACCTCTGTCGAGGACCTCCGGGTGAAGATGCGGCAGGCGGTCAGCGGCGTGGACCAGGGCGATGGCGTCATCGTCATGGCCGACCTCTTCGGCGGCACTCCTTGTAAGGAGTCGCTGATGATGTGCTCGGAGCGCTGCCAGTCGGGTAAGCTGGAAGTGCTCGCGGGCGTCAACCTCCCCATGCTCCTGAAGGCCAACTCCCTGCGTTCCGAGGAGATGCCGCTGGCGGAGATGGCCACCCAGTTGATGTCCTACGGCCAGCGCAACATCACCTGTGCTTCGGCCCTGTTGCGCGAGGCGCAGCAGCGTCAGCAGGATGTGCCGCGAACTTGACGGCCCCCCAAGGGTGGGCGATTCGAGTCTGCCGTGATCACCCTGGTCCGCGTCGACAACCGCCTCATCCATGGTCAGGTCGTCGAGGCCTGGCTCCCCCACTTGAAGGTCTCGCGCGTCGTCGTCGCTGACGACGAGGCCGCCTCGAGCCCGTTGGTGCGTGCCGCCATGGCCCTGGCGGTGCAGAGCGCCATCGAGGTGCAGATCCTCCCCCTGGCGCAGGTGGACTTCGCGGCCATCTCGAAGGACGCGGTGAAGACGCTGGTGCTGCTGCGGGACGTGGCGGCGGTGCCCTTCGCCCAGGCGCACGGGTTGAAGGTGGATCAGCTCAACCTGGGCAACGTGCACTTCGGGACGGGCCGGCGGCAGGTGTCCCCGTCCGTCTTCCTGGCCGAGTCGGAGCTGCAGGCACTGCAGCGGCTGGCGGGCGAGGGGGTGCGGGTGGAGGCGAGGGCGGTGCCGGTGGAGAAGCCGGTGGAGCTGCCGGAACTGCAAGAGCGCTGGGGAAAGGCCGGGTGAGTCCGTGAGCGTGGGCTGGACCCAGGTGGCGCTCGCTGGCGTCTGGGGCGGCCTCGTCGCGGTGGAGCGCAAGGCCTTCCTCCAGGCCATGTTCTCCCGTCCCCTGGTGTCGGCCACCGTCATGGGGCTGCTGCTCAACGACGTGCCCTCGGGACTCTTCGTGGGCATGCTGCTGGAGCTCTTCCACCTGGGGACGGCGAACCTGGGCGCCTCGCTGCCGGACAACGACACGCTGTCGGCCACCGGCACCTCGGCGGCGGCGGCCACCATGGCGGCGGCCACCGGCGCGGGCTCCACCCCGGCCCTCTGGTCGCTCGCGGTGCTCCTCTTCGTGGGGCTGGGGCGCGTGGGACAGCTCGTGGACCGGGCCCTGGAGCGCTACTCGGCGCGGCTGGCCCGCAAGGCCATGGCCTCGGCCGAGGCCGGTCAGCTCACCCGGGCCATGCAGCAGAACCTCTGGGGCATGTGGCCCCACTTCGTCCTCTTCGGGGCGATGACGGCCTCGTGCGCGCTGGCGGGCTTCTTCATCGGTCCGCTGCTGGAGCGGATGCCCCTGCCGCTGCTGCGCGGCCTGGCGTGGGCCTATCCCGCCATGGCCTCGGTGGCGGCCTCCCTCGCCGCCAAGGGCAGCCATGCCCGGCGCGCCCCCATGTATGCGGGCGTGGGCGCCGCCGTCGTCACCGTGGTGGTCGTCCTCCTCACCACCCTGCGGGGGTGTTCATGAGCGTGGCCAGCCCGCCGCTCAGCCGGGGAGTGCTGCTGCGCGTCTTCCTGCGCTCGCTCTTCCTGCAGGCCTCGTGGAACCCGCAGGGCATGCAGAACCTGGGGCTGGCCTACGCCCTCTACCCGGCCCTGGAGCGGCTCTACCCGGAGAAGCAGGACCTGGAGACGGCGGTGCGCCGCCACCTGGTCTTCTTCAACACCCACCCCTACGTGGCGGCGGCCATCGTGGGAGGCGTCCTCTACCATGAGCAGCGGATTGCCCGGGGCGAGGAGCCACCGGACAAGGTGGTGGCCTTCAAGGCGGCGCTCATGGGGCCGCTGGCGGCGCTGGGGGACGGCTTCTTCTGGCTGTCGCTCAAGCCGGCGACGGGGGCGGTGTGCGCGGCGCTGGTGCCGGTGCTGGCGGCGTGGGCGGCGGTGCTCTTCCTCTTCCTCTACAACCTCGTCCACCTGACGCTCCGGGCCCGGCTGTACTTGCTGGGACTGACACTGGGGGACAGGCTGGTGGAGGCGGTGGCGCGGGCCAACCTCCCCACCCGGGGCGCCCGGCTGCGGGCGGTGGCGGCGGCGTGCGCTGGCGGGCTGGCCGCCTGGCTGGCGGTCACCTTCGGTGCCAACGCGGGGGGCCGGTTCGCGCCCCTGTTGTCCGCGGGCTGCCTGGCCCTGGGGGTGCTGTCCTACTTTCTGGTGTCGCGTCGGGTTCCCAACTACGTGGTGCTCTACCTCGCCGCGGGCCTTGCCTGTGCGGCCGGAGCCTTCCTTTAGAAGAGGGAGAATAGGGACTGGCAATGTCGAGCGTGGCCGAAGGGACATTCGAAATCATCAACGCACTCGGGCTGCATGCCCGGGCGGCGGCGCAGTTGGTGCAGGTGGCCAACCGTTACAAGAGTGAGGTGACGCTCTTGTGCGAGGGCCAGAAGGCCAATGCCAAGTCCATCATGGGCGTGCTGATGCTGGCGGCCGCACAGGGCATGCACGTGACGGTGACGTGCAAGGGCGAGGACGCCGAGGCGTGCCTGCAGGACATCCAGAAGCTCATCGCCAACAGGTTCGGCGAGTCGAAGTGACCAACCCCGCGCGGCGAGTCGCCGCAGACGAAGAAGGAACCGTGAGCAGCCAGGCCACCCCCACGTTGAGTCTGAAGGGCATCGGCGCCTCCCCGGGCGTGGCGGTGGGCCACGCCTACATCCTGGACCGCAAGCGGGTGCGCACGCCCAAGCTTCGGCTGGCCGAGGCCGAGGTCGACCCCGAGCGCATGCGGATGAAGACGGCGCTGGAGCTGTCCGACCGCCAGCTCTCCGAGCTCAAGGAGCAGATCTCCAAGACGGAGGGCCCCGAGCACGCGCTCATCCTCGAGGCGCACCGGTTGATGCTCCACGATCCGATGTTCGTGGACGAGGTGAACCGGCTCATCGTGGAGGACCGCATCAACGCGGAGTGGGCGGTGAGGAGGGTGGCGCGCAAGCTCAAGCACCTCTTCGACAACATCCCGGACGAGTACTTCCGGGAGCGGCGCTCGGACGTGGAGTACGTGGCGGACCGGGTGGTGCGCAACCTGCTGGGGCAGGTAGTGGACGAGGAGGTGACGCTGCCGGACCACGCGGTGGTGGTGGCGCACGACCTGTCGCCGGCGGACGCGGCGCTGATGGCGCGCAGCGGACGGGTGGCGGGCTTCGTCACGGACCTGGGAGGGCAGACGAGCCACACGGCCATCGTGGCGCGCGCCCGCTCCACGCCAGCGGTGGTGGGAGCTGGCCGGGCCAGCGAGCAGATCTCCCCGGGGGATCTGGTGGCGATGGACGGGGCGAGGGGCATCATCCTGGTGAACCCCACGGAAGACCAGCTCGCGCTCTTCCACGAGACGATGCGCCGGCACCAGGAGAGCGAGGCGCGGGCGCTGTCGGAGAAGGATCTGCCGGCGCAGAGCACGGATGGCTATCGCATGCGGCTGGTGGGGAACATCGAGTTCCCGGAGGAGATCCAATCGCTGTTGGACCACGGCGCGGAGGGCATTGGCCTGTACCGCACCGAGTTCATGTTCCTGGACCGAAAGAGCCCGCCGACGGAGGAGGAGCACTACCGGGCGTACCGGCAGGTGCTGGAGATGATGGGGGGCAGGCCGGTCACCATCCGCACGTTGGACCTGGGCGGAGACAAGGTGCCGGGGAAGGGCAAGCACGAGAAGGAGCCCAACCCGGCGATGGGCCTGCGAGCCATCCGCTACTGCCTGGCGAACCGGGAGCTGTTCCGGGTGCAGCTGAGGGCGCTGCTGCGGGCGAGCGTGCACGGGAACATGCGGATGATGTTCCCGCTCATCTGCGGGATGAGCGAGCTGCGCGAGGCGCGGAGCGAGCTGGAGGCGTGCCGCACGGAGCTGGGACGGGCGGGCGTACCGCTCGGCAAACGCTTCCCGGTGGGCATCATGGTGGAGACGCCGAGCGCGGCGCTCATCGCGGACCGACTGGCGCAGGAGGCGGACTTCTTCTCGGTGGGGACGAACGACCTCATCCAATACTCGCTGGCGATCGACCGGCAGAACCGGGACGTGGCGTACCTGTACAAGCCGTTGCACCTGTCGGTGCTGCGCTCGCTCAAGAGCATCGTGACGGCGGCGAAGGACGCGGGGATACCGGTGGCGATGTGCGGGGAGATGGCGGGAGACCCGGTGTACGCGCTGGTGCTGTTGGCACTGGGCTTCGACGAGCTGTCGATGACGGCGGGGCAGATTCCGACGGTGAAGAGCTTCATCCGGCAGACGAGCCGGGTGGAGGCGCAACAGTTGCTCGAGACGGCGATGGACCTGACGACGGCGGAGGAGATCGAGCGTTTCATCCGCACGGAGATGGACAAGCGTTTCGCCTCGATAGACTGAATAGCCCGCCCACCCACCCAACCACCCAACCACCCCTCTCCTTCTGGGAGAGGGACGGGGTGAGGGTATCTGACCCCGCGGGTTGCCCCCGTGTCACTCCAGATGCTCGTTCTCGCTAATCCCGCTTCCGTTCCATGTTCGCGCCCTCTCCGTCCGGAGAGAGGGCGGCGAGGTTGTCCTCGGGGGCGAGGCTGAACTGCTTCCGGAAGCGGCGGATGATTCGCTCCAGGAAGCGCAGGCCGACGAGGGTGACGAGAGCGAGTCCCGTGGTGACAGCGGCGAGCACCGGATAACCGAATCCAACGGCGAGGCCGACGGACGCGGTGAGCCAGAGGTTGGCGGCGGTGGTGAGGCCCTTGATGGTGGCGCCGTGGCGGAGGATGGCACCGCCGCCGAGGAAGCCGATGCCGACGACGACCTGGCTGGCGATGCGGGTGATGTCGGCCCGGACATCCTGGGGCATGCCGGTCTCGAGCGGATGCGCGGCGAGGATGCTGCACACGGTGAAGAGACAGGCACCGAGGCAGACGAGGATATGGGTGCGCAGTCCCGCCACCTGCCCGCGCAGCTCGCGCTCGAGGCCGAGCACGAACCCGAGCCCGAAGGCGATGCAGAGTCGAAGGACGGCGGTGGTTTCGTCCGGCACGGTGGCTATTCCCCGAGCTCGATCTTCTCCTCGACGTCGCTCTCACCGAGCTGCGGGCGGGGGAGGGTGTCGAGGGTGGCGCTGAGGAGGCGGAAGGTGGGGGCGACGTAGGGGGTGACGTCGGGGCCGAGCTCACCGGTGTACTGGGCGGTGAGCTCCTTGTAGCGCTCGTCCTCGGAGGGCCAGCTGCCGGCGGCCTCGGCGCCCCAGACCTCCTGACCATCGCGGCAGCGGAGCAGCTGGGCCTTCACGGCGGCCTCCACGCCAGCGCCGGTGCGCTTGACGGTGGGGAAGAGCCAGAGAATGCCCTCGATGCCCTCGACGCACAGGTCCTTGAAGGAGGTGTCCTCGGGGTTGCCGTCGACGGCGGTGTTGACCTTGGCGATGAAGTCGCGGTTCTGGTTGACGTAGCGGCGGGCGATGAGGCTCCACAGCTCGCCCACCTTCTGGACGTTGTCGGGGAGAGGCTGGGTGACCACGGCCAGACGCTTGACCTGGGTCTTGTCCACGGTCTCGTAGTCGGGGCGGACGTGGCTGTTCTTCACGGTGGCGCAGCCGGCGAGCAGCGCGAGTCCCATCACGAGCGCGAGTCGGTTCATGGTCGTTTTGTCTCCCGGTCCCGCTCCCGGCGCGGGAGGGGGGCGCCCGGTTCTACACCACGCGAGGGCTGGAATCGCATGCCCTCGCGCGTGCCGTTCACCGCACGGCCATCACCACCAGCCGGGACAGCCCGTAGACGAGCACGGCCATGAGCGCCGAGGCGGGGATGGTGAACACCCAGGCCCAGATGATGCGGCCGGCCACGCCCCACTTCACCGCGCGCCAGCCCTTGGTGGAGCCCACGCCCACGATGGCGCCGGTGATGGTGTGCGTGGTGGACACGGGGATGCCCAGCTTGGCCAGCGCGATGATGGTGACGCCTCCGCCCGTCTCCGCCGCGAAGCCTCCGATGGGCGCCAGCTTCGTCAGGCTGTGCCCCATCGTCTTCACGATGCGCCAGCCGCCGAAGAAGGTGCCCAGGGCGATGGCCGCGTGGCACGAGATGATCATCCACCAGTCGATGTGGAAGGTCCGGTCCCGCCAGATGGTGCCGAAGAGCACCACCGCGATGATGCCCATCACCTTCTGCGCGTCATTGGTACCGTGGCTGTAGGAGAAGATGGCCGAGGACAGGAGCTGCAGCCGCCGGAACCAGGTGTCCACCTTCAGGGGCGTCTGCTTGTGCACCGTCCAGGTGCTCGCCAGCATCAGCAGCGTGCCGAGCAGCATGCCGATGAGGGGCGAGAGCACGATGAAGGCGGCGATCTTCGCGATGCCCGAGCCCACCAGCCCGGCGAAGCCGAGCACCGGCAGCGTGGCGCCAATCATTCCCCCCGCCAGTGCGTGCGAGGACGAGGAGGGCAGTCCCCACCACCACGTCAGCAGGTTCCAGGCGATGGCGCCCATCAACGCGGAGAAGATGACCAGCAGCACGGCTTCCGAACCCTGGGCGCGCAGCATCTCGAAGTCGATGATGCCCTTGCCCATGGTGTTGGCCACCTTCACTCCACCGCCGAACGCGGCGACGAAGTTGAAGAAGGCGGCCCACGCCACGGCCAGGTTCGGCGACAGCACGCGCGTGGACACCACGGTGGCGATGGAGTTGGCCGCGTCGTGGAAGCCGTTGATGAAATCGAAGATGAGCGCGACCGCGACGATGAGGATGACAGCGGTGAGCAGCATCTCAGGAATGCTCCAGGACCACGCCTTCGATGACGTTGGCCACGTCCTGGCACTTGTCCGTGGCCGTCTCGATGAAGTCGTAGATCTCCTTCCACTTCATGACCATGAGCGGATCCGCGCCGCTCTTGAAGAGCCGGCCCAGTCCCGCCCGCAGCGCCTCGTCCGCCTGGGACTCCAGGCGCTTGATGTCCTTGCAGCCAGCGAGGATCTGGTCCGGCTTCTTGATGAGCCGCAGCGCCGCCACCACCTCCTGCACCTTCTCCGCGCACAGCACCAGCAGCCGGGCCAGCTCGGTGGCGTCCGGCAGGCTCGAGGGAATCTCGTAGTAGTGCAGCCGGGCCGCCGCGGCGTTGGTCAGGTCCAGCACGTCATCGATGCGCGACAGCAGCGAGTGGATCTGCGCCCGGTCGAACGGGGTGATGAACTGCTTGTGCAGCCGGTTGAAGGCGGTGTGCGTCACCTCGTCGCCCTTGTGCTCCACGTCCTTGAGGGCCTGCACCTTGGCGGGCACGTCCCGGTAGTCGCTCAGCAGGGCGTGCAGCATGCGCGCCCCCTCCACCGTCACGGCACACTGGGCATCGAAGTCGTCGAAGAACTCGTCCGACTTGGGCATCAGCTTCTCGAGCATCGCGCTTCTCCATCGGCCGGACGTGACACGCGCGTGACCCGTCCGTTGCCGGGGCGTGAACTACATCACCTGTGTGAAAGCGCCCAGCACGAAGATGCGCCCGCTTGTGACACTTTCGTGACGTACCGGCGGGCGCCGGGCCGGGCTGGGCGCTCCTCCCGGCTCAGACCTTGTAGAGCAGGTCCATGTACTTCTTGAGCAGGTCGCTCAGGATGCCCCGGAAGGGCACGGTGCCCGCCATGCCGTAGACGGGCGCCATGGTGCCCTTCTCGCCCGGGTTGGCGCGCACGTGCTCGACGGCGGCGCGCAGGTCCTCCAGGAAGCGCTCGGCCACGCCGGGCTGGGTGTGCCGCTGGGTCACACAGATGTGCACCGCCGCGGGCTTGTGCAGGCCGTTGAGGCTCCAACCCCTGGCGCTCATCCGCTCCATCACCTTGTAGATGTCCACGATGTCCGAGCCGAAGGCGATGACGAAGAGCGGCTCTCCCAGCACGTGCAGACCGGGGATGGCGCGGATTCCGCGCTTGATGGCGTCCGCCGTCTCCAGGATGCGGCGCGTGGCGTCCAGGTAGCCCTCCTCGCCGGTGGACACGAGGGAGGCCCAGGCCGCCGCGATGAGGGCGCCGGGGCGGCTGCCGGAGAAGGTGGGGGAGAAGTAGATGCCGCCGGGCCACTCGGTGGCGGTGAAGTACTGGTGCGAGCGCAGCGCGGTGCCCCGGTACAGCACCACGGAGGTGCCCTTGGCCGCGTAGCCGAACTTGTGCGTGTCCGCGGACATGGAGGTGACGCCGGGCAGCCGGAAGTCGAACTCCGGCACCGGGTAGCCGAGCTTCCTCGCCCAGGGCAGCACGAAGCCACCCAGACACGCGTCGGTGTGGAAGCCGATGCGGCGCTTGCGCGCCAGCTCCGACAGCTCCTCGATGGGGTCGATGGTCCCATGGGGGAACGAGGGCGCCGAGCCGATGATGACGATGGTGTTGCGGTTGAGGGCCTTGCGCGTGGCCTTCACGTCGGCGCGGTAGTCCGGTCCCACGGGCACGCGGACCATCTTGATGCCGAAGTAGTGCGCGGCCTTGTCGAAGGCGGTGTGCGCGGTGGAGGGGGCCACCATCTCGGGGCGGGTGATGCCCTTCGTCTCGCGGGCCCAGTCGCGGTACGTCTTCATGGCGAGCATGATGCTCTCGGTGCCACCCGAGGAGAGGGCGCCGCAGATGTGCTGCTCCGGGGGCCGGCCCGCGTTGGCCTCGGTGGCGCCGAGCATGTGGGCCGTCATGGCCACCACCTCGGCCTCGAACTTGGTGGCGCTCGGCCAGAGGTCCGCGTGCAGCGGGTTGCTCTGCGAGTTGAGGGCGTACACGCGGTTGAGGAAGTCGATGTGCTCGGAGTCGCCGTGGTACACGGCCCCCGAGACGAGGCCGTCCTTCCAGCGGTGCTCCTCCTTCTCCTTCATCTGGCTCATCTCGCCGAGCACCTGCTCATGGGAGAGGCCCTGGGTGGGGAGCGTGGCGAAGGTGGGGAGCTGCCCGCGGTAGGGCTTCAGGTCGCCCTCCAGCCCGGCCAGCATGGAGTCCGTCTCCTTCTCCAGCCGGTTGCGCAGCAGGGGGACGCTCTTGAGGTAGCGCTCCGCCGCCGACAGCAGCCGGGGAGGGACGCGGTTGAGGAGGTTCGTTCCGAGCTGGGGTAGATCCATGGTGTTCTTCCCATCCGACGATGGTTCTGGCGCGTTCATCCGGTTCTTCATTTCAGGCGCTCCTGGCTCGGTTGAGCCGCGCGAAGATGGCCTTGTTGCACTTGTAGAGGTTCACGAACTCGCGGAAGAGCTCGTCATAGAGCCCGCGGTGCTTGGGGTTGGGCTCGAAGGTGTTGGCGATGGGGACGAGCGAGGGGATCTCCTCCACCGTGAGGTGCCCGAGCGCCACCGCGGCCTGGAATGCCGCACCGCGCGCGTTGGCCAGCACGGGCTCGTCCACCTGATGAATCCGCCGGTCCAGCACGTCCGCGACGATCTGGCACCACAGCTTGGAGCGGGCACCGCCGCCGATGATGCGGATGGGCTCCAGCTTGCGGCCGACGAACTTCTCCACGTAGGTGAGGAGCCAGCGGGAGTTGTAGGCCACGCCCTCGAGCACGGCGCGCACCATGTGCCCGCGAGTCGTCTTGAGGGACTGGTTGAAGAAGCCGCCGCGCAGCAGCTGGTCGTCCACGGGGCTTCGCTCGCCATTGAGCCAGGGCATGAAGATGAGCTGGTCGCTGCCCGCGGGGATGCGCTCGGCCTCCTTCTCGAGGACCTTGTAGAGGTCCACCGACTCCGGGCCGTGTGCTTCCTGGCCACCGCTGGAGAGCTCCTCGTGGCCGAAGAGGATGTTGTCCTTGAGGAAGGAGAGGCAGATGCCGGCGGACTCCTGCTCGTTGGTGAGCAGGTAGCGGCCCGGCAGTGCCGAGGGCAGGGTGCCCATCTGGTGGAGGACGTCCGTCTTCTTGTAGGGCACGTGGCAGCTGAGCCAGGAGGACGTGCCGATGCACAGGTGGGGCTCGTGGTCGCGCACGGCGCCCGAGCCGACGGCGGCGGCGAGGATGTCCGGGGCGCCGGTGATGACCTGGACGTTGTCGCCGAGCCCCAGGGCGCGGGCGGCCTCGGGCTGGAGGGGGCCGAGCACGGTGGCGGCGGGCACCAGCTCGGGCAGCTTCTCGCGAGGCATGCCCGTCATCTGGAGGAGCCGGTCGTCGTAGTTGATGCGCGAGAGGTCGCGGTTGTCGGTCACCCAGTGCAGGGTGATGGAGTCATAGGAGGAGGCGAACTTGCCGCTCAGCCGCAGGTTGAGCCAGTCCTTGGGCTCCAGGAACTTGTAGGTGGCGCGGTAGACCTCGGGGTGCTCGCTCTGGAGGTAGAGGATGTGGCCGAGCGGGTCCTTCCCCGAGAGGGTGGGCGCGCCGCCGGTCAGCCGCACCCAGGTGAGCAGCCGGGCGATGCCGTAGCCCTCGATGGGCATGAACCCGTTGGCGACGCGCCGGACATGGGGGGCACCGCGCGAGTCCATCCAGATGATGGCGGGCCGCAGGGGCTTGCCCCGCTCGTCGACGGCGACGGTGCCGGACCACTGGGAGCTGACGTTGATGCCGATGATGTCGCTGACGGGGACGATGCCCTTGTCCAGCAACCGGCGCGTGCCGCGGACGATGGCGGCCCACCAGGACTCGGGGTCCTGTTCGGCACCCCCTTCGGGCAGCAGGTCGAGCTCCAGCGGCTCGACCTCGCCGCCGAGAATCTTCCCTCGTGTGGTGACGGCCGCCAGCTTGACGGCCGAGGTCCCGAGGTCGATGGCGAGGATGGATGCGTTGGCGGGGGTGGGCACGGAAGTAATCTAACGGGCCCTCGATGTTCGTGGGCCAGTGTCGTAGGCCCGCGAGCGTTTCCTACCGGAAAGCCAGGGAAGCACGCCCTCCCAGGTGCTGTGCTCATGGCTTTCGTTGCGCTCCTGCGGCAGTCTTGCTTTTTGATGATTCGAGGCGAACACATCCAGTCACCCGGGGTGGCCCGGACCGGGCGCGCGGGAGACGCGCGGCTCGCCTTCGAGCGCGTGGGAAACCGCACCGTGGTGCGCACCGCGCTCGCGCACAGTCCCTTGCGGCTGCTGACGCCGCGCAACCACGGGCACGCCGCGTGGGTCTACACCAGCTCGCTCGGAGGGGGACTGGTGGATGGCGACCACCTCTCGGTGGAGCTGGACGTGGCCGAGGGCGCCGCCGCGCTCCTGTCGAGCCAGGGCTCCACTCGCGTGTACCGCTCGCCCCGGGGCTGCCGCAGTGACCTGTCCGCGCGGGTGGCGGAAGGGGCGCTGCTCGCGCTCGTGCCAGACCCCACCATGTGCTTCGCGGGGGCCCGATACGACCAGCGCCAGGACGTCCAGCTCGCCCCGGGAGCCTCGCTCATCTTGATGGACCTCGTCACCGCCGGCCGCAGCGCCAACGGCGAGCGCTGGGCCTTCACGCACTACTCCTCCGCGCTCCGCGTCCACCGCGAGGGGCGGGCGCTCCTCGACGAGCGCTGGCTGCTCGACCCGCACCAGGGGACGCTCCCCGAGCGCCTCGGCCGCTTCGACGCGCTCGGTACCGTGCTCCTGGTGGGACCCTCGCTGGCCTCCGCCCGGGAGGCGCTCGCCGAGCGCGTGGGGGCCCTGCCCGTCATCCCGCGCGCCGGGCTCGTCTGCTCCGCCAGCCCGCTCGGGCCCGATGGCCTGGTGCTCCGAGCCGCGGCCACCTCCGCCGAGGTCCTGCTGCGCACCGCCCGCGAGTGGCTGTCCTTCCTCTCCGGGATGCTCGGGGATGACCCCTGGGCACGCCGGGCGTGAGCCCCAACCTGTTCTGGTAGTGGATGACGCATCGCGGTAGGGTGACTTGGAGTCCCCGGCCTCGGGCCTGGGGAACTCCCTGGAGGGCTGCATGCACCTGTCGCCGCGTGAGATCGACAAGCTGCTGCTACATGGCGCGGGCTTCCTGGCCCAGAAGCGCCTGGCACGGGGGGTGAGGCTCAACTACCCCGAGGCGGTGGCGCTCATCGCCACCCAGCTCCTCGAGCTCATTCGCGATGGCCGGAGCGTGGCCGAGCTGATGGACCTGGGGCGGAAGTTCCTGGGGCGCGCGCAGGTGATGGAGGGCGTGCCGGAGATGGTGGCGGAGGTGCAGGTGGAGGGCACCTTCCCGGACGGCTCGAAGCTGGTGACGGTGCACCACCCCATCGAGGTCGAGCACGGGGACCTGTCCCTGGCGCTCTACGGCAGCTTCCTGCCCGTGCCTCCGCTGGAGCGCTTCGCGCGGGCCCCGCACGAGGAGGTGCGGCCGGGCGAGGTGCTCGTGCAGCCGGGCGAGCTGGTGCTCAACGAGGGCCGCGACACCGTCACCGTGGAGGTCACCAACAAGGGCGACCGCCCCGTGCAGGTGGGCAGCCACTACCCGTTCTTCGAGACGAACCGGGGCCTCGTCTTCGACCGCGCCAAGGCGTACGGACGGCGGCTGGACATCCCGGCGGGCACGGCGGTGCGCTTCGAGCCCGGGGAGAAGAAGACGGTGTCGCTCGTGGCCATCGCGGGCGACCGGGTGGTGCGGGGCGGCAACGCGCTGGGCTCGGGCCCGGTGACGCCGGAGAACAAGGAGCGGGCCCTGGCCGAGGTGGCCTCGCGCGGCTTCGGACACGAGGAGGGCGCATGAGCCGGAAGATGGATCGCCGTCACTACGCGGACATGTTTGGCCCCACCACGGGCGACCGGATCCGGCTGGGGGACACAGGGCTGCTGGCGCAGGTGGAGAAGGACCTCACCGTCTACGGGGACGAGTGCAAGTTCGGCGGCGGCAAGGTGCTGCGCGACGGAATGGGCCAGAAGGCCGGGGTGGGGGACGCCGAGGCGCTGGACTGCGTCATCACCAACGCGCTCATCGTCGACTGGACGGGCATCTACAAGGCGGACATCGGCATCAAGGGCGGGCGCATCGCCGGCATCGGCAAGGCGGGCAACCCGGACGTGATGGCGGGGGTGACGCCGGGCATGGTGGTGGGCGTCACCACCGAGGCCATCGCGGGCGAGGGGCTCATCGTCACGGCGGGCGGCATCGACTCGCACATCCACTTCATCTGCCCGCAGCAGGCGGAAGAGGCGATCGCCAGCGGCATCACCACCTGGGTGGGAGGCGGCACGGGGCCGGCCACGGGCACCAACGCCACCACGTGCACGCCGGGCGCGTGGAACATCCGGCGCATGCTGCAGGCCACGGACACGATCCCGCTCAACATCGGCCTCACCGGCAAGGGCAACACCTCGCGTCCCGAGGGCCTGCTGGAGCAGATCGCCGCCGGGGCCGTGGGCCTGAAGCTGCACGAGGACTGGGGCACCACGCCGGCCACCATCGACAACTGCCTGTCGGTGGCCGAGGGCGAGGACGTGCAGATCACCATCCACACGGACACGCTCAACGAGTCGGGCTTCGTGGATGACTCCATCGCCGCCTTCAAGGGCCGCACCATCCACACGTACCACTCGGAGGGCGCGGGCGGCGGGCACGCCCCGGACATCATCCGCGTGTGCGGCGAGGCCAACGTCCTGCCGAGCTCGACGAACCCCACGCGTCCGTACACGGTGAACACGCTGGATGAGCACCTGGACATGCTCATGGTGTGTCACCACCTGGACCGGGAGATTCCCGAGGACGTGGCCTTCGCCGAGAGCCGCATTCGCGGGAGCACCATCGCCGCGGAGGACATCCTGCACGACCTGGGGGCCATCAGCATGATGTCCTCGGACAGCCAGGCGATGGGGCGCGTGGGCGAGGTCATCACCCGCACGTGGCAGACGGCGCACAAGATGCGCGAGCAGCGCGGGCGCCTGCGCGAGGAGCGGGGAGACAACGACAACCTGCGCATCCGCCGCTACGTGGCCAAGTACACCATCAATCCGGCCATCGCCCACGGCCTGGTGCACGAGGTGGGCTCGGTGGAGGTGGGGAAGCTGGCGGACCTGGTGCTGTGGCGGCCCGCCTTCTTCGGCCTGCGCCCGGAGCTGGTCATCAAGGGCGGCTTCATCGCCTGGGGGCAGATGGGAGACCCGGGGGCGTCCATCCCCACGCCGCAGCCCTATTACATGCGGCCGATGTTCGGCGCGCGGGGCGGGGCGCTGGGGGCCACCAGCATCGCCTTCGTGTCGGGGCGCGCGCTGGCGGACGGGATGGTGCGAGGGCTGGGGCTCACCAAGCAGCTGTCCGGGGTGCGCCGGTGCCGGGGGCTCGGCAAGCGCGACATGAAGCTCAACGACGCGCTGCCCAGGCTCACGGTGGACCCGGAGACGTACGAGGTGCGCGCGGATGGCGAGCTGCTCGTGTGCGAGCCCGCCATCCGGTTGCCGCTGGCGCAGCGCTACTCGCTGTTCTGAGGGACGGGCCATGGGCTACCCGTGGAGGGTGCTGCAACTGGCCGACTCGGGCTTCCCCACCGGGGGCTTCGCGCACTCGGGAGGGCTGGAGGCGGCGGTGCAGCACGGCGAGGTGCGCGGCCGCGAGGGCCTGGAGCGCTTCGCTCGCGAGCTGCTCTGGCAGACGGGGCACGGGGCCCTGCCGCTGCTGAGCGCGGCCTGGCGTGAGCCCTCCACTCTGGCGGCCCTGGACGCACGCGCGGAGTCCTTCCTCACCAACCATGTGGCCAACCGGGCGAGCCGCACCCAGGGGCGGGCCTTCCTGGACACGTGCGCGCGCATCTTTCCCGAGCCGGTGGCGCCGCTGCGGCAGGCGGCCCGGGAGGCGAAGTTGCGCTACCACCACGCCCCCCTCTTCGGAGCGGTGCTGCGCGTCCTGGACGTCGAGCTGTCGGACGCGCAGCAGCTCCTCCTGTCCCTCACGCTCAGGGGGACGCTGTCCGCGGCGGTGCGCATGGGCATCGTGGGCACGCATGAGTCCCACCAGCTCCAACACCAGTGCGCCCCCTTGCTGGACGCCGTGTTCGATGCCTGCGCCGGACTGGGGGTGGAGTCGCTGGCCCAGACGGCACCGTTGATGGACCTGCTCGGCGCCACGCACGACCGGCTCTACTCGAGGCTCTTCCTTTCCTGAGGTGAACCATGCACGACGACCACCGCGGCCACGGCCATGACGATGACCACGACCACACGCACGAGGAGTGGGACCATCCGGGCCACTACCACGAGCGCGAGAAGCCCCAGACGCGGGACTTCTCGGAGCGGTCCTTCACCATCGGCATCGGTGGGCCGGTGGGCAGCGGGAAGACGGCGCTGGTGCTGGCGCTGTGCCGGGCTCTGCGGGACACCTACCGGCTGGGCGTGGTGACCAACGACATCTTCACCAAGGAGGACGCCGAGTTCCTGGTGCGCAACAAGGCGCTCTCGCCCGAGCGCATCAAGGCGGTGGAGACGGGCGGGTGCCCGCATGCGGCCATCCGCGAGGACATCAGCCACAACCTGCTGGCGCTCGAGGAGCTCATGGAGGAGCTCAAGCCCGAGCTGCTCATCGTGGAGAGCGGGGGCGACAACCTGGCGGCGCAGTACAGCCGCGAGCTGGCGGACTACACCGTCTACGTCATCGACGTGGCGGGCGGGGACAAGGTGCCGCGCAAGGGTGGGCCGGGCATCACCCAGTCCGACCTGCTGATCATCAACAAGACGGACCTGGCGCCGCACGTGGGCGCGGACCTGTCGGTGATGGATCGCGACGCGCGGAAGATGCGCGGTGACGGACCCTTCGTCTTCACCCAGGTGACGAAGGGCGTGGGGTTGCAGGAGGTCATCGACCACCTGATTGGCGCGTGGCGCAAGGCCACGGGCTCGGCCTGACGGCTACCCGGCGAGCTTTACCCGCTCGCCGGGCTCGGGCGTGGCCCGCCGCTCGGGGAGTGCTTCAGGCCGCCTCGGACTTGTCGGAGGAGGTCTGCCCCGAGGAGGGCGCGTGCTGCACGCCGTCCTGGAGCTTGCGCGGCAGCCGGTCCCACATCACCTGCATCACCGCGGCGAGCACCGTGAAGGACACCACCAGGGTGGTGATGAGGCCGATGCACGCCACGATGCCCATGGACTTCAGGCCGTTGTGGCTGGCGGCGAGCAGGGCGGCGAAGCCCGCGGCCGTCGTCAGCGTGGACGAGGCCACGGCCGCGCCCACGCTGCGCAGCGCCACCACGGGCGAGGTGCCCTCCAGGTAGCGGTGCAGCAGGTACAGGCCGTGGCTCACCCCGAAGCCCAGGAGGATGGGCAGGATGATGATGTTCATGAAGTTCAGGTGCAGGTCCGCCAGCGTCATGATGCCCAGCATCATCGCCAGGCCCACCGTGAGGGGGATGACGGAGGCCAGCGCCAGCTTCACGTTGCGGAAGTCCAGGAAGTGCATCACGAGGATCCACAGCGTCACCAGGATGACCGTCAGCTTGCCGTCGGAGAGCACGATGCGCGCCAGCCGCGCGAACAGCGGCGCCGCACCGGCCGCCCGCCGCACCTGCGCCTCGGCGATCACCTTGCCCGACGCATCCTTCACCTGGGGGGTGGGGATGTTGCTCGTCTGATCGACGAAGGTGAGCATCTTCTTGCCGTCCCACAGGTCCACGTTCGGGTAGATGAACGTCAGGTAGCCGTGGTTCTCGGGCTTCGTCTCCGGCAGGTGGACGAACTGCGAGGCGTAGATGTCCGGCACGCCGTGCACGTCGAAGGGCCGGGCCTCCAGCATCTTCATGAAGAGGGCCGCCTTGTCCTGGGCCTCCGGAGGCAGCGCCGCCACGTCGATGTCCTTCAACTCCTCCTTCCACTCCTGGAGGATCTTCGCGTTGGCCGCGGCCGTCTCCGGCGGCGGGACGAAGGTGTAGATGCTCACCACCTGGTCGATGGCGGAGTACTTCTCCTTGTTCTTGGGGTCGGTGAGCTCGTCGTAGATGGCCTTCGCCTCCTCCAGCGTCTTGGAATAGACGGCGATGGGATCGCTGGAGATGTCGAAGCGCGCGCTGATCTCATCCTGGAGCTTCACCGACGGCTGGCCCTCGGGGATGAGGGCGCGGCTGTTGTAGTTGAAGCGGACGCCGGCCTTGATGCGGTCCGCCATCGAGGCGGGCCTGTCCGTGGGCACGTCCACGTCGCTCCACGGAATGGCGAAGGCGCACATGAAGCCCACGATGACGGTGCCCACCACGAGCACCAGGCCGGGCCGGGGGATGCGCAGCTCCTTGCCGGTGCTGGCGCTCTGCGTGGCCGGCGGCTTCATCTCGCCGATGAGCTTCTTGGGCCACTCGGGGTTGATGCGGCCGGCGATCGCCAGCAGCGCGGGGCTCCAGGCGAAGAGCAGCACGCCGATGATGAAGGTGCCGCAGCCGGCCAGGAAGCCGAACTGGCTGAACCCGCGGAACTCGCTGATCATCAGCACGAAGAACGAGCCCGACGTCACCACCGCGGACACCAGCGCCGGGCGGCCCGCGTTCACCACCGCGTCGCGGATGGCCTGGTCGTAGGGCTTGCCCTGGCCCAGCTCCAGCCGCGTGCGGAAGATGAAGTGGATGCCGTAGTCGATGCCGAACCCCATCAACAGACCACCCAGGATGCTGGTGATCATGTTGAGCTCGCCCACGGTGACGTAGGTGAAGCCCATGGTGATGATGGTGCCGAGCACCGTGCCGCTGGCCACGATGACGGTGGGCACCCACTTGCGGAAGGCCAGGATGGTGATGAGGAAGATGGCCGCGAAGGCGATGAGCGACACCGGCTGGAGCGACTCCTCGATGGCGTACGAGTCGTCCACCGACGTCTTGTACGAGCCCGTGAAGCCGTAGAAGACCTCCTGGGTGTTGCCCATCTTGTCGTAGTCCTCGGTCAGCTTCACGCCGCCGGACTTGCCGTACTCCGCGAGGTACTGGCGCAGCTGCTCGACGAAGTCCTTCGTCTTGCCCAGCTGGTTGGAGTCCCACATCGGCTTGATGAGGACGAGGACCATCTTGCGGTCCTTGGAGATGTAGTAGTCATCCCGGATGCTCTTCTTGCCGACGCTGCTGTACTTGTCGATGAGGTCCGTCATCTCGAGCTTCACCGGCTCGGTCTTCTGGATCTCGATGAAGAAGGGGTTGTTGCGGCGCAGCTGATCCTTGAGCCAGGCCATGATGCGGCGCTTGCCCTCGGTGAGGTCCTCCGTCTTGATGAAGAGGGCCATGTTCTGCTGCACGAACTCGACGGGCACCTTGTAGGTGATGAAGCGGACGTGCTCCTTGTCCGCCATCAGCTTCGTGGCGATGTCGTCGGAGACCTTCTTGAGCGTGGCCTCGTCCTCGCCACGCAGCGCGAGCATGAGGTAGCCGCTGCCACCGACCATGTCGATGACGCGCTTGACCTCCTTCACCTCGGGCAGATCCTGCGAGATGAGGTCGAGCTGGTTGGAGTTGATGGTCAGCTTGGTGGTTCCCCACAACGACACGCCGAAGAGCGCGAGGATGGCGAGGAGGACGAGCCCTGGCCTGCGGACGAGCAGGCTTGCATAGGCGAGAGCAAGGCGCGGAGGCTTGTGGGTCGAGTCACTCATTCAGGCGCGGACCCTATAGGAGAACCGAGCCCACCAGAAGCACGGTGAAGCCCCTCGTCTGCTCGGCCGCTCCGCGTCAATTCCCTCTCCCCCTGGGAGAGGGCCAGGGTGAGGTATTCCCGCGTCCTGAGTACCCGGTCAGGCCCGGGGAGGCAGGAGGAAGAGGCGAGGCTCCCGCAGGAAGCGGGCGGACATGAGCCGCACCAGGCGAACCACCTCGGCCAGGGGGACGTCGCGCGCTCGCAGGGCCACTCCCAGGGCGAGCGAGAAGGAGACGCCGAAGTTGATGGCCAGGGTGATGCCGATGCCGGCCAGGGCCGCGAGGAAGTCCGGCCGCAGCACGGCGTCGGGTCCCAGGGCGTAGCCGGCCAGGCACAGCTGCCCGAAGGACAGCGTCACGTGGCGCACGTCCAGCGGCAGCCCGAGGAAGGCGCCGACGATGGGGGGCAGGGCCAGCAGCACGCCGAGGCTCACGTTGCCGCCCAGGCCGGCGATGTGGTGGGAGAAGACGTCCGCCAGCTTCTTGGCACCGGAGTCGCCCAGCACCCGCCGCAGGCCCCGGTGGTACGCGAGCGCCTCGGGGATGCGGCGGTACACCGCCCAGTTCTCCAACCAGCCCGCCACGAGGCTGGAGAGCCACAGGAGCACGCCCGTCAGCGCCGCGTAGAAGACGGTGCCGCTGTGCCAGGGGTGCAGCGCGTTCACCACGTAGCGGGCCTGGGCCTGGTTGAGCAGCGGGTGCCCCTTCCACCAGGCGAAGAGCATCGACAGCCCCACCGCCGCCGGCAGCACGGTGCCCATGTTCCCCACGGCCGTGGCGAGCTGCGAGCGGGTGATGCGGGGGATCAGCTCCATCAGGTGGGACAGCCGTCCGTTGGAGCCGCCCTGGCCGATGGCGCTCCCCAGCGTGGCCGCGGTCATGGAGGGCTGCTTGGTGGCCAGCGTGGAGCCCGTCACCTGCATCATCAGGAAGCTGGCCACGTAGGTTCCCGCCAGGGACAGCCCGTAGAAGAAGGGCGCCAGCGCGAGCGTGACGGTGTACAGGCAGAGGATGGCGGTGAAGGCGGTGATGAGCCCACCGCCCGCGGCCGAGTGCACCAGGCGATGGTACTCGGCCCGCGTGGTGGAGATGTAGTGCTCGCCCGAGTGGCCCGCGCGCTCGATGACCTTGCGCGCCAGCAGCCGCGCGTTGCCCGCCACCAGCGAGCGCATCGAGCGGTCCGCGTGGGCCCGGCGCAGCAGGTCCGCCACCAGCGCGAGGCCCTCCCGCCAGCGGGGCATGCCCGGATCCGCGCCCAGCACCCGGGCGATGGCCTCCATGCGCTCCAGGCTCCGGCGGATGCGCTCCAGCCGGTACACCAGGTCCATGCTCACCCCGTACTGCTCGAGGTGGCTGGAGACGATGGCCACCACCTGCCGGCACTCCTCCATCACGTCGCGCAGCTCGCGCAGGGAGTCCGGCGCGGCGTCGCGGGCCTGGACGCCCTCGCAGACCCGGCGCAGCTTGAGGAAGGGCGAGGCGCGGAAGGACACCTCCGGGCAGCGGTCCCTCACGTCCTCGGTCAGCCCCAGCGCCGCCGTCTGCACCGCCAGCAGGCCCAGGGCGTCCACGAGGTCGGCGCGCACCACCGCCTCCGGCTCCCGCGCTGGAGGCCGGGCCCCGCCTCCCAGCAGCGTGGACAGCCGAGCCAGCAAGGCCGGAGGCAGGGCTTCCATCCAGGCCGCGTCCTCGGGTTGTGGAAAGAGGCGGGGCAGCAGCTCGGAGAGCTGGTGGTTCTCGGGCGGCGAGGGCAGAAGCCGGCGCGAGAGGCGGTCGAACACCTCGCCGAAGAAGCCCAGCCCGGCGGGCAGGCCCACCTGGGAGAAGAGCTTCAACCCGCTCGTGGTGCCCATCACCTCGCGCACCAGGGCGGCCACGGGCTCACGGGCCGAGGCCCGGGTCTCCAGCACGCGCACCAGCAGGGCCAGACGCGTCACCCCGGCGGGGGCCTCGGGCTCGGCGGGCTCCCTCAGCGCCAGGACGGGCATGGGGTCTCTCAGCCACTCCACGCACCGTTCCACCCATTCCAGCCGGGCCTCGAGGCCCTCCTCGGGTACATCGGCCAGGAGCTTCTGCAGGTCCCTGACGGCGGGGTGGCCCGGTGCGCGGGGGGCGAACTGGACGCAGAAGGCGTCCACCTCGCGGGAGGAGCGCCCCTCACGCACGGGGGCAGCCTGGGAGTGGGAAAGGGACATCGTCCCGTCTTCTACCTCATGCGCGCCCCACCGACGTCGCTCGTTGAGCCTGGCCGCCTGCTCCCCGAGCGCGGCGGGAGTTACTTCTTGGACAGCTCGGCGTCCTTCTGGCGCATCAGGTTCAGCAGGTGGTCCCAGCCGCCCTGCTTCATGATGGGCCGCACCTGGTCATCGCGGATGCCGGTGAGCATCGAGTCGCCGAGCACCGCCACGTCCAGCACCTTCCAGGCGCCCTGGGTCTTCACCAGCGAGTACTGGAGCTTCATCTCCTGCTTCTTCATCGGGTGCTCGATGATGACGGTGGAGCTCACCTTCGCCTTGTCGCCGTCGAGCACGGGGTCGTCGTAGGTGATGGAGGCCAGGTTCTTGAAGTTCTCGCGCACCTTGGGGAAGGCGATCTTGGAGAAGAGCTTGTTGAAGAGCTGGGTGAACTCCTTGCGCTGGGCGTCCGTGCCCTTCTCCCAGTCGTCGCCGAGCAGGAAGCGGCCCTGCTCCTCGTTGGCGAGCTGCTTGATGGCCAGGTCATCCTTGCTGTAGCGCACGGACTGCACGACGGTCTTCACCGGCTTGGCCACGGTCTCGTTGGGCGCGGCCAGGGCGGGCAGGGCGAGGGTGAAGGTGGCCAGCACGGCGAGGGAGCGGAGACGAGCGTTCATTCGGATCCTTCCTGAGGAGAGGGCAATCTCTGTAGCCCAGTGGAACGGCCCGGGGCGTGTGAAATTCACGCGAGGTCCCGTGGAGGGACCGGGGGGCGGGTTGCCTGCCAGGAGGGGGCCGACGTGAATTCTCTTGGCGTCTTCCGGGTTTGACTCCTTTAGAGCGCAACGTCTAGTGTGCCCGCGTTTCACGTCGCAGCAGCGGTGAGCGACTTTCCTCCTCTGAAGAAGACATGCCGACCGACTACCTGTTCACCTCCGAATCCGTCACCGAAGGGCACCCGGACAAGATCGCCGATCAGATCTCCGACGGCGTGCTGGACGCCATCCTCTCCAAGGATCCGCAGGGCCGAGTGGCCGTGGAGACCCTGGTGAAGACGGGCCTGGCCATCGTCGCTGGCGAGGTGACCACCAACTGTTACGTCGACATCCCGAAGATCGTGCGCAGCACCATCTGCCGGATTGGCTACACCGATAGCTCGATGGGCTACGACGGCAACACGTGCGGAGTCATGGTGGCCATCGAGGGCCAGAGCCAGGACATCGCCCGGGGCGTGGACAACAAGAAGGAGCAGGGCGCGGGCGACCAGGGCATGATGTTCGGCTACGCCTGCGACGAGACGCCGGACCTGATGCCGGCGCCCATCCACTACGCGCACGCGCTCACCCGGCGTCTGGCCGACGTGCGGCGCAAGACGCACGACTGGCTGCGGCCGGACGGCAAGAGCCAGGTCACGGTGGAGTACCGCAACGGCCGGCCGGTGCGCATCGACGCGGTGGTGGTGTCCACGCAGCACTCCGAGGACGTGTCCAACAAGAAGATCCACGAGGCGATCCGAGAGGACGTCATCGCCAAGGCGCTTCCCAAGAAGCTGATGGACGCCAAGACGAAGATCTACATCAACCCCACCGGGCGCTTCGTGATTGGCGGCCCCATGGGGGACTCGGGCGTGACGGGCCGGAAGATCATCGTCGACACCTACGGCGGCATGGGTCGTCACGGTGGCGGCGCGTTCTCGGGCAAGGATCCGTCGAAGGTGGACCGGTCGGCGGCGTACATGGGCCGGCACATCGCCAAGACGGTGGTGGCGGCGGGATTGGCGCGGCGCTGCGAGGTGCAGGTGTCGTACGCGATCGGAGTGGCGGAGCCGGTGAGCGTGCTGGTGGAGACGTTCGGAACGGCGACGGTGCCCGAGGAGAAGATCCAGAACGCGATTCGCCACACGTTCGGGCTCAAGCCGCGGGAGATTACCGAGTACCTGGACCTGCTGAGGCCGATCTACCAGAAGACGGCGGCGTACGGGCACTTCGGGCGCTCCGAGAAGGAGTTCACCTGGGAGCGCACGGACAAGAAGGACGCGCTGCGTGAGGCGGTGGCGAGCCCCCGCCTGAAGGCCGTCTGACGTTCGCGTCGACGCTTTAGTTCCAGGTTTCGAGAAACGCGCGTGGGCCCCGAGGGCTCGCGCGCGTTTTCTTTTTTGCCGTTCTCTCAGTCTTCGGAGGCTCGTTCTTCCATGGCTTCGGGGGCCGCTGGTCCATCCAGGTTCTGTTTGATGCCCCTGGCGTGGTGGCACTACAAATGAGCAGGTGAGCGCAGGGGGAACAGCTCGAAATGAGTGAAAACATCCGTGGTGCTGATGCGATGGGGGGCGGAGCACCGTTGATGTTGGGCGCCTCCCGCCGCCAGTTTCTCGCGATGGGAGCCGTATCCATCGGTGCGGCGGCCTCCTCTTCGACTTCGGCGCCAGCGCCGGCACAGGGGAGGGCGGGTCCGGATGAGATGCCGCGGGACAGCGGTGCAGAGGGCCGCCGATACCTTCTGAAAGGTGGCGCGGTCCTCAGCATGGATCCGAATGTGGGGGACTTCGCCCGTGGCGACGTGCTCGTCCAGGGCAAGAAGATCGTCGCGGTCGGGCCCGAGCTCGATGCCACGGACGCGGCCATCATCGACGCCACGGACACGGTCGTCATGCCGGGTTTCGTCGATACCCACCACCACCAATTCCAGACCGCGCTGCGGAGCTTCCTGTCGGAGGGCCTGCTGGCCGACGACGGTCAACCGCACGGCAAGAAGAACTACCTCAGCCTGATTCTGGGACAACTGACGCCCGTCTACAGGCCGGAAGACGTCTACATCGGTGAGCTCTTCGCCTCCCTCAGCCAGTTGGACGCCGGAGTGACGACGGTCATCGACACGTCACAGGTGAACCATACGCCGGAGCATTCCGACGCCGCCATCCGGGCCCTGCGGGAATCGGGACGTCGCGCGCGCTATGCCTACTCGTCGGGCATGGGCTCCGGTTCCGCGTACCCGCGGGACATCCTGAGGCTGCAAAAGCAATACTTCTCCTCCAGCGACCAACTGCTGACGCTGGCCATGGGGGCGGAGCTCTACGGTGGGGTCCGTGAGGAGTGGGCGTTGGCACGCAAGGTGGGCGTGCCCATCGTGTCTCATCTCGTCGGTGGGTTTGGCAACTCGAGGGTCTTGGAGAAACTCAACCGTGAGGGCCTGATCAAATCCGACAACGAATTCCTCCATGCCACCGGCCTCTCGGAAGCCTCTTGGAAGGTCATCGTGGAGACGGGGGCGGGTATCTCGATCGCCGCCCCGATCGAGTTGACCATGCGGCACGGCATGCCGCCGCTCCAGACCGCGCTCGACCATGGCGTCCAGCCCTCGCTCAGCAGCGATGTCGAGTGCACGATGACCGCCGACTTCTTTACCCTGATGCGCACCGTCTACACGCTTCAGCGAGGGCTCATCCACGAGCGCTCGCTGAACGGCGAGTCGCAGCTGCCCAAACTCCTCACCTGCCGCGATGTGATTCGCTTCGCCACGGTGGAGGGCGCGCGTGTGGCCCATCTGTCTCAGAAGATCGGCTCGCTGACTCCCGGGAAGGAGGCGGACATCATCCTTCTGCGGACAGATGCCATCAATGTCGCGCCTCTCAACAACGTACCGGGTGCCATCGTGACCTTGATGGAGCGCGGCAACGTGGACACGGTCATCGTCGCTGGCCGGATTCGGAAATGGCGCGGCGCCCTCGTCGACGTCGACCTGGGTCGTCTTCGTTCCGAAATCGAAGCCTCGCGAGACTACCTGTTCAAGAAGGCTCGAATCCGGCGCGAGCTCTTTTGAACGTGGTACGTGGCACCCACGCGGACCACTTTGTCTGTTGTTTCAACCGTTGATGTCTCAAATATCTAAGTCCAAATATTTGGGCTCAAAATAGACGGAAACGGGAGAAGTACGAGAACTTCGTAACCCAAGTAGTTGTTGACTGGGAGATAAATCCGTTATACTCAGAGACTCATGCCAGCGCGAATTGCGGTTGTCTATCACAGCGGTTATGGGCATACGGCCAAACAGGCCCAGTCTGTGGCGGAGGGGGCGCGCAGCGTACCGGATACGCATGTCGACCTGCTTTCGCTCAACGAGCTTTCCGAGGGCTTGTTCAAGACTCTCGATGCGGCTGATGCGATCATCATGGGCTCGCCTACCTATATGGGCGGCTCCAGTGCTGTGTTTCGGCGTTTCGTCGAGGCCACCAGCGCCGCCTGGGCGGACAAGCTTCGCTGGCGTGACAAGATCGCCGGCGGCTTCACGAACAGCGGTTGCATGAGCGGTGACAAGCTTCAGACGCTCATGGAGATGGCGCTGTTCGCCGCCCAGCACGGCATGATCTGGGTTGGCCTGGCCACCTACGGTGGTTGGAACACGAGCGCTGGTTCCAGCGAGGATCTGAACCGCCTCGGGAGCTGGCTCGGCGCCATGGCGCAGTCCAACAACGATCAGGGTGGCGACGTCGTTCCCCCGCCGGCCGACCTGCGTACCGCGGCCGCGCTCGGACAGCGCATCGCGGAAGTCACTCATACGTATCTCGAGGGTCGGGCCTCCAAGAAGGCTGGACGGTCTCCTCAGCAGAGCTGACGGACACGTCAGCAGAGCTGACGGACACGTCCAAAAAAAAGAAGGGGGGTCGGCACGGCCGCGCGGTCCATGACGGAGCCGTGCCGACAGCAAAATAAATGAGTGGGTTTGATGACATCCTGAACTCGGACGCTGTTGCCCAATCTGACCTCATACGTCAGCGAGAGGTGACGCCTCACGAGCTGGTCGCCGCGACAATCCAACGCATCGAGCGACTTAACTTAACGGTCAACGCTGTCGTCTCCAATCGTTATGAGGACGCGCTGCTCGAAGCGCGAGGCCCCGCGCCCGAGCATGTGAAGGACGCACCGCTGTGGGGCGTTCCCTATCTGTACAAGGACCTGGGTCCTTCGTGCGCGGGCCTGCCAGCGACGGTGGGGTCGGCGTTCCTCGACGGTTTCGTGCCGGGTCACGACAGCGAGCTCGTCCAGCGGTTCAGGCGTGCCGGTCTCCTGCTCCTGGGAAAGACAAACACGGCGGAGTTCGGGGTGCTCCCGACCACCGAGCCCGTGTTCACCGGTGCGACCCGCAATCCGTGGAAACTCGAGCTGTCCGCTGGCGGTTCCAGCGGTGGTGCCGCGGCCGCGGTCGCCGCCGGATTCGCGCCTGTCGCCCATGCCAACGACGCTGGCGGTTCGATCCGGATCCCCGCCTCATGCTGTGGTGTCTTCGGGCTCAAACCGACACGGGCTCGCGTTTCCATGGGGCCCGACCTTGGAGATTTGATGAACGGGCTGGCGGCGGAATTCATTGTCAGCCGCTCGGTACGCGACAGCGCCGCCGTGCTCGACGCCGTGGCGGGTCCAGCCCTGGGTGAGCCGTACTTCGCCCCGCCTGTCTCCGGTCGGTTCCTCGATGCCGTGCGCTCGGGCCCCAAGCGCCCGCTGCGAATCGCTGTCACGTTGGACAGGCAACTGCATCCCGAGTGCACCCGTGCCATCAAGGAGACCGCCGCGCTCTGCGCGGACCTGGGTCACGAGGTCGTGACAGACGAGCTTCCGGTGCGCTTCTCGGAGCTGCACGAGCTGTTTCTCGTGGTGTGGGCCGCGGGTGTGTCTTCGGCCATCTCCAGCTATGCCGCGCTCAGCCGGCGTGAACCGAAGCCGGAGCGGTTCGAAGAGGTGACCTGGTGGTTGTACGAGGAGGGGCGGAGGATCAGCGCCGCCCGGTATCTGATGACCATCACCCGGCTCCAGCAGGTGTCGCGTCGCCTCGCCGCGTTCCACGAGCGCTATGACTTGCATCTGTCGACAGTGACCTCCGAGCCGGCTCCGAAGCTGGGTGTGCTCAATTCCGGCACGCCCATGGAGCAGCTCAACCGCGCGCTCGAATTCGTCGCGGATACGCCTCTCGCGAATCTCACTGGACAACCGGCCATGTCCGTGCCCCTTTATCAGTCAGCGGACGGCACGCCGGTGGGAGCCCATTTCTCGGGCCGCGTCGGAGACGAGGCGTGTCTGCTTTCTCTCGCGGGTCAGCTCGAGAAGGCGCGGCCCTGGGCCGCTCGCCGTCCCGTGCTTTGAATCAAATATATCTTCATCCGTCGTTTCTCTTGAGGAGAGCTGCGCATGTTCCATACCACCGACAATTCCGCTCTGTCTGGCAACCCCATTGATGATGTCATTGGTTCCACCATCAAGTACTCGGCGCTCGTCTCGGCCGCGAAGCTGGGGCTCATCAAGGCGCTCGATGGTGGCCGGGCCCTGACCGCCGCGGAGTTGGCCAAGGAGCTCAACGCCAGTGTCCAGGGTGTCGAGGCCCTGGCCGACGTGCTCGTCGCCGTCGACTATTTCCGCGTGAAGGACGGGCGCTACAGCCATGGTCCCATCGCCGAGCGTTGGCTGAGCTCGAAGGCGCCCACGGACTTCACCCCCGCGCTGATGTGGGGCTATGAGCTGTGGAACGTCATGTGGGAGCTTCCGCAGGCCATCAAGGATGGCAAGCCGAAGCAGTCCCTCTGGGAGCGCTGGGCGGACCGCCCCGAGGCGGGCAAGGACTTCTCGGACTACATGAAGGTGAAGTCCACCCTGACCGTCTCGAACATCGTCGAGTCCACCCCGATTCCGGAGAAGGCGCGCCGGCTGCTGGACCTCGGCGGCTCGCACGGTCTGCACTCCATGGCCTTCTGCAAGCGCCATCCCCAGCTGACCGCGACGGTGATGGACCTGCCCGAGGCGCTGGCCAATACCGGTGGTGCCATCGCCAAGGCGGGGCTCTCGGACCGCGTGTCGCTGCGCCACGGCAACTTCCTGAAGGATCCGATCGGCGAGGGCTACGACGTCGTGTTGCTCTTCGAGATCGTGCACAACCACACGTTCGAGGAGAACCAGGAGCTCATCAAGAACATCTCCCGCGCCCTCAACCCGGGCGGCATCGTCGTGATTCTCGAGGACGTGAAGACCGACAAGGTCGAGAAGCACAACGCCGCCTTCAGCCTCGCGATGTTCGCCTGCTCGGGTGACCGCACCTACAGCCTCGACGAGATGAACACCTGGTTCAACGCGGCGGGTCTGAAGCAGAGCAACGTGATTCAGCTGCCCTCCTCGGTGTCGCTCGTGGTGGGCAAGAAGCTCGGCTGAGTTTCGCCGAAGCCCGCTGGCCAGAGGGCCGTGCATTCCCTCACGCCCTCTGTGTCAGGGGTTGTCTCTAGAGTCTCACACAGCCCGGTGGTTTGAGATGTAGCCGTGCGTACGGGCTCGCAATCGCTGTGTCGTGCCGTGGGGGGAGGGGCCCACAGCGCCGCATTCCGTTGCTCCGTTGTTCGCTCACACCCCAAACCTGCGGAAGTACCTGTATGAGAATTGCTCTCATTCGACGCTTTTCAGATTTATGGAATCCGTGCGTGGAGCTGGTCCGTGAGAAGTATGCGTCGAGCTACGGGGCGGATGTGATGCCTCGTCCCGATGCGTTTCTCGCGGGGTTCATGGATGAGAACCCCGGGACTCCTCACAAGGTCGATGCCTGCGCCGGCCTGACGTTCGGGTCGGACCGACCCTTCTTCTCGGAGCGGTACCTCGACGAGTCGGTGGAATCCGCCATCACGCGGCGTTTTGGCGTCGCGCCGGACCGCAAGCGCATCGTCGAGGTTGGCTCCCTGGCCAGTGGCAAGGGTGGCGCTGGGAGCGAGATCATCCGCCTGACTCCGCTCGTCACCTGGTGTCTGGGCATGCAGTACATCCTCTGCACCGCGACCCTGGCGCTCGCCACGACGCTCGCGCGGCTGAGCATCCCCTTCACGCCCATCCAGGCGGCGGAGATCAGCCGGTTGGATCCCTCGGAGCAGAGCCAGTGGGGCACCTACTACGAGAGCGGGCCCAAGGCGGGTGTCATCTCCCTGAAGGACATCGCGGCGCTGTTCGCCAACTCCACCGGCCGGTATTCGTTCGCGGATCCCGAGGTCACCTTGTTGTCCGGTGACTACCAGCCCCAGCAGCAGACCGCCGCGAGGTAATGGATGCGACGTCTTGAAGATGCACTGAGAAAACTCGCGGATACGGATCGGCCCCTGCTCGAGCTCCTGGGGCCCGGCGGCGACGTCGCGCGGAGCCTCACGTACCGGCAGGTGACCCGGGCCGCTCGAGCGCTCGCTGACCGGCTGCTGTCGGTGAAGCTCCGTTCCGAGGAAGCGGGGAGCCGTGTCCCTCGGGTGGGCGTGGTGTGCGGCAACACGCCCGCGTTCATCATCTCCGACCTGGCTTGCCTCCTGGGCCGTGCCATCGAGGTGCCCGTGCCCCTGGCCTTCTCTCGCGCGCAGGCCTCCAGCCTGCTGGGAGAGGTCGACATCTGCCTGGTCGACGAGCTGGGCTCCAAGCGGCTCGCCGAGTGGGGAGAGGATCTGCTGGGACAGGCCAGCGCGGTGCTGACCGTGGACGTGGACGCGCTCATCGCCGCCGGACCCGAGTCGTTCTCGCTCGCGCATCCGGACGAGGAGTGGATCTGCAAGGTCATCCACACGTCGGGAACGACCTCGCGCCCCAAGGGCGTTCGAATCCGGGCCCGGGGCCTCAATGCCCTCCTGACGTCGCTGGACCAGGAGATGCCGGCAGGCGCCTTCCGCCGGTACCTGTGCACCGTGCCCCTGAGCCTGCTCATCGAGCAGGTCACCGCCCTCTACATGGTCATCCTGCACGGGGGGGTGCTCGTCCTCCTGCCGCCGGAGATTCCCCTGGTGGGGACGGCCATCGCGGCGCCTTCCCTGGTGATGCCCTTCCTGGTCGCCTCGCGGCCCACGGCCCTGGTGGCCACGCCGGCGCTGGTCGATGAGATCCGTCAGGCCGGGGCGGCGGCCCTGCGAGCGGGCCTGCCCTTGAACCGGACGCTCTTCGACACGGACGCCGTGCCGTTGATCTGCTGTGGTGGGGCCCCGATCGACCCCGAGGTGCTGCGGTCCCTCGACGAGATGGGCATTCCCATCTACGAGGGGTATGGCCTGTCGGAGAACGGCTCGGTCGTGAGCTGGAACCGGCCCGGCGCCCGGCGTATCGGGACCGTTGGCAAGCCGCTGCCTCACGTGCAGGTGCGTCTGGCGGATGATGGCGAGCTGCTCGTGAAGAGCACGTCCCTGTTCGCTGGCTACACGGTCGACGATCCCTCGAGCTGCGTGGTCGACGCGGAGGGATGGCTGCACACGGGTGACCTGGCCCAGATCGACAGCGAGGGTTTCGTCCGCATCACGGGCCGCAAGAAGAACGTGATCATCACGTCCGCGGGGCGGAACATCGCCCCGGAGTGGGTCGAGGCGCAGTACGCCACCCTGCCGTTCGTCCGCGCCGTCGCCGTGGTCGGCAATCACCTCCCGGCGCTGCACGGCCTCTTCCTGATCGATCCCGCTCAGGAGCTGGCGGAGGCCAGGAGCGTGATCTCCCAGTTCGGTCAAACCCACCTCTCCGATGTCGAACGTGTCCAGGTGGCGCACGTGCTGCATGGGCGCGAAGACATCTACCGGCGGTTCTTCACCGTGACCGGCCGGCCGATTCGAGCCGCTGTCGAAGACGCCATTCGGGCGGAAGCGCTGGAAAAGGCCGTCGCGTAGCCGGACATCGCAAACACGAAAACAAGAGGAACGTAACAATGTTCGACGTTCAAACCGTGAACGCGGCCCTCTCGGGCTGTGAGCTTGTCCCCTGTCCCTCGGGCTCGGGGTTGATCATCAAGGGCCGTTCCGGCCAGCACCTGCGCGACCTGAATCCTCGCGCGATCCTCTCGAAGCTCGCCGCCCACGGGTACCTGCTCTTCCGGGGCTTTCCCGCGGACCTGTCCGTGTTCAGCGAGTTCGTGAAGTCCTACTCGACCCGGGTGACCCTGGATCCGGCTCGCAAGTTCCACGGCGGCAATGTCGCCCAGAAGGTAGACGCCGGTGTGGATGCGATGGGGCTCCATCTCGAGAACGGAAACAGCCCCTTCCGCCCGGATCTCTGCTGGTTCTTCTGCGAGAAGGCGGCGACGAGAGGTTCCCAGACCACGGTATGTGATGGCTGCGAGGTCTGGGACGCGGCCAACGAGACCGCCCGCCGGCAGTTCCTGGCGCAGGACATCATCTACGAGCGGCGTGTCGAGGAGCCGAAGTGGAAGGTGTTCGCCTTCCACAACCTCGGGGGCTCCATCCCGATGGAGGAGATCCGGCTCGAGCACCTCCAGGGGATGGTGAACGACCAGAAGAACACGACGATCAAGGCCCAGCCGGACGGGTCGATCATCTACTCGTTCCGCACCCCGGCCGTGCTGCGCACGGAGCTCGGCTCGCGGCTGGCCTGGGCCAACAGCATCTTCGGCCCGTCGTACAACTACGAGGCCCCGCGCATCTTCTTCGCGGACGGGCGCGACATCCCCGTGGAGCTCCTCGAGGAGATGCGCACGCTCACGGAGAAGCTGACGTTCAACATCGACTGGCAGGACGGCGACATCGCCCTCATCGACAACACCCGCGTGATGCACGGCAGGCGTGCCATCGAAGACACGGGTCGCAAGATCTACAACGCCTTGAGCTACCTCAACCCGGCGCTCGTCTGATTCCCTCCCTGGTACCCGCCACCATGTCCCGACTCGAAGAACCCCGCGTTCAGAGTGTGCTCGCGGAAATCCTCCTGGCTTCACAACGCGATTCCACCGTCCTCGAGCGTGCGCGCTCCATCGTGGCGGGTTGGAGCTCCGCGCCAACCCTGTCCCAGATGAGTGACCTCTGCGTCGATGCGGCCCTGCCCGTGCGGCCGGAGGTCGGCCGTCTGTTGTACATGCTGGTGCGCATCCTGCGCCCGACGACCATCGTCGAGTTCGGCACCTCCTTTGGTGCCTCCCTGATCCACCTCGGGGCAGCCGTCCGCGACAACGGCGTCGGTTTCGTCACCGGCTCGGAGATGAACAAGCAGAAGATCGCCAAGGCGCAGGAGAACCTCGAGCGGGCCGGGGTGCAGGACGTCGTCCGCATCCTGGAGGGAGACGCCCGGGAGACCCTCGCGGGGGTCGCCGGCCCGATCGACCTGCTCCTGCTCGATGGCTGGAAGGATCTCTACCTCCCGGTCCTCGAGGTCCTCGAGCCCAAGCTGCGGCCCGGCTCCGTCATCGTGTCCGACAACCTCTCGATGTTGCCTCAGAGCTACCTCGACCGGGTCCGCGGTCCTGGCTACGTGTCGGTCTCGCTCCCTCTCGGGGATGGCATCGAGCTGTCGTTGCGCGAGTCCTGACGGACTCGCCTCTCAGCCTTCAACAGTGAATCCATAGGAAAGCATGATGAACCGAAGAACACTGCTCGCCGCGGGACTCGCCATGGCCGCCATGGGGCTCGTGGCGTGTGAGCGTCCTGTCGAGCGCACGGACGTGGTGCATTGGATCGAAGCGTATGGCAAGGCCTGGGAGACCAAGGATGCCGACGCCGCGGTCCAGCTGTTCACAGAGAACGCCATCTATGAGGCCATCCCAGGCGTGAACGACCAGACCTTCGTGGGGCGGTCGGCCATCCACACCTATTGGGAGAACATCACGGCGGGCCAATCCGACGTGATGGTCCAGCATGGTGAGCCCCTCATGGAGGGCAATCGTGCCACGGTCGAGCTCTGGGTCACGATGCGTGTCCCCGCGCTGAATCCCGAGGGAGAGCACTGGGTCACGCTCATCGAGACGAACGTGCTCTATTTCGATACTGCTGACCAAGTTTCACGCAACGTGGAATATTGGAATCTGATCATGGGCAAGGTTTCGCCGCCCGCGGGCTGGGGTGCCGATTGAGAGGGTGTGGATGACTTCACAGCCCTCGATGTGTGCGGTATAGGTCCCGCCGTTCCATCGATGACCCGACTTTGTCCATGCGCGGCTTCGCGCTGCGTGGATGAAACCCCCGTCGTTCGCAGTCCCTACTTTGGAGAGAAACACCATGAAGCTGTCCCTGAAGCCCGCCGTTGCCGCCCTCGTGCTCGCCGCCCCCTCGCTCGCGTTCGCCACCGAGTATGAGATCGACACCGGCCACTCGAACGCCCATTTCTCCGTGAAGCACATGATGGTGTCCAACGTGCGCGGCGCGTTCTCGAAGGTGACCGGCAAGGCCAACATCGACGAGAAGGACATCACCAAGTCGACCGTGGAGGCCACCATCGACGCCACCACCATCAACACCAACGAGCCCAAGCGCGACGAGCACCTGCGCGGCACCGACTTCTTCGACACCGCGAAGTACCCCACCATCACCTTCAAGTCGACGAAGGTGGAGAAGGCCGGTGAGAACCTCAAGGTGTCCGGCAACCTCACCCTGCACGGCGTGACCAGGCCGGTGGTGCTGGACGTGGAGGGCTTCACCACGGAGTCGAAGGACCCCTGGGGCAACATCAAGCGTGGCGGTACGGCCACCACGAAGGTCAACCGCAAGGACTTCGGCCTGACCTACAACAGCGTCCTGGAGACCGGCGGCGTGGCGGTGGGTGAGGAGGTCGCCATCACCATCGACCTGGAGATGAACAAGAAGCAGGCCCCGGCTCCCGCGGCGGCGGCTCCCGCCAAGGCGGCCCCGGCCAAGTCTGCCAAGGACTCCAAGTAGTCCGAGCAGGTAGGGCAGTTGCCCAGAGGGGCCTCGGTTGGGGCCCCTCTTTCGTTTCAGGGTAGGGGCACCGTCACCCCTCACTTCCACGCGCGGCAGTGGCGCGCCTTTTCCCAAACAAACAAAGACATGCCGACCGACTACCTGTTCACCTCCGAATCCGTCACCGAAGGGCACCCGGACAAGATCGCCGATCAGATCTCCGACGGCGTGCTGGACGCCATCCTCTCCAAGGATCCGCAGGGCCGAGTGGCCGTGGAGACCCTGGTGAAGACGGGTCTGGCCATCGTCGCTGGCGAGGTGACCACCAACTGCTACGTCGACATCCCGAAGATCGTGCGCAGCACCATCTGCCGGATTGGCTACACCGATAGCTCGATGGGCTATGACGGCAACACGTGCGGAGTCATGGTGGCCATCGAGGGCCAGAGCCAGGACATCGCCCGAGGCGTGGACAACAAGAAGGAGCAGGGAGCCGGCGACCAGGGCATGATGTTCGGATACGCCTGCGACGAGACGCCGGAGTTCATGCCGGCGCCCATCCACTACGCCCACGCGCTCACCCGGCGCCTGGCCGACGTGCGGCGCAAGACGCACGACTGGCTGCGGCCGGACGGCAAGAGCCAGGTGACGGTGGAGTACCGCAACGGCCGGCCGGTGCGCATCGACGCGGTGGTGGTGTCGACGCAGCACTCGGAGGACGTGTCCAACAAGAAGATCCACGAGGCGATCCGCGAGGACGTCATCGCCAAGGCTCTTCCCAAGAAGCTCATCGACGCCAAGACGAAGATCTACATCAACCCGACGGGGCGTTTCGTCATCGGCGGTCCGATGGGCGACTCGGGCGTGACGGGCCGAAAGATCATCGTGGACACGTACGGCGGCATGGGCCGTCACGGTGGCGGTGCGTTCTCAGGCAAGGACCCGTCGAAGGTGGACCGGTCGGCGGCGTACATGGGCCGGCACATCGCCAAGACGGTGGTGGCGGCGGGACTGGCGCGGCGGTGCGAGGTGCAGGTGTCGTACGCGATCGGAGTGGCGGAGCCGGTGAGCGTGCTGGTGGAGACGTTCGGAACGGCGACGGTGCCCGAGGAGAAGATCCAGAACGCGATCCGGCACACGTTCGGCCTCAAGCCGCGAGAGATTACCGAGTACCTGGACCTGCTGAGGCCGATCTACCAGAAGACGGCGGCGTACGGGCACTTCGGGCGCTCCGAGAAGGAGTTCACCTGGGAAAGCACCGACAAGAAGGACGCGCTGCGTGAGGCGGTGGCGAGCCCCCGCCTGAAGGCCGTCTGAAAGAAGGACGTTGGCGGACCGTCAACGGTCTGCCGTCCCGGCTGTTGAAACGCGCGTGAGCCCCGGTAAGGCTCACGCGCGTTTTCTTTTTCCATCTCTCCAGAAGGAGTCTCTCCATGGCCAGGGTCGTGAGCCTCAAGAAGCCGGCGAGGAGAAGCCGTGCGCCGGTGCACGCGGACATCAAGGACCCCCTGCTGGCGGAGAAGGGCCGGGGCCGCATCGACTGGGCTGGCCGCACCATGCCGGTGTTGAGTCAGATCCGCGAGCGGTTCGACAGGCAGAAGCCGCTGAAGGGCGTGCGCCTGGCGGCGTGCCTCCACGTGACGGCGGAGACGGCCAACCTGGTCCTCGCCCTGAAGGCGGGTGGCGCGGAGGTGGCCCTGTGTGCCTCCAACCCGCTGTCCACCCAGGACGACGTGGCGGCCTCACTGGTGGCGGACCACGGCGTCTCCGTCTTCGCCATCAAGGGCGAGGACAACGACACCTACTACCGCCACATCCAGGAGGCGCTGAACACCCGGCCCCAACTCACCATGGATGACGGGGCGGACGTGGTGGGCGTGCTGCACAACGACCGGATGGAGCTGCTGGAGCACGTCATCGGCGGCACCGAGGAGACCACCACGGGCGTGGTGCGCCTGCGCGCGATGGCGAAGCAGGGCGTGCTGCGCTACCCGATCATCGCGGTCAACGACGCGAAGACGAAGCACCTCTTCGACAATCGCTACGGCACGGGCCAGTCCACCATCGATGGCATCATCCGCGCCACCAACCGCCTGCTGGCGGGCAGCGTCTTCGTGGTGGCCGGCTACGGCTGGTGTGGCCGCGGTCTGGCCATGCGCGCCCGGGGCATGGGCGCCGACGTGGTCGTCACCGAGGTGGACCCCACCACCGCGCTCGAGGCGGTGATGGATGGTTTCCGTGTGATGCCCATGAGCGAGGCCTGCAAGGTGGGCGATTTCTTCTGCACGGTGACGGGCAACATCGACGTCATCCGCCAGGAGCACTTCGAGAAGATGAAGGACGGCGCCATCGTCTCCAACTCGGGCCACTTCAACGTGGAGATCGACCTGAAGACGCTGCACCGGCTGGCCAGGAGCCGGATGATACTCCGCGACTTCGTGGAGGAGTTCACCCTGAAGAGCGGCAAGAAGATCATCGTCCTGGGCGAGGGCCGCCTCATCAACCTGGCCTCCGCGGAGGGCCACCCCTCGAGCGTGATGGACATGTCCTTCGCCAACCAGGCGCTCTCCAGCGAGTACATCCTGAAGAACCACGGCAAGCTGGAGAGGAAGGTCTACGCGGTGCCGCAGCTCCTGGACCAGGAGATCGCCCGGCTGAAGCTCAAGGCCCTGGGCGTGAAGATCGACAAGCTCACCCCCCAACAGGAGAAGTACCTGGCCTCCTGGGAAGAGGGGACCTGAAGCCACGGGCTCGCGTGGGCTCGTTGGAGCGAGCTACAGGAAGAGCGTGGGGTCGAACTCGTCCACGCGAACCGGGAGCAGGCGCGGCAGCGGCCGCTGGAACACCTTGGCGTTCATCTCGAGGTCCAGGATCTCCAGCCCGGCCGGGACGAGCTCGCGGAACCGCTGGCTCATGTACTCGCGCAGCCCGAGGATCGCCACCCGCCGCTTCTCCTCCAGCATCGTGCGCAGGGCTTCCGCGAAGTCGGTTCCATCGTGGCTGGCGAGCGCGACCGCCGCCTTGGGGCGCTGGGTGCGGATGGCCTCCAGGAGCTTGAGGATGCCCAGGTCCACCACCTTCTGGTCGGGCCGGCCGTAGAGGAGCGCCACCTCGCAGCCCGCCGTCTTCAGGGCCCGCACGAAGCCGATCATCACATCCGGCAACTGCTCGCTCCTGGCGTTCAGGACCACCACGCAGCGCACGGGCGTCGGAAAGTGGCTCTCACAGAAGGCCACCAGCCGATCGAACTGCACACGGTCCTGGGGCTCGGGCTTGCGTCCCACGACATTGGACACGGCCCAGTCGACGTTCTCCGCGTCGATGAGCACATAGGAAGCTGCGGGCGGGCGTGCGGAAGACATTGTCGGAGGATACCCGATGCCATGGGGGGCAGGTGACGGCACCTCGCCCGGAACGGTACAAATGGGCAATGCCTGTCCTCGGACTGTCGGCCCTGAGCGCGCTGTGGCTCGCCGCGGTGGATGCTCCCGTCACCTCGGTGACCGTCTACAGTGACCGGGCCCGCGTGGTGCGCACCGCGAAGGTGAGTCTCTCCGGTACCCAGCGCGTCGAGCTTCCCCTGCTGTATGGCGCGGTGGACCCCTCCAGCATCCGTGTGGAGGCCCAGGGCGCCGAGGTGGCCCGCGTGGACATCCGCTCCGTGGACTCCGAGTCCCTTCCCGCCACCGAGGCCCGCCGGCTCGTCACCGAGCTGGAGCGGCTCGATGACCGGATCGCCCAGGCCCGCGCCGAGCACGAGGCCTACGCCGCCCAGCTCTCCGCCCTCGGTCAGGTGCGGCCCGCCGTCACACAGGACGCCGTCGCCTCCAATCCCCAGGGGAAGCTCTCCCTCCAGGTTCCCTCCCGGCTCGATGCCTCCGGCTGGCGCGCCGCCACCGACTTCGTGGTCGAGACCACCGCCCGTCTCCAGGCGAAGCTGCGCGAGGTGTCCCAGCGTGAGGAGTCGCTCGAGCGCGAGCTCTCACAGCGTGTCCGGGAGGCGCGGCAGCTCGGTGCCACGCCCCCTCGCCCGGGCGTGGAGGTCATCCCCACCCTCTCGGGCCAGGGCCCCGCGACGCTCACGCTCACCTATGTCACCTCGGGCGCGCGCTGGTACCCCTCCTATGAGCTGCGGCTCGACCCCGCTTCCAACCGCGTGGAGGTGGCCTTCTCCGGGCGCGTCAGTCAGCGCACGGGCGAGGACTGGGAGGACGCCGCGCTCACGCTCAGCACCGCCCTCCCCGCCACCGCCACCACCGCGCCCAGGCTCGCCACCTGGAAGATCGGTCAGCGCGAGCGCTTCATCCCCACGCCCGCCCCGGTCGCCGACTCCTGGCGCGCTCCTCCGTCCACGCCTCCTGCTCCTCCCCAGGCGCCCGACGAGGACGAGCGCCTCCGCTCCCGTCTCCTCGCGCTCACCGTCCAGACCAGCCCGGCGCCGCAGCCGCCAGCCGAGGCCGAGCGGACGCGCACTCCGCCCATTCCGCGGCAAGCCCCGGCCTCCACGGGTGACAGCACCATCATCGGCACCTTCGTGAACGCGGAGGACAAGAAGCCCCCTCCGACCACCATCGAGATGGGCTCCACGGTGACGGGGGGGAAGGAGGACTCGGAGTTCATCCAGCGCATCGCGGTGAACCGTCCCGGCGGCAAGGGTGGCGCGACTCGCTCCTTCGAGAGCCTCGCCGAGCTCGCCCCCGGGTCCAGTGGTGGGTACGGCGTCAGCGGCGGCGGCTCCTGGTCTCCGCCTCCGGTGGACGTGCCCGTGGGCCTCGCGCCGCCGGAGGGCTGGCGGCGGCCCGTGATGGAGCCGGACCTGCCCGCCTCGCTCGCGGGCGGCCATGCCCTGGCCTTCCCCGCGCAGCGCCGCGAGACGGTGCGCAGCGGTGGGGGAGAGCGGCGCGTGCCCCTCTTCACCGAGACCTGGCCCGTGCGGGTGGAGCGCAAGCTGTACCCCGCCCTCACCCCCAATGCCTTCCTCGTGGCGGAGCTGCGCAGCCCGTCCCGGCAGGTGATGCCCGGCGGCGAGGCGCAGCTCTTCGTCGGAGCGGACCCCGCGGGCCAGGCCCGGCTCACCCTGGTGTCGCCGGGCGAGCCCTTCACCCTGCCGCTCGGCGTCGACGCCGCGGTGCGCCCGGTGCGCAACGTGAAGCTCATGACCTCCGAGAAGGGCTTCATCGGCAAGGACGAAATCACCGAGTACCTCGTCACCATCGAGGTGGCCAACCCGTACCCCTTCGCCCTCCCGGTGCGCATCCACGACCAGTGGCCGCTGTCGCGCAGCGGTGACGTGGAGGTGAAGCTCGTGCGCACCGAGCCCTATGCCGAGCAGGACAAGGACAAAGGCACGTTGATGTGGCGACTGATGGTGCCGCCCTCGGAGAAGACGGCGGTGTCCTTCCTGTACACCGTCCGCCACCCCAAGGGCTGGCGCCTGGAGCAGTACCAATAGGAGGAGCCGCCATGCACACCCTGCCCTTGATGATGCTGGCGCTCGCCGCCCCCGCGAAGGTGTCCTCCGTCGTCGTCTACCTGGATCGCGCCCAGGTGACGCGGGTGGAGTCGGTGCCGTGCTCCGGCCACGCGCTCGCCGTCTTCGAGTCGGTGCCGCCCGCGGCGGACCCGGCCAGCTTCCGCGCCCGCTCCGACGACGCCACCGTGGAGAGCCTCGTGGCCGAGGAGCGCTCCCTGACGAGTGATTTCGGCCCCGAGCACGAGGCGCTGCGCAAGAAGCGCGAGGCCTTGGAGCGCGAGATGGCGGAGCTGGTGGACGCCCGTGCGCGCGCGGAGGCGCTGCGCAAGCTGGGCGCGGGCCTCGGCGACATGGCCGTGCAGCGGGTGACGCTCGAGCTCGCCGAGCCGAAGCCGGACACCCGTGCATGGGCCTCGGCCTTCGACGCCGCGCTGGACACCCGGCTGCGCGCCGCCTCCGACGTGGCGGCCCGGACCGCCCGCATGCGCGAGGTGCAGCGGGAGCTGGACTCGCTGCGCGAGCGGGCGGCGTACCTCGAGGCCTCGGCCGCGCGCCTGGAGCGCCGGGTGGAGGTGAGGCTGGCCTGCCCCAGCGAGGGCCGTGCCCGCGTCGAGCTGCAGTACGTGGTGGGCGGCGCGGGCTGGACTCCCGTGTATGAGGCTCGCGCCGACGAGGCGGGTGGCCAGGTGGAGCTGTCCACCTTCGCCACCGTGCGCCAGGCGACTGGCGAGGACTGGAGCGGGGTGCGGCTGGTGCTCTCCACCGCCCGGCCGCGCGCCAACGCGGAGCCGCCGCAGCTCGAGCCCCTGACGCTGAGTGCCAGCGAGCGGCCCGATGAGCGCAAGGTGCTGGTCCGGCGCGATGAGCGGCAGGAGCACGCGCGGGCGGGCGGGCAGGTGCTGGCGGAGACGGAGGGCGCCCTGCGCGCGGCCTCACAGGGCGTGTCCGTGCAGCTCCTGGTGCCCGAGCTGGCGCAGGTGTCCGGCAATGGCACCGCCGTGCGGCTGCGCGTGGCTCGCACGAGGATGAAGTCCTCCTTCTCCTGGAACACCGCGCCCAAGCTTCACCCGGTGGTGTTCCGCGTGGCCAACCTCGTCAACGGCGCTCCCTTTCCGCTGCTGCCGGGCCCCGTGGATATCTTTCGCGCCTCGGGTTTCATCGGCCGGCAGGTGCTGGAGCAGGTGCCCCAGGGCGGCGCCTTCCAACTCACCTTCGGCATCGAGGAGTCGCTGCGCGTGGAGCGCGTGGTGGTGGAGGAGATCGCTCGCGACGAGGGCCTCTTCGGCGGCCGGCGCCGCTTCCGCTACGCCTACCGCTTCAACCTCGCCAACTACCGCGAGCGCCCCGAGGTGGTGGAGCTGGCCGAGCACATCCCCGTCTCCGAGCTCGACGACGTGAAGGTGGAGCTGGACAGGGAGAAGACCACCGGCGGCCATGTGTTCGACTCGGTGGACGGCATCGTCTCCTGGAAGGTGTCGCTCGCTCCCGCCGAGCAGCGCTCGGTGGTGCTCTCCTTTCACGTGGATGTGCCCACCAGCTACGACATGAGCGGGCTGTAGGCACGGGGTGGAGTACGGGGCCGGGTACCCTCACCCCTCCCCTCTCCCGGCGGGAGAGGGGAGGGTGGCGACCGTTACTCGATGAGGCCGCAGTAGACGCGGCCCTGTTTGTCACACTCCACGAAACCGGGGCTCGTGAGGGAATCCACCTTCCAGTAACAGACCATCTGCCCGCTGCACGCGACGGTAGAGCCCTCGCGGCACTGGACGGACACACCGCAGGGACCGGTTTCCATTCCATACGCATATGCGGCGAGCGGAACGAGGACTCCCGCGGCGGTGATGGCCACTGCGAGGAACGCAACGAGCTTGGACATGGAACTCCCCTTCTTCTGGGACTGCGGGTGGTCCGGTATTTTCTAGCTCACTGGCAGTGAAGCGACAAACTCAGGCGGCGCTTCGCGGCGTGAGCTTCAGCAGCGTCTCGTGCAGCAGACACAGCAGCGCCGCCGCCACCACGGTCACCCAGCCAACCAGTCCCAGCCCGAAACGCGCCGCCAGCACTCCCGCCAGGCTCGGCAGGGCGGCGGCTCCCAGCATCGCGGCGCTCACCTGGAAGCCGACCGCATGGGCCGCGTAGCCCGCCCCCAGCCGGCCCGGAGTCCGTGACATCAACGTGGGATAGATGGGCGCCAGACTCATGCCGATCAGCAGCAGCCCCCCAAGGCTCGCCAGCGTCGGCCCGAACGCGAACAGGGCGCTGCCGGCCACGGCGCTCAGTATGCTGAAGCGCAGCAGGCGATCCGGCCCCAGCCGCTCCACCACGAAGCCCATGAAGACCCGCCCCACCGCGAGACTCCCCCAATACAGGCCCGTCCACGTTCCGGCCAGCTCGGCCGGCACGGCGCGTGCCTGGGTGTACAGCGTGAAGCACCACTGCCCCGCCGTCACCTCCAACCCCGTGTACACGAAGAAGATGACGATCTGCAGCCACACCATCGGGTGACGCAGGGCCTGGCTGGCACTGGTCGGCGCATCCGAGCCGTCCGCACCGGGGGTCCCCTCTGTCTTCCAGGACGCCCGGGTCGCTCCGAAGGTCAGCGCCATGAGCAACAGCATCGCGCCGATGATCGCGTACCCCCAGCGCCACGAGCCGCTTCGGACGAGCATGGCCGTCATCACCAACGGACCGAGCATGGCGCCGAAGCCGTAGCAGGCGTGCAGCCAGTTGACGTGCCGCACCGGGAAGTGACTCGCCGCATAGGCATTGATGCCGGAGTCGATGGCCCCCGAGCCCAGGCCGATGAAGGGCGTGCACAGGAGGAACAGCGGCCACATCGGGGCAAGCGAGTACCCGAAGAGGCTGAGCGCGACGAGCGCGCTGCTCACCGTCAACAGGGTGCCCACGCCCAATGCCTGGACGAGTCTCCCGGCGACGAGGCCCGACAGGAAGTACCCCGTGCCCGTGCCCACCAGCACCATTCCGAGCCCGCTCAGCGGCAGGGAGAACGTCTCGCGCACGGACGGCCACGCCACGCCCAGCACCGCGTCCGGCAACCCGAGGCTGATGAAGGCCAGGTAGGCGATGGCGAGCAGCAGGGGGCGGGGATTCATCCGTGTCACATTCACCTCTCTCACGTCGGGGCCTCGAGCAGGGTTCGGCCCCGACGTTCTACCAGCCGCGAAGCCTACGGCTTCAACTGGAAGTAGAGCAGGTCGGAGTTCCCTCGCGGCGTATAGGTCGTCCCGTCGTGTTGGATGGGCGTGCTGAAGGTGCCGCCCACCAGCACCTGTCCCCAGGCCTGGGGCACCAGGATGAGCTGGGGCTGGCCGAATGCATCCCCGATGTCCGGGTCGAAGGAGCGAGACCAGCGGTGGGCTCCCGTCTCGGTGTAGCTCGCCACGAAGGGGCTGGGGATGGGACCCCCGAGCGTTCCACCGCCCAGGTCATAGGTGAGCCCCTTGCCGGTGACCGTGAGGAAGTTGTCCGCCACGAGGAGCCCCTGGAGGGTGACGAGCCCCGGTTGACGGAGCCACTGGTCGGTGCCCGTCAGGTTCTCCATCGAGCCGAAGAAGCCGCTGACGTTGTCCGCGTAGTACAGGTCGTCCGGATCGCCTCCCGTGTACGTCCGCCCTCCGAAGGTGAAGCTCCCGCCCAGGTTGGCGGCGAAGTACACGAAGCGCGGCTGCTTGTACCGGAGGGTGTTGATCTCTCCAAAGACCCCGGGGAACAGCCGCTTCCATTGGAGCGCTCCGGAGGCGCTGTACTTCGCGATGAAGGCCCCGGCGCTCGCCACGGGTCCATCACCGAGGTCGTTGTCCTTGTTCACCCTGCCGCCGATGAGGGCGTTGCCTTCCGTGTCGAGCGCCACGGCGCGGATCCGCGTCGGGTCCTGGGAAGGCTTCGCCTCGAGGGCCCGCGACCAGACGTGCTGCCCCTCGTTGGTGAATCGGACGACGAAGCCACCCGGGAAGGGGTCCTCGTTGTAGACGCTGGCGAGGCCCGCGAAGAGCGTTCCTCCCCCGAAGTCCACCTCGCCGTAGAAGGTACCCACGACGGTGAGGCCGTTGCCCAGGGCATCGACGGTCACCGCCTCCGGGGTGACCGGCCAGTGCTCGAGCGTCCCCTCGGACGGACGCAGGTAGGTGGCGGCGAACCCCCGGGCCCACTCGGTCTGCCCGGTGGGGGAGAACTTCGCGATGAAGAACGCGTTGGACCAGCGGCCGCTGTCGGGCAGCGGGCCCGTTCCCAGGTCCGGCGAGCCTCTGTAACGGCCCACCACGAAGAGGGTGCCGTCACGCGTGACGGAGAGTGCCCGCACCAGCAGGTCCTCCGTGGTCACCTGACGGGTCCACACGGGCGTACCGTCCGCGGCGTAGCGCGCGAGGGCGAACCCCTTGCCGTTCGGGAACGGCGCGTCTCCGAAGAGGCCCGCCGCCACGAAGTTCCCGTACGTGTCGGTGGCCATGGCCAGCAGCTTCTCGATGCCCGCGCCGCCGTAATGCCGTGTCCACCCGGTGGAGCCACCGCCCGTGCCCCGGTAGGAGCAGTAGGGCTGGGACTCGAGCGTGATGCTCAGCCGCGGACGCAGCTCGTACGAGGGCGAGTCCGCCGAGACGAAGTCCACCCCGTTGGTGGACTCGGGAACGAGGCCGAAGCTGTAGATACCGTGGGTGGTCGTCACCAGGCTCGACACGTCGTACTCCACCCAGGTGTTGGCCTCGATGGCGCCGAGATTGCCCACCGGAGCACCGATGAGCGCCGGGCGGGTGTTCCAATCGAAGTCCTGGGAGCCCGAGGCGGGCCAGTCATCGCTGGCGCGGTAGAGCAGCGGCCCGTCGGGGGAAGCGTCGGTGGCGTAGAGCCGCAGCTTCGCCTGCCGCACCCGCCACTCATCGGAAGAGCCGTAGCGGAACTGGAGGAAGGTCTCCAACCGGTCGGGTGCCGAGTCCACGAGCAGCCGCGGCTCGCTTCCGAAGCGGCGCGTGGGCTGGCTCTGGGAGGCGTAGGCGTCGTAGGTCGCCTGGGGGTCGAAGATGCTCGTGGCGGTGCGCGGCATGCAGTCGGGTTCGGACGCCACGGTGAGGACGAGCTGGGGCCGGCGATCCTCGCGGCTGTTCTCGCTCGAGGCGAAGCTCACCGAGTCGTTCGAGGTGCCCACCAGGGTGAAGTGGAGCGTGCCGTTTCCGCGCACCGCGCTCGTCACGTTGTATTCCACCCAGGAGCCGCTGGAGATGGCCCCCCCGGCATCCAGGACGCCGCCGCTCGTCCCGGGATGATTGCGGAACGTGATGCCATCCTCCGTCCACTCGGGTTGGGAGGAGAACACCCTCGGCCCGCTCACGCCGCCATTGGTCACGTACAATCGCAGCGTCGCCCGCGTCACCGTCCCCGTCACCCCCGTGACGTCGAACCGCAGGTAGGACCACTCCTCGGGCGAGAGGTCCACGCGCAACGAGTCGGCGCCACCGAAGTTCGCCGCGTCGGCGGACTGGCTCACGTAGGCGTCCGCGATCGCCCCGAAGGTCAGTGTCGTGGCCACCTCCTGCTTCAAGACGACAGGCGTCTGGGGCACTGGGAGGTTCATTGCCCGCTCTTCCGGCTCAGGGCCGGCGCAGTGGGTCAACAACATCAATGCCGTCACTCCCCCTCCACACCTCGTCTTCCACGACCCCCGGTACTTCATGTGCTGCCTCCCTGGGCGATTCACCCGCCGTGCGGCCGACATGCACTCGATGTGCCCTGAGGCTTTTCCGTCAAAAGGGTGCCTTGGAGTCCCGGTGCTTCACCTGGGAGTGACTTCGTGGGAAGGAGGCGCCCCCAGGTGTGAAGAGGTTTGCCAGGGCAGGGAAGAATCCTGGGAAAATGAGGGTGAAAATCCCCGTGTCCGCGGATTCGCGCTCGCGTGTCTTCTGGCTGTAGCGCCATGACTCCCGCTCCTCCGACCGACATCTCCACGCTCTACCGGCGCCACGTCGCGCTGGTGCGCAACTGCGCGTTGCGCATCCTCGGAGAGCCCGCCGCCGCGGAGGACGTGGCGCAGGAGGTGTTCATCCGCTTCCTGCGGCACCGTGACCGCAGTGGCAACGAGCGGGACACGGCCGCGTTCCTCTACAAGACGAGCACCCACCTCTCCATCAACCGGCTGCGCGACGCGCGTCGCCGGGACAGCCTCCAGCAGATTCACGGGCCCCAGGGGGAGCCGGAGAGCCCCCGCTCGCCCGAGGACGGGCTGGCGCTGCGCAAGGTGCTCGCCGAGGCGGACGCGGAGCAGGCCCAGATCGCCGCCTGCTACTTCATCCACGGCATGGAGCACGAGGAGATCGCCGAATTGCTCGGCATCCCCCGACGTACCGTGGGCCGGCGTCTCGAGAAGTTCCGCGAGCACGCCGAGCGGATGCTGCAAGGCGTTCACAGGAAGGAGGCCCCCCATGCCGGCTGAGTTGTTTCCCAGGTCGAAGCCCTCCAGTGACTGCCTGTCGGGCTGGTCCGTCTCGCAGCTCGCGCTCGGACTGTTGCGCGCCGGGGAGGTCGCCCCGGCCGAGGCGCACCTGACGGGCTGCGCGCACTGCCGCCAGCGGGTGGACGAGGAGCGCGCCCAGGTGCGTGCCGCCGCGTTGGAGCGGATTCCGGAGGAGCTTCAGCGGGCCTCCGCCACCGCCTCCCAGGGCCCGCGCCGCGGATGGGCTTTCTGGACCTGGGTGCCCGCGCTCGCGGCCGTGACCGCCGCCGCGTTCCTGCTCGTCCGCCCGATGGCGGGCGTGGACGTTCCCGGAGCGACGCTGCCCGGGGAGCAAATCAAGGGCACCGCCTCGCTCGACGTGGCGGTGATGCGGGAGGGGGTGCTCGCGTTGGAGGATGTCCCGGCGGAGCAGGTGGAGGGCCTGCGCGCGGGCGACCAGCTCCGACCGCGCGTGACTGGCGCCCTCCCGTCCGACTGGCTCATCCTTCAGGGAGACGAGGAGGACCGATGGACGACGTACTTCGAGGGACCCGTGCCCGCCGACGGCTGGCTGCCGGTGGCCGCGCTCGTCACTCCGGATGGGAGGACGCGGCTGCGCCTGCTGACGTGTCCCACGAGGCCCCCGTCCGGGGCCGCGCTGGAGGAGGCGTGCCACGAGCGCGTCTACGAGTGGCAGGTGGCGGGCGTGCCCTGAGCCTCGGCGCCCGGGGCCTCGCCGCCGCCGGGATGCTGCTCGCGCTGCTGGCCGCGACTCCCTCGCACGCGGGGGAGTCGCGCTATGCGTTGCTCATCGGCGCCCACCGTGGAAACGCGGATGAGCCGGTGCTGCGCTACGCGGGCTCGGACACCGAGCGGCTGCGCGACGTGCTCGTCAGCCTCGGGGACTTCCTGCCCGAGAACGTGCTGGTGCTGGCCGACCCGAACGCGGACCGCGTGCGCACCGCGCTGGCGCGCATGAACGCGCGCATCCGCGAGGAGGTGGCGCACGACCGCTCCAGCGTGCTGCTCGTCTTCTATTCGGGCCACGCGGACGCCGAGTCGCTGCACCTGGGTGGCACGCTGCTGCCGTGGGAGGAGCTGCGCAACCTCACCTCCGGCTCCGCCGCGGCGGCGCGGCTGCTGGTGGTGGACGCGTGTCGCTCCGGCCAGGCCACGCGCGTGAAGGGCACCCGGCTGGCCGCGCCCTTCGCGCTGCCTCCGGACGTGGAGACGCGCGGCATGCCCGAGGGCTTCGCCATCCTCTCCTCCTCGTCGGCCGGAGAGAACGCGCAGGAGTCGGATGCGCTGCAGGGCTCCTTCTTCACCCACCACCTGGTGGCCGCGCTGCGCGGCATGGCGGACCATGGAGGGGACGGGCTCGTCAGCCTGGCCGAGGCGTACCAGTACGCCGCCGACCGCACCGTGGCCAGCACGGTGGCGACGATGGGCGGCGTGCAGCACCCCACGTACCTCTATGACCTGAAGGGCCGCTCGGAGCTGGTGCTCACGCGGCCCGGACGGGTGCGCGGGCTCGCGTCGGTGCGGCTGGCCGAGCCGGGCCAGTACTTCTTCCGCAAGGAGCGGCGCGAGGGCCCGGTGGTGCTGGAGGCGAACATCTCCCGCGAGGCGCGCACGGCGCGGCTCATGCCCGGGCGCTACTTCGTCCAGCGCCGGTTGCCGGACCGGCTCTACGAGGCCCCGGTGCAGGCTGGGGGCGAGCAGTCGGTGGACCTGTCGGCGGCGCCGTGGAGCGTGGTGGAGCTGGACCAGCTGGTGCGCAAGGGCGGCGGTCCGAGCACCTCCTATGCGCTGAGCGTGTGGGGCGGCGGTGGTTCCGGCGTGCTGGAGGGCTTTCCCTTCACCCCGGCCGCCTCGGTGCAACTCTCCCTGGACACGGCGGCCCTCACGCTGGACGCGCAGGTGGAGCTGGCCCGGTCGGTGCTCGTCAGCGAGGGCCTCGAGCGACAGCTCACCGCCACGGCGCTGCGGGCGGGCGCGCGCAAGGTGTTCGACCTGGGCGCCTTCTCGCTGTCGGGCGGCGTGCGGCTGGGCGCCACGTACTTCGACCAGCGCTTCTCCGGACGCCTCGCTCCCCCGCGCTGGCAGCTCTCGCCCCACCTGGACACGCTGGTGCGCGCCGACGTGCGCCCGACGCGCGGCTTCTTCCTCGGCGTGGAGGCGGGTCTGCGCGCCTCCTATGTGCGCGTCTCCTCGGAGCAGGCCCCCAGCGCGCGCACGCCCGTGACTCCCGTCTTCGCGCTGGGCGCCGGCATGCGCTGGTGAACCGCGCACCGCGTCTGTCCGCGGAAAATGGCTCGTGGGTCTCCTGGACAGAACACGGCGCGCGGCTCCGAAACCCGCGCCCCATGACAGGAGAACGAAACCATGAACCGCCCCATGAAGAGCCTGGCCCTGCTGCTCGCCCTCGGTGGTACCGCCTGCGGAGTCGAGCTCGCCGACGGCTCGTACACCGGTGAGGCCCGCTTCAAGGTGACCGGCGAGGTGCAGTCGCTCTCGCCCGTCGAGCAGAAGGGCAAGACGCGCGTCGCCCTCGCCTGGGACAACTGGGCCCGCAGCGGTGACATCACCTTCTTCCAGAGCGTGGAGGTCAACAGCAAGAACCCTCCGTTCGGCTACGAGCTCCGCCTCCTGGAGAACCCCGAGCCCCAGGCCCTCAACAACTTCCAGACCGGCCTGGTGGGCACCGCCTACGTCTCCGTCTACGAGGACGTGAACGGCAACGGGAAAGCCGACGATGGCGACGTCATGCGGGGGCTGGCGCCCGGGCACATCGTGCTCTTCGTTCCGGAGATCACCCCTCTGCTCAAGGAGACGCTCCGCGAGTGGGGCCGCATCGTCAACCTGGACGACCTGAAGCCCGGCTACAACCTGGCGCGCGGCATCTGCGCCGAGGGCAAGCCCGATAGCAACAGATTCGACGACCTGAGGATTGTCGCCGACGAGCCCGTGCCGGTGGCCTCCGTGGAAGAGGCGAACACGAACGGCTGCCTCAACTTCCACTGAGGCCCTCGTACCGGAGGGCAGGGGAGCGAGCGGGCGGGGGCCTCGATGCCCGCTCTCCATCGAGTGCCGTGTGGTTGTCAGTCCATGCGGTGTCCGCATCTTCCCCCCAGGGAGGATGTCCTTTCCATGAAGCTCGCCCGCTCGGCTTTCCTGCCACAGTTCGTTCTGTTCAATGCCCTCATGCTCGCGGTCGCGAGCGGGTGTGAGGCGCGCACCTGGGAGCCCCAATCCCCGTCCAGCGGCTCCGCTCCCCCCGCTCCGGCGGCGCAGGGCACCCAGCCGGAGAAGAGCACTCCGCCTCCTTCATCTTCCCAGGAGCCCGGACAGGGGACGGGTGGCGCGGGGGCGCAACAGCCGCAGCCACAGCCGCCGCAGCAGCTCCAGTTTCCGGCCGCGGCGGGCGGGTCGGGGCAGGCGCCTCAGTCCATCGCGGATCTGGTCGACGCCGTGAAGGACACGGTCGTCAACGTGGATGTCCAGGCTCGCACGCCCGCCGCTCCCGAGGGGATGCCGGGTGATCTCTTCGAGCGTTTCTTCGGTGGGCCCGGCGGACCCGGTGGTGTCGAGCCCCGCGAGCGCATCCAGCAGGGCGAGGGCTCCGGCTTCATCATCGACGCCAGCGGGCTCATCCTCACCAACAACCACGTGGTGGAGAACTCCGTCGACATCCGCGTCCGCCTCAACGACGGCCGCGAGTTCGACGCCAAGGTGCTCGGGAGGGATCCGCTCACCGACCTGGCCCTCATCAAGCTCGAGGGCAACGTGGGGAACCTGCCGGTGGCGAGGCTCGGGGACTCGGACCAGATTCGCGTGGGCGATCCCGTGATGGCCATCGGCAACCCGTTCGGGCTCACCTCCAGCGTCAGCGTCGGCATCCTCTCGGCCCGCGCCCGCGACATCCAGGCCGGCCCCTACGACAACTTCCTGCAGACGGACGCCGCCATCAACCCGGGCAACTCGGGTGGGCCGCTCTTCAACATGCGGGGCGAGGTCGTCGGCATCAACAGCGCCATCGTCGGCGGTGGCACGGGCATCGGCTTCGCCGTGCCCTCCAACATGGCCAAGGCGCTCCTGTCCCAGTTGCAGAAGGGGAAGATTCAACGTGGCTGGCTGGGTGTGTCGGTACAGGACCTCACGGCGGATCTCGCCAAGGCGCTCAACGTGCCGGCGCGCAAGGGCGCCATCGTCACCGATGTGCAGCCGGATACCCCGGCCGCCAGGGCCGGTCTGAAGCAGGATGACGTCATCACCGCCATCGAGGGCACGGCCGTCGAGACCTCGCGCGGTCTCACCCGCGACATCGGCTTCCGCCCTCCGGGCGAGGCGGTGAAGCTGACCGTCTACCGCAACGGCAAGTCGCGGGAGGTGCAGGTGAAGCTGGGCGAGCGCCCGGACCTCGAGGGCATCTCCTCCGCTCCCCAGAGCGAACGCGAGGAGGAGGACACCGGCCACAAGCTGGGTCTGCGTCTCCAGGACGTGGACCCGCGCATGGCCCCGGGCGTCAGGCAGGGCGCCATGGTCGTCGACGTGGACCCCGGCTCGCCCGCGGATCGCGCGGGTCTCCAGCCCGGCATGGTCATCGTCGAGGCCGGTGGCAAGCAGGTGCGCAGCCCTCGTGAGTTCGCCCAGGTCGTCCGCGGCGCGAAGTCCGGCTCCTCGCTGTTGCTGCGCATCCAGATCGGTGAGAACCGTGTGCTGCGGGCACTCACGATTCCTTAGAACGGGGGCGAGGTACCCTCACCCCGTCCCTCTCCCGGAGGGAGAGGGGAAGGTGGCGAGCGTGAGGGTCTCGGGGGGCACGGAGAGTTGGTTCGGCGCCAGGTTCTCCCCGCTCAGGTAGCGCCAGCCCGTTCCATCGTGCCGGAACTCCGACCGCTCCACGAACGAGCGGTCCTTTCCCTTCTCGAAGATGCGCGCGTAGAAGAGCACCACCGCCGCTCCCGTCTCGTCCGGTGGTTGCCGGTCCAGCACGTGCAGCCTCGGGTACTTGTGGCCGCTCGCCACCGCTCGCAGCTCCCGCAGCATCTCCTCCTTGGGTCTCGCGCGGTCCGGGTGCTCCGGGTGCAGCGTGCGCCACAGGTACTCCACCTCCCGCAGGGCGAAGGCGCTGTAGCGCGAGCGCATCAGGGCCTCGGCGTCTGGTGCTTCCGCCTCACCTCGGTGGTAGCGGGCACAGCACTCGCGGTAGCGCAGGCCGGACGAGCAGGGACAGGGTGGGGCTGGGGGCATGGACACGTTCCCGGACGACAGGGCCCGTGCGAAGGCCCTTGCTGCCCCGGAGGGTAGCGCATACATCCACTTCCCCACACGTATGAGTCTCCTTCAAGCCATCGTCCTCGGGCTGGTCCAGGGTCTGACCGAGTTCCTGCCCATCAGCTCCACCGCGCACCTGCGCATCGTCCCGGAGCTGCTCGGCTGGCCCGACCCGGGCGCCGCGTACTCGGCCGTCATCCAACTCGGCACCGTGGCCGCCGTCCTCATCTACTTCCGCAGGGACCTCCTCACCCTGGGCAAGGCCTTCTTCCAGGGTCTCGCCCGGCGCGAGCCCTTCGCCACCACCGAGTCGCGCCTCGCCTGGTTCGTGCTCATCGGCACCCTCCCCATCGGCATCCTGGGACTGGCCTTCAAGAAGAGCATCGAGGGCTCGCTGCGTTCACTCCACGTCATCTCCGCCAGCCTCATCGTCCTGGCCATCGTCCTCTTCATCGTGGAGCGCCTGGCCTCCCACAAGCGCACCCTGGACGACATGCGCTGGCGGGACGGGCTCATCGTGGGGCTGTGGCAGGCGCTGGCCCTCATCCCCGGCTCCTCGCGCTCGGGCACCACCATCACCGGCGGCCTGTCGCTGGGACTGCGGCGCGAGGACGCGGCGCGCTACTCCTTCCTGCTCTCCATCCCCGCCACCACCCTGGCCGGCATCTTCGAGCTCAAGCACCTCATGGAGGCCACCGAGCGCCCCTCGGCCCTGGCCCTCTGGACGGGCACGCTGGTGGCCTTCGTCTCGGGCATGGCCGCCATCGCCTGGTTGTTGAGCTATCTCCGCAGCCGCTCCACGCTCGTCTTCATCGTCTACCGGGTGGTGCTGGGCGTGGTGCTGCTGGTGCTGTTGAATAGGGGCGTGCTCCACCCGTTGTCCGGAGTGGAGAACGTGGATACCCAGAAGAAGTCCCTCCAGGTCCCCGTGGAGAAGCAACTGACGGAGTAGCCGTGGATCCCCTCTTCGACGTCCTGGAGACCCGCCTGGCCTCCCGGCCCCCCCGGGCCCTGAATCTGCCCGGGCTCGTGATGCGCGAGGCCGCGGTGCTGGTGCCCCTCCTCGTGCGCGAGGGCACCCCGCACATCCTCTTCACCAAGCGGCCCACCACGCTGCGTCACCACGCCGGCCAGTACTCCTTCCCCGGCGGCTCGAGGGACCCGGAGGACCCCACCCCCCTGCACACCGCGCTGCGCGAGACGCGGGAGGAACTGGGCATCGACGTGTCCGGCGTGCGCGTGCTCGGCGCCCTGGACGAGGTGCCCACCCTCACCGAGTTCCGCATCCAGCCCTTCGTCGGCGTCATCCCCCAGGGCGTGGAGTACCGGCCCAGCCCGGACGAGGTGGAGTTCATCCTCGAGGTGCCCCTGGCCGAGCTGATGAACCCGGCCATCCTCCGCTCGGAGCGTCGCAGTGTGCGGGGTGTGGAGTACGAGGTGGACTTCTATACGTACGGCTCCCACGTCATCTGGGGGGCTACCGGCCGCATTCTCCGCAATCTGCTGCGCCTGGCCTCGTAGTCCGTCCACCGCACGGGGAGCGGTTCTGATATGGTTCCGGGAGTTCAAGACCTTTCCCGATTCCCCCCAATGCGTTCGCGCCCCCCGTCGTTCGCACTCCACCTCTTCGTGAATGAGCCAGGCTGGCCGCTCGCCTGCCTGGCGCTCCGTGGAGCACTCGTTCCGTTGCTCCTGCCGCGTCCAGGGACGAAGAACCCTCGACGTGTGGTGTAGCGTGGAGCCCCAACGAGCCGGTGTGGCCCGGAGCCCCCATGGCCAGGATTCTCATCGTCGACGACGAAGTACATGTGGTCGGTGCCCTCCGCCGGTTGCTGCGGCGCGAGGGCTTCTGCATCGAAGTGGCGCTCAATGGCCAGGAGGCCCTCGAGAAGCTCGCCACCTTCGAGGCGGATGTCGTCATCTCCGATTTCCGCATGCGGGGGATGAACGGCCTGGAGCTGCTCGGGCAGGTGCTGCGCGTGGCGCCCAGGTGCGTCCGGGTGCTCATCTCGGGTCACGCGGACCTGTCCTCCGGTAGCAGCTCGCACCCCGGGGTCATCTCCCACTTCATCAGCAAGCCCTGGGATGATGAGCGCCTCGTCGCCGACGTTCGCGCCCTGCTGGGTGGCCAGGGCCCCGCCCCCTCGGGAGTGTGAGCGCTTCGGGGGTGTGACCATGGATGCTCGACCCACGCAGGCGCTCCTGGAGGCGGATCCAGAGCAGGTGCACCAGGGCATCCAGGCCATCGTGGGACTGGGTCCGGCCGTGTTCAACCTGGCGCTGGTCGCCTGGTTCTGGGGCCAGTGGCGCGTGATGTTCGTGCAGCTGGGCGTGGCGATGGTGCTCGCCTTCAGCAACATGGTGGTCGCCGAGTGGGTGGCCGCGCGGCTCGGCCGCTCCGTGGCGGAGACGGCGCGGATCCTGGTCAACGTGGTGGGCATCGCCGTGAGTGGGGCCACGGCCCACTGGCCCGCGCTGGTGTGGATCTTCGTGCCCTACAACCTGCTCTGGTTCTACGGCATGGACCGGTGGGTCCGCGCCCGCGCGGCCATGTACCTGGTGCTGGTGGACGTGGTGGCGTTGTCGACGGGGGCCGAGCCGGGCATGGCCCTGGCCTTCAGCCTGCTGGGCATCTTCGGCTTCGTGCTGTCCGAGCGGCGCGCCTCGCTGATGCGCGGGGCGCTCAACCAGGTCCTGCAGCAGCGCGAGCAGTTGGAGAAGGCCCACCAGGAGATGCAGCAGCTGCACCAGCGGGCCATCGAGCAGGAGCGGCTCACCAGCCTGGGCATGCTGGCGGCGGGCGTGGCGCATGAAATCAACAACCCGATGAGCTTCGTGACGAGCAACGTCAACTCGATGCTCAGGGACTTGCGTGACGAGCAGCACCTGTCCGAGACGATGAAGGAGTACGTGGACGACGTGCTGCCGGCCACGCTGGACGGCATCAAGCGGGTGAATTCCATCGTCTCGGATCTGCGCCGCTTCGCGCGGGGAGACCCCGAGGCCCACGTCGGTTTCGACTTCGACGCCGAGGTGGAGATGGCGCTGCGCATCGCGCACGGGCAGCTGAGCCACGTCCGGGTGCAGAAGGAGCTGGGCGGGACGGGGACGGTGGTGGGGCGCCCGCGGCAGATCGTCCAGGTGCTGGTGAACCTGTTGGTGAACGCGGGGCAGGCCACCGCGCCAGGCGGCGTGGTGCGCGTCACCACGTCCCGCGACGAGTCCATGGTGCGGGTGGACGTGCGGGACACGGGCACGGGCATGTCCGAGGAGACGAAGCGCCACCTCTTCGAGCCGTTCTTCACCACCAAGCCGCCCGGCGAGGGCACGGGGCTGGGGCTGTCGGTGGTGCACGGCATCGTGAAGTCCCACGGGGGCCACATCGAGGTGGAGAGCGAGCTGGGCAAGGGCACCTGCTTCTCGCTCCGCCTGCCCCTGGTGCCACTGCTGCTCGCGTACGAGCCGTCCTCGGACGGGGGGATGCGGCGGCGCACGAGCTGAGGGGGTGACACGGTGCGCCTCGGGTTGGCGGAGAGCGAGCGGGCGAGGGTATGCTCTCCTGTGTGACCTCCAAGCGTTGCACGCCCGGTAGGAACTCGTGACTTGGATTGAAACCCCGGGTCCGGGCAGTTTGGAGGGAAACCGTCGCGAGGACTTTCCGCATGAACATGGCCTCCCCCCTCAGCGTGCCCCGTCCCGGATTGGATTCCTCCCTGGTCGAGGAACCTTCCGGGACCGATGCACGCTGTCCCCGGATGGCCATGGATCGGGCGCTCGCTCGTTACACCACGCTCCTGCGGGTGATGCGCTCGCCGCGCTGGAAGCGGCTGCTGCGCGCGCACGTGGAGCAGCTCCGGGAAGCGCGCGAGTTGGAGCCCTCCGTCGATGCGCTGCTGGCCGACGGGGAGGAATGCTCGCTTCGCACGTTGCGCTCGCGGCGTGAGCGGTTGGAGGTGCTCGCGCGCAAGCGGCTCGCCCACTTCACCCGGCAGGGCGGGGCCTCGTTGAGGGAGGTGCTCGGCCGTCTGGAGACGCTGGTGCGCGAGCCGCTGCCCCAGCCCCCCGGCCGTGATGAGCCGGTGCTGCTCGAGGGCACCCAGGGCTGGCGCCAGCTGCTCTCCTGGCCCGGCTCGTGGGTGTTCGTGCTGCTCGCCATCACCAACCGCCACGGGCTGGAGCGCTATGGCAACCCCGCCCCCCTGCTCGTCGCTGGTGGGGCCTTCTTCCTCTACTTCCACCTGCGGTGCTCCGGGCGGTTCTGGCTCACCGCGAAGCGGCTGATGTGGCAGCCGCGCTTCGGCGAGCCGGTGCAGGTGTCGCTCCAGTCCATCGCTCCGGGTGGCATCTCGGCCCTGCCAGCCTGGGGCGAGGTGAAGGTCGAGGGAGATCGCACCCTCACCGTGCGCCACGCGGGCCAGGCGGGCCTGCTGACGGCGATGCTCGATCTGCACCGCCGCTCGCCCTTCCTCGGCGCGGTGGATGGCACGCCGAGGGTGAACGACGTGTCCGTGCTCCCGGCCTGGCGCGCCCCGGAGGCCGCCAGCCCCGAGTCGCGGCCCGAGCCCGGGGTGGCGGTGCTGCGGCCCGGGTATGCCGCCTTCCTTCCGTCCCGCCGCTACGCCGAGGTGTTCCGCAGCCTCGCGGGTCTGGAAGCCCGCAGCCCCGAGGCGGATGTGACCGTGGAGCTGCTGGTGGAGCAGATGCGGCTGCTGTCCGAGACGGAGTTCGACGTGCGCATGCGGCAGGCCGTGCTCGCCAGTGGCGGAGAGCTGTGGCTGGCCGAAGAGGTGCGCTCGGGCTCGGCTCCGGAGGGCGAGCGGATGTACAGGCTCGGCGCCCGGGGCATGGGCATGGAGATGCGGGCCGAGCCGGCGCAGGTCGAGGCGACGGACCGCATCGTGAGCCACTGGGTGGCGTAAGCCGCGGCGCCGCTACGGGAGACGATCCTGCGGCAGGTTGTTCTGCACTCCCGAGACCACCGGGCGTGAGGAGCTTCCCGCGCGATACAGGAGGTCCTGCCAGACGATGGGCGAGCGCGTCCGGAAGGCGCTCGTGAGGTTGAGGACCGCCGTGCCACTCCTGCTCAGCTGGAAGGAGGGCTGGTTGTTCGCGTACAGCGGCGCGTCGAAGAACTGCGGGCCCGCGGCGACATCGGCGGCGTAGGCGGTCCCGCCCGAGGTGATCTGCACGCGCCCGCTCGACTTGAGCATGCCCAGGATGAAGACCCGGTCCACGAGGGCCACACCGTTCTTCGAGGCGGTGGGCTTGGCCTGCTGGGTCGTATCGTAGGGCTCGGTGCTCAGGTGCATGCGATGCGAGTAGTAGAGGACATCGCGCACGATGACCGGCTGCTGGCGGGTCTTGAACCAGGTCGAGTAGTAGGCCGTCAGGTCGTAGAACGCGTACTGCACGGCCGAGTTGGGCCGCAGGGCGTGACCCTCGTAGTGGTCATTCCAGGTGAGGATCTGGACCATCTTCACGCCCGAGTCGATCGCCGCCTTCCAGGTGTTGTACTGGGTCTTGAAGCCCGCCGTTTCCGTGGTGATGGAGTTGGTGGGGCGGTTGTCCGTGTGGCTGACCGGCGGAGAGTAGGGGACGCCGTTCTGGTCGCCCCAGGCCTTCAGGGTGTTGATGCCATTGAGCGGGTTGGAGGTGTAGGGGAGGTTGTCCCAACGCGAGAAGGTGGCTCCCACCATGAAAGGCTTCAGCGCGTTGCGATTGGCTTCCGAGGGGTCGAGCAGCGTTCCCCACAGCACCGCGTCCATTCCATGCACGGTCTTCAGCTGATCGAAGAACTGCTGGTACCAGGTGGCCGGCAGGGCCTCGGGCCGGAAGCTGCCCACCACGTACTTGCCGTTGAGCTTCCTCCATGAAGCGCGGTTCTTGAAGGTCGCGAGGTCGTCGGCGCGCTGGCGAGGCTCGTTCGCCCCGCTGCCGGTCGAGAGGATGTGACTGTCGATGTTGGGGATGACGTAGAAGGGCGCGGCCGGATTCTCGGCGTTGAACTCGTCGGCCGCGTTGAAGAGGTCCGTCAGCCACTTCCAGCGGTTGTCGGTGGTCCGGAACCAGAGGTTGAAGAGGAAGCCATCGACGCCCGCGGCGGCCGCCGTCTGGATGTCCGTCTTCATGTCCCGCTTGCCGTAGTCCGTCTCCAGCGCGGGGACGGCGAGGATGGGAACGGGCCGATCGCGCAACCAACCGCCAATGGACGCATAGGTGCCCGTCGGTTTGAGCCAGTTGGTGTAGTTGTCGTAGTACTGGCCCGAGCTGGAGCCATAGCTGCGCAGCGGGAAGTTGTGCCAGTGGGCGAAGACCTTGTACTCGCTGGTGGCGAGGTCCGCGCGTGCCGGCATGTCGAACGGCAGGAGCGCGTTGTTCAGCTCGAACGAGGCCTTGGTGGCCAGGGCCGAGCTTCCGGAGCCCTCCGTGCCTTCCTCCAGGCCGGTCGTCTCATCGGGAGGGGCGCAGGCCGACACGGCCGCCGCTCCCGCGAGGAGAAGGAAGAGACCGTGCTTCAATCGGGAAACACTCACGCTGAACAAGGGATGGCTCTCTTTCTGAGAAGATGAACCCACTCACGAACCGATGAGGCCAATCCTGGAAAATCCAGTGAAGGCCGGGATTCGTTCTAATGAGGGGTCCTCTTCGCCCGCGTCCCAGAAAAGTGGAGGGACGGGGCCGGGAGAGCGGCTCAGAACTGGAAGTAGACGTACGGGCGCGCTTCCACCGACGTCAGGTGACGCACGCCCAGGCCCACCAGCACGAGCACCACCGCGCGCACCGGCACCGGCATCCGCACGAAGAGCTCGCCCGCCTTGTGGAAGAGGCTCAGCGGCGTCACGTGGCTCACCGCCGCCACCGCCAGCATCGTCCAGACGAGCGTGCTCACGTTGGCCAGCCCCATGCTGCCCTCGAACAGGCGCGCGTACATTTCGCCCGCGTGCTCCAGGGTGGGCGAGCGGAAGACGACGCGCGTGAGCACCACCACGGTGAAGGTGGCCACCAGTCCGAGCCCCGCGCGCACCTTCGCCATGGGGCCTTCCTTCGGCGGCTTGCCCGTCACCCACCACCACACGCGGATGACCGCCTCCATCGCGCCATGCGCGAGGCCCCAGATGGCGAAGCGCCAGTCCGCCCCGTGCCACAGGCCGCCCAGCCCCATGGTGATCATCAGGTTGAGCAGCGCCCGGGGCTTGGAGACCCGGTTGCCGCCCAGCGGCCGGTAGAGGTAGTCGCGCAGCCACGTGGACAGGCTGATGTGCCAGCGGCTCCAGAAGTCGAACAGGTTCGTCGCCAGGTACGGGCGGTTGAAGTTCTCCTCGAACTTGAAGCCGAAGAGCGCCGCCGTGCCGATGGCGATGTCCGAGTACGCCGAGAAGTCGAAGTACAGCTCGAAGCTGTAGGCCACCGCCGCCACCAGGCACTCGGCCGAGGTGTACGCGTCCGGCGAGCCGAAGACGGGGTCCACCAGCCCGCTGCCCAGCACGTCCGCGATGACGAGCTTCTTCACCATGCCCATCGCGATGCGGTACATGCCCCGGCCCCCCTCCTCGGCCGTCAGCGAGGGCGTGTCGTCGAAGCGCTCGATGAGGTGCGAGGCGCGCACGATGGGGCCCGCCACCAGGTGCGGGAAGAAGAGCAGGTAGAGCAGGTGCTCGAAGTAGGTGCGCTCCTGCTGCACCTCACCCCGGTAGCAGTCCACCACGTAGCTGATGGCCTGGAAGGTGAAGAAGGACAGGCCCACCGGCAACAGCAGCCCGAAGGGCTCCGTGCGCACGTGGATACCCAGCGGAGCGAGCAGCACCACCAGCGTCTCGCGGAACATGTCCGCGTACTTGAAGGTGCACAGCACCCCGAGCGTGCTGACGATGGCCACCGTCACCAGCGTCTTGCGCACCCCAGGTGACTGCGAGCGCCGGAAGCCCTTGATGCACAGGTGGTTGATGCCCGTGGCCACCGCGAAGAGCAGCAGCGGCAGCGGCGTCCACATCGAATAGAAGATGACGCTCGCCACCATCAGCACGCCCAGCCGCGCCCACTTGTGCTGGTGCACCGCCCAGTAGAGGGCGAAGACGACGGTCAGGAAGAAGGCGAACTGGAGGCTGTGGAAGTACACGTCAGCGGCCCTCCGCCGCGAGCGCTGGGGGCTGGGCCTTGAAGGTCTCGTAGGCCGCCAGCAGGTCGGAGAGGAACATGCCCGCGAGCTTCTCGTAGCCCCCGGGCGTCAGGTGCGTTCCATCGGCGTGGCCCAGGCCCTCGCGCTGCCAGCGCACCATGCCGCGCGCTCCACCCATGGCCGCGCGCGCCGACCAGTACGCGCAGCCCTGGGCACGGGCCACCTCGGGCAGCGTCGTCACCACCTGTTGGAGCCCGGGGGCTTCCTCCCACCCGCCGTCCGCGCGCTGCTGGAGCCGGTCCGTGGTGCCGATGACGAGGCACTCGGCGCCGCCCGAGTCCTTCTTGAGGCGGGCGATGAGCTCGCCGTAGCCGGTGCGCAGCTTCTCCGCGTCCAGGTCCGGTTGGCCGCTCTCGTTGGTGCCGAACCAGAAGACGAGCAGCTGGGGCTTGCGCGAGGAGAGCTGCGCGGCGAGCGCCTGCGCGTCCATGCCGGCCACGGTGGCGGCGGTGGCGCCCGGCAGGCCCACCGCGTCATAGGCGACGCCGGGCTGCTCCAGGTCCAGCGCCGCGCCCAGCACGGTGATGGGGCCGCCGCCCTGGTTGAGCACCGCCACCTCGTGGGAGGGGCCGGTGACCGGGAAGGAGCGGATGCGCACCGTGGGCGAGGTGAAGGGCTCGGGTGGAGGCGGCTCGGGAGGCAGGGCGCTTCCATCCACCTTCACCTCCATCTGTCCGACACCGGGCCCATCCAGCCAGTAGAGGGAGAGCCGCGCGGGAGGCGTGGTGGCGGCGGTGCACCCGTCACAGAAGCGGATGCTCAGCGAGGCCCCGGGCGCGCCCACCGCGCGCACGCCGCTGAGTCCCCAGGCCTGTCCGGGCGTGGCGGCCGAGAGCGCGTCCTCCATCGTCCACTCACCCGTCAGCTCGCGCGAGACGCCCGCGGGCTTCAGCCGGTCCGAGGCCTTGCCCGCGGCGATGAAGCCACGCCCGGCGTCCCCGAAGCGCTTCGTCAGCGGGGTGCGCAGCGCGTCCGTGAAGTAGTGCGAGGCCGTGTGCGAGGCGCCCATCTGGAGGACGCCCAGCCGCGAATTCTCGCCCTTCTCGAGGGAGTGCAGGCGGGTGAAGGTGGCGGTGAGGGCCTTGTCGGCGTTCTGGATGCCCGTGGGCTCGATGGCCCCGTGCTGCGTATGGCTCGAGGCCCAGGCGCGTTGAATCGCCAGGTCGAAGAGGTGGCCCAGCAGGTCCGAGCCCTTCGCGCGCGGGTGGATGAGGTCCTGGTTGAGCATGCCGGCGGCCAGCCAGCGGATGGCGGAGCCCTCGCCGCCCATGGCGGAGAGCGCGTCCCAGTAGGCGCAGCCGCCCTCCGTCGCCACCTGGCGGAAGATGTCCGCCACCTCGCGCGAGCTCCGGCGCGGCACCAGGTCGCCGCCCATGGTGCGGATGGCCGCGTCGATGGGCGACATGACGAGGCAGGCCGAGTCCGGCACGGACTCGCGCACCAGCTTCACGAGCGACTCGGCCTCCTGCTTGATCTCCTCGGGCTTCGTCCAGTCGCGCGAGAGCCGGAAGGCCTCGTTGCCTCCGAACATGAGCACCACCAGCGACGGCTTGCGGTGACGCATCTGCGAGCGGAAGTAGGGCCGGTGGGCGCGCAGGAACACGCCCGCGTAGGCGCCCGGCAGGCCGATGGTGTCGTACACCACGCCCGGGTTGCCGTTCTCCAGCGAGACGCCGTGCAGCTCCACCTTGCCGCGCGTCTTCAGCGTCAGCGTCTTGGCGCCGGCTGGCAGCTTCACCGGGGCGAAGGCCACCTCCGCCGGGGTCCAGCGCGTCTGCACCTTCTGCAGGAGCTTGCCGTCGGCGAGCACCTGCACGGAGCCGCCACCCGGTTGGGCGAGGAAGAAGATCTCCGCCGTGCGCGCATCGTCGATGCCGAAGCGCACGTCCTGGGAGCCCGCGTTGCCCGCGGCGAAGGCCACGCCGGTGAAGGGCAGCCGGTCCTTCGGCGGCGCGCGGTCGATGAGGCGGGTGAACTCCCAGCCCTCGGAGGCCGTACCGGCGCGCACGCCTCGGCCGGAGCGGGTAGGGCGGTCGATATAGAGGAAGCCCTTGCCGCCCGAGCCATGACGCTCCTGCAGCCGCAGGCGCACCATGTCGGTGATGTGGTCGGAGGCGATCAGCGAGTCGCCCAGGTGCTCCACCCGCACGGGTTGGGTGCGGATGCCGTCATGCAGGCCGTCCAGGGCGTCGAAGAAGGGGGCGAGCCCGCTCTCCTCGCACCCGGAGGCGCCCATGCGCCGGCAGCCGGGCTCGATGTCCACGTGCTGGGCGCCCATCTTCTCGCGCAGGGACTCCATGCGCAGGGCGGCGTCGCGCATGGCGGGGCCGAGCTTCGCCAGCCCCAGCGAGTCGGACTCGGCGACGATGGGAGGCGGCTCCGGAGTCCCGGCGTCGGAGGGGTTGGCCTGGACCAGCTCGGGGGTGTCCTCCTCCTCCTCGGGCAGCTCGGGCACCTCGGGGGCGTTCGACTCACCATCGGGGGCGACACCCACGGCCTTGCGCTTGGAGGCGGCGCTCGAGGTGGTGACGAGCGCGATGAGCTGGGGCGCGACCGGCCCCTTCGCCAGGCTGGGGATGGGCCGCAGCGCCTCGGGGATGGGGGCGAGCGACAGTCCCACGGCGAGCGCCATCGTGAGGACGAGCGTCAGCCCGACCGATGTGTGCTTGGACTCCAACGCGCCGGCATGAGACTGGCTTTTTGGGACGCGGTCAAAACTCCTGCCTACGTCCGTGGGGCATCCAGGCGGACAGGCCCCTGGCGGGCGGCGGGCAAGGCGCTATCTTGCGCCGCTCATGACCCTCTATCCCGTCATCATGGCCGGTGGCTCCGGCACCCGTTTCTGGCCCCTGTCGCGCAAGGCGCGGCCCAAGCAGTTCCTCCCGCTGGCCTCGAAGAACCCGCTCATCACCGACACGGCCATCCGGCTCAAGGGCCTGGCCTCGGTGAAGGACACCCTCATCGTCTGCGGTCCCCTGCACGCGAAGCAGGCGGCGAAGCTGGTGAAGGGGCTGCCGAAGAAGAACCTCCTCGTGGAGCCGGTGGCGCGCAACACCGCGCCGGCCATCGCCCTGGCGGCGGTGCAGGTGGCCGCGAGGGACCCCGAGGGCATCCTGGTCGTCCTGCCCTCGGACCACCACGTGGCGGACGTGGCCGGCTTCAAGAAGACCATCGCCGAGGCGGCGCAGGTGGCGGCGAAGGGCCACCTGGTGACGCTGGGCATCAAGCCGAGCCGTCCGGAGACGGGCTACGGCTACATCCAGGTGGGTGATGGCCTGGAGGGCGGTGGCCGGCAGGTGAAGGCCTTCCGCGAGAAGCCGGACGTGGAGACGGCCCGGCGCTACGTGGAGTCGGGCGAGTACCTGTGGAACGCGGGCATCTTCGTCTTCCGGGCGGACGTCATCCTGGAGGCGTTCGCGAAGCACATGCCGGAGATGCAGAAGGGGCTGGACGCCCTGCGGAAGGCGGCGGGCAAGCGCACCTTCGCGTCGGTGCTCAAGCGCGTGTTCCCGAAGCTGCCCTCCATCTCCATCGACTACGGGGTGATGGAGAAGGCGAGCAACATCGCGGTACTGCCGGGTGACTTCGGCTGGTCCGACGTGGGCTCCTTCGCGGCCATCCCCGAGGTGCGCCCCTCGGACGAGAACGGCAACGTCGTCTCGGGAGCCGAGGCGGTGGTGGTGGACTGCAAGGGCTGCGTGGTGCTCGCCGACAAGCGCCCGCTCACGGTGGTGGGCCTCACCGACATGGTGGTGGTGGACTCGGGCGACGCGGTGCTGGTGGTGCCCAAGGACAAGAGCCAGGACGTGCGCAAGGTGGTGGAGGCGCTCAAGGCGCGCAAGCGCGAGAAGTTCCTGTAGGACACTGAAAGTTTTTCATGGCGGGGTTTGGAGGAATTACCGGCCATCTCCGTCTTTCGGGAGGGGTCACACCGCCCTTTCACCCCTTGTTTCGTTGGTTCGATAACGAAGCAAGGGGCTGCACGGAGGTTGCATCGCCTCTCTGGCGCGCCGCCTTTCAGGCGAGCGCTGCTGGGGGGCGGCGATGGGTTGCAACCACTGCTTCGATGAACATCCAACGGGTGCCGCGTGCACCCACCCCGTGGGTTCTCCGTGTGACAGCGAGGCGCTGTCCGGCATGGGCCATGGGCCTCTGGTCCTCAAGGGCAAGCTGGGTGCTGGCGCGCTCGGGACCGTGTACCAGGCCGAGCACTCGTCCACGGGTGCGCTCTTCGCGGTCAAGGTGCTCCACCCGCACCTGGCCCAGAACCCGGCCGTGCTCAACCGCTTCTACGCGGAGGTCCGTGCCGCGCAGAGCCTCGTCCACCCGAGCGTGGCGCGGATCCTCGACGTGCGCCAGGCGCCCAGCGGCTACCACTGTCTCCTCATGGAGTACGTCAGTGGCACCCTCCTGTCGCACCTGCCGCTGCCGCTGCCCCCCGCCGAGGTCGTGTTCCTGCTCTCCCAGGTGCTCGAGGGCCTCGAGGCCGCGCATGCGTGCGGCCTCGTCCACCGTGACATCAAGCCGGAGAACCTCGTCCTCACCACCGGCCGCGATGGCGAGCGGCGCGTGAAGATCCTCGACTTCGGCATGGCCGCCACCCTGGGCGCGGGCTTCTCCGAGGAGGAGCTCTCCGCGGGCATGGTGGTGGGCAGTCCCGCCTACCTCGCTCCCGAGCTGTGGGTGCGCGCCGAGCCGGACGGCCGCGCGGACCTGTACGCGCTCGCGGTGCTGGGCTACCGGCTCCTCACCGGACGGCTGCCCTTCGGTGGGGGCGGGCGCATGGGCGAGATGCTCCTCGTCCACAAGCCCACCCGGCCGCTGCCGCCCCACCTCATCGAGGAGCGCGTGCCCCAGGCCCTCTCCGCGGTGCTGATGCAGGCCATGTCCCTGCGTCCGGATGACCGTTTCGCCAGTGCCCGGGCCTTCCGCTCGGCCCTGCACGAGGCCATGCGGCGCCCCGCCTTCGGCTGCCTGGCGCCCCCCACCTTCCGCGTGCGTCTCGAGGACGTCAACGGCCTGGGACTGCAGCCGGTGTTCGTCAACGACGTGAGCCAGGAGGGACTGCGCATCGCCTGCGACGGGACGCTGCCGCGGCTCGGTGCCCGCCTCCAGGTGGAGCTCTCCCTCAACGGCTGGGCGCTCGGCTGCGCGTGCGACGTGGTGCGCCTGCTGCCGGCCGAGGAGGCACGCACCTGGGGCGGCCGTCAGGGCTTCATCGTCCACTTCGCCGAGCCCTCCGAGGACGTGCGCCGGTTGATCGACCAGGCCCTGGCGCCGCCTCCCGCGGAGCCGGCGCCGGATCCGGAGCTCGCGCAGTTGCTGACCCGGGCCACCGCGCACAGCCAGGATCCCTACAGCCTGCTGGCCGTCCACCCGCACTCGGACTTCGCGGAGGTGCTGCAGCGCGTGGCCCAGGCCGAGCATCGGCTGGAGACCTTCTGGCAGCGGCCCCTGCCCGCCGAGCAGCGTCAGGCGCTCGAGGCCCTCCGGGGCAAGGTGGAGGTCGCGAGGCGGACACTGGGCGAGCCGCTCGCCCGCGCCCGCTTCGATGCCACCCGGGGCAACTTCCGCGGCGTGGCCCGCTGCCTCGCCGCCGGGTTGCAGCCGAACGCGGTGGAGCGTCTGCGCCAGACCTTCCTCGCCACCCGCCCGGACGCCGAGGCGCGTGCGCGTGCCATCTTCGACGAGGGCATCCTCCTGGAGGCCCAGCACGTGCTCGATGGGGCGCTGGCGCGCTACGCCGAGGCGCTCCGCGTGGATCCGCTCAACGTCTCGCTGCACCGCTACTACCACCTGCTGACGCAGCGCATGCGTCAGGCCAGTGCGTCCGAGTCCCAGGCTCGCCCCTCGGCGACCCACTGAATGCTCCCCCAGGGCTTCAGGTCACCCGCCCTGGGTAGTTCGCTTCTCAGCAAGGGCTCGCGAGCTTCCTCTTTTCGTGTTGGGAACAGTGCTTCGGCCCTGGCGCATGGCTTGCTCCTGGCAGCCGCGTATGAGACTCGCGCTGCTCACTGGACTTCTCCTGCTCCTGGGCGCGTGTGGAGGTCCGAGCGACCCGCCCGACACGCACCCCCACACCACGGACGACATCGACAACGGGAAGCCCGATGGCGGCTCTCCCTCCGAGGACGCGGGGCGTCCGGATGCCGGGCGCCCCCCTGACGCGGGTACACCGGACGCGGGCTCGCCAGACGCGGGCTCGCCGCCAGACGGAGGCACCCAGACGGGCTCGAGGCCCTCGCCCTCCAAGCCCCGGTGGCCGGCGCTGCAGACGTCCATCCCCACCTACGAGCTGTCGCTGAGTCAGCGCGACTACGATGCCCTCTACGCCCACATCCCGGATCCTCCCTCGAAGGAGTTCAAGGTGCTGGGCCACTTCCTCCATGAGGGCCGCACGTACGCGGTGGAGCTGAGCTTCCGGGGGCGCTCCACGAAGACGGACCCGCGCGTGGTGAAGAAGTCCTGGGATGTGCGCTTCGACAAGGAGGACCGCTTCCAGGGGAGGAAGAACATCGAGCTGCTCGCGGCGTGGAAGGACTCGGGCTACCTCACCGAGAAGCTCTGGTACGACCTGGCCGCGAGCGTGGGGTTGCGCGTGCCGTACGCCCGCTACGCCCACGTGAAGCTCCACCTGCGCCAGGACAACGGCACCGTCATCACGAAGTACGAGGGCGTCTTCACCGAGCTGGAGTCCATCAACAAGGACTTCCTCGAGGCCCACGACTTCGATGACGACGGGGACATCTACCGCTGCGGCATGCACGACTGCGAGATGCGCCAGCCGCCCCAGGAGCACTATCAGGAGTCCTGGGACAAGAAGACGAACGAGAAGCAGCCGTGGGACTCGCTGTGGAGCTTCCTCGAGGGCGTCAACCGCACGCCGCCGCACCGCTTCTCCGCCTTCGTCCAGGAGAAGCTGGAGGTGGAGGACTACCTCACCTGGCTGGCGGTGGACGCCTTCATCGCCAATGATCTGCAGGGCGACTCGCGCAGCTACCTCGTCCATGACCCCAAGACGGGCAGGTGGACGTACGTGCCGTGGGACCTGAACAACTCCCTGTCCCTCTACAACCGCACCAACGCCGTCATCCAGGGGGTGAAGGGGGAGCATGCGCTCTTCAGCTACACGCCCTATGACCCGAACGTGTACGACCTCTGGCTGTTCCGCCGAAGCTTCCCGGACATGCAGGACATGAAGCCGACGTGGAGCACGCTCACCACGCGTCTCTACGATGACCCGGCCTTGCGCGCCCGCTATGTCGCCCGGCTGCGCCTGCTGCTCGACACGTGGCTCACCGAGGAGAACATCGGCCCGCGCGTCGACGCCATGCACAAGCTGCTCGCCCCGTACATCCTGCCGGGCAAGGACGGCAAGACGGTGGATCCGTACGTCAGCCCCGAGCATGCCGCACGCAGCGCCGATTACCTCCACCGCTTCGTCAGCGAGCGTCGCGAGTGGCTGCGGCAGCACCTCCACGACATCGAGTCGCTGGGCAACGGGGCACTCGTCATCGACCGGGTGGGCCGCGATGCCTCGGGTGCCTTCTGGGTGCAGCTCTACAACCGTGGCTCCACGCCGGTGTCGCTGAGCGGACTGCACCTCACGGGCTTCACCCGGCAGACCGACCAGTGGACCCTGCCTTCCATCTCCGTGGAGCCCAAGCACTTCGTCACCTTCCGCCAGGGGGCCGCCGGCATCGAGGGCCTGGGGGCGACGCTCGACCCGCAGCACCCGGAGGTGGCGCTCTACTCGGCGGACCAGATGACGGCCCTGGACCTGCTGTGGCTGGCTCCCCTGAAGCCGGGGGAGGCCTACGGGCGGCAGCCTCGCGGCGCCGAGTCCTTCGGCAGCCAACCGGGGCCGTGAGGTGCGCTGACCCGATGTCAGAGGTGGAGTGCATGCTGGACACATGAGCGAGCACATCCACGGGCAGGGGGAGGAGCGGGTTGCGACGGCCGGGGCGGGACTGCATCCTGGGAGCATGAGCGACAAGCCGCCACGGCGCGAAGCCACCTACGAAGACCTGGAGGGTGTCCCGTCCAACTTCGTGGGTGAGCTCGTCGGAGGTGAGCTGTACGTGAGCCCGCGGCCGAGGACGGTGCACGCCCGGGCCGCCTTCCGGCTGGGCAGGGCACTGGACCCCTTCGACCGGAGCCCGGTGGGGGAGGGGCCCGGGGGCTGGGTGCTCCTCTTCGAGCCCGAGCTGCACCTGGGCGGCGAGGCCCTGGTGCCGGACCTGGCCGGGTGGCGGCGCGAGCGCCTGCCCGAGCTGCCCGATGTCGCCGCGCTGACGCTCGCCCCCGACTGGGTCTGCGAGGTGTTGTCACCCTCCACGGAGGCGCTGGATCGGGTCCGGAAGATGGGCTCGTACGCGCGCGAGGGGGTGAGGCGCCTGTGGCTCGTGGACCCGAGCCTTCAGACGCTGGAGGTGTATCGGCTGGAGGACGGGCGCTGGTCGCGGCTCGGCGCGCACCTGGGGAACGTCACCGTCCACGCCGAGCCTTTCGCGGCCCTGGCCCTGGAACTGGGCTCGCTCTGGGAGCGCTGAGGGCACTTGGACTCAGAGGTGTCCCGCTGGCGGGAGGCTCCTGATACGATCAGGGTCCTTCGCACGGACGGGAGATTCGCGTGGTCGAGATCGAGAGCCTCGCGGCATTCGAGCAGCATCTGGCGAGCGGCAAGAGCCTCGCCAACGTCATCCTCCAGGGGCTGGACCTGAGAGGACAGAATCGGACCCTGCTGGGTGCCGACCTTTCGGGCACCGTCTTCCTCGGCTGCGAGCTCGAGAAGGACGCGCTGCAGGCCGTGCTCGCGCGCGGGGCCATGGTCTTCCCGCCCTTCTCGGGGCTGCCCTACTCACCGTATCGCGGCGGCCTCTACACCCCGGAGGAGCTGTACGCGGGCTTCGACCCCGCGCGCCCCGAGACCTACGCCGATACCCCCGACGCCCGCATCTACGCGCATTGGAACTCACGGGGCGGTGCCAACCCGCCCTCGCTGCTCGAGACGCTGGCGCAGCGGCTCCACGACCATGCCGTCACCGACGCCATGGAGGAGGTGCTCGCCCAACAGGGCCGGCCGCGCAAGGTGGTGGCCATCATGGGCGGTCATTCCATGCTCCGGGGGCAGCCCGACTACCGCGCGGTGGCGGAGCTGGCCCGCGAGCTGGCGCGGCTCGGCTTCTTCCTGGTGAGCGGCGGTGGACCGGGCGCCATGGAGGCCACCCACCTGGGCGCCTGGTTCGCCCGGCGCAGTGAGGCGGAGCTGGCCTCGGCTCTCGACGTCCTCGCCAAGGCCCCCAGCTACAAGGATCGCGAGTGGCTCGCGCGGGCCTTCGAGGTGCGCGCGGCCTGGCCGCTGCGCGACGAGGACCACCCCGCCTGCGAGAGTCTGGGCATCCCCACCTGGCACTACGGTCACGAGCCGCCCAACCCGTTCGCCACCCACATCGCCAAGTACTTCGCCAACAGCGTCCGCGAGGACGGTCTGCTCACCATCGCGAAGGGTGGTGTCGTCTACTCCCCGGGCAGTGCCGGCACCATCCAGGAGGTCTTCCAGGATGCCTGCCAGAACCACTACAACACCGTGGGCGTGGTCAGCCCGATGATCTTCCTGGGCCAGGAGTTCTGGACGCGCACGCGGCCGGTGTACCCGCTCCTGGAGCACCTCGCGAAGGGCCAGGAGTACGCGCGCTATCTGCTGCTCACGGACTCGAAGGAGCGCATCGTCCAGGCCTTGGTGGACTTCGACCGGGAGCTGGGGTCCCAGACCGCGCGCTGAAGCAGGGACGACAGGGGACACTCCTCCGCTTCCTGGGGGAAGCCTCCTCCGGATGGGTCCTTCCCGTGCCCACCGGGTGGCCTGGCGAGGGGGCCCGCTCCCTCCCGGGTACCGAAGTGTCGTAATTTCAAGGGTTTGAACAGCCCCCACTTGGATACCCGCGCGCCCCGCGCTTGTGTAGAGTGCGCCGCCCTCGCCCTACCCCCCGCGAGGGTTTCAGGAAACAGCCTCATGAACGCGCACATCTTCCGCGAGTACGACATCCGTGGCCTGGTGGATAAGGACCTCACCGTCGAGGTGGTGGAACTGCTGGGCAAGGGACTCGGCACCGTGGTGCGGCGCAAGGGTGGACGCTCCATCGTGGTCGGCCGCGATTGTCGCGAGTCCTCCACGCGCTTCCGCGACGCCCTCTGCCGTGGCCTCACCTCCACCGGGCTCAACGTATTCGACGTCGGCGTGGTGCCCACCCCGCTGACCTACTTCGCCGCCAACACCCTGCCGGTGGACGGTCTGGCGATGATCACCGGCAGCCACAACCCGCCCGAGTACAACGGCTTCAAGATCGGCGCCGGCAAGACGACCTTCCACGGTCCGGAGATCCAGGCGCTGCGCAAGCTCATCGAGGCGCGCGACTTCGAGAAGGCCGCCACCCCGGGCACCGTCAGCCCCTTCGACATCCACACCCCGTACTACCACTTCGTCCGTCAGACGGTGAAGGTGGGCCGCAAGGGGATGAAGATCGTCATCGACGCGGGCAATGGCACCGGCGGCGCGGTGGGCGTGCCCCTCTTCGAGAGCATGGGCTTCGAGGTCGTCCCGCTCTTCTGCGAGATGGACGCGCGCTTCCCCAACCACCACCCGGACCCCACGGTGGTGGAGAACATGCAGGACCTCATCGCGGCCGTGAAGCGCGAGAAGGCCGAGGTGGGCATCGCCTATGACGGCGACAGCGACCGCATCGGCGTGGTGGACGACCAGGGCAACATCCTCTGGGGCGATCAGATCATGATCCTCTTCAGCCGCTACGTGCTGAAGGAGAGCCCCGGCGCGGCCATCGTCGGCGAGGTGAAGTGCTCCTACACCCTCTATGACGACATCGCGAAGCACGGCGGCAAGCCGGTGATGTGGAAGGCGGGCCACTCCCTCATCAAGGCGAAGATGAAGGAGGAGCACGCGGAGCTGGCCGGCGAGATGAGCGGCCACATCTTCTTCAAGAACCGCTACTTCGGCTTCGACGACGCCATCTACTCCTCGGCGCGTCTGCTGGAGATCCTCACCCACGAGAAGAAGAAGCTCTCCGAGCTGCTGGCGGACGTGCCCAAGACGTACGCCTCGCCCGAGCTGCGCGTGGACACGGTGGAGGAGAAGAAGTTCGAGCTCGTCAAGCGCGCCACCGAGACCCTGCGCGCGGCGGGTCACTCCATCGTGGACGTGGACGGCGTGCGGGTGACCTTCCCGGACGGGTGGGGCCTCATTCGCGCCTCCAACACCCAGCCCATCCTGGTGCTGCGCTTCGAGGCCAGCACCCCCGAGCGGCTGGAGGAGATCCGCCAGCTCATCGAGGGCACGGTGGCGAAGATGAAGCGCGAGGTTGGCGCCTGAGGTAGACAGAGGACCCCATGGCCACCCCCCACCTGCTCGCCCTGTGTGGAAGCCTCCGCACGGGCGCCCTCAACATGAAGCTGCTCGACATCGCCGTGGCGGAGGCCCGCCGGCTGGGCGCCGAGGTGGATGTCGTGGAGCCCAAGTCGCTCGCGCAGCTGCCCATCTTCGATCAGGAAGTGGAGGCCCAGGGCCTGCCCGCCCTGGTGAAGAACCTGCGGGAGCGGCTGGCCCGCGCCAATGGGTTGCTCATCGCCAGCCCCGAGTACAACTCCTCCATTCCGGGCGGCCTGAAGAACGCCATCGACTGGGTGTCGCGTCCGCCCGAGCGCCTCTTCCAGGAGAAGTGGGCGGCGCTGATGGGGGCCTCGCCGGGTGCCTTCGGCACCGCGCGCATGCAGCCCCACCTGCGGCAGGTGCTGGCCGGGCTGGGAACGCACGTGCTGCCCGCCCAGGTGCACCTGCCCCGGTCCATGGAAGCCTTCAACCCGGACGGGAGCCTCAAGGAAGAGGCCCGACACAAAGAGGTGGTGTCGCTCGTCTCGGCCCTCCTCACCAAGCTCAAGGGCTGATTGCCCGACCAGAGAACGCTTATGCCTACGCTCGGTATCGACCTGGGAGGTACGTTCGCCCGCGCGGCGGTGGTGAACGAGCAGGGAAAAATCGTCGCCGCTTCCAAGATTCCGCTCGCCGAGCGCAGCCCCTCGGCCGTGGTGGAGTCCATTGCCCAGGCGGCCAAGGTGGCCGTGGAGTCGGCCGGTACGCCCGTGCAGTTCTGCGGCGTGGGCGCGGCCGGGCAGATCCACGGTGACTCGGGCGTGCTGGCGGTGGCGCCCAACCTCGGCTGGCGCAACGTGCCGCTGGGGGAGATGCTCCGCACGCGGCTGGGCTTCACCGTCCGGGTGGTCAATGACCTGGCGGCCGCCGCGTGGGGTGAGCTCAACGCCGGCGCGGGCCGCGGTGCCCAGGACATGTACACGGTGTTCGTGGGCTCGGGCGTGGGCAGCGCCATCATCGCCGGTGGCAAGCTGGTGCACGGCGCGGGCGGAGTGGCTGGCGAGCTGGGGCACACCAAGGTGGTGCCCAACGGGCGCAAGTGTGGCTGCGGCGAGCTGGGCTGCCTCGAGGCCTACGTCGGCGGCCACAACATCATCGCGCAGACGCGCGAGCTGCTGGCCTCCGGGCGCTCGCACATCCTCATGGAGCTGACGGGCGGGGACCCGGCCCGGGTGACGCCGGTGACGCTGGAGCATGCGGCGGAGCGGGGAGACACCGAGGCGCGGGAAGTCTACGAGCGCGCCAGCCTCATGCTGGCCATCGCCGTCGCCAACCAGGTGACGGTGCTCAACCCGGCGCGGCTCATCCTGGGCGGCGGCGTGCTGGCGCACTGCCCGGGCATCCGCCGGCGCGTGGTGGAGGGAGTACAGGCGTACGCCTCCATGACCTCGCGCGAGGGGCTGCTCATCAGCGACGCCGAGCTCGGTGACGACAGCGGCCTCATCGGGGCGGCGCTCCTGGCCTGACTTGCTGGGGAGGGCAGGGCTCTGCTAGACGCGGCCTCATGGCTACTGCTCGTCCCCTGCGCATGTCCCTGCTGTTCGGCCTGTTGCTCGTGTCCGCCTGCAAGAAGCAGGAGGAGGCGAAGCCGGAGGCCACTCCCGCCAAGCCCGCGGAGTCCGCCAATGCCCCGGCCGCCGCCGCTCCGAAGGAGAAGTCACTCAAGGTCGGCCTCGTCACGGACGTGGGCGGCCGCGGTGACCACTCCTTCAACGACTCGGCGCTGCGTGGCCTGGAGCTGTGGGGCGCGGGCAAGAAGATGGAGGGCGGTAGCTACAAGGACGCCTCCCCCGAGGAGCTGAAGGAGACGCTCCAGCAGGACCTGGCCACGCGCGGCATCGCCCCGGTGGGCGTCACCCCGGTGGTGCTGCAGAGCAAGGTGCCCGAGGACTACGAGCCCAACCTGCAGCTGCTGGTGGATCAGGGTGTGTCCCTGGCCGTCGGCGTGGGCTTCATGCTCGAGAACGCCGTGGAGACGGTGGCCAAGCGCAACCCGGACTCGAAGTTCCTCCTCATCGACAGCCCGCTGGTGGCCGCCGATGGGAAGACCTACACCCTGCCCAACGTGCGCACGGTGATGTTCCGCGAGGAGCAGGGCAGCTTCCTGGTGGGCGCGCTGGCCGGTCTGGCGACGAAGGGCAACAAGGTGGGCTTCGTGGGCGGCATGGAGGTGCCCCTCATCAAGAAGTTCGAGGCCGGCTTCCGCGCGGGCGTGGCCGCCACCAACCCCAAGGCCACCGTGCTGGTGAACTACACCGGTAGCTTCGACAACGTGGCCGCTGGCAAGCAGGTGGGCCAGGACCTCGTCACCAAGGGCGCGGACATCGTCTACCACGCGGCCGGCTCGGACGGCCTGGGCGTCATCCAGGCGGTGAAGGAGGCTCGTACCGCCGGCAAGCCCGTGTTCGTCATCGGCGTGGACTCGGATCAGTCCCACCTCGCCCCGGAGGCGGTGCTGACCTCGATGCTCAAGCGCGTGGACCTGGGCGTCTACGAGGCCGTGCGTGACCTGTCCCAGGGCAAGCTGGAGGGCGGCGACGTGGTGCTGGGCCTCAAGGAGGGCGGCGTCTCCTACGCCCCCGTGCGCGTGGACTTCCCGGGCAAGGCCGAGGCCCTCCAGAAGATCGAGGAGCTGCGCGCCAAGGTCGTCAGCGGGGAGATCCAGGTGCCCACCAACCCCTCGCAGCTCTCCACCGCCCCGGCCAAGCCGTAAGGCGGAGTCGAGCCCGGGCGTGTCCGGCCCCGTCGCCTTCCTGGCGGCGGGGCCTTTTCATTCGTGGCGCGTCACGGCGTCGGCGTCGGGGCCGGCTGCTGCGGCTGCTGCGGCTGTTGTGGCTGCTGCGGCTGCGGCTCTTGCGGCTGCTGCTGCTGCGGCTGCTGGCCGGCTCCGCCGATGCCGCGCTCGATGATGATCTCCACCCGGCGGTTGTTCGCGCGGCCCTCGGGGTTCTTGTTGGAGGCGATGGGGTGCGCCTCGCCCATCCCATCCGTGCGGATGCGCTCGCTGTCCACGCCCCGGTCGACGAGGTAGTCCCTCACGGCCTCGGCGCGCTGGTAGGAGAGCTCCTCGTTGACCTCCGTGGCGCCCTGGCTGTCGGTGTGTCCCTCGATGACGAGCGGGTTCTGCGCCTTCTTCAGGGCCTCGGCCACCTCGTCGAGCCGCCGCCGGGCCGCCGGCAACAGGTCCGCGCTGCCCGAGCGGAAGAGCACGCTGCCGGAGAGCGTGAGCACCAGCCCGCGCGCCTCCTCCTTCACCTGGACCTGCCGGATGTTGCGCAGATCCTCGGCCACCTGGGCCTGCGCCCGCGCATCGGCCTCCGCCTGGGCCGCGCGCTGCTCGGCCTGGAGCCGCGCCTGGCGCTCCTGTTCGAGCTGCGCGTTGAGCTGATCCGCGCGTGCCTGGGCCTCGGCGAGCCGCGCCACGCGCTCCTCCTCCGCGCGCCGTGCCTGCTCCAGCTCCTGCTGCCGCGCCGTCAGCTGCTCCTGCTCCCGGACCTGGGCCTGCCGCTGCTCCGCCTCCGCGCGCAGCCGCTGGGCCTCGGCGAGCTCGGAGCGGGCCCGGTCCAGCTCCTGGCGCGTGCGCTCGACGTCCGAGGACTGGGCCGCCGCGAGCTGCTGCGCCGCCTGCTGCCGCTCCTGGTCGGCGACCGCGGCCCGGGCGAGCGACTCGGCCGTCTCCGCCTTGCGCAGCGCCACGTACGCCAGCGAGCGTGTGCGCTCCGAGCCCCTCTCCAACTCATGGGCGCGGTTGGCCGCTTCGAGCGCCGCGCGCGCCTCCGCCAGCGCATTGGGAGTGAACTGGGCCGCGGGCCCCGCGGAGGCCCGTTGGTAGGCATAGCGCGCATCCAGCAGCTCGCGCGGCGTGCTGCCCGCGCACCCCGCGAGCGCGGCGGCACCGAGCACTCCCCACGTCAGACGCTTCCATCCCCGCATGACCTTCTCCTCTGGCATCGAGTCCTCGATGCGCCTTCACGTGTGGTGGCTACTGCTGCACCGGGCCCTGCTGGAGCTGCTGCACCTGCTGGCGGGCTTGATCTGCCTCGGCGCGGGCTGGTGCCTCGCGTGCCAGGGCGAGCGCCAGCGCCGCGTCCGCCTCGGCGCGCTGCAGGAGGAGCGCCGCCTGCTCACGCTTGTTGCGCTCGAGCAGCTTGCGAGCCTCACGGGCCTGCTCCCGGGCCCAGCGCAGGTGTTGCGCCGCCTGCGGTACCGCCTCGGCCCCGGCCTCCTCCGCCTGGCGGATGGTGACCTCCGAGTCCACCAACTGCTGTGTTGGCGCCACCCGCTGCACGCTCACGCAGCCGGCCAGACCCAGCAGCAACGCCGCGCCCACGATTGCCTTTCGCATCGCTCGTGACTCCCCCGGTTCGGGCCGCGGGCGGGTCCTGCTTCCGCCGTCCCCATGCAGCCGTCGACGACACCGAGATGTGCACTGGGTGACGAGGCAACAAGCGCGGGCCTTTGAGCGGCTGCTCGGGCTGCGAGCACACGGCCTCACGGTAAATTTGGATTCCCAGGACCTCTCCCCATCACGGCCTGCCCCGCATTCCATGCGGGTGGGGTTGTCTGCCTGCTCCCGCATCACCACTGATTGGCATCTCCCGACGCCGTTGAACTGGCGGCTCACTCACCCGTGGAGGATTCGTGCGAGCAGGGGATGCGCCTTCCGCCAGCGTCCTGTTGGTGGATGACCAGCCTTCCGACCTGATGGCCCTGGAGCGCCAGCTCTCCGGGTCCGGGCTGCGCGTCGTGAAGGCCACCTCCGGTGAGGAGGCGCTCCGACAGCTGGATGACCAGGACTTCGCCCTCATCCTCATGGACGTCCGGATGCCGGGCCTGGACGGCTTCGAGACAGCCCGGCTCATCCGGCAGCACGAGCCCCTGCGGCGCGTGCCCCTCATCTTCCTCTCGGGTGCCTCGCGCGAGGAAGCCTCCGTGGTGAACGGGTACGCGAACGGAGCGGTGGACTACCTGCGCAAGCCGGTGGAGCCGGAGGCCCTGCGCGCCAAGGTGCGTGTCTTCGTGGACCTCTACCTCGAGCGCGAAGCGCTGCGGCGCGAGCGGGCCCAGGAGCGGCGGTTGCTCGAGGAGCGGCGCCTGGCGGTGGAGAAGGATCGCGAGCGGCTCCTGGAGGAGCTGCGCGAGGCGGTGCGCCTGCGCGACGAGTTCCTCTCCGTGGCCAGTCATGAGCTGAAGACCCCCCTCACACCGCTCGCCCTGCGGCTGCGGCTGCTGCTGCAGGAACTGGAGGCGGAGCCGGACAGCCCGGGGACGCGGCGCCTGCTGCGGCACCTGGAGACGGCGCGCCAGCAGGTCCGGCGGCTGACGGTGCTGGTGGACGGACTGCTGGACACCACGCACATCACCAGCGGGCGGATCGCCCTGTGCCACGAGGAGGACGTCAATCTCGCGGCCATCGTCCGCAACGTGGCCGCCAGCTTCGAGACCCAGGCGGAGCGGGCGGGCTGCCCGATGGGGCTCGAGGTCCCCGGCCACGTTCTGGGCCGGTGGGATCCACTGCGGTTGGAGCAGGTGGTGTCGAACCTGTTGTCCAACGCCCTCAAGTTCGGCGCGGGCTCGCCCGTGCACCTGCGCGTGGAGGAGCGGGAAGGGTGGGGGCGGCTGGTGGTGCGTGACCAGGGAATCGGAATGGACGATGGCGTGCGCGCGCGTCTCTTCCGCCGGTTCGAGCGGGGCGTGTCGGAGCGGCACTACGGTGGCCTGGGTCTGGGCCTCTTCATCTCCCAGCAGATCGTCCAGGCCATGGGCGGCCGCATCCTCGTGGAGAGCACCCCGGGGCAGGGGGCCACCTTCACCGTCGAGCTGCCGTGCTCGGCCCTTCCGGAGTCGCCACCCCCGGGACGGGGGCCGTCATGAGTCCCCAGGAGCCCGGCTTACAGGAGGGCTCTCACGCGAGGCCCGGGGCATTCCAGGCGCTGCGCATGCTCGTGGTGGATGACAGCAGGTCCGACCGGCTCATGGCCATCCGCGTGCTCCGGCGGGCCTTTCCCGGCTGCGTCCTGGAGGAGGTGGAGGACGAGGCGCGGTGGAGACAGGTGCTCACGGGCCCCCGGTTCGACGCCGCCATCATCGACTACAGGCTCCCCTGGGCCGATGGGATGGAGCTGCTGCAGTCCATCCAGCGGCGGTGGCCGGGCGTCCCCGTCCTCATGCTCAGCGGGACGGCCGACGAGAATCAGGCACTCGAGGCGGTGCAGGAGGGCCTGGAGGAGTACCTGCCCAAGACGGCCGGGTCCTACGCCCTGTTGCCGCGCTCGGTGCGCTTCGCCCTGGAGCGGGCCCGCCAGCGTCAGGCCCTCATCGAGGCGAACGAGACGTTGCACCTCGTCATCGAGGGAGTGCGCGGTCACGCCATCTTCCTGGTGGACCCGGAGGGACGCGTGCTCACGTGGAACGCGGGTGCCCAGGCCATCACGGGCTACCGCGAGGAGGAGGTGGTGGGGCGGTTCGTCAGGCCCCTGCTGGTGCCCGAGGCCTCACCGGGTGAGCGGCTCGGGCGCGAGGTGGAGGAGGCCGTGCGCCGGGGGGTGTACACGGGCGAGGGCTGGCGGCTGCGCAAGGGCGGTGGCCGCTTCTGGGCGGACATCTCCGTGAGTGCCCTGCACGGAGAAGGGGGCGCGCCGCGCGGTTTCGTCGTGGTGCTGCGGGATGTCTCGGAGCGCAAGCGGCTCGAGGAGGAGCGCAGGCAGGCCAGCGAGTTCCGCGAGCGCCTGCTGGGCATCGTCAGCCACGATCTGCGCAGTCCCTTGCAGGCCATCCTGCTGCAATCCCAGCTCCTGCCGCGCGACGTGCGCCCGGAGCCGGTGATGCGCGCCACCTCGCGCATCAGCCAGGCCGCGGAGCGCATGGGGCGGATGATCGCCGATCTGCTGGACTTCACGCGGGGACGTCTGGGCGGAGGCATCCCGGTGGAGCGCGTGCCGGGGGACTTGCTGGTCCTCGTCCGCGAGGTCACCGAGGAGCTGCGGCTGGCCCATCCCCACCGCCGCATCTCGTTCGTCGCCATGGGGGAGGGACACGGCGAGTGGGACAAGGATCGGCTCACGCAGGTGGTGCAGAACCTCGTGTCCAATGCCTTGAAGCATGGGGCGGAGGACGTGCCCGTGCGGGTGGAGATGCAGGGCGAGGAAGACCCGGTGGTGCTGTCCATCCACAACGAGGGCCGGCCCATCCCGCCCGAGCTCATGCTCCACCTGTTCGATCCGTTCCGGCGGGGGAAGGACGCTGGCGCCAGCGACAGGTTGACCACGGGCCTGGGGCTGGGCCTCTACATCGTCCAGGAGATCGTCCACGCCCACGGGGGCACCATCCACGTGACGTCCAGCGCGGAGGCGGGGACGTGCTTCACGGTGCGCCTGCCGCGTCGCCCTCTCGTGGCCGTGAGCCCGCGGTAACTCCCTCACCCTGTCACCTCTCCCTCCAGGCCCTCGGCCACCGGGGTGGGTTGTCGCTCCCTGGGTGTACCCCCAGGTTCCGTGCGACGAGGCCGTCGTCCTGATGGCCTCTGGAGGGGGGAACACATGACGACTTCATCCCATCACCTGGCGTGGCGGAGCCATGCGCTGGCGCTGGCGCTCGCGCTCGCGGCCCTCGCCGTGCCCGCGGCGAGCCACGCCGAGAACTCCTGCCGCAAGCGCAATGCCTACGCGCAGCGCAACCTCGTCTCCGATGGCGCCGTGCCGGCGGAGCACGTCGATCCGAACCTGGTCAACCCGTGGGGCATCGCGTTCAACCCCTTCGGGGCCGTGTGGGTCTCCGACAACGCGACGGGCCTCTCGACGCTCTATGACGGCAACGGTGTTCCCCAGTCCCTCGTCGTCTCCATCCCGACGCCTCCTGGCGACACGGGCCCGGGCAACCCGACTGGCATCGTCTTCAATGGCTCCGACCAGTTCGTCGTCTCCTCGGGGGGACGCTCCGGTCCCAGCCGCTTCATCTTCGCCAGTGAGAACGGCTCCATCTCGGGCTGGTCTCCCGCCGTCGACCTCACCCACGCCATCCTCGTCGTGGACAACTCCAGGTCCGGTGCCGTCTACAAGGGCCTCGCCCTCGCGGGCACTGGCACGGGGCTCTTCCTGTACGCCACGGATTTCCGCAACGGGAAGATCGACGTCTTCAACAGCGCGTTCGCGCCGGTCACGCTCCCGGGTGCCTTCGCGGACCCGTCCATTCCCCGGGGCTTCGCGCCCTTCGGCATCCAGAACATCAACGGCAGCCTCTACGTCACCTACGCGAAGCAGGACGAGGACAAGGAGGACGATGTGGCCGGCAGGGGGCTCGGCTTCATCAACGTCTTCGACGCGAACGGACGCCTCATCAAGCGCCTCACCTCGCGCGGCAAGCTCAATGCGCCGTGGGGGCTGGCCCTGGCGCCGGCCAGCTTTGGCAAGTTCGCCAACCGCCTGCTGGTGGGCAACTTCGGTGATGGCCTCATCAATGTCTATGATCCCGTGACGGGCCACTGGGAGGGCCGGCTGGAGCGGCCCGACGGGAGCCACGTCCGGATCGACGGTCTGTGGGGGCTGAGCTTCGGCAATGGCGTGCTGAACCAGCCCACCGACACGCTGTTCTTCACTGCGGGACCGGAGGATGAGGAGCACGGGCTGTACGGCCGGCTCGATCTGGTACGGGGCAACTGCCATGAGCTCGCCCCGGCCGACGACGAGGACACGATGGAGTGAGGACCCCGACACTGTCGCCGCGTCTCGAGTCCAGGCCCGGGAGTTCCGCTTGCTCCCGGGCCGCGCGGCGCCCAAGCTCGAGCGCATGAGCGCACCGCGAGAGCAGCTTCCCCCTGGTCCCCGAGGCATGCCCGTGCTCGGGACCCTGCTCGATTACGCGAAGGATCCGCTGGCCTTCATCACGCGGTGTGTCCGCGAGCATGGCGACGTGGTGTACTTCGACTTCCTGGGCCAGCCCACGTTCTCGCTCCAGAAACCGGAACACATCGAGCACGTGCTCGTCTCCCGGCACCGGCACTACATCAAGGACAAGCTCCAGCGCCGGCTGCTGGGGGAGCGTCTGCTGGGCAACGGGTTGCTCATCAGCGAGGGGGATTTCTGGCTGCGGCAGCGGCGGCTCATGCAGCCCGCCTTCCACCGCCAGCGCCTCGCCGCCTACGGGCGGGTGATGGTCGAGCACTCCCAGCGCCAGCTCGCATCCTGGCGGGACGGCGAGGTTCGCGACGTCTACCCGGACATGCTGCGGCTCACGCTCGGCATCGCCGTCAAATGTCTGTTCGACCTGGAGATGGAGGGCGAGGCGGAGTCCGTGGGCCCGTCGATCGCCCGGGTGATGGAGCACTTCGCCAGGATGCAGTCCCTGCTGCTGCCCGACTGGCTGCCCACGCCGGAGAACCTCGGCTACCGGGCGGCGGTGGACCGGCTGGACGCGCTCGTCTCCAGCCTCGTCCAGCGGCGGCGCGAGACGGGCACGGACGCGGGGGATCTGCTGTCGCTGCTGCTCCAGGTCCAGGACGAGGACGGGAGCCGGATGAGCGACCAGCAGATCCGCGATGAGGTGCTGACGCTGGTGCTCGCGGGCCACGAGACCACGGCCATCACCCTGGCCTTCTGCTGGCACCTGCTGGCCCGGCACCCGGAGGCGCAGGCGGCGCTGCACCGGGAGCTGGACTCGGTGCTGGGGGGACGGGCCCCCACGGTGGAGGACCTGCCCGCGCTGACCTTCACCGAGCACGTGGTGAAGGAGTCCCTGCGACTCTACCCGCCCGCGTGGTCGCTCAGCCGCGAGGCGCTGGAGGACGATGAGGTCGACGGCTGGCGCATCCGCGCGGGGGCGATGGTGGTGATGAATCCCTGGACGGTGCACCGGGACGCGCGCTTCTACGAGGAGCCCGAGGCCTTCCGTCCCCAGCGCTGGGCGGGTGGGTTGGAGCAGCGCCTGCCGCGCTTCGCGTGGTTCCCCTTCGGCGGAGGTCCGCGGCTGTGCATCGGCGTGGGCTTCGCGCTGATGGAGGCCCGGCTGGTACTGGCCTCGCTGGCCCAACGGTTCCGGTTCGAGCGGGTGCCCGACGACGAGGTGCAGCTGCTGCCGTCCATCACCCTGCGGCCGAAGCACGGGGTGAAGGTGCGGCTGCGCTCGCGCGCCGTGTAGTGGACGGTGCACTGCCCTCGCGGGTGATGGCCGCTCTGGCCGGCAATCCAGACACATACGGACCACCCCCATCGAGGCGCCGTTCCATGCTGAACGTTCGCGCGAGCCGTCCCCTGTTGGACGGCCGTTCCGCGGTGCTGTTCACACGTCTGGGCCTGCTGTCCGTGTTATGGGCCGCCCTCGTCGAGGGAAACCCCGAGGGGCTCGTCATGGGCCTGCTGGTGGTGCCCCTGGCCGCCTGGGGGAGTCTCGTCCTCGAGCCTCCCGGTGGTATGCGAGTGAACCCGCTGGAGCTGGTCCGACTCCTGCCCCTGTGCATGTGGCTGGCGCTTCGGGGTGGACTCGACGTGGCCCGCCGCGCGCTCCACCCCCGGTTGCCGCTCTCCCCGGGCCGGTTGGAGGTGCGCAGCCGGGTGCCGCGAGGCCCCGCGCGTCTCTTCCTCAACAGCGTGGTGAGCTTCATGCCCGGCACGCTCTCGGTGGAGGCGGAGGGGGACACCCTCTGTCTGCACCTGTTGGACGCGAGCCCCGAGTCGAGGGCCGCCTCGCTCACCCTGCTTCGCCAGCTGGAGGCGCGCGTGGTGCGCGTCTTCGGTCTTCCCCCGCCGCCACGAGGTCTGCCATGAGCCTGTTCTTCGCCGGAGTGGTCGTGCTCCTGGCCCTCACCGTGCTGAGCGTCCTGTCGTGGTGGGTGCGCGCGTCCACCTCCCATGAGCGCGTGCTGGCCGCCACCTTCTCCGGCTCGTTGGGCGTGGCCCTGCTGCTGCTGCTGGCGGAGGTCGCGGAGGTGTCGGTGCTCAGGGACGCGGCGCTCGTGCTCGCGGTGCTGGGCGCCGTGACCGTCTCCACCACCGCCTCGCGTCCCCAGGTGCCGCGCTCCCAGGCCACGCGTCCCGGCGTCGCGGAGGAGCGCGCGCGATGAATCCGCTCGACCTGCTCTCCTCCGTGCTCGTGGGGCTGGGGTGCTGCTTCTTCTTCGTGGGCGCGCTGGGGCTGGTGCGCTTCCCCGATGCCCTCAGCCGCCTGAACGCCGTGTCCAAGGCGGCCTCCGCCGGCCTGGGGTTCACGGTGCTGGGACTGCTGCTCCGGGCGGACTCCGTCTTCACCGCCCTGAAGCTGCTGTTCATCTGGGGCATCATGCTGGTGGCCTGTGCCACCAGCGGTCAGCTCGTGGGCCGCTCCGCGGTACGCGAGGAGCGGCGCGGACGCTGAGGCCCGGGACGGGCCCCTCGCGTCACTTCTTCGGCTCTCCCACGCCCTTCATGTCGATGGGACCCTGGGAGGGGCCGAGGGGAATCGCGCACGGGTTGCACATCCAGAAGCGCAGGATCATCCCGTTGGAGCCCTTGGCGTCGTACCAGGCGCCAAACACCTGGGGTGCCGCCTCACGCTTGCAGGTGAGGCAGACCTCTTTCTTCGCGTTCGTCTGAGCCATGTCCCAAACCTAGAGGAGTGGCTCAGCCGATCGCAACCTGGTGGCCACCGGCCGGATGCGAGCCGAGGAAGTGGGCCATCTGCTCCGGGGAGACGGCGCGCACGTTCGGGTCGGCCGGGTCGCGCACGAGGAAGTTGCCGTTGGCGTCCATGCCCGTGACGGTCACGAAGTGGCCGGAGGTGCGGCTCTCATCCTGGTGCGGCGGCATGGCGTGGAAGTCGCCGAGCGCGACGACCTGCTTGCCCTGGCGCAGCTGGTCCACCATCCACGACGTGTCCGTGCCCTGGTTGATTTGAGCGTTCTTGCCCATGGCGTTGGCCATGGCGACGATGCCGTTGACGTTGGTGCCCTCGGAGGAGTTCGTCCCGCCGATCTGGCCCAGGTGGTTGATGAGCTGGGCGTCGGTCATCCCGGCGCCGAAGCCCATGTCCCGGGCGATCATCGCCATGGCGGTGGGGCCGCAGTTCATGGCGCCGTTGGTGTAGCTGCCATCGGCACCGGACGGGCTGAGCTGGTTGATGTAGGGCACGTCATGGCCCACCGCGTGCTGCCCGTTGGTGAGGGGGGCGGCGCCGGAGGCACCCGACACCCCCGAGCCCGGGCCGATCGACGAGGGCCCACCGAGGCTCGGGCCGGAGCGCGTCGAGGCCGGGGTGAAGGTGCTGTCGCCGTTGATGCCGCCGGGGCTGGGCAGGCGCACCTGCTGGCCGGCCTGCAGCTTGCCGTCCTTGCTCCCGGGATTGAGCGACTTCAGCTGGTTGAGGATCTCCTCCTCCGAGCCCGGGAACCCGAGCATCTTGAGCAGCTTGGACAGCAGCTCGAGGGTGTCCTCCTTGTCCGCCTTGAACTTGCCCTGCGCATCGCCCGCGCCGTTCTTTCCCCCGAGCGCCTCCGCCAGCTTCGACAGCATCTTCTCGAGCTTGCCGAGCTCGTTCTTCGGGTTCGGAGCGTCGACCTTGTTGCCGAGAGCCCGGGCCAGGCCGCCGTGGACATTGGAGAGGGAAGAGCGGGAGATGATGGACATGGGGGGACCTCGTGACTCTCGGAATCGAGTGGGCTGTGGAATTGTCGGTGTGGGTAGGTGAAAGGTTGCCTCCCGATGATTTCTTCCTGATTTCCGACCTCATTTTTCTGGGGGGGGGGCCGCCGTTCCCGGCCGGACCGATATGTCCCTCGCGGGCCGGGCGTTCTCCGGGATGTCTCCAGCCATGGAAACCGGAGGGCTGCCATGTCGCGTCTGATGCTGCTGTCGGGTCTCATCCTCCTGGGAGTGGGGTGCGCGAGCACCGGCTCCACCGCTGCTCGCGCCGGCGAACCGGCGATGTCCCTGGGGCAGCCCGCGGGCGAGCCGTTGAGGATTCAAGGCCAGTCCATCACCGGCCCCACCTCGTCGCTGCTCATCTCCGAGGGGTTCATGCGCGGCCGCTTCCGCGACAAGCCGGTGTCGCTGGCGTGGGACTACCAGGAGCTCACCGGCGTGGTGGGCAGCCAGGGCACGCGGCTGGAGCTCGCCGAGGGGGACGACATGCGCGTCTGGGGCAGCTTCGCGGGCGCGTCGGTGGACATCGTCCTGAACGAGGACTGGCTGTATGGCCACGTCGCGGGCTGCGGCTATGCGATGAAGCGTGATGCGCGGGGCTTCGTGGGCCGGCGCATCTGTGGCGGCCCGCTGGAGCCGGACTTCCACGTGGCCTTCCCCCAGGCCCTGCTGGAGCGGCCGCTCGGCGAGAAGGCGGCGCTGATGACGCTCATGCTCGTCAACCATACGAGCACGTACTCGCCCTCGGTCTCCCTGGACCGCTTCACCCGGCCGCGCAACATCACCGCGTCCAGGGCCCCCTGAGCGTGGCCGCTCCCGGGGCAGGCGGGCCCCAGCAGCCCGTTCTTCCTTCGTGAGAAAGCCCGGCGGAGGGTTGGGTTCGCCGCTGTACGATGCGCACGGTCCTGGCGGGAGACACTCCGCCTCTCACCCCGACATCGTACAGGGACGACATGGTCGACTTTCGCAACTTCATCGGACGCGGCACCACGGCGGGCACGAAGCTCAACGTCCTCGCGCAGGTCATCTTCTTCGTGAACGTGGGCAGCGGCGAGTTCCTCGACGTGGGCGCCACCCAGGCCGCCTTCAAGGGGAAGATCGACACGGTCTTCTACAAGGGGGACCTGTCACTCACGCTGAAGCTGCACGAGGACGGCACGGCCGAGGTCAGCCTCAACGGCAACAAGGCGCCGCAGGCCACGTACACCGCCAGCGGCAACAAGCTGACCGTCGAGGCGAAGTTCGGCAGCCGCACGCAGGTCATCACCTTCGAGCAGGGCGGCAAGGGCAACGTGGAGACGTACCTGAGCGTGACGGGCTCGCAGAACATCACCGTGCACCTGGCGCCCTCCTCGAAGCCGGCCGTGGCCTGAGCGCGCCCCGCGTCCCCGGCGCCTCAGCCGTGGACGACCTGGCCGAAGCGCCGCATCCACTCCATCTCCTCGGAGGAGAGCGGGCCCTTCTCCAGCGCGGCGAGGTTCTCATCCAGCTGCGCGAGGCTCGCGGGGCCGTTGAGCACCACATCCACGTGGGGGTTGGAGAGGCAGAAGCGGTAGCAGTCGCCCGCGGTGGGCACCGGCCCCTCCCATCCGCTGGGTCGCTTGAGCAGCTTGCGCCAGTCGGTGGCGGTGTAGGCCACGATGGCGGGCTTGCGCTTCTCCAGGTGCGGGAAGATGTCGCGCTCGGCGCCCGGGTGCGCCGCGTTGTAGCGGATCATCAACACGTCCAGGGGCGAGTCCTCGGCGAGGCGGCCCGCGCGCGGGCGGTCATGGATGGAGACGCCGAGGGCGCGCACCTTGCCCTCCTGCTTGAGCTTCACCAGCTCCTCGACGGTGCCCTCGGTCCAGGCGCTCATCCGGCTCAGCCAGTAGAGCTGGTAGAGGTCCAGGTAGTCGACGCCGAGCACCTTGAGGGCGCGCTCGGCGCCGCGGCGCACCTGGCCGGGGAACCAGCCGAAGCTGGGGCCGGCGGAGATGACGAAGCGCTCGCGGTCACGCTTGAGGGCCTCGCGCAGCACGCGGGTGAAGCGGCCCTGGCGCGGGGTCCAGAAGATGTAGTTGAGCCCGCGCTCCAGCGCGGCGGACAGGCCGGCCTCGTCGATGCCGTAGTTGCCAGTGAGGCCCAGCCGGTGGACGCGCTTGCCGAAGGCGGGGACGTGACGCCAGGTGAAGTCCCGCGACGCGGTGGACGGCTGGGGGGCGGCGCTCATGGGGTGCTCCCGCTCAGCCGGGCGGTGATGCGTTCGAGCAGGGCCTTCTCCCCCTCGGCGAGCTTGCCGTCGGAGACGCACAGGGCGCGCGTGGCCTCCAGCACGTCGTCCGGGCGGGTGCGCAGCACCTCCAGGTCCGGCTCGGGCATGGTGCCACCGGCCTTGAGCTTGTCCATGAGGGTGTGCAGCTCTCCCTCGGGCACGTTCCAGCTGCGGCCCAGGCCCAGGATGACCAGACGCTCGGCCTGGGTGAGCTCCCGGTCGACCCATGCGACCTGCAGCAACAGCTTGATGACCTCGATGTTGAAGCGGTCCTCGGTGGAGAGCGTCATCCGTCGTCCTCGGCGGGGGGATGGGCGGGACTCTACACCGGCGCCGCCGAGGACGAGGAGGGGAGGGGTCCGGCTTCAGTCCAGTAGGAACGTGTACGAGTACTTCATCTCCGTGGAGACGGGCTCGCCGTTCTTGACGGCCGGCTTGAAGCGGAAGCGCAGCAGGGCCTCGCGCGCCGCCTCGTCCAGGCCATAGCCCAGGCCCTTGACTACGGAGGCCTTCACCACGCGGCCCTCGTTGTCGATGGTGATGGAGAGCGTCACCGTGCCCTCGATGCCCGCGCGCCGGGCCTCGTCGGGGTAGGGAATCTTCACCTCGGAGGCCACGGAGGGCTCCGTGTCCACCTGGTACACCGGCACGTACTTGGGTGCCGAGTAGGCTTTGACTTCCTTGGGGTCCGTCGCCTTGTCCCCCGTCTTTCCATAGACGGTGTTGCCCACCGGGGCGGCGAAGCCACCGGCGCTCGTGGTGGAGGACATGGAGATGCCCACCACCAGGGGCACTGGCTTGGAGGGCTGCTCGGGCGGAGGCGCGTCGTTGGGAGGCGGGGGCGCCGCGTCCGGCGGAGGCGGCGGGGGCGGCTTCTCCGCCTGGGCCACCTTCACGGGCGGGGGCTTGGGCACCACCTTCGGCTTGGGCGGCTCCGGCTTGGGCTCCTCCTTGGGAGGCGGCGGGGGCGGAGGCGGCTTCTGGACCTCCACCATCACCAGCTCCACGGGGCGCTGCACGGGGGGCGGCGTGCGCTCGGCCATCCGGGACAGCAGCGTGAAGCCCACGCCGTGCACCATGAGGGACACGAGCAGGAACAACAGCACCGCGCGCGACGACTGGTCGCGGCGGTCCGGTATCGGGTTGTCGAGCGCGGCCTGGCTCATGGCCTTGGGGACACCCTTCAGGGCGCCGCGGGTGCGGCCGCGGGCGCGACGTCCTTCTCGATGTTGAGCGCGAACTTGGCGATGCCCTCACCCTTCACCACGTCGATGAGCCGCATCACCCGTCCGTACGGCAGGCTCTGGTCCGCGCTGATGATGGCGCGCGTCTCCTTGTCCTTCGCCAGGGACTCGACCACCTTGCGCCGCAGCTCGTCCTCGCCCACCTCGGCGCCGTCGAAGAAGAGCTTGCCCTGCTTGTCCAGCACCACGTTGACGAGCCCCTGTACCGTCTCGCCGCCATTGGCCGCCCGGGGCAGGTCCACCTCCACCGTCTCGCGGACGATGAAGTTGGCCGTCACCATGAAGATGATGAGCAGCACCAGCACCACGTCCACCAGCGGGGTGACGTTGATGCCGGTGATCTCCTCGTCGTTGTCCTGCGCGCCGCCCGCCATGGCTTAACGCGCCTCCCCGGACGCCACGGCGCGGGGAGCGCCCTCGCTCCGGCCCTGGGCGCGCAGGCTGCCCACCAGCGCATGGCCCAGCGCGGTGGTGCGCGAGGTGAGCGTCTTGAGCTGGCGGTTGAAGACGTTGAAGGCCACCACCGCGGGGATGGCGACCGCGAGGCCCACCGCCGTGGCCACGAGCGCCTCGGAGATGCCCGCCATCACCGTCTGCTGGATGGCGGCGCCCTTGGCGCCCATGTTGCCCAGGTCGTGGAAGGCCTTGATGATGCCGAGCACCGTGCCGAACAGGCCGATGAAGGGGGCGTTGTTGCCCAGCGTGCCCAGGAAGGACAGGTAGCGCTCGTACTGGGGACGCTCGCGCGCCACCGTGGAGGCGATCACCTGCTCCACCGTGTCCGCTCCCTGCTCCACCGAGGCCAGCGCCTCGCGCAGCACCGCCGCCTCCATGCCCTTGCGGTTGGCCACCGCGCTGCGCACCGCCTCCAGCTCGCCCCGGGCCAGCCGCACGGCCAGCTTCTCGGAGTCGGGCAGCCGGTGCGTGGCGAAGTACACGGCCCGCTCCAGCATCAGCGCGATGGAGAGCACCGACAGGACCACGAGCACCCACAGCACCCACTCGGCGCTGGTGAGTGTCACGCCGAGCAGCTTGCGGCTGAGCCAACCGACCTGCTCGTTGCCCATCTGGGCCAGGAGAACAAAGGACGTCATGGAGACCTGCGAGAGAGTTGAGGGGGGGAGAAGCGCCCCGGGGTAACGCTGACGCGACGCTTCCATTCTTCCCCGGCGACTGCAAAGTCAAATGAAACAGGGGAACTGGCGCTCGTCTTCCCGGCCGCTGGACGACAGCATCCACCGCCTCGTTCTCGGCTTCCGCGAGTCCAAGAGCCACGCGCCACCTCCCGGAGCCGGCGCGCTTCCAGGAGGTACTTCACGCTCGCCTGGAACGTGGATACGCTTCGAGTCCGGGAATGCCAGGAATGCCCGAGCGTTCACCATCTGACCCGGCATGACCCTCCGGGGTCGTTTGGGTGCAAAATGACCCGCTCGCCTTGGGGTGTCCTGAATCAGGACAGTCGTTCTGGATAGAGGAAACGCCCTGTTTTCATGGGGTTGAAGGACGGTTTGTCACGTTGCGTTACAAATGCTGGTGCGGGATTGAGACATCCATGCACCAGGGTCACAATCCCGTAACCTGGGAGTAGATGGATTTACGCGCCTTTAGGGAACGGCATGCATCCTGCTCAAAGCAGGGCGCGGCTGCGGTGGCATCCCCGTCACCGGCCAGCAGGAGGTTTCCCCCTTGGTTCGTAACCGGATTCTGACCGCGCTCCTCGCCCTGCCCCTCGCGGCGTGCGGCGTGGAGGGCTCGAACGAGACGCTGCCGGAGAACAACGACGGCATTGGCACCCTGTCTTCGTCGGACGTGAAGTCCGCCCTGAGCGCCATCCCCGGCGCCGAGGTTCTCGGCAAGCACGAGGACGGAGTGATTCCCTTCTTCGTGAAGGGTGACTTCGGCACCACGGGCCAGTCGCTGCGGGGCCTGGCGGCCCGTGACGTGAGCGCCCAGATGGGCGACGCGCTCACCCGCATCGCTCCCATCTTCCGCCTGCAGGCGGCGGATCTGGTGGTGCGCAGCACCCGCCTGGACGAGCAGGGCCACACCCACGTGCGCTATGCCCAGACGAAGAACGGGCTGCGGGTGGTGGGCGATGAGCTCGTCGTGCACGTGGACGCCGAGGGCCGCGTGTACGCGGTCAACGGCACGGCCCGCGATGGCGAGAACGTGCCGGCCGTGGCGCGCATCTCCCGCGAGGCCGCTACCCAGTCCGCCCTGCGCAACACCGAGGGCACCGGGCTGGCCGCCGAGAGCGCCCAGCTGGTCTACTTCCGCAACGAGCTCGGCCGGCTCCAGCTGGCCTACGATGTGGTGGTGACGGGCGAGGGCGCGCTGCTGCCCGTGCGTGACCACGTCTTCGTGAGCGCGCGCGATGGCTCCGTCCTCGGCCGCGACACGGACATCCACACCGCGCTCAACCGCAAGGTGTACAGCGCCAACAACGGCTCCAGCACCCCGGGCACGCTCAAGCGCTCCGAGGGCCAGGCGGCCACGGGCGACGCCCACGTCGACGGCAACTATGACAAGCTGGGTGGCACGTACGACTGTTACAAGAACAACTTCGGCCGCGACTCGTTCGACAACGCGGGCGCCACGCTCATCAGCACGGTCCACTACAGCAGCAACTACGTGAACGCCTACTGGGACGGCACCCAGATGGTGTACGGCGATGGCAACGGCACGGACTCGGGCATGCTGGGTCTGTCCGCGGACGTGACCACGCACGAGCTCACCCACGCGGTGACCGAGCACGAGTCCAACCTCACCTACTCGGGTGAGTCCGGCGGCCTCAACGAGGCGATGAGCGACATCTTCGGCGCCTACTGCGAGAGCTACGCCTCGGGCACCTGGGCCACCACCAACGCGGTGTTCATGGTCGGCGACGACATCTGGACGCCCGCCACCCCGAACGACGCGCTCCGCTACATGTACGACCCGGCCAAGGACGGCGTGTCGCTCGACTACTGGACGAGCAGCGCCGGCAGCAAGGACGTGCACTACAGCTCGGGTATCGCCAACCTGGCCTTCACGCTGCTCTCCAAGGGCGGCACGCACCCGCGCGGCAAGTCGACCACGGTGGTGACGGGCATCGGCGTGCAGAAGGCGGGCGCCGTCTTCTACAAGGCCAACGTGGACCTGATGACGCCCAGCACGACCTTCGCCCAGGCGAGGACGTACATGGAGAGCGCCGCGACGACGCTCTACGGCGCTGGCTCGGCGGAGCTGGCGGCGGTGACGGCGGCCTGGCAGGCCGTGGGCGTGGGCTCTGGCACGACCCCGCCGCCCAGCTGCACGACGACGGTGGTGCTCACCAACGGCGGGACGGTGACGGGCATCTCGGCCTCCGCTGACACCTGGAGCTGCACCTACACGCTGGCGGTGCCCGCGGGCTCCACCAACCTGAAGTTCGACCTGAGCGGTGGCACGGGTGACGGCGACATGTACGTGAAGTTCGGCTCCGCGCCGACCAGCTCCTCGTACGACTGCCGTCCGTACGCGGGCGGCAACACGGAGAGCTGCTCCTTCGCCTCCCCGCAGACCGGCACCTACTACGTGAAGATCTACGGCTACTCGGCCGCCTCGGGCATGAGCCTGAAGGGCGCGTACACCTCGGGTGGCACCGGCGGCGGCAGCGTGCTGACCAGCGGCGTGGAGTCGGCCCAGTACTCGGGCGCCTCGGCCTCGTGGAAGTGCTTCACGCTGGACGTGCCGGCCGGGAAGACCTCGGTGGTCTTCACGCAGACGGGCAAGACGGGCACCTCGGGTGACGCGGACCTGTACGTGAAGCAGGGCTCGCAGCCCACCACCAGCTCCTACGCCTGCCGTCCGTACCTGAGCGGCAACAACGAGACCTGCACCATCAGCGCCCCGGCCGCCGGCACCTGGTACGCCTGCTCCTACGGCTACAGCACGTACGCCAACGTGACGATGAAGGGCACCTACTAGCCCTCGGCTGAAGCAGTGAAGTCCTGACGCCCGGGAGCCCATGTGGCCCCCGGGCGTCTTCTTTTTGGGGTGCCTGGTGGAGTGTCCACGAAATTCTTGGACATCGTCGCGGAGTAGAGAGGGTTGGCTTCCTGGCGCGAGTTCAAGCAACTGGTCCGATGGTCGGACCAGTTCGAGCCGAGTGCGGCCGGAAGGCCCTCTCTCGCTGGCAGGACCACCGCCGACGATGTCCAAAAACTTCGCGGACAGTTCACTAGCATGGGCCCGAAGCGCCGCCCGAGGCCGCGGGGGGTCCATGCGCGGTGATGACATGACGTGGCGCAGATGCTCGTGGAGGACGGGGTCCCCACCCGGAGGAAGCCCACCTCGCGCTCGAACGGGCGATGCCGGGGAGAAGGGGCGACGCCGGGGCGGCGGAGCAGGTGGAGCGAGCGGTAAGCGGAGGCCGTGGTCGCGGCGGGCGGCCCGGCGGGGCGGCGAGGAAGCCTTCGCGCCGTCATCATGCGGTGGGTGCACGAAACGAAACCGCCGGCCACGTCCTGGCTCACTCTCTCGAGGAGCGCCAGGCCGCGCCGGCGGCTTCATCCCGGCTCGGTGCTACGGAGCAGGAGCCGGAGGCGTGGCGCAGGTGTTGTCCACGCACTCCAGGCCGCGCTCGCAGTCCGCGTCAGCCGTGCACTTCGTGCCTTCCGAGCAGTCGTAGCCTCCGCCGTTCTTCATCCCGTTCACCTTGAAGTTGCTGTCCTGGACCGTCTCGGTCATGGCCTGGTTGCCGATGGACCCCTCCAGCTTGTGGGTGAGGGTCACGACGTTCCCACTGGACGTGGCCTTGATCTCGAAGGGGTCGGTCACCCCATTGATGGCGGTCACGATGCCCAGGGCGATCTGATCCGACGGCGTGTTGTTCGAGACGGGGACGGGGACCCGGGAGCTGTTGTGGCTGCTGTTCCTGTCGAACTCGAAGGTGATGGGCGGGTTGATGCCGTCGCTGATGGTGAACGTCTGGCCATCCTGGATGCCGGAGCTCGCCACGGCGGTGATGGTGCCGGTGGCGTACGCGAGCGTCTTCGTCTTGCAGTCGGAGCTGCAGGTGCCGCAGGCGCTGATGTTGCCGTCGTCACACATCTCGTTGGCCGGGTTCGTGTCCTTCACTCCATCTCCGCAGACGTTGCCCTTGAGCACCAGGACCGTCTTGCAGTCCGAATCACACTGGTTGCAGTCCGAAACACCGTACCTGCACGCGGTCTCCTTGAGGGTGTTGCCGTCGTCGCAGACCTCGTTGGCCGGATCCAGGTCCTTCGAGCCGTCACCGCAGACGTTGCCCTTGAGGTTCGGCAGGGGCGTCTTGCAGTCCGCGGAGCACTTGTTGCAGGTCGCGGTGCCGTAGGGGCAATTGATCTCGGTCGTGGTGTTGCCGTCGTCGCAGGCCTCGTTGGCCGGACTCGGATCCTTCGAGCCGTCACCGCAGACGTTGCCCTGGAGGTTCAGCAGGGGCGTCTTGCAGTCCGCGGAGCACTTGTCGCAGGTCGCGGTGCCATAGGGGCAACTGGTCTCGGTCGTGGTGTTGCCGTCGTCGCAGGCCTCGGGGTGCGCGGGGCCGGAGACATTGACGATGGTATCGCCGCAGACGTTGGGCTGGCACGTGTCGAGACAGTCGTCATCGCTCCGGGTGTTGCCGTCGTCGCACTTCTCGCCCCTGTAGATGTTGACGAGATGGTCACCGCAGAGCGCCGGCGTGCAGTCGGGGTCGCAAGTGGGCGAGGTCGGACCTTCGTCGCACACCTCGTTGGCCGCCGTGTTGAGGAACCTGTCGCCGCAAGCGGCGGGGGTGCAGTCGGCGTTGCACGTCGCGGTGTTCCGAGCCCCCGTATCGCACACCTCGCCTCGGACGGGGTTGACCCGGTTGTCACCGCAGTAGGCGATGGTGCAGTCGCTGTCGCAGCTGGTGGTGTCACCGCCGCCGACGATGTCGCACTGCTCATGGGCGGTGGTGTTCACGATGCCATCGCCGCAGGCGGCCGCGGTGCAGTTGCTGTTGCACGTCTCCGATTCGCCGCCCGTGTCGCACTGCTCCCCGGCCGTCCGGTTCAGGATGGAGTCGCCGCAGCGGCGCAGCGTGCAGTTGGCGTTGCAGGTGGCCGACTCGCCCTTGGCGTCGCACTCCTCTTCCGGGTCGCGGACGCCGTTGCCGCAACCCTCGCTCGAGCGGCAGTCGGCGCTGCAGTTGTCGCCGCTCATGTTGTTGCCGTCGTCACAGACCTCGCCGCGGATGTCGTCGATGATGTTGTTGCCGCACGTCTCGTCGGACCGGCAGTCGGCGCTGCAGTCGTCGCCGCTCACGTTGTTGCCGTCGTCGCACACCTCGCCCTTGGCGGTGTCCGTGAAGCCATTGCCGCACGTCTCGTTCGACTTGCAGTTGCCGCTGCAGCCATCACCGCTCTCGTTGTTGCCGTCGTCACAGACTTCGCCCTTGGCGGTGTCGATGATGGCGTTGCCGCACACCTCGGCGGACAGACAGTCGGCGCTGCAGTTGTCGCCCGAGCGCGTGTTGCCGTCGTCGCACACCTCGCCCACGGCCGTGTCCACGACGCTGTTGCCACACACCTCGTTGGACCGGCAGTCGGAGCTGCAGTCGTCTCCGCTCTCGGTGTTGCCATCGTCGCACTTCTCACCGGCGGCGATGTCCACCACCTTGTTGCCGCAGATCTCGTTCGACGTGCAGGTGCGGCTACACCCATCACCGTCGACGATGTTGCCGTCGTCACAGACCTCGCCGGCCTGGATGATGCCGTCGCCACAGTCGGTCTTGAGGCAGACCTCCTGTTTGGCGGCGCACTTCTGGCCGGCGGGGCAATAGAGCCCCGAGGGGCAGGCCACGGTGGTGGGCTCGAAGCACGCGGAGAGGAGGGGAAGGGCCAGGAACACCAGCGCGAGCGTGGCGAGGTGGCCGGAGCGAACCAGGGAAAGAGGCTCTCGTCTCATCGTGGACCTCAGAAACGGAACGTGGCCAGCACGCCACCCGAACCACCGCCGAGGAGGGGTGTGACGCTCACCTTCTCCTTCTCCACGGGCTGGCTGGGGTCGTCGATGCGGTAGGGCTGGGGTTGATTGAGATAGACGAGCACCGCGCCGGTGATGAGCGCGGCTCCGCCCACGGCGTACCCGCCAATGGCGGCGTTCTGCAGCAGGTTGCCGCGGCTGAGCGTGGAGGCGAGATCCGGGGTCGGCTTGCAGCCGCCGCACTCCGTGATACCCGCGGAGAAGGCGTCGATGTTGTCGCGGGCCTGCAGGTGGACCCAGGCGCTGCCCGCCGCCGCGGCCACGCCCGCGCCCATCACCAGCCAGGGCATCGGGGCGGCCCACCTCCGGCGGTAGCGGATGAGCTCATCGGCCTTGAGCATCTTCATGTCCAGCGTCGTCGTCTCGCCGGGGAGGAGCGTGCGGCTCTGGTCAGTGGTCGCGTAGCCCTGCAGGGTCGCGACGATGCTGTGCGCGCCGGGCCGCACCAGCCCCGCGTAGCGCCCCGGTCCGGTGAACAGCGTCTGGCCGTCCATCGTCACGGTGGCCCCGGGCGTTTCACAGGTGATGTCCACCCGGGCGAGCTGCTTCTCGATGAGCGTCTTGTAGTTGCGGGCGTACTCGAACTTCTCCTTCTCGAGCGGATCCGGCCCATAGCGCAGCGCCGCCACCAGGTGCTCGTGCACCTCGATGGGCTGATCCAGGTTCATCAGCACCAGCGCCAGGTTGTAGTGGATGGCCGGATGGTCCCAGAGCGCGAGCGCCTTGCGGTACTTGTCGGCGGCCGGCACGAAGACGGACTCCTTGAGCAGGGTGTTGCCCTCCCGGAAGAGCTCGAGCGCGCTGTCCTGCTTCTCCTTCGGGACGCCCTTGGCCCAGGGGCGCTCGCGGAGCGGCTCGGCCGCGGTGTCCGCCGTGGGGGCATCGAGCGTGGAGGGCTGGGCGGCGACGGGTGGCTCGGCGGCGGGCAGCTCGGCGATGGGCGGCTCGGCGGCGGGCGGCTCCACGGCGTCGGGCTTCGGCTTGACCCGGGAGCGGCTCTTGGCGCCGGACTGCTTGACGGCGGCTGTCTTCGCGGAGCCCGTCCGTTGCCGGGCGCCGCTGGGGCGCTGGGCCTCCGCGGGCACCGCCCACAGCGTCAGGAGCGCCACCGATACGGCGAGAGCGATCTTGGACCTGTTCATCACCCTTCTCACGGCTCGTCTCACTTCAGGACCTCGATGACCGGACTGCCGAGCTGCGATTGCAGACGCTGGACGCGGTCCTGCTCGCGGCGCAGCAGGTTGGCGAGCTTCTCCGCGGCCTTGATGGCGTCCTCCTTGGCCAGGCGCGCCTCCTCGGCGCTCTGCTCGGCGCGCTTCTTGGCGCCCCTGGCGCGCATCTGCGCCTCCTGGGCCCGCTCGAGCGCGGCCAGCAGCTCGTTGTTGGTGCGCTCCACTTCGGCCCTGGCGGCCTCCGCCGCCTGCTGGGCCTGGCGCGCCTCCTCCTCCGCCTTCTGTCGCTCCAGCTCCTTGGCCTGCACCTCGGCCAGGCGCTGCTTGGCCTCCGCCTCGGCGGTGCGCGCCGTGGACTCGGCACTGCGCGCCGTCGCCTCGGCCGCCAGCGCGACCTTCGCCTGGCGCTCGGCTTCCCGCTGCGCGTTGCGGATGACCACCAGCGCCACCGCCGCGGCGATGACCAGCAGCCCCAGGAACGTCGTGGCGCCGATGAGCAGCGCCCGCCTCAGCCGCTTGCCCTTCTTCGCCTGGGAGAAGACCGCCTCGAGGAAGTCCTGCTGCAGCTGTGGCAGCTCCCCGCGATAGCGGCGCTGGAAGCGCTGCGCCTCCTCCACCATCTCTCCGCGCCACAGCAGGTTGCCGTCGAAGTTCTTCGCCTGCCACTGCCGGGCCGCGTTGCGCAGCTGCTCCAGGAAGCCCGCGTCCTCCTGGCCCTCGTCCAGCCAGCGGCGCAGCGTGGGCCAGCTGTGCAGGAGCGACTCGTGGACGATCTCCACCGTCGCGCCCGTGGCACCGCCTCCCGTCTGCACGACGAGCAGACGCGCCTGGACGAGGTGGTCGATGAGCCGCTGCATCTCCCCCGTGTCCTTCGTCAGCTCGCGCAGCTCGTCCAGGGACACGATGGCGCGCGTGCGCTCCGGGGTGACGAGGCGCAGGAAGAGCGCGCGCACCAGCGTGCGCTCCTGCGTGGACAGCGAGGCCAGCACGCTGTCGGCGTGGGTGGCGAGCGCGCCCACGATGCCGCCAATGGACTTGTAGGCGCTCTGGGTGAGCAGCCTGCGCTTGGAGTCGCGGGCCTCCCACAGCTGGGTGGCGGCGAACTGCAGCAGCGGCAGCGCGCCCTGGGTGGCCTCCAGGTGCTCCAGCATGTCGTCGATGACGCCCGTGCTCTCGAACTGGTAGCCGGCCATCTCCGCCGGCTGCACCAGCGCGTCGCGCAGGCCCTCGCGGTTGGGCGAGGAGAGGAAGTAGAGGCCCTGGCTCAGCTCGGCCATGAAGCGCTCGTCCTCCGGCACCCGGTCCAGGAAGTCCGAGCGGATGGAGAGCACCACGCGGATGGGCGACGTCGCGTCGTCGGCGATGCCGGACAGGCACGCGGTGAAGGCCAGGCGCTCCCGGGCGTCCGGCACCAGGGTGTAGAGCTCCTCGAACTGGTCGACGAAGAGCAGGATCCTGCGGCGCTCGCGCCGGGCGCGGCTGCGCAGCACGCTGCCCACGTAGCCGGGCTCGGCGTACAGGCGCTCGACGAGCCGCTGCTGCTCGTGGATGTCCTCCTCGATGGTCGTCGAGGAGCTCATGAGCGGCGCCACGATGTTGGCCAGGGCGGCCAGCGGGTTGCGGCCGGGGCGGATGACGAGCGACTCCCAGGCCTTGCCGGAGCGCTTGAGGACCGGCACCAGGCCGGCGCGCACGAACGAGGACTTGCCCGCGCCCGAGGGGCCCACCACCGCCAGCAGCGGCCGGTCCTGGACGCGGTTGACCAGGGCGGCGATCTCCCGGGTGCGGCCGAAGAAGCGGTCCGCGTCGGCCTCCTGGAAGGAGCTGAGGCCGGCGTAGGGGCTCTCGTCGATGCGCAGCTCGCGGCTGATGCGCCCCGGCAGGAAGGGCTCCAGGGCGCGCAGCAGCGATTGCGCGTCCGGGAACCGCTCGTCCTTGCGCTTGAGCAGGCAGCGGTCGATGACGGCGGCCAGCTCCGGCGGCACCTCCGGCACCATCGTCTGCAGGCGCGGCATCGCCTCGTCGAGCATCGCCGTGACCATGAGCTGCGGGCCACGCAGCGGATCCAACGGATGCTTCCCGGCGATCATCCGGAACAGCATGATGCCCACGGCCCAGATGTCCGTCCGGTGGTCGATGGGCACGCCGATGCCCCACTGCTCCGGGGACATGTACGCCATGGTGCCCATGATGGCGCCGCGGCGGGTGAGGTTGGAGACGTCCTCACCGAGCTCCGCGATGTTGGGCAGGCGGGGCTGTCCGCCCGGCGCGGGGGCCTCCTGGTCGTCGCCCTGCAGCACCTTGGCGATGCCGAAGTCGAGCACCTTGATGCCGCCGGTGTCCGTGACGACGATGTTCTCGGGCTTGAGGTCGCGGTGGACGATGCCCTGCTCGTGAGCGCAGGCCAGGGCCCGCACCACCGGAACCATCAGCTCCACCGCTCGCGCGGGCGGCAGGCGCTGGCCGCCCATGAGCTTCGTCAGCGGCTGGCCCTGGAGGAACTCCAGCACCATGAACGGGCCGGCCTGGGACTCACCGACCTCGTAGATGATGACGATGTTCTCGTGGCTGCAGCGCGCGGTGGCCCGGGCCTCGAGGATGAAGCGCTTGGTGAGGTCCGCGTCCTGGGTGTGCAGGAACTTGATGGCCACGCGGCGGCCCAGCCGCGTGTCGCGCGCGAGGAAGACGGTGCCCATGCCGCCGCTGCCCAGCTCGCGGATGAGCTCGTAGTGCTGGATGCGCGCGCCGGGCTTGAGCCCGTTCTCCGGCCCGAGGGAGGCCGTGTCCTCGAACGTGGGGCCCGTGGAGCTTCCCGAGGGACCATCCCACGTGTTGGGCTGGGAGCGCTCCTCCACCGGGGCGGGAGGATTGAAGAGCGACTCCACGTCGGCGGCCTGCGTCCGCTCGTCGAGGTCTCCGCTCACGGCTGCCACTTGGTTGTTCTTCATGTGCGGCCACGTTCCCTACGAAGCATTCACGAACCGGGGGGAACACGAGAGGGCGCCGGCAACTCCTCCGGAACACGGAGCTTCCGCTCCCATCCTCTTTTTTCCTCACCAGTGTCCATGATCATACATGGACGCGGGAGATCGCATAATGCGTGGCCACCAGAAGGGTCCTCATCCGCGGGTGGGGAGCCGCTCCGAGGGTGTGTGACGCCTGGGCCAGCCCACCTGCCCCGCTGGAGGGCAGGCGGGCGGGCGGGGAGCTCAACGGCTCTCGAAGACGAGGACGCGGTTGGAGCCGTAGTCCGACACCACCACGTGGGGCCACGCCAGGAGCAATCCGCTCGGGCTGCGGAGGTTCCGGGCGCTCGTGGTCCCGGTGGCGGGGTCCTGCTGATTGGCGGAGTTGAAGTTCGCCTGTCCGAGGACGAGGTCCGCCGGGGCGCCGTTGGTGGTGGGGAACTGGTTCCACCCCAGCACCCGGTGGTTCTGGTTGTCGACCACGAAGAGCTGCAGCCCGGTGGCGGCGATGAAGTAGGGCGAGTTCATCTGGCTCGCGGAGGTGGCCGTTTCACGCGAGGTGAAATCCGGCTGACCCAGCACCACGTCCGCGGGCTGGCCGTTCCGGGTCGGGAAGCTGTTCCAGACGAGGACGCGGTTGTTCACGTAGTCGGCCACCACCAGGCGGGTGCCGTCCGTCCACACGCCGGTGGGGAGCCACAGCGTGGAGGCGGAGGGGGTGGCGTCCCGCGTGCCGTCACCATCCGCGTCGTTCTCGGTGCACGTGGTGAACGAGCCCTGCCCGAGGACGAGGTCGGCCGGCGCTCCATTCGTGGTGGGAATCGTGTTCCAGATGAGGACACGGTTGTGGCCACTGTCCGCCACCACCAGCTTCCCGTGGCCGATGAACACGTCCTCCAGGCCGCGGATCGACCTCGAGTCGCAGGGAGGATTGGGCTCCACGTCGGCGAAGCTGACCCGCCCGATGACGGTGGTGGGCATGGCCCCGGTGCTCGCGGGGAGCGCGCTGTAGAGGAGGACGCGGTTGTTGTCCAGGTCCGCCACCGCCAGCCGGCTGCCGTCGCTGGAGAGGCCCTCCGGGTGCCCGACGCCCGACTGCCCGATACCGGTCACGGCGCTCGTGAAGTTCGGCTGTCCGAGGACGAAGCCCGCTTGCGCGCCATTGGCCGCGGGCACTCCGTTGAAGCCGAGGACGCGGTTGTTGCCCTGGTCCGGGATGTAGAGCCGGCCGCTGGCGAACGTCGGATTGCCCCAGGGCCCGTTCAGGGTGTTCGCGCCCGGGTCGCCTTCCCGGTTGGGGGCATCGCTGGTGAAGTCGTCCTGCCCGATGACCACCTTGGCCGCCTGGAAGTTGTCCAGCGCGTACCAGTAGGTGCACCGGACGGAGATGTCCGCCACGTTGCCGGCCACCGTCCCGCTCCCGTTCGACACGGAGCAGCGCTGGCCCTGGGGCAGGGTGGCCACGCTCACCGCGTACGCGCCGCCCTTCGCCAGCTTCGTCGTGAAGGTGAAGCCGCCCTCCTGGGTGACCCGGAGCACCTCGTCGCCGAGCTTGAGCTCGAGCGTGCCGCCCAGGCCCTGCACGGTGCCCCCGACCGTGTACGTACTCGCCACGCAGCTCACCTGGACGGAGCTCACGTCCGCGCCCGACACCTTGCCCGTCCCACCCTGCACCGTGCACTGCTGCTCCGGGGGTTGGGTGGCCACCGTCACCGCGTAGTTGCTCTCGTCCACCAGCGGCGTCTCGAACGAGAACGGCCCATCCGCGGTGCGGGTGAGGCGCTGCTCTCCGTTGAGCTGGAGGGTGAGACTTCCAGAGAGGCCGTTGATGGTGCCGCCCACCCGGTACTGCTTGGGGGCGGGCTCAGGATCCGACCCCGGGCACGCGGTCATCAGCGTGGCCACACTCAAGAGACCTAGTCGTCCAATGCGCATGCCCGGTTTATGTCACGGGCCCCGAAGGAGCGACAAGCAACAGGCCCGAGGCTCTCAGGGCATCTCCTGACCGCGCGTCTTCCACCAGTTCTCGCCGTAGCTGATGCACAGCTGCTCGCCGGGCTCGATGTCGCGCAGGGCGTAGAAGGTGAAGACGTCCTTGGGCGCCGCCCCCTTCTGGTAGCCCCGGTAGTACGACACGTTGGGCTCCTGCGCGTGGTTGTAGATCATCCCGAACCCCATCACGATCGACACCCACTCCCCGCCCCGGTCCTCCTCGTGCGGACCCCACTCGATGTTGAACACGTAGTCCGAGAGCGCGGAGGTGCGCACGGTACGGAAGGGCACCTTCAGGTAGTGGCACTCCTCGATGATGGTCCCCTCGGGAATGGGCTCGTCCGTGAAGACGCCATAGCCCCACTCGCACGGCCGGACCCTCAGCCCTGGGTGAACGAAGAGCGCCTCTCCTGCCTGCTGCATCCTTGCAACCCTGTCGCGGTGCCGGGGAAGTCCGGCCCGTGGCCCGTGCTACCACGAATGCGCGGCCGTGCGCGGCATCGCCGGGTGGGCCTCACGCAGCCGCGCCGCTTCGCATCCGGCCAGGCGTTGGGCCCTACTCCCCAGGTGGTTCGGAGCGGGGGTGGAGCTAATATCCGACACCTCCTACAGCCTCCGGAAGGCGGATCTCTACAAGTGACGCCCAAGGTCACCCCCTCCAGTGAGGTGTCTCGTGGCGCTCTCTGTCCAGTCTGGAATCCTACACTATAGGTTATTTCCGGAGACGCCCTGCGTACAATAAGTTCTCGTCCAGCCTGATTAGACAGGCTTTCCCGCGAGCCGGGACTGACCCGACTCGCGGCCCCCCACGAAGAAGCACCCAGTGCCGAGGAGAAGTTCATGGCGATGAGCAAGTTCGGTCCGGTCGCAGTGTGGCTCGCCTGCGCCGCCACCCCCGCTTTCGCGGAGGCCCCGAAGGACAAGGAGGTGTGGATCACCATTGGCTCGGACGCGCTGGAGCCCATGCGCGCCTCGTTCCGGTCGCAGGGTGCGGAGCTGCCCGCCGCGGTGCGGGAGAAGGGAGGGGTGGCGGTGCTGCGCATGCGCGAGTCGCAGATCGACAAGCTCGCGGGGGCCATGCACGACAAGCTCAACCGGTGCGCGGGCTTCATCGCCCATGAGTCGGAGGCGGAGGCCCTGGCGGCGGTGGAGAAGGCCAGCGCGCCGCAGCAGTCCCTGGCGGCCAGCCTCATCTCCTACAACATCAACAACGGTCCGTCGGTGAACGCGATGATGGGCTCCGTGCAGGAGCTCAACATCCGCAACACCATCAACTCGCTGTCGACCAACTGGACGACGCGCCGCTACAACGTGCAGTCGGGCGCGGACGCGGCCACGTGGCTCAAGAGCCAGTGGACCACCATCGCCAACGGGCGCACCGACATCTCGGTGGATTTCTTCACGCACTCCTGGCTGCAGCCGTCCGTCATCGCCACCATCCAGGGCACCACGCTGCCCGACGAGGTGGTGGTCATCGGCGGGCACCTGGACTCCATCAACCAGAGCAGCTCCACCGGCGCGGCGCCGGGCGCGGATGACGACGCCTCGGGCGTCGCCTCGCTCACCGAGGCCTTCCGCTCGGCCGTCGCCAATGGCTACAAGCCGGCGCGCACGGTGAAGTTCATGGCCTACGCCGCCGAGGAGGTCGGTCTGTACGGCTCGTCCGCCATCGCCAACTCGTACAAGAACAGCGCGGTGAACGTGGTGGGCGTGCTGCAGCTGGACATGACCAACTACAAGGGCTCCAGCTACGACTTCGGCATGGTGACGGACAACACCAACGCCGCGCTCAACAGCCTCACCACCAGCCTCATCACCACGTACCTGCCGGGGCTGACCTACACCAACATCACCTGCGGCTACGGCTGCTCGGACCACGCCTCGTGGAACAGCGCGGGCTACCCGGCCACGATGCCCTTCGAGGCGACGATGAGCACGGACAACCCGCAGATCCACACCACGGGCGACACGCTGACCTACATGGGCGGCACCGCGGCCAACTCGGTGAAGTTCGCCAAGCTCGCCGTGGCCTTCCTGGGTGAGGTGGCCAAGGGCGCGACGACGGGCAACACCCCGCCTCCCACGGGCGGTGACGGTGGTGGTACCACCATCCCCGTGGCGACCTACGACGCGACGCTCAAGGCCCCCAAGTGCGCCACGGTGGGCATCGGCTGCGACTCGGGCACGCTGCTCAACGGCCGCGCCAGCCGCGGCCCCGAGTCGAACGCGCCCAACACCATCAAGTCCACCTGCGCGGACGGCACCTCGGGCACCTACCACTCCGACGAGTCGAACGACGCCCTCAAGGTGTCCTCGGTGGACGGCACGAAGCTGACCGCCGGCAAGCAGGTGAAGATCGAGGCCAAGGTGTGGGCCTACTCCACCACGGCGGACACGCTGGACCTGTACTACACGGCCAACGCCAACACCCCGAGCTGGACGCTCATCGGCTCGTACAAGCCGAGCGGCACCGGCGCGCAGACGATCTCCGCCACGTACACGCTGCCCACCGGAACCCTGCAGGCCATCCGCGCCAACTTCCGCTACCAGGGCAGCGCCTCCACGTGCAGCACCGGCGCCTACGATGACCGCGACGACCTGATCTTCGCGGTGCAGTGAGCCTCGAGCAGGACCCCTGAAGTACAACGGGCGGGCACCTCGTGGAGGTGCCCGCCCGTCTTCTTTTCGAAGCGTCAGCCGTGGACTAGTTGCCGCCGCCGCGAGCCTTCGTCTCCCCGATGGGGATGGGGAACTCCGTGTGGACGCGGTGCCCCGAGACGTCGAGCGGCAGCTCGGTCAGCTTCCCGTAGCGGCGCATGTCGATCCACCGGTGCCCGCCCTCGAAGAGCAGCGAGTAGCGGCGCTGCTTGAGCAGCTCGGCCACCAGGAGGTCCTTGCTGAGCTCCTCGGTGATGGGCGCCAGCTTGCCGGAGTTGACGCGGATGAGGTTGATGTCCGCCAGGGCTTCCGGGAGTTTGTCGCTCTGGATGTAGGCCTCGGCCCGCAGGAGGATGAGCTCCTCGTTGCGGATGATGGGCAGCTTCGAGACGGCCTCCGGGTAGTGCGCGAAGACCTGGTCGGACTCGACGCCCTGCCACCTGCGCACCTCCTTGGCCTTCTTCACCTTGCGGCCCACGCGGGCATCCGGCGTCGTCCCGTCCGCCTGCTTCTCGGCGCCCGCGGCGATGGACGGGTGCACGAAGATGTCGGCGTCGTTGAGCTGGTTCTGCGTGTCGCCCGAGCCCGTCCCGAAGGCGTGGTAGACGCCCAGGTCGAGCAGCTTGGGGTCGGCGGCGATGCCGTCGTCGATGAACGAGTCGTTCAGGTCGGTCAGCGCCTGGGGCCAGTCCTTCCGGTACACGTCCACCCGCGCCTTCACCGCGCGGTTGAACTTGATGAAGGTGTCGGGCTTGCCGAAGCCTTCGAACCCGCTGCTCAGCGGGAAGGGGAACGTGTCCCCGGCGGCCAGCAGGTGCGCCCTGGCCTGGTCGAGCAGCCCGGCGATGTGCTCCAGCACCTTCTCCTTGGACTCGATGGGCGGCAGGGGCTCACCGAGCTTGCGGTTCACGTCGATGGGCGCGCCATTGGTGTCACGGGTGTTGATGACGACCAGGAAGTCCAGGGCCTGGATCGTCTTGGCGAAGCCGCGGATGGCCTCCTTCTCCGCATCGGTGACGCCCGTCACCTTGTCCACCGCGTTGAGCAGCGTGTTGGCGTCACGGATGCTGGCGTAGGGGTTGGTCCAGAAGCTGCCACCGAAGGCGGGGCTGCCCGGATCCAACCCGCTGCCGGCCAGCATCTCGCTGATGTAGCGCGGGTCCGCGGTGTCCATCACGTACGCCTCGCGGCCGAGCACGCCGAGCAGGGCCACGTAGCCGTTCTGGGTGGCCATGCCGGTGCGGGTGTCGACGAGCAGACCCGTGGCGGCGGCCATGACGCCCGAGCGCGTCGGGGTCTCCTCGAGCGACTCGACGCTCGGACGGTTCAGGTCCGGCACCTCGAGGTCGCATCCGCCCAGCCCCAGCGTGGCGCACAGGGCCAGGGCCACCTTCGTCGTCTTCTTCATGTTGCGGATCTTCATGGTCCTTTAGAACCCCACGTCGATGGACGTCCAGACGCTGCGGCTGGGCGGGAAGGGGGCCACGTCGATGTTGCGAGCGATGGCCTGGTTACCGAAGTTGCTCACCTCGGGGTCGAGGCCCGAGTAGTTGGTGAAGGTGAGGAGGTTGCGGCCGCTGACGCTCCAGCGGGCGTTCTTCACACCCGGAATCTTGGTGACGAAGGACTCGGGCAGGTTGTAGGTGAACGTCACCTCGCGCACCTTGAGGAACGAGGCGTCCTCCAGGTACACGCGGGCGTCCTTCTGCCAGTCCTCCTGGCGCTTCTTGCCGGCCTCCACGTAGTCCACCGTGTTGCCAGAGGAGTCGTAGAGGAAGCGGGTGAGGTTGATGACGTCGCTGCCCTGCTGCCAGTCGAGCAGCAGCGACAGGGAGAGCGGCCCGTACTTCACCGTATTGGCGAAGCCCATGCGGAAGTCCGGCTCGGTGTCGCCAATCTTCTTCACGTCGCAGCAGGTGCCGTCCGCCTTGGGAACGCGGCCGATGATCTGCGTGGCGCTGGCGTCCTTCTCGATCTGGAAGGCGCCCAGGCTGGTGCCGAAGCCGCCCACGACGAACTCGGGAACGGGCAGGTCGGTGATGACGCTGCGGTTGAGGGCGAAGGTGGCGCTGGAGGTCCACTCGAGGTTGAGGTCGGTGTTACGCACCGGGGTGACCTGGACCATGGCCTCGATGCCGCGGTTGCGCATCTCGCCACCGTTGAAGAACTGGGTGGCGTAGCCGGTGGAGGGGGCCAGGGCGCGCTGCAGCAGCAGGTCGCTGATGGTGCGCTGGTAGACGGTGAGCTCCGTCACGAGGTTGCCGTTGAAGAGCAGCGCGTCCACGCCGAGCTCGATCTCCCGCTGGCGCTCGGGGCGGATGTTCTTGTCGCCGGCGATGCCCGAGCCGATGACGCCGGAGCTGCCCTCGATGTTGCTGTTGGTCTCCAGGCCGGTGAACTTCTGCCCGTAGAGCGGCTGGTTGCCCGTCTCACCGTAGGCGGCGCGCACCTTGAGCTCGTTGAACGCCGCGTGGGGGTTGGGCAGGCGGTAGGCGGTGGCGATCTTCGGGTAGAAGAAGATCGCGTTGGGGTTGCCGTTGTTGCTGCTCTGCTCGCCACGGATGGCGCCCACCACGGTGAGGCGCTCGTCGAGCAGCAGCGCCTCCTCCTGGATGTAGACGCCGCGGTCGCGCACCTGCTGGCGGTTCTGCAGCACGCCCACCTGGGTGCCCGAGCTGACGTTGGGCTGGCCGGCGGTGAGGCCCTGGCTGTTGATGTACACCGAGTCGACGCCACGCTGCTCGTACTGGAAGCCGGCCGAGGTGGTGGCGCTCAGGGCGCCGCTGGCGGGCTTGTAGCTGTGCACCAGGTTGAAGCCGGTGTTCAGGTTGAGCACGTCGCTGGTGCCGAAGAGGGACACGCCCGGCCGTTCCAGCGCCTGCTGGAAGTGCAGCTCGTTGGGGAAGATGAGCGTGTTCTTCTGCTGGAAGCGGTCCACGCCCACGTTGGCGAGCACCTTGAAGCTCTGCGTGTCCGTCTTGTAGGCGCTCCAGACGGCGTCGACGGCGCCCATCAGACGCCAGACGTCCTCGTCGTTGGCGACGAGGGCCGCGGTCTGCAGCGGGTTGGAGCCGTTGGAGATGAAGGGGTTGGCGGGGTAGGAGCCGTCGCCGCTGGCGCGCAGGTCGATGAAGCTGGGCGTGCCCGGCAGCACCATGTGGTAGGTGACGTTGGCGTTGTCGTTGTTGGTGAGGCCGCGGTTGCTGGTGGTGTGGACCAGGTTGGCGTTGGCGTTCACCTCGATGTCGCTGCCCAGCTTCTGCGCCAGGTTCAGGCGCATGGACTGCTTCTGGTAGCCGGTGCTCTGGATGATGCCCTTGTCGTCCTTCACCATGGCGGAGGCGAAGTAGCGCGTGTCACCCGCGGAGCCGCTCACGCTGGCGAGCGTCTCGTAGGAGATGTCGCGCCGGCCGGCCAGCTGCTGCTCGTGGTCGTAGTAGGCGCCGGGCTGGTAGTAGTCGGCCGCCTTGGGGCCGAAGACCTCCTGGGCCTCCTCGAGCGAGTTGATGCGGCGCGAGCCCAGCTTGTTGGCCAGCGTGTACATGCCCACGCGCTGGGTGAGCTCCACCTTGGGGGCCGAGCCGGCCTTGCCGCGCTTGGTGGTGATGATGACGACGCCGTTGCTGGCCTTGGAGCCGTAGATGGCGGCGGCGGACGCGCCCTTGAGGACCTCGATGCTCTCGATGTCGTTGGGGTTGAGGTCCGCGATGCGGTTGACCTGGTTGTCCTGGGTGGGCGAGGGGTTGGAGCCGCTCACCGAGGCCGTCACTTGGTAGACGCCCGAGGCGATGGCCACGTCGCTGACGATGACGCCGTCGATGACGTAGAGCGGCGCCGTGGAGCCGTTGATGGTGGACACGCCGCGCAGCCGCAGCTGCATGCCGCCACCGGGGGCGCCGGAGTTGCTCTGGATGTTGGCGCCGGCCACCTTGCCCTGAAGGGCCTGGTCCACCGTGGACGCCGGAGCGCGGTTGAGCTCATCGGCGTTCACCGAGGCCACCGAGTTGGCCAGGTGCTTGCGGGCCAGCTCGCTGGCGCGGCCCACCACCACCATCTCCTCGACGAAGGTGGCATCCAGCGACACCGTCACCGTGTCGCGGTTGGCGCCGACGGTGACCTCGCGATCCTTGTGGTCCTGGCTGGAGAAGAGCAGCGTCACCGGGCCCTTGGGAATCTCCAGCGAGAAGGAGCCGTCCAGCTCCGTCTCCGTGCCCTTGGTGGTGCCCTTGATGATGACGCGCGTGAGGGGCAGGCCGTCATTGGTCAGCGCGTCCAGCACCTTGCCGGAGATCTTGCGCGTGTTGCTCTGGGGGGGAGCAGCGGGGGTGGGGGTTTCGGGTTGTGCCGCGGCGGGCTGAGGGGCCGCGGGTTGCTGCGCAGCCGCCGTGCCCTGATCCTGCGCCTTGGCCTCGACGGAAAGGAGTGCGAGTGCGCACCCCGAGATCAACGCTTGTTTCAGCGTCATTCGCTCTTCACCTCTATTGCGGATGGAGCGGCCCCCCTGGGAAAGGGCTGCCGTTGGGCGCAGATCGTCTGTGGGCAGGGGGACTACAGTCAACGTTGCTTATCCGATTCAAAACGGCCTACGATGAGGGCCTCTTTTCGATGGCGCGGGAATTTTCGGCTGACGTTCACGCTGTGACGCCCTGAGTGCGTATCCCGTTGCTCCCCCAAGGATCGTTTTCGCCTGGAGTGCGAACGGCCGGAGGAGCCCGCCACGCGCATGGGTCGGGTTGGCGAGCGGCGAGCGGGCTCCATCTTTGGCCTGTCACGCTTTCGAGAGGAGAGGCTCATGCACAAGGGCTTGGGATGGTTGACGGCCGGGGTGGCCGCGTTGCTACTCACCTCCGGCTGCAAGCAGCAGGATCGGCAACAGCAGCAGGATATCCAGGGAGATGCGCGCGCGCAGGTGGAGTCGGCGCAGGAGCGCTCGCAGCAGGCGCTGGAGCAGGCCAAGGACGCGCAGGCGCGGGCGGCCGACGAGCAGAAGGACGCGGTGGACGCGCGCCAGGACGTCGAGAAGGCCAGCCAGGAGCTCCAGGAGGCGCAGGCCAAGGCCCAGAAGGAGTCGCAGGAAGCCCAGACGGTCCAGCAACAGGCGAGCAATCAGGCGCAGCAGGCCCAGGCGGAGGTCCAGCAGTCCCAGCAGCAGGCGCTCGAGGCGCAGCGTCAGCAGCAGCAGCAGCTGGCCGAGGCGCAGCAGCAGTCCGCCCAGCAGCAGGAGCAGCTCGCGCGCAACCAGCAGCAGCAGGCCACCCAGCCCATCGCCCAGCAGCAGCTGGTCACGGGCCGCGTGGTGAGCTCCAGCCCGGACGAGTTGCTGCTCAGCAGCTCGGGGGCGCCGGGGCAGCCGCAGATCCGCCTGCAGGTCAATGAGCAGACGCAGGTGCTGGTGAACGGGCGCCAGGGCTCGGTCGCGGACATCTCGGAAGGCAGCCAGGTGCGCGCCTCGTACCAGGATGTCGGCGGTGAGCCGACCGCACTGCGCGTGGACGTGACGAGCAGCGGTCAGCAGGGCATCGGCGGCAGCCAGGATACGAGCGGCGGTCAGGACACGAGCGGCGGTCAGGACACGAGCGGCGGTCAGTTGCAGCCGCAGCAGTAGGGCCGCCGGGACAGACGCGCTGCCGTGCTTCACGGGGCTCCGGTCCAGGCCGGGGCCCCGTGTCGTTCGATGGCATGTGGAGGCTCGTCCGGCCTAGGCTCCGGCTCCCCCACCCATGCGCGCTCGTTTTGGAGAGATCATGTCCGCAGCCCGGAGTTCCGGGCGGGCCGCCGCCGGCCTGCTGCTCGTCTTCGCCCTGTTGCTCCCCCTCGGTTCGCGGGCCCAGCAGACGTATCCCATCGGGCTCGAGACCCAGAAGACCGCGAAGCCCGTGCTCCATGGCAGGCACTGGGTGGCCATCACCGGCAAGCCGCTCGCCGCCACCGCTGGCGCCATGGTGTTCCAGAAGGGCGGCAACGCCGTGGACGCCGCGTGCGCGATGCTCGCCGCCACCTCCACCATGTGGGACACACTGGGCTGGGGCGGCGAGACCCAGGCCCTCATCTACAACCCGCGCACTGGCAAGGTGGTGGGCATCAACGCCCTCGGCGTGGCGCCCTCGGGAGCCACCGTGGACTTCTACAAGAGCAGGGGCATGCAGTACCCGCCCGAGTTCGGCCCGCTCGCCGCCGTGACGCCCGGCACCCCCGGCGGCCTCATGGTCATGCTCGCCGAGTACGGGAAGCTCTCGCTCGCCGACGTGCTCGCCCCCGCCATCCAGATGGCCGAGGAGGGCTACCCCATCGAGGCCCAGGCCGCCAACTCGCTCGAGAAGAACAAGAAGCGCATCAAGGAGTGGCGCTATTCGCGCGAGGTGCTGCTGCCCCACCTGGGCCAGGAGCGCGAGGCCCCCGTGGCCGGCGAGCTGTTCCGCCAGCCGGACCTGGCGGCCACGTTGAAGAAGCTCGTGGCGGCCGAGAAGGCGGCGCGCGCGAAGGGCAAGAGCCGCAAGGAGGCCATCCTCGCGGCCTATGACCGGTTCTACAAAGGTGACATCGCCCAGGAGCTGGTGCGCGGCGTGCGCGAGGAGGGCGGGCTCTTCACGCTGGAGGACCTGGCCAACTGGAAGGTCCGCATCGAGGAGCCGGTGAAGACGGACTACAAGGGCATCGAGGTCTACAAGCTCACCACCTGGGTGCAGGGCCCCGCGATGCTCCAGGCGCTCAACATCCTGGAGAACATGGACCTGAAGTCCATGGGCTACAACAGCGCCCGCTACATCCACGCCCTCTACCAGTCGATGAACCTGGCCTTCGCCGATCGCGACTTCTACTACGGCGACCCGTACTTCCCGCCGGCCGAGCCCATCCAGGGACTGCTCTCCAAGGACTACGCGAAGGAGCGGGTGAAGCGCATCAACTGGGAGAAGAACGATCCGTCCATCGGGCCGGGGGATCCGTACCCCTTCCAGAGTGGGACCAACCCCTTCCTGCCGCTGCTGGAGCGGTGGAACCAGCAGACGCCCGAGAAGAAGGTGCCGGACAACGCGCAGGCGGAGCGGGATTACGAGCGCACCTTCTACGCGGGCACCACGTCGGTGCAGGCCGCGGACGCGGAGGGGTGGGTGGTCTCCATCACGCCCAGCGGCGGGTGGATTCCAGCCGTCATCGCGGGCCGCACCGGCGTCGGGCTGAGCCAGCGCATGCAGAGCTTCGTGCTGGACTCCGCCGAGGGCCCCTTCAACGTGCTGGAGCCCGGCAAGCGGCCCCGGGCCACGCTGACGCCGAGCCTCGCGCTCAAGAATGGCAAGCCCTACCTCTCGTTCGCCGTGCAGGGCGGGGACAGCCAGGACCAGAACCTGCTGCAGTTCTTCCTGAACGTGGTGGAGTTCGGGATGAACGTGCAGGAGGCGTCGGAGGCGGCCAACATCAACAGCTTCCAGATGCGCAACTCGTTCGGCAAGCACGAGTCCAAGCCGGGCAAGGTGCTGCTGAGCGAGCAGGTGCCCCCCTGGGTCCGCTACGAGCTCAAGCGCATGGGCTACGAGCTCACCTTCGAGCCGCGCACCTCCGGTCCCATCAACGCCATCTACTTCGACCGGGAGCACGGCACCTTCTGGGGTGGCTCCAGCCACCACGGCGAGGACTACGGCATCGCCTGGTAGGGACTCGTCCCTCGAAAGGCCCTTCCCCGGCTTGTGGAGGGAGGGCCGACTGTCCGAGACTCGGGAGCACGCATGCCCGCCAGCGACGAACGCCGCCTGCAGGCCCTCATCCTCGCGCCCGTCCGGCGCGTCCAGAGGCGCCTCAATGCCGTGGCCTGGGCCGAGGCCGGCATCGCCCCCGTGTGGGCCGCCGCCACCGGCTGCGTGCTCGTCCGCCTGCTGTTGCGTGACTCCGCCCCCTGGGTGCTTCCCGTGCCGCTGCTCGCCGCGGGCGCCTGGTGGTTCCTCCGCGCCCGCGCTCGCGGCGTGTCCCTGACGCACGCGGCGGTGCTCGCGGATCGCTCGGCCGGCGCGGGCGGGCTGCTGCTCACCCGCCTGGAGCGTCCCGTGGGAGAGTGGGAGCTCTCCGCCAACCAGTTCGCTCGCGCGGTGACGCCTCCCCCAGTGCAGTGGAAGCGCCCCGTCGGCGCGCTGCTCGCGGCGCTCGTCTTCCTCGCGGTGGGCTTCCTCTTGCCTCTTCCCGCCTCCAAGGCGCGCCCGGCCAATGCGGCCGCCGCCGCGAAGGTGGCCGCCGTGGAGGCCAAGGCCGAGGCGCTCGCCCGCGAGGAGCCGCTGGGCTCCCCCGTCGAGGAGGAGTTGCGCCGCCTGGCCGAGGAGGTCGCCGAGGGTCGCTTCGACTCCTCCGACTGGGAGGCCGCCGACAGTCTGGAGAAGTCGCTCGAGGCCCGCGCCGCCAAGGCCGCCGCCGAGCTGGCCTCCGCGTCCGAGGCCGCCAGGGACCTCGAGGAGTCGCTGGACGCCGCCTCCGGTGCCGAGGCCGCCGCCCGCGAGCGCGAGGCCCTCGAGCGCGCGCTCATGGCCCTGGGTCATGACAACGCGACCCAGCAGGCCCAGCGGGGGGATGACGACAGCACCTCCCAGTCCGGCAATGGCAGCGGGGGCGCGGGCGCGGGGGATGGCGGCACCCGCTCGGCCGGGGCGAAGCAGGGCGGTTCCCCTGGCAAGCCCGGTTCGCGCGACGAGGTGGCCAACCTGCGCGAGACGCTCGAGCGGCGCCAGCGCGAGCTGGAGCAGCGCTTCGGGCAGGGAACCGGGCGGAACGGCAACCGGCCCGGCAGGGGCCAGGGCCAGGGAGACGGTGAGGGCCAGGGGCAGGGTCAGGAGGGCGGTCATGCGAGCCGCCGGGCGGGGAAGGGCGCCGGTGCGGGGCGGGGCGGTGAGAGTCAGCCACTCGTCTTCGGCGAGAAGGCGGAGATGGACCCGGAGCGGCTCGCCTTCAAGCCCCTGCCCCAGGGACAGGGCGGTGAGGCGCAGGGGCTGTGGGGCCTGCGCTCCGCGGACCCCCAGAAGCGCGAGGGCAGTGGAGGCGGTGGCGGGCAGGGGACGAGCGCCCGGGGTGACGCGGAGGCCGGTCATTCCGCGGGGCCCCTGCTGCCTCGCAACCGGGAGCTGGTGAAGCGGTATTTCGGGGGGGAACCCTAGGAGAGGAGTCGGCCGTGTCGGAACTGTTGAGCCCCGCCGAGGTGCAGGGCGCGGCGGAGAGGGTGACGCAGCTCCAGAAGGGGCTGAATCAGGTGCTGCTCGACCAGACGCTCGTCGTGGAGCAGGTGACGGTGGCGGTGCTCGCGCGCGGCCACGTCCTGCTCGAGGGACTGCCGGGCCTCGGCAAGACGGAGCTGTGCAAGGCGCTCGCGCGGCTGCTCGGGCTGCCCTTCCGCCGCATCCAGTTCACCCCGGACCTGCTGCCCGGCGACATCACCGGCACCTACGTGCTCGAGGGGGAGGGCCGCCGCGAGTTCACCTTCCGCGAGGGCCCCCTCTTCGCCAACGTGGTGCTCGCGGATGAGATCAACCGCTCCAGCCCCAAGACGCAGTCCGCGCTCCTCGAGGCCATGCAGGAGCGCAGCGTCACCGTGCTCGGCCAGACGCGCCCCCTGCCCGAGCCCTTCTTCGTGCTCGCCACCCAGAACCCCATCGAGCTGGAGGGCACCTACCCCCTGCCCGAGGCGCAGCTCGACCGCTTCCTCTTCCGCGTCCAGGTGCCCCCCGTGGGCGCGAAGACGCTCAGCACCCTCCTCACCACGCGCGTGCGCGGCACCCCGCCGGTGCTGCCTCCGGTGACGGACGCCGAGGGCCTCGCCTCCCTCTTCGCCGCCGTGGACCGCGTGCACCTGCCCGTGCCGGTGGCGGACTTCATCGGCCGGCTCGTGGAGTCGAGCGACCCTCGTGCCCCGGGCGCTCCGGAGCCGGTGCGCCGCCTCGTGCGCTACGGGGCCAGCCCCCGCGCCGCCCTGGCGCTGGCCTCGGCCGGACGGGCGCTCGCGCTGATTCGCGGCAAGCCCAACGTCGGCTTCGACGAGGTGGTGGCCACCGCCCCCGCCGTCCTCAACCACCGGCTGGTGCTCGCCTACGAGGCTTCGCTGGAGAAGGTGGGACCCCAGGACGTGGTGCGCGCCCTGCTCCAGGCCGTCCCCGAGGTGCCCCGTGCGTGAGCGCCTCGCCACCGCGCTCCTCGCCCTCCTGCTGTGCGCCAGCCCCGCGCTCGCGCAGCCGTCAGCGGTGACCGCCCAGGTCCCCGCTCCCGTCCCACCGCCCATCGCGCCCGCGCAGCAGGAGGTCGTGGAGGAGGATGCCGCGACCGAGGTGCCCGAGCAGGAGGAGATGGAGCCGGCGACGGGAGAGGAGCGCTGGGGCACGGCCCATCGGGGCTACCTGGAGGTGCAAAGCCAGTCGGTGAACCTGGCCGAGGGAGAACTGCGGGCCACGCTGGCCAACGGCGTGCTGCGCCCCGCGCGCGGGTATGTCCCGATGGAGGTGACGCTCCAGAATCCGGGCTCCACGCCTCGTGTCGTGCGCATCGGCATCGAGTCCAACCTGACGGGCCGCTCCGAGGTCGCGGCGCGTGAGGTAGAGGTGGGGCCACACCAGCGGCTGGTGGCCTGGGTTCCCATTCCCGTGGGCGTGAGCGGCGGCATGGTGCGCCTGCGCAGCCCGGACGCCACCTTCCGGCCCTACAACTTCTACTCGGTGGACGGCGAGGGCCAGTCCACGCTGGTGCTGGGCTCGGAGAAGTCCTTTCAGTCGGGTACCTCCCTGCCTCGCGTGGAGAAACAGCCGAAGCTGTCGGTCCGCTTCGTCCCGCCGGAGGACGCGCCGCGCGAGCTCGCCTCCTACGTGGGCCACGCGCTCGTGGTGGTGGCCGGCGACGTCACCTCCGTCCCGGCGGATGCCTGGAACGCGCTCGAGGCCTATGCCGCCACGGGCGGCCATCTGGTCCTCGTCCGCCCACCGCGCGACGTGGCCGGGCGCCTGCCGCTGCTCACCTCCAACGACTCGGGGGTGCAGCCCTACGGCTTCGGGGTCGTGCGGCTGTGCGGGAAGGCGGAGGAGTGCGGCGCGGGGTTGCTCTCCGACGCGGACGCCATGGAGGCACCGTCCCAGGGCTTCGTGGGGGTCGTCTCTCCCGTGGGGCGGGCCCCCGCGTGGATGCACGGCAGCGCGATGCTGAACAACGGTGAGCAGCCGTTGCTCCCCGGAGTCCAGGCGCCGGTGGGCCGTTTCCTCATCCTCATCACCCTCTTCGTGCTGGCGGTGGGGCCCGGAGGCCTCGCCCTGGCCCGGCGCAAGGGGCCCGTGGCGCTGCTCATCGCCGTGCCCTCGGTGGCGCTCGTCACGTGCCTGGCCATCGTCGCCTGGTCGGTGCTGGTGGAGGGCTTCTCCATCCATGCCGCCCGCTACAGCCTCACCTGGTTGGATCGGGAGCACGACAGGGCGCTGACGGTCGGCGTCGGCGGCTACTACGCCAACCTGGAGCCCGAGGGCATCCAGATACCAGCGCTGGGCGCGCTCCTGGGGCCGGACCTGAATTGGGACATGCAGGTGCCCGAGGCGGACTGGACGAATGGCATGGTGGTGACGGGCGGCTTCCTCCCCTCGCGCACCTACCGTGAGTGGGCCGAGGTGGCGGCGGTGCCCTCGCGGGCCCGGCTCATCGTGCGGCGCGAGGGCGAGGTGCTGCGGGTCCAGAACGCGCTCGGCGCTCCGCTCGTGGCGGGCTACGTGGAGATCGGCGGCAGGGAGTGGTCGCTGCCGGCGCTCGCCGATGGGGCCGAGGGCGAGGCCACGCAGGCGCCTTCCTCCACGAATCACTCCCTGCCGGAGCTGTTGGGCTTCTCCGAGCCCGTGAAGAACCGCTTCGCCCGGGTCCCCTGGGACACGCTCCTGGGGCCGCTGCCGGAGGGCGACTTCATCGCGAAGCTGGAGGGGCGGGGGATGGCGCCCTCGTCAGCGCTCGAGGTGGAGCTGCACGAGGGACTGCACGTCGTGCGCGGACGGGTGGACGGATCATGACGCGGACTCGAGGCGAGGTGCGGGAATGAGCCTGCTGGAGGTGAAGGGACTGCGGCGCGACTACGGCGCCCTGCGCGCGGTGGACAATGTGTCCTTCGAGCTGGAGGCGGGCACCATCCTGGGCTTCATCGGGCCCAATGGCGCCGGCAAGAGCACCACCATGCGCATCCTCGCCACCCTGGACACGCCCAACGCGGGCCAGGTGACGCTGGATGGGCACTCCCTGGTGGACTCCCCGGACAAGGTGCGGCCGCTCATCGGCTACATGCCGGACCGCTACGGCACCTACGACGACGTCACCGTCCACGAGTTCCTCGACTTCTTCGCGCGCGCCTATCGGCTCCAGGGCCGGGCCCGGACGAAGCGCGTGGACTCGGTGATGGAGTTCACCGGGCTGCTCCCGCTCAAGGACAAGCTCACCAGCGCGCTGTCCAAGGGCATGAAGCAGCGCGTGGCGCTCGGGCGCACGCTGCTGCACGACCCGAAGCTGCTCATCCTCGACGAGCCGGCGGATGGGTTGGACCCGCGCGCCCGGATCGAGCTGCGCGAGCTGCTGCGCGCGCTCGCGGACCAGGGCAAGGCGGTGCTCATCTCCAGTCACATCCTCACTGAGCTGGCGGAAATCTGTGACACCTGCGCCATCATCGAGCAGGGCCGGCTGCTGGCCACGGGCAAGGTGGCGGACATCCTCGCGCAGGCCACCGGGACGGCGGCGGCGGAGCTGTCGGTGCGCCTCTTCCCGGGCACGGAGGGCGAGGCGGTGTGGCCGCGCGCCGAGCGGCTGCTGTTGGAGCAGCCCCGGGTGAAGCAGGTGACGCGCGAGGGGGACTCGCTCCGGGTGCGGCTGGAGCACGAGGGGGGCACGACGGCCGGTGACTGGGTGGACGAGTCGGCGGCGCGGGTGCTCGCGGCGCTCGTGAAGGAGGGCGTGCCCGTGTGCGCCTTCAGCCACCGCGAGCGCAACCTGGAGGATGCCTTCATGCACGTGACGAAGGGGAGGGTGGCGTGAGCGCGACAGCCGCCGACACCGCGGGCACCGCCCCGCGCGAGGAGTCCACGCCCCGGTTGATGGAGCGGCTGGGCGATCGGCTCAACCCGCTCGTGGTGAAGGAGGTCCGCCAGGGCCTGCGCTCCCGCGTCTTCTGGGTGAGCTTCGGGTTGATGCTCCTGGCCTGCTTCATCATCTCCCTGGTGGCCTACGTGAGCGCGCTCGACGACGGCCTGTCCACCCTGGGCCGGGGCGTCTTCTTCTCCTTCTTCTTCTGCCTGGGCCTGGTGCACTTCTTCATCATCCCCTACGGCGCCTACCGCTCCCTGGCCCGCGAGCGCGAGGACGAGACCTGGGTGCTGCTCGTCCTCACCGGCCTGGGGCCCCGGCGCATCCTGCGCGGCAAGGTGGCTTCCTACCTGGTGCAGGCCGCGCTCTACGCCTCCGCCGTGGGGCCCTTCCTCCTCTTCAGCTACTACCTCAACGGCATCGACCTCCCCACCATCCTCCTCATCCTCGCGTTGGGGGGCTCCTGGCTCGTCTTCCTCACCGTGGTGGCGGTGTGCGCGGCCACGCTCGCCGAGGGGCGTCTGGGTCGTGCCTTCCTGCACTTCCTCCTGCTCGGCGTGCTCCTGATGGCCCTGGCGTACGGGCTGACGTCCGCCTTCGTCCTGGGCGAGCAGGGCTACCGCTTCCTCATCCGCGAGAAGGACCTCCTCTCCTTCGCCGGCTTCTTCCTGTGGGCCATGCTCACCTACGGGTGGCTGCTCTTCGAGACGGCCGCCGCTCGTCTGTCCCTGCCCACGGAGAACTACTCCCGAGGCCCCAGGCTGGCGTTCACCCTGCAGATGCTGCTCTCCGGCCTCCTCCTGGTGGTGCTGTGGATGGCCAAGGACCCCCGGACGAGCCTGGCCTCGGTGGCGAGCATCCTGGGCTCCTTCAACCTGGCCGTCGTCGGCATCTTCGTGGCCACCGACATGGACGGTCAGGCCCGGGCGCTGCGTGAGGGCACTCGGCCCTGGTCCTTCCTCCGCCCGGGCGCGCTGCGCGGCTTCCGGCTCGTCGTGCTGCTCCTGCTCTTCTGGACGGCGCTGTGCACCGGGCTCTTCCTCCTGTCGGAGCCGATGTTCGGCAACATGACCGACTCGTACTTCCTCCAGGTGCTCGCCGCACCGGCCTACGCGCTCCTCTTCCTCTCGCTGCCGCTGCTGGTGGGACGTCTGCCGCGCTCGGATCGGCTCGCCTCGCCCGCGGTGGTGCGCGTCCTCTTCTTCTCGATGGCGGGCCTGGCCGGAAGCGTGCCTCCACTGCTGTCCGTCCTCCTCGATCGGCACGTGGACGATCCCCTCCTCAATCTGCTCAACCCCTTCGTCGGGTTGGCGAACTTCGGCGACTACGACTACTCGCTGAACGAGCCGACGATGAACGTGGGGCTGCTCGCCTGCGTGTGGCTGGTGGCCGCGCTCTGCGCCTTCGCCACCGACCGGGCCCTCGTCGAGCGCGAGCGGCGGGCCCACGCCTCATGAGTCCCCCCGTGGACTTCGACGAGTCGGAGGTGGCCCGGCTGGCCCCGGGTCTCGCCCTCGCCCTGCCGCGCACGCCCCACCGGGGCCGCGTGGGCGAGGTGCGCGCGGCCTCGGCCGGCGCCTCGCTGGAGCTCCATGACTTCCGCGCCTACCAGCCGGGAGATGACCTGCGGCAGATGGACTGGAACGCGGTGGCGCGCACCGGCGAGCTCATCCTCCGCGTGCGCCAGGACGAGGTGTCTCCCCGCCTGGAGGTGCTGCTGGACGGCTCGCGCAGCATGGCCCTCTCCCCGCGCAAGGCCGGGTGCGCGCGCGAGGTGGCGCTGCTCGCCACGGAGGTGGGCGCGCAGCAGGGCCTCGGGCCCACCCTCCTGGTGGGGGGCTCCCGCCCGGAGCGGGTGCAGGGCCAGGTGTGCCGCTCCGCCCTGCGCAACGCCTCCTTCGACGCCCGGGATGACCTGTACGCCTCCCTTGGCCGTCTGCCGCCGCTGCGCCCGTGCGGCCTGCGCGTGGTGGTGAGCGACTTCCTTTTCGAGGCGCCCCTGCCGTCGCTGGTGTCCCGGTTGGCCCGGGGGGCCTCGGCCCTCTTCCTGGTGCAGGTGCTGGACGCGGAGGACCTCGAGCCCACCGGTGGTGAGGGCGCGCGGTTGGTGGACTCGGAGAGCGACGCGGCGCTGGAGGAGCTCCTCACCGAGGACGTGCTGGCCGCCTACGCGCGGCGCTTCGCCGAGCACCAGAAGGCCCTCACGGCCGCGGCGGCGAGGGCCCGCGCGGTGCACCTGATGGCCCCCGCGCCCCAGGCCCTGCGCGCTCTGGTGGCGGGCCCGCTGCGGCCCCTCTTCCTCCCAGCGGGGGTGGCATGAGCTTCGGCTTCCCCTGGGGACTGCTGGCGCTGGGCGCGCTGGTGCCGCTGGTGGCGGCGTACTTCCTCCGGCGCAAGCAGAAGCCGGTGGTGGTGAGCGCCCTCTTCCTCTGGCGCACCCCCAGCCCTCGCGCCGAGGCCGGCCCGCGCTTCGAACGCTTCACCCGCGAGGCCTCGCTGCTGCTGGAGGCGCTGGCGGTGGTGGCCGCGGCCCTCTTCCTCGCCGACGTGCGCCTGGGCGAGGACGCCCGGACGCGCCACCTGGTGCTGGTGGTGGATGGGAGCCTCTCCCTGTCCGCGCGCGGGCCCGACGCTCGCCCCGTGCTGGAGAAGGTTCGCCAGGAGGCTGCCCGGCGCGTGGAGGAGGAGAAGGCCACCCACGTGACGGTGCTCGTCAGTGGCTCGGTGCCGCGCGTGCTGGCTGGACCCGAGGCGGAGCCCTCGCGGGCCCTGGCCTCGCTGGAGTCCTTCCGCGCCCTCGGAGCGGACCACGACGTGGCGCCCACGCTGCTGTGGGCCCAGGAGCTCGCCGGCCCGGGCAGGCGCGTGCACTTCTTCACCGATGCCCCTCCCACGCAAGGTCTGGCCGTGCCCACGGCGGTGCGGTGGACGGCCCTGGGCGCGCCTCGGGACAACGTGGCGCTGGTGTCCGCCTGGCGCCGGGACGAGGGCTCCACGGCCACGGTGACGCTGCGGGTGGCGCGCTTCGGCGCGGAGCCTGGGGAGACGGAGGTGCGCGTGGTGGCCCGGCCCGGCCCGGGCGCGAAGGAGGGCACTGAGCGCCGCGAGCGGGTGGCGCTGCCCGAGGAGGGCGCGGCCACGCTGCGTCTCACCTTCGAGAATGCGGGAGACGTAGAGGTATCCCTGCCTCCGGACGCGCTGCCGGAGGACGGTGAGGCCCGGCTCCCTCCCGCCCCGGAGCGACGGGTACGCGTGGCGCTAGCGGAGGGCCTGGAGGCGCCAACGCGCTCGGCCCTGGAGCGCTTCCTCTCGGTGGCGCCCGAGGTGGAGCAGGGGCCCGGTGAGGGGGCGCTCGTGCTCGGCCCTCGGGGCACGGACGCCGGGGTGACGGTGGGCGCGAGCGGCAACGTGCGCACCTTCGTGGGCCCCTTCTTCGCGGAGAAGGGACACCCGTTGTTGGATGACGTGCAGCTGGGCGGCGTGCGCTGGGCCGCTGGCAGCGAGGCGCCTCCGGGCCGGCCGCTGATGACCGCGGGCGACGTGGTGCTCCTCTCCGAGGAGGAGGGCCACCTGCACCTCAACGTGGACCTCTCGCGCTCCAACGTGCAGCGCACCCCCGCGTGGCCCGTGCTGCTGGGCAACATGCTGCGCGAGGCCCGGCGCGCGAAGGAGGGTTTTCCCCGGCGGCAGCTCTCCCTCGGCGAGCCCCTGGCGGTGGTGACGCGGGCGGGTGCGCGCTACTCGCTGCAGGGCCCGGACGGAGGCCGTCCCCTCGTGGGCGCGGGGGCGCTGAGCCTGCCTCCACCCGCGGTGCCCGGGCGCTACGTGCTGGAGCGAGAGGGCGAGCCGGTGGACGCGGTGGAGGTGCTCGCGCTGGATGCCCGCGAGTCGGACCTGCGCGGGCGCGGCGAGGGGGACAGGCCCGCCGAGGCCGAGGGAGATGACGACGGGGGGGCCGCTTCTCCCGGCCGGGCACGCTGGCCGCTGCTGGTGCTGCTGGCCGCGCTGCTCGCGGACTTCCACCTCACCAGGCGCACGGACGTGAAATGAGAGGGTTGCGCATGCTCCCTCTCCCCCTGGGAGAGGGCGGGGGGTGAGGGTAGTCGCCTCCGTGTTCAGATTCCCGTGTGGACCTCGGGATGGGGAAATACCCTCACCCTAGCCCTCTCCCAGAGGGAGAGGGGACATACACGGCGGACACTCTTCATCAGGTGCTCGTCCCGGGCTCGAGGAGCGACTCCACCGCTTCCTTCGCCCGCTCGAAGCGCTCGTCCCATGAGCCGCTCAGCTTCACGTAGCGCCGGCCCCTCGAACGCAGGGCGTTCTCGCAGCGCTCCAGGAACGAGATTCGCTCGTTCGGCAGGTACCGCACCGGGTCCGCCACCCACGGCACGTCCACGTCCGTCAGCAGGTAGAGGTCATAGTCGCGCCGCTCCGCTTCCTGGCGGATGAACTCCGGACATTCCCCGAAGAACACCTCGCTCCAGATCGTCGTCGTCAGCACGTCGGTGTCACAGATGATCACCCGGTTCGCGCCGCGCACCAGCGCGTCCTCCGCCGCCACCTGCCCGCGCGCGATGCGCGTCATGTCCGCCAGCTCCATCTTGTCGGGACCCTTGTGCTCCAGCAGGATCCGCGCGTACTCGGGCACCATCACCGTCTCGAAGTGCTCCGCCAGCCGCTTCGTCAGCGTCGACTTCCCCGTCGACTCCGGGCCGAAGACGCACACCCGCCGCGCGAAGTAGGGCCGCACGCACCTCGGCAGGTAGCGCCAGTGTGTCCACGGATCATTGCGGATCGCCGTTCCGCTCACCGGCACCGCTCCCCGCGCGATGTCCACCGGGACGAACTCGGCTCCCAACACCTCCGCCAGCTTCGCGCCGTACTCCTCCGAGGCGAACACGTAGTCCGGTTTCACCGGCAGCACCCGCTGCAGACTGTCCCGCCAGATGTCCCAGAATTGGGGGTGCTCATGGGGATACTGCGGGTTCTCGTCCGTCAGGTGCACCACCCGCACGTCGGGGAAGAGCTCGCGCATCCACTCGTAGCGCAGCTCCCCCGGGATGGGCTCGGCCTTCAGCGTGCCCACCACCACCGTCAGGTCCTTCACGTACTCGCGCGCGAAGTCGACCAGGAAGACGTGCCCCAGGTGCGGCGGCATGAACTTCCCGAGGACCATGCCCGTCCCCTGGCGGGCCCCCCCCGCGACTCGAATGCTCTTCGTGCTCATGGTGTGCTCTCTGCTCGCCCGAACGTATATCGGAGATAGGTGTGCAGCAGTGCCTCGGTGACCGGCGGGCACTCGAGCCCCGAGCCCGTCAGCCCCGCGCGCGCGTGCTCCATGCCGAACTCCGCCCCCGTCGCCTGGAAGAGATCCATCGTCCGGTGCCGCTCGAAGGCTCCTCCGGACAGCCCCCGGCAGAGCGCCAGGTACGCGGCGGCCTCCGCCGAGTCCCCTCCCTCCCGGGAGAGCCCGGCGAGCCGCGCCCGCCACTCCTCCTCCGAGACGGTGGCGAGGGGGATTCCGAAGGAGCGCAGGGCCTCCACCAGCACGGGCAGCGACAGCGGCCGGGGATTGGCCAGGTGGAAGGTGCGCGAGGGCTCCGGTGGTGTCGCGTGCAGGGACAGGTGCGCCACCGCCGCCGCCGCGTGGTCCACGGGCGTGACGTCCACCGCCAGCCCTTCACCCGCGCCGCGTGGCACGCAACCGAGCGAGGCCACCCCGCGGAAGAACAGGGACAGGAAGTCGGTGGGAGAGGCGTGCCCCGTTCGCGTGTCCCCCGTGATGAGGCCGAGCCGGTAGTACGTGATGGGCCCCGCCTCGCCCCGGGCGGAGCGCAGGAGGTGCTCGGCGGCCCACTTCGTCTGCGCATAGCCGCCGAAGACACGCTGGGGTCCGCGCAGCTCGTCCGTCTCCTCCAGCCGCCCCGTGTTCCTGTCCGTGGACACGAACACCGAGAGCGTGGAGATGTGATGCAGCGACTTGCGCCTTCCCTCGGCCAGCAGACGAAGCACCTGCTCCGTGCCTCCGACGTTCGCCTCGCGCAGCGCGTGGTACGGGAGCACCATGTTGACCTGGGCCGCGCAGTGGTAGACGTGGCCCACCTCGCGGGTGAGCCGCTCCCACTCGCGCTCCCCCAGCCCCCACCGAGGGCGTGTCACGTCTCCCCGGATCGCCACCAGGCGCGCGGTCTCGTCCCGCGATGCCGGGGTGCCTCGTGTCTCCAGGGCGCGCAGCAGCCGCTCCCGGGCGTCCTGGTCATCCCGGCCTCGGACGAGGCAGCGCAGCCGGGCCCCGGTACGTCGCAGCAGCTCGTGGAGCAGCCGCGCGCCGAAGAAGCCCGTGGCTCCCGTGAGCAGGAGGTCTTCATCGGGAGGTGCCTCGGGCCGCTCCCGCGCCGCACGCAGGAGTGGTTCCCACTCGGGCCCCAGCGCGACGTCCGCGCGCAGCTCCTCCGCGCTCATGCCTCCGTCCTCGGCGGGCCCTGGATCGTCCGCCTCCAGGTGGGCCAGCAGCTCGGCGATGGTCGGGTGTTGGAGCATCGCCACCGGCCGCAGCGGCAGCCCGTGGGCCTCGGCCGCCGCGACGACCTTGAGCACCCCGAGCGAATCTCCACCCAGCGCAAAGAAGTCGTCCGTCACTCCCACGGGCTCCACGCCCAGGACCCGCTCCCAGAGCTCGCACAGCAGTTGCTCCCGCTCGGTGGTGGGAGGCACCGTGTCTCGCGACTCGCGTCGCGCCGTGAGTGGCAGGCGTGAGAGCGCTTCGAAGTCCACCTTCCCCGTCACTGTGCGGGGCAGGCGCTCCAGCGGCTCGAAGCGCTGCGGCAGCATCCATCGGGGCAGCACGCCCGCGAGGTGCGCGCGCAGTGTCTCCGGAGTCGGGGCCTCCCCAGTGGCTCGTGGCACCACGTACGCCACCAGCACGGGGCGCGCCGTGTCTCCCTCCGCCCCGAGCGAGCGCTGGAGGACCGCCGCGTCCTGGAGGCCCGGATGGCGCAGCAGATGCGCCTCCACTTCCTCCGGCTCGATGCGCAGGCCCCGCAGCTTGAGCTGGCGATCCACCCGGCCGAGGAACTCCACTTCCCCCTCCGCGTCCTCCACCACGCGGTCTCCCGTCCGGTACAGGCGTTCCCCGCCGCGCTCGATGAAGCGGGCCGCCGTGAGCTCGGGACGGTTCACGTACCCGCGCGCCAACCCCACTCCTCCGAGGTAGAGCTCACCGGGAGTGCCCGGCGGCACGGGCTCGCCCCGCTCATCGAGCACGTGCCAGTACATGTTGGGAATCGGCCGGCCGAGCAGCGGGCGCGTCCACGTCTCCGGATCGCACGCGCAGAGGCTGGTGCAGATGGTGGCCTCGGTGGGGCCGTAGACATTCACCACGCGCAGGTGCCGCGCCCAGAGCCGCACCCGCTCGGGAGGACAGGGCTCGCCTCCAATGACGAGCACGCGCAGGGTCGGGGGCCGTGCCTCCGGCTCGAAGACCCGCAGGAGTGACGGGGGCAGGTCCGCGTGCGTGATGCGCCACCCGGCCAGCAGCGACATCAGCCCGGGCCCGGGTTGGAGCGCGTGTGCGGGGGGGAGGCAGAGCGTCGCGCCGGATAGGAGCGCCGTGCCGATGTCGGACAGCGAGGCGTCGAAGCTCGTCGACAGGTAGAGGATGGCGCGGCTCGTCTCATCGAGCGCGAAGGCTCGGATCTGCGCGCGCAGCAGGTTGACCAGCCCCGTGTGCGGCACGAGCACGCCCTTGGGCGTCCCCGTCGTCCCCGAGGTGTAGATGACGTAGGCCAGGTCATCGGGACGCGGTGGCTCGCCCGGAGCCTCGTCGGTGGGGGCGCGCTCCGGGACATCCTCGAGCAGGACGACACGGGCCTCCACGCCCTCGAATTGGGGCTCCGCGCCTCGACGCGCCAGCACCAGCCGGAGCCCGCAGTCGCGCGCCATGAAGCCGAGCCTCGCGGCGGGCAGCGTGGGCTCCAGCGGCACGAACGCCGCTCCCGCGCACCACACCCCGAGCAGGGCGATGACGTACTCGGGGGACTTTTCGATGAACAGCCCGATGATGTGCTCGGGCCCGGCACCGAGCCGCCGCAGGTGCGCCCCGAGCACGGTGGCCCGATGGAGCAGCTCCGCGTAGGTGACTCTGGTGTTCTCCGACTCCAGTGCCACCCGGTGCGGGTGCGCGGCGGCGATGGCGCGAAAGTGCTCCAGGAAGGTGCCGGCGGGCGGGCTCAGGATGCGCCCCCAGCGGAGGCGGCGGCGGGAGGGAGGTAGTCCTCGAGCGCCGAGCCGGTCGAGCGGTTGTCCACGTCGGGAGCGCCGAGGCCCCGGCGGTGGTCCTCGAGGTGGACGACGCGGAAGTCGACGCTGAAGCGCGTGCGCCCCGACGTGTGCGGGCGAGTGCCGTGCAGGTGCGCCGCGGAGAAGACGAGCACCTCGCCCGCCCGGCACGCGAAGCCGAGCTCCCGCAGCCCCTCGAGCGGGACGGTGGCCGTGGGGTACTCGGCGTTCGCCTTCCGCTTCGGGTTCTGCCACCCCGCCTGGGCCAGCCACGTCCGGTAGTCGAAGGCGGCGGAGGAGTTGGGCACCGGCCGCTCGAAGGCCTCGGGGTAGAAGGTGAAGGTCTCCTCCTCGGTGGCATCGTGGAGCGCGAGCCACCAGTTGAGCTGCGCTCGCGGGTTGGCGTACCAGGTGTCGCGATGGACGAAGTAGGCCGGAGCGGCGGCGGGTATCTCATGCCCCCGGTGCAGCACGCCGCGCAGCCGGGGCACGTCGACGGCGTACTCGCCCGGCTCCAGTCCCACCGCGGCCAGCACCGCACGCGCCCCCTGGTGCAGCCGCGCATCCCCGGCCAGGACGCGGCGCACGCGTCCCAGTCGTTCGAGGTGCTCGGCCGGAGGCAGGTGGAACTGTGCCTCGCGCGCATCTCCCACGTCCCGGAAGGTCTCCGCGAGCAGCCCGTTCACCTCGCGCGCCAGCCGTAACGACGCCTCATTGGGCGCGAGCTTGAAGAGGGTCCCTCCGTAGAGCGCCCGACGGAAGGACTCGGGGTCGGACGGTGGATTCGTCTGGATGAGGATGGGAGAGCGGGTGTCCGGGCTCATGTGCGGGCTCCCTGAAGGAAAGCACAAGGCGGGTGGACCGATGAAGAGGTGGTGCCTGACCCGGGCGCCCCTGGAATTCACCACGGCAGGCTACGGGTCGAGGGTTTCGCCCCAGCGCTGGCGGGCCAGCTCGAGGACTCGGGCGTTCTCGGGAACCCGCCGCAGGAAGCACTCGCGGACGGCGGCGTCGGGAATGTCACTGGCGCGGGCACGTACGCACCTCAGGGCGCCCCGCAGGGCTTCCTCTCCTTCGGCGGTGGCGCCCTCGGCGAAGCAGGACTCGGCCAGCACCTGGAGCAGGCCCACCTTGGCGATTCCCTCGTCACCTATTGCCTTCAGCTCCCGCAGCGCGAGCTCCAACCCGTGGCGGGCCTCGGCCGGGCGTCCCTGGGCGAGCAGGATCGTCCCCAGCAGCCAGCGAGCCAGGGCGACGAAAGGCCCGAAGGGAGCCAGGGTCTCGCACGCCAGGCGCGCCTGGGCCTCGGCCTCGGTGACGGCGTCTTCTTCCGCCATCAACCGCGCCAACACCAGCAGCGCGGAGCCCAGGTGCACCCGGTTGGGGATCCGCGCCTCCACCCACTCGAGTGCCAGGGCGCGGGCTTCCTCCTGGTGGGCCGGCTCGGGACTGGCCGCCAGCACCTGCATCAGGTTGTGCCGCGCATGCGTGATGCCGAAGAGCTGCCCCACCCGCGTCGCCACTTCCATGCTCCGCCTCCCCAGTGCCATGGCTCCCTCGACGTCTCCGAGCGCCAGCAGCACCTGGGACTCCCATGAGAGGGCCGCCACCTCGTCGCGTTCCGAGCCGACCTCGCGGAAGGACTGGCAGGCCTTCCCGGTCCAGGTCAGCGCCTGCCAGGGTCCCCCCGTCAGGCACAGGGTGCGGAAGCCATGGATGACGCATCCCCAGCCGCGCACGATGGCGTCTCGGGTGATGAGCTCGGAGCCCGTGCGCTCCAGCCGCTCGAAGCTCTCGTCGGCCTCGGCGATGGCGCCCACGTAGCACGTCATGCACCCCATGAAGCACAGCGCGAGGTGGTAGGCGCCTCGGGCCTCCGGCTCCGGCTCGGTGTCGAGCAACCGCCGGTGCAGGGCGAGCAGGTGCTCCTTCTGCCCGCTCTGGCCGTAGCCCAGGCACAGCCCGCTGATCAGATGGCTCCACCGGGCCTCGCCCGGCTTCAGCCTGGGCAGCACGGCGCTTCCCACCTCGTGCAGGGTGGCGAAGTCGTCCATCCAGAAGGCCGCGGTGGCCCGCAGCGCATGCAGCCGCACCCGTGCCTCCTCGCCAGGACCAAGTCCCAGGGCCGCCTCCATGCACCGCTCCATGCCTTGCATGTCGTGGCGCTCGAAGAGCTGCTCGGCGGCTCGGGTGTAGAGGGGGATGGCGCGCTCGGGCTGTTGGCCCAACGCGGCATGCTCGGCGAGCACTCGCGGGTCGCGCTCTCCCGCGTTCTCCAACCACGCTCCCGCCACCTGGTGCCCGAAGCGCTTGTGGTTGTCGGCTACCAGCCCATGGGCCGCGTCCCGCACCAGCGCGTGGCGGAAGCGGTACTCGGCCTCGCCCGGGAAGCGGCTGTCCTGTTGCGGCTCCACCCATTCCAACTCCACGAGTTGCCGGAGCTGTCCGTCCAGCTCCTCGGGGGTGCGCTTGTCGCCGAGCAGCGCGCGCACGCCGCTGGACCAGAAGGTGCGGCCGTAGATGCTGGCGGCCAGCAACACCCGACGCGCCTCGGGCTCCAGCCGCATCAGGCGAGCCTGGAGCATGGCCAGCACCGTCTCCGGCGCGCTGCCCCCGCGTCCCTCGGCCACCCCGCGGATGAGCTCCTCGAGGAAGAGGGCATTGCCCGCGGCCTGCTCGACGAGCTGGTGGATGACGGAGTCGGGCACGTCCGCGCCGAGCACCTCGCGCACCAGGCGGGCTCCCGCCTTTCGACTCAAGCCTCGCAGCGGCATCGGCTGCAGGCGCCTCGATGACAGGGAAGAGGCGAGGAGCTGATCGACCTCGGGCCGGGCCAGGGCCAGCACCATGAAGGGTTGCTCGGACAGCTCCCGCAGCGCCTCGTCCATCAGCCGGAGGGTGAGGAGATCGCCCCAGTGCAGATCCTCCAGCACCAGGAGCACCGGATGCCGGGCGCACTCGGCCTGGAGGAAGGATACCAGCGCCCGGCCAACCTGGGCGCTCATCAGCCGCGGATCCCCCCGCGCCGCGCGCAGGCGTGGGCTGTGTTCGTCGGAGAAGGGAATGCCACACAGCTCTCCGAGGAACTCGGCCACCTCCCGGGCCTGGGCCGCGGGCAGCTGCTGGCCGAGACGTTGGAGCAGCCGCCCCCGGCGGACCTCGAGCGGCTCCCCGCCGCAGAGGCCGCACAGCCGGCGCAAGGCCTGGGCGAGCAAACCATCCGCCGAGCCCGCGCTCATGGGGTCTCCACGGCCCAGCAGCACCAGGGGAGGCGGCTGGTGGCGCTCCAGGCGGCGGAGGAACTCGTGGCGGAGCCGGGACTTGCCGGCGCCAGCTGGAGCCGTCACCAGCACGGCCTGTGCGGTGGACTCCTCCACACAGCTGGTGAAGGTCAGGTCCAGCAGCGCCAGTTCCTGCTCGCGGCCCACGCAGGGGGTGGGCTTGCCCAGGAGGGGGCGGGACTCGTCGGCGCCCGACTGCTCGCCCCTGAGCAGGAAGATGCCCGAGTCGTGCCGGGTGAGCAGGAAGCCGGGGCCGAGCAGCCCCGCCGTCACCTCGTCCAGCAGCACCGGAGTGGAGTCCGGGGGCAGCGACTCCACCTGGCGCAGCAGCAGGCCGGCGCGGTTCATGGCCTCACCCACGGGCAGGTGTTGGTCCAGGGTGCCACGGCCAGTGGTGAGCACCACGGCGGCCTCCGGCCAGCGCTCCAGCAGGGAGAGGGCACAGCGGGCGGCGAGGGCGGCGGGATCCGTGGCGGAGCCGAGGGAGGCCACCAGGGTGAGCACGAGGGCCCCATCGGCCAGCAGCTCCACGCGGGCCCCCTGGGGGGCCAGCAGGGTGCGCAGGGAGTCACGCAGCGCCAGACGCGAGTCCTGCTGCCCCGGGGCATGCCCGGCGGTGGCGCGTGGAGCGGCCAGCATCACGGTGACGAGCTGTTGCTCGGCATGGGTCAGGCAGGGCGGATGAGTGCCTTGGGGCACGGCGGCGCCAGGTCCCGCCTCCAACCGCGTCTGGAGGTCCTCCAGGGCGTTCATGAGGCTGGAGGCCTCTGGAGGCCTGCGCGCGGGCTCCTTGGCCAGCATGCGCCCGAGCAACTCCTGGAAGGCCGAGGGGAGCTGGGGACACAGCTCGCGCACGGGCACGGGCTCGGTGAAGAGAATCTTGGCCAGGGCGGCCATCAGGTGGGGCGCGGAGAAGGGGGGCCGGCCGGTGAGGCACTCGTAGAGGACACAACCCAGGGAGAAGACGTCGGCGGCGGGGGTGAGCTGCCCCTGGCCCGACACCTGCTCCGGAGCCATGTAGCCCGGAGTGCCGAGCAACATCTGGCTGGCCGTCATCGCGGTGGAGGGCTGCACGTGACGGGCCAGGCCGAAGTCCAGCAGCACCACGTCCTCGGGGTGGGCATGGCGCAGGAAGAGGTTGGAAGGCTTGAGGTCGCGGTGGATGACGCCTTGCTGGTGGGCCGCGGCGAGGGCCTCGGTGGCGCGGCGGAGAAGGGCGAGCGTCTCGTGCAGGCGCAGCGGCTGGTGGGAGAGGCGCTGGGCGAGGGTCTCGCCCTCCAACCACTGCATGGCGAGGAAGGGCAGCCCCTGCTCGGAGTGGCCGTGCGCGACATGGGCGACGATGCCGGGGTGGCGCAGGGCGGAGAGCACCTCGGCCTCGCGGGTGAAGCGCCGAGGAGCATTGGCGTCGGAGGAGGGATGCAGCAGCTTGAGGGCCACGCGCTGGCCGGAGCGGGCGTCGGTGGCGCGATAGACGGTGCCCATGCCGCCGTGGCCCGCGAGAGCTTCCAGGGTGAAGCGGCCGGCGATGACGGTGCCCGCCGGCAACGAGGGGGCCAATGGCGCGGGTGGCTCGGCCGGTGCCTGGCCGATGGGGCGACTGTCCATGAGGGCCGGAGTCTAACAGTCCGCTGATACGGGTGCCCCCGACGGAACCCGCCCGGTGCTTCCACGATTCCAACAGAGTGAGAGGTGGACGATTCCAACGGTTGTACCCGTGGTTCCTGGCTCGTTGAGGACGGGGGTGACATCTTGGATGGCCTCCCAGGATGGGAACGCCGCACCAGGACAGGGGAGGCAATGACCGAGGACATCTCATCCCTCGCCACCGCGTTGCACGCCGCGAGGCACTTCGAGCAGGCCGCGTTCACGACGTTGCGCACGCTGTTGCGGATGGCCGGGCAGGCGCTGGAGGACAGCCGCTTCGCTGGACGGGGCGCGCTGCTGCGCGGAGTGGTGCACTTGCGGCCGGCGGATACCTACAGCCGGCTGATGGCGCTGGAGCGGGAGGCGATGGAGACCCCGTCTCCGGAGGAGGCGGCGCTCTCCCTGGCCAATGAGCCCCAGACGGCGCTGCTGGCCTCCGCTTCCGCCTGGCGCGCGGTGGTGGAGCACGGTTGTGCCGTCTCCATCGACGTGGGACTGGGCACCTTGCTGCCCCACCAGGCATCGGCCCGCGGCCTCTCCAAGTCGTTCCCGGGGGGGTCCTTCACCTCCGAGAGCCAGCAGCGGCTGCTCAGCCGTCAGGCCACACACGTGTGCGTCCTCCCCCTGCGCCTGCCCGGTGGGCGTATCGAGGGGATGATCGCCCTGGAGGCGAGCTGCATGGCGGCGCTCGGCCAGGAGTTCATCTGGTTGGGAGTGGGTCCCCGGCTTCAGCTCGCCGTGGACCTGGCGGCCCCCTTCCTCATGGGCTTGCCACCGCGCCCGGGTGCCATGCTGGAGACGGACGAGTACCTGCCCGTCGTCGGCTCCTCCATGGCCAGCCTGATGGCGGTCCTGCGCGTCTTCGCTCAACAGGAGGAGACGCTCCTCATCAGTGGCCCCACGGGGGCCGGCAAGTCCCGCCTGGCGCGCTGGTGCCACGAGCGCTCCCCGCGCCAGCAACGCCGCTTCGAGAGCCTGGACTTGATGATGATCCCCGAGGAGCTGCAGATGGCGGAGCTCTTCGGCTGGCGCAAGGGGGCCTTCACGGGAGCGGTGCGCGACAACCCCGGGTGTCTGGCACGGGCCGAGGGCGGCACGCTCTTCATCGATGAGATCGACAAGCTGTCTCTCAAGGCCCAGGCGGGCCTGTTGCGTGTGTTGGAGGAGCGCGCCTACCGCACGCTCGGAGACGCCGGGAGCGAGCAGCGGGCCAACGTGCGCTTCATCATCGGCACCAACGCGAACCTGCTCGAGTCGGTCCGCAAGGGCACCTTCCGCGAGGACCTGTACTACCGCATCAACGTCCTGCCCGTGCGGCTCCCACCGCTGGATGAGCGGCGGGACGAGATTGGCCCCTGGTCGCGCTACATGCTGACGCGCCACCACCGGGAGAAGCGTTCGGAGGGGGAGGCGCGTCTGGCTCCGGAAGCCGAGAGATGGCTGGAGCAGGGCTCCTGGCCCGGCAACCTGCGGCAGCTCGACAACCTCATTCGTCGCGCCTACACGCTGGCCCTCGTGGAGCAGGGGAGCACCACCTCGGAGTTGGTGCTGCGCGAGGCCCACATCCGGCAGGCGCTGGCCTACGAAGGAGGAGAGAAGGCCTCGCCCCTGGTGGAGGCGCTGAGCCAGGCCGCGCGGGCCTTCGTGCGGGAGGCGCAGCGGCGGCGGGCTCCGCTCGACATCGACCTGGCCGAGAGCCTGCGGGGCTTCGTGCTGGCCGAGGCGGTGCTGCAGGTGGGGCGGGACGAGGCCTTCCGGCTGCTGGGACGGGAGTCGCTGGTGAAGAGCCGCAACCACCAGAAGGCGCTGAAGCAGGAGCTGAAGAAGGCCGAGGCCCTGTGTCTGGAGTTGGGGCAGTCGGTGCCGCCCGCCCTGGTGCAGGCGGGCGGCGGCGAGCCTTCTTGAGAGACTCAGGGGCCGTTCGGCACGTCGACGCTGGAGCCCGTCGGAATCCGCTTCACGTTCGCCGGGTCGTAGCTGCTGGAAACGTACTTCCGGCCGCCCCACACCTCGTACACCGTCGTGCTCCCGAGCTCGGAGATGAGCGTGCCATCGCGCGGGAGCTCCACGCGCGACACGGAGATTTCCTGCCCACCCGAGAGGGCGACGGTCCAGGCCAGTGAGCCCACGGGAACCATGCGGATGCTGGCACCCGAGACTCCCATGGCCAGCTCCCACTCCGACCAGGCCTGCGGGTTGGGCACCCAGAAGCGGCCGCCGCCCTGGTACACCCAGATGGCGGCCTGGCCCCGCTCGCGCACCACCGCGCCATCGTGGGCCACGTCCTCGCGCACGCGCAGCTCGTCGGTGGCCAGGTCCTTCATGACGAGCGTGTGCCAGAGCGAGCCGCGGGGCACGGTCCTGATGGACGCTTCCGTCAGACCGTTGGCGGCCTTGTAGGCCTCCCACTCCTCGGGATTGGGCACCCAGAAGCGGCCGCCGTCCTGGTACACCCAGATGGCGACCCGGCCCAGCTCGCGCACCACCGTCCCGTTCCGTGGCGACTGCGGTGTGGACGCGATGAAGCCGCGGGGCGCCCAGCGGATGCTCGAATCCGTCAGACCGTGGGCAGCCTTGTAGGCCGCCCACTCCTGGGGATTGGGCACCCAGAAGCGGCCGCCGCCCTGGTACACCCAGATGGCGTTCTGGCCCTGCTCGCGCACCACCGTGCCGTCATTCACGACGACGACGCGGTAGCCGCCCACCGGATGCCAGGAGATGGTGCCGTACTGGAACCGGTTCTCCCACGAGCCATCCGCGGTCTGCTCCGTGTCCGAGAGGGGATAGCCCAGCACGCCTCGCTCCCAGCCGAGCTCCTCCCACTTCGGGCGGATCTGCGAGCGGACGACGTGGGCCCCCGTATCCGGATGCCAGTAGATGGAGCCGCCTTCGTAGTGGCGGTAGCGGCCCCAGTCCTCGGCCATCCCCTCGTCGCTCGTGGAGGCGCCCATCGCCGGGCACCCCTGCGGCGTGAGCCGGCAGAGCACGAGCTCCACGTACTTTCGAGACACCCAACTGCCATACATCCGGGTGATGGAAGAGATATCCCCCTCACTCAACCCATTGCGTTGACCCACGTCCACGCCAGGCGGCAGCGTCTGTTTGACGAGGAACTGCGGCAGCGACCTTCCAGCGGCATCTTTCGCGCTGCATGTCGAGGTGGCCGGGTAGTGCATGATGGAGCCGTAGTCGTAGGCTCCGATGTTCAGGCCGCTGTCCTCCTTGTCATACTGAGCCTTGCAATGGTCCATCGTCGGATCGGTCGAGAAGTTCTCCCACTTCATGGTGATGAAGTCGTCCCGGTCCGACCTGGCTTGCTCGTGGTAGAGGCCCAACGCGTGGCCGATTTCGTGGATGAGCGAGCCGGTGCCGCACCAGGTGGCCACGTTCACGTCCTGGGGGAATGCGACGCCCAGCACGAACAGGGGCCCGACGTGCGAGTTGCACCTGTTGTCAGTGCTGGCCCGGAAGGTCACGCAGTTGCCGCCGAAGAACCCGCAGCCCTCCACCTGGGAGAAGCGGATGACCGTCCTGCGCTCCCAGTGGGCCATGGCGTCGCGCACCTCTTGCCGCTTGTTGTCGGTGAGCGAAGGGTCGAAGGCGAACGTCACCACCCCGTTCGGCCACAGATAGTCGGAGTCCTGAATGCCCAAGCCCTCGGCGGACACGCCGCCCTGGCGCGGGCCCCTGGCGACCTCCTCCCGGAGGCGGGCCGACTCGGCCTCCACGTCCTCCACGCGCCCCAGGACGATGTCTCCTTGCGTGATGGCCCAGCCATCCCTGACGATGTAGTTCACCACCTGCGGCTTGTGGCTCCGGCCGAAGCGCAGGAACGCCGAGCCTCGCGCCACGGTGTCTCGTGGCTTCTGCGCGGTGGTCGTTGGCTGCGCGGCGGGCGACTCGTCCCCGGTGGGGATGCACCCGTGCAACGCCAACGCCAGGGCACCCCAGCCGAATTTCACGGCGGTCCGGGACAGACGGCCGGTGACAGAACCAGACAAGATTGTATCGGGAAACATGATGACTCGCTTCAAAGTGAAATGCCTTGTCCTTGGTGACGATGCGTCGCGGTCCCGTTCAGAGGGGCCGTCCAAGGGCTCTCGGGTTTCTGCTGCCACCCGAGTGACCGCGAGATGAGCAAGGTGTGTGCCGTGTCCCTCTGGGGCTCTCTCTCCGAGAATCTGTGAGGAATACGTGCCCTGGGCGGGCGGGAAAGGCGACGCGTGTCTGAAATGGTGCCGCCAGATTGGATATGGGAGGGGCGGAGCTGGAGCGAGGCACTGGGGGCCGCGTGGTGAGGACACGCGGTCGCGTGGGCGCAACACGCGAGCCTTTCCCGCGGCCACCCCCCTTTCACGGCTCTACCCCGGTGGGTAGCATGGTGTGACCCCGAATGAGCTTCTCCCTGCCCCAGGCGTTGGTGCTCCTCCTGCCGCTGGGCCTCTTCCTGTGGAAGCTCGGCCGGCGCCCCGGCCCTCCCATGGCCCTGCGTTGGGCGCTGCTGCTCCTCGGCGTCGGCGCGCTCGCAGGCCCCGAGCTGCTGCTCCGCCGCGCGGGCAGCGACGTGGTGGTGGTGGTGGACCGCTCGCGCTCCATGCCCGCCGACGCGGGACGGGTGGCCTCGGAGCTGGTGGGCCTCCTGGAGACGCAGCGGCGGCCCGGGGATCGCGTGGGTGTCATCTCCTTCGGGCGCGAGGCCCGGGTGGAGCAGCCGCTCTCGGAGTCGGGACGCTTCGGTGGCTTCACCCGGCCCGTGGACGCGGAGGCCTCGGACGTGTCGGCGGCGCTGGACGCGGCGGGCGCCCTCATTCCCCCGGGCCGCACCGGCCGGGTGCTCGTGGTGTCCGATGGCCGGTCCACCGGCGCGGATGCGAGGGGCGCGGCCCGGCGGCTCGCGGCCCGGGGCATTCCCGTGGACTTCCGCCAGCTCGCCCGCGACGACGCGCCGCTCGACCTGGCCGTCCTCTCGCTGGACGTGCCGTCCTCGGTGAAGGCGCACGAGCCCTTCCAGCTGACGGGCGTGGTGCAGGCCTCCCAGCCCGTCTCCGGCACCGTGCGTCTGGAGCGCAATGGCCACGTCCTGCTGAAGGGTCCCTTCGAGTTCCGCGCCGGGCCCAACCTGCTGCCCTTCCGCGACCTGGTGGAGGAGCCGGGGCTCGCGGCCTACCGGCTCACGGTGGAGGCGCCGGGAGACGGCGTGGTGGAGAACGACGTGGGACAGGCGGTGCTGCGGGTGGAGGGCCCTCCCCGGGTGCTGCTGCTCACGGATCAGCCCGAGGGCACCCTGTCCAAGGCCCTGCGCACGGCCGGGCTGGTGCTGGAGGTGCGCGCCCCCTTCCCCCTCACACTGGACGCGCTGGACGGCGTGGGCACGGTGGTGCTGGAGAACGTCGACGCCAACCGGCTCGGCGAGCCGGGGCTCGGCGCGCTCGCGGCCTACGTGGAGCAGGCCGGCGGCGGACTGGTGATGACGGGGGGCCGCACCAGCTTCGGCGAGGGTGGTTACCGCCGCTCGCCCGTGGAGCCGCTGCTGCCGGTGTCGCTGGAGATGCGCGAGGAGCAGCGCCGCACGGCCCTCGCCATGAGCGTGCTGATGGATTGCAGCTGCTCCATGGGCGTGCGCGTCCCGGACGGGCGCACGAAGATGGAGCTGGCCGCCGAGGGCGTGGTGAGCGCCCTCACGCTGCTCAACGAGAAGGACGAGGTGTCCGTGCACATGGTGGACACCGAGGTGCACGAAATCTTCCCCATGAGTCCCGTGGAGCTGGGGCTGCCGCTGGACGAGGTGTCGCGTGGCTTCAGCGGCGGCGGTGGCATCTACGTGGGCGAGGCGCTGCGCGAGGGCCAGAAGCAGATTCTCGGCAGCGACAAGGCCACGCGGCACGTGCTGCTCTTCTCGGACGCGGCGGACTCGGAGGAGCCGGACGACTACCTGAAGACGCTCTCCCGGCTCCAGGGCGAGAAGGTGACGGTGTCCGTCATCGGCCTGGGCTCGAAGAAGGACCCGGACGCGGCGCTGCTCGAGGAGATCGCCGCCAAGGGTGGAGGCCGCATCTACTTCGCCGAGGACGCGACGAGCCTGCCGCGCATCTTCAGCCAGGAGACCATCGCCGTGGCGCGGGCCACCTTCGTGGACGAGCCCGCCTCGCTGGAGGCCGCGCCGGACCTGCCGCTGCTCGGGAGGCTGCCGGCGCTGGGGCTGCCCCAGGTGGGCGGCTACAACCTCACGTATCTGCGGCCGCGCGCGAGCGTGGCCCTGCGCACGCTGGACGACAACGCGGCGCCGGTGCTGGCGCTGTGGCCGCGCGGCGCGGGGCGCACGGTGGCCTTCATGGCCGAGGTGGATGGGGCCTTCACCGGCGAGCTGCGCTCCTGGAGCGGCCTGCGCCCGGCGCTGGAGGGCATGGTGCGCTGGGCCATGGGCGGGGCGGGGGAGTCGGGCGAGGCGGTGGCGCGCTCGGAGCGGCGGGGCAACCTGCTGCGGGTGACGCTGGACTTCGCGCCGGGAGAGGCGCTGCCGGGCGCGCTGCCCTCGCTGGTGCTGCTGCCGGGAGATGGGCGGAGCCAGCCGGTGGAGGTGCCCATGCGTTGGGAGGACGAGGACCGGGTGGCGGCCGAGTACACCCTGCCGGGCAGTGGCTCGTGGCACCCGGTGGTGAAGCTGGGCGCGCGCGTGCTGCGGGCCCCGCCGGTGACGCTGCCCTATGCCCCCGAGTTCGAGCCCGGCACCTCCCAGGAGGGCCTCGCGGTGCTGCGCGGGGTGGCGGCCGTGGGCGGTGGCGTGGAGCGGCTGTCCATGGCGGGCCTCTTCGAGGACGCCCCCGAGTCCGAGGGCCGCGTGCCGCTGGCGCCGTGGCTGGTGGGCCTGGCGGTGGCGGTGCTGCTGGCGGAGGTGGCCGTGCGCCGCTTCCTCTCCGGGCCCAGGCCCCGACGCGCGGTGGCTCCCTCGGCGGCGGCCGTGGCGGCGCCGGGCATGCCGGCTCCGGCCGTCACGGGCCCGGCCCCGGAGTCCACCGCGTCCACCGGTGCCGGGAAGGCTCCGGAAGCAGCCCCCACGACGGCAGCCACCTCGGGAGATGCACCGCCACGGGACGAGCACGGGGTGGACTCGGCCCTCGAAGCCGCTCGCGAGCGGGCCCGCCGCCGCTTGCGGCGGTAGGGGCCCGCCCCCGGCTCACTTCGGCAACGTCTTCGCGATGGTGATGCCCGAGGTCGCCACCGCGCTCCCTCCCTTCACCCACCGCATGGTGTAGCTGCCCAGGAGCGAGAGTGTCGGGGCGACCGGAACCTCCAGCGAGGCGCTGAAGCCACCGGACAGCTCGTCGACCATCTGGCCGTTGATGCTGATGTCGCGGAACGGCGCCCACCGCAGCAGGCCCGCGACCCGGAAGACGGTGTCCGAGGGCATGTCCCGGGACGGCAGCGTCACGCCCAGGCCCGCGGCCGCGTCGAGCAGGAGGCTGGCCTGGGCGTCGCAACCGGAGAAGCGCGAGCACACCCGCGTGGGATACGCCGACCCCGAGGTCAACACCCGGAAGTTGTAGAGCAACTGGCTCGAGTCGCGGCCGCCCAGCAAGGCTCCGTCGCCCGCCACCTCCAGGCCGGTGGAGAACAGGTCCGGCAGCTCGGGCACGAAGTCCGGGCGAGGCGTCACGCGCACCCTCAACGCCACGTCCAGATGGAACGGGTACTTCTCCCTGTCCAGCTCGGGTTGGATGAAGGTCCGGGTGAAATAGGTCTCCATCGTCTCCAGGTAGAACCGCCGGGCCGCCTCGGAGGCCTCCTCCAGTGCCGCCCGCAGGTTCTCCTGCTCCCGCAGCTTCCGGGCCTGGTCGATCTCCGTCCTCAGTTGCTCTCGTGCCTCCGAGGGGGCCGCGTCGAGCCGCGCCTTCTCCTCCTGCTGGTTCAGCCTCTCGGCGGGCTGCCGCAGCTCCAGGCTCGCCTGGATGCGCCGGAGGAATTGCTGGGTGGCGAAGAGGCCCTGCTGCTCGGACTTCTTGATGATCTCCTGCATCCGGTTGCTGACCTCGATGGACCAGTCATACGCCGTGCGCCGGCTGCTGAAGGCCAGCATGGTCTCGGCCGAGGCGAACTGCGGCTGCCCCAGCTCGGTGGGCTCCGTGCTGTCGGCGGCCCTCACGGGCTGGATGACGAGCAGGCTTCCCGTCAGCGAGGTGTGTCTCGGGATGAAATGCTCGGAGTGGGGGCTGAGCGCGCCCGCGATGTTCCCCGCGAGCCCGGGTTGCCCCGCCGAGACGATCTGCGACAGGCCCACCTGCAACCTCTGGGGCGCGGGGATGCCGCCCACCGCGCCGAGCACCTGCGAGAACACCGGCGAGGAGAGCTGATTCGATGCGACGTATCGCTCGAGCGTCTCCGTCAGCGTCGGGCGGTACCTCTCGTAGATGCCGTGGAAGGCCGTGCCAGTGGGTGGAGTCAGCGGCTTGTCGGCGTTGCAGGTGGCCAGCACCTGCTGGAGCCGGGTGAGGGCCTCGGCGCGCAGCGCGGGCCAGTTCTCGAGGGCGACTCCCTCGGGGGGCGTGTCCCACTGCTGGCCGGCCATCAAGGCGGTACCGAGCACGTCGTGGGTGCCGTCGCTCAGGAATCCCACGAGCGGGTTCGCGGCGCAGGCGGGGCGCTCCTGTGCCGTGGCGTTCGTCGCCGTCAGCAGGAGCCCGAGGGTGAGCAACAGGCGGTGGGGCGAGCGCATCAGTGCACCTCGTAGCGGAGGGTGACCATCTCCTTCTTCGTGGCCGATTCGGTCCGCGGAACCGCGAAACCCTCCTGGCCCTCGAGTGTCGCCGTCAACGTGCGCATGCGCCTGTCCATGACGGTGAGCGTGTAGAAGCCGGGCTGTTTGGTGGGCAGCTCCTTTTCGAGGCGCACCTCCTCATCGAGGTTGTCCGGCCCGGTGAGCCTGGCCTTGTAGTCGTCACTGGTGGTCGTGAACGACAGATCGCTTCCTTGCGCTACGCGCATGTCCCCTCCCGTGGGCCACGCTTCGTGTGCGGCCCGGAGCCGGAGCCTAGCGAGAGCACCCAAATCTTTCTCAAGGATTGAGTGGCCGACACCCACAAGGATTACTGGAAAATCGGATTTCTCAGATGTTAAGACGCGCCCTCCCCCACCGTGGGGCGGGGCGACGTGTTGCCCGGCTCCGCGGTCCTACCCGAGGCTCGCGATGAAGCTGCGATACACGCTGTTCCTGTTGCCGGCGCTGTACCTGGTGGGCTGTGGCCCCGCCAAGGACGAGGTCGTGGTGGATGCGCTCACCGGCGAGGTGCTCGAGCCGGCCACCACCGAGTACGACATGCACCGGCTGCTCGAGGACACCGACATCACCGGCGGCCAGTGGATCACCACCGCGCAGGTGCAGCAGTTCCTGGTGCAGAAGGGCTCGTACCTGGCCACCTACAAGGATCCGGCCTGGAACAACAAGACGGCGGCGGCCCTCATCGTGGAGCAGTCCAAGGCCCAGACCATCAACCCCCTGTACATGCTGGCGCGCATCCAGACGGAGTCGAGCCTCATCACCAGCGGCACCTCCACCAACCTGGCCAAGGCCACCGGCTGTGGTTGCCCCGACAGCGGCGGGTGCTCCTCCTCCTATGCGGGCTTCGGCAAGCAGATTGAGTGCTCGGCCAAGAAGATGCGCGGCTACCTCACCGACCTGGACGCCGGCCGCGCCACCGTCTCCGGGTGGAAGCCGGGCGTGACGAAGAGCACCTCGGATCCGTGCTCGGTGAAGCCCGTCAACAAGGCCACCGCGGCGCTCTACACGTACACGCCCTGGGTGGGCGCGTACGCCATCCAGTGCGGCCGCACCGACATCGGCGGCTCGTCCCTGGTGTCGGTGAAGTACAACCAGTTCAAGGGCGAGTACAACTGGGGTACCGGCTCCACCACCGTCACCTGCTACACCGGCACGGTGGACGCCAACGTGGCCGTGGGCGTGTGCGTGCAGAGCTCCTCGGACGCCATCTGGCGGCAGTGCCAGGCCGACGGCACCTTCACGGCGGGCACCACCACCAAACCCACCAACTGCACCGCGTCCTGGCCGTGGTGCAGCTCCGCCACCCTGGGACAGTCCGTGCCGGCGCGCACGTGCGTGCAGTCCAGCGGAGACCTGCAGTGGCACCAGTGCGGCTCCGAGGGCGCGTGGCTGTCCGCCCCGAACGCGCCCACCACCGGCAGCGGCCCGGTGGGCACCTGCTACGCCAGCTACGCGCTGTGAGCTAGGAGCGGCCCACCGCGAGCAGGATGAGCGCGATGTAGCCTCCGCCGCAGAGCATGCAGAAGGTCAGTGGCGCGGCCAGGGCACCGACCGCCGCCACGCCCCACGTCGTCCGGTGCAGCCCCCGGTAGGCGAAGACGCGCGCCACCAGCACCCAGAAGGGCGCCACCTGCGCGCCGATGATGGGCACCCCCCCGAGCACCATCGGCGCCTGGGACAGGGCATTGGCCCGGAGCGTCACCGCGAAGTCCCGGGTGATGCCGCCCATGCGCAGGAAGAGGTGGTCCACACCCGCGTTCAGCAGGGTGAAGACCAGGGTCAACGGGGGGATGACGAGCACGCAGAAAGCGAACGTGGCCAGCCCCACCCACTGGAACCGCTGCTCCACTTCGGGTTGTGTGCTCGCAACCGGGAATACCTGGGTCATGAAGCTGAACAGGCCCAGGTAGGTGACGCCGGTCACGAAGCTGCTCGGCAGGGAGCTCAGCAGCGCGAACAGCAGTGAGCTGCCCACGCTCCCCTCGGCCCGGACCGTGGAGAAGCTACCCGGGCGCAGCAGCACCTCGACGAACGTCTTCCAGAAGGCCATGAACGTGCCCAGCTCCTCGCGCCTGTCCCACGGGAGCAGGACGTCCGGCTCGCGCTCGTGACAGTTCTGGCAGAGCACCTGTCCCCGCGAGTCGACGCGCAGGCACATGGCGCAGGCGAACGCGCCGCACCGGTCGCAGGTGCCGAGGCTTCGCAGCGTGGGGTGGATGGCGCACGCTGGCTCCGCGCCGTCCACCTCGATGAGCAGCGAGGCGCCACAGTGGGCGCAGGACGGGGCTCCGGGAGTGAGGGCCTGTTGGCAGCGCGGGCATGGAATGGACATGCGCCGCCCATCCTGCCGCGATTCGTCACCCGGTGTCGCGATTCGTCATGCCTCCGCGCGTGGTGCCGCGCGCAACCTCCCGGGAATTGGTGCGGACCGGAGCGGCCGGGCATGGGCACGGTTTCTGCTCACGCGTCGCCACGCTCGAAGCGCTGAGCCAATCCCAGGAGCATCATTCGATGAGAAGAGAGCGCGTGTGCGGCGGAGCCGGTGTGACTCGGCTCCTGCTGGCCATTTGCATGATGGTGATGTGGAGCGGACGGGCCCTCGCCGGTGAGACCACCGAGAGCCAGGAGCTTTCGGCCAGGGCCAGGCGAGGCCTGCTCGCGACCGGGGACGGCCACTCGTTGGCGGTCGCTCCGGATGGCTCCGTGTGGGGCTGGGGGGCCAATGGCTTCGGCCAGCTCGGAGATGGGAAGTACGGTAAACACTCCCTGCCGGTGCGCGTGCCGGGAATCGGCCGGGTCATCACCGTGGCGGCCGGTGACTTCTATTCCATGGCCTTGCGTGTGGACGGCTCCGTCTGGGCCTGGGGGCTCAACGACGCGGGACAGCTCGGGGTCGAGTCGCCGTACTCGAGGCCCCAGCCCGCTCCGGTGCCGGGCCTCACGGGCGTGGTGGCCCTCGCGGCCGGTGAACGTCACGTGCTGGCGTTGCGCGCGGATGGCTCCGTCTGGGCCTGGGGCGACAACTTCCAGGGCCAGCTCGGAGTGGAGCTGGAGTCCTGGCCCTCCTCCCGGTTCGAGCCCGCTCCGGTGCCGGGCCTGACGGACGTGGTGGCGGTCGCGGCGGGGAAAGCCCTCTCGCTGGCGCTGCGCGCGGATGGCTCCGTCTGGGCCTGGGGCGACAACTCCTACGGCCAGCTCGGGACCCCGGAGCCTTATTCCAGGGCGCAACCCGCTCCGGTGCCGGGCCTGACGGACGTGGTGGCCCTCGCCACCCATGGCGAGCACGCGCTGGCGGTGCGCCAGGACGGCTCCGTGTGGTTCTGGGGCGAGGACTCACTGGACCTGGTGGGGGATGGGTTCGAGAATTCCATCGCCACGCCCCATGCGGTGCCGGGCCTCACGAACGTGGTGGCCGTGGATGACGCCTTCGACCGTTCGATGGCGCTGCGCCGGGATGGCACCCTGTGGGCCTGGGGACAGAACAACTGGGGCCAGCTCGGCGACGGGACGACGCAACTGCGCACCCGCCCGGTCCAGGTCGGGGTGGGCCACGTGGTGGACTTCGCGGTGGGCGGTACCCACTCGCTGGCCGTGCGCCGGGATGGCTCCCTGTGGAGCTGGGGAAACAACATGACGGGCGCGCTCGGCACGGGAACGGACCAGCGGCTCACCCCCATCCAGACGCGGGTGCTCACCGACGTGGTGTCCCTGTCCGCCGGCTCGGCCCGCTCGCTGGCGGTGCGGGAGGATGGCTCCGTCTGGAGTTGGGGCTCGGAACCGGCCCAGGTGGCGGCGCTCTCGAGCACGAAGGCCGTCTCGTCCGGTGACTCCCACTGGCTGGCGCTGGGCACGGACGGCTCCGTCCGGGCCTGGGGCTTCAACACCTACGGCCAGCTCGGCGATGGAACCCAGACCTACCGCGCCCTGCCGGTGCCGGTGCCGGGCCTCACGGACGTGGTGGACCTCTCGGCTGCTGAGCTCTCCTCGCTGGCGGTGCGCGCGGATGGCTCCGTCTGGGGCTGGGGCGCCAACTTCCAGGGCCAGCTCGGTCCGGGGACGACGCAACCCCGGACGAGCCCGGTTCAGATCTCCGGGCTGGACCAGGTGGTGGCCGTGTCGGCCAGTGCCTCCTACTCGCTGGCGGTGCGCGCGGATGGCTCCGTCTGGGCCTGGGGCGACAACTCCTACGGCCAGCTCGGCGTCGAGTCGCCGTACTCGAGGCCCCAGCCCGCTCCGGTGCCGGGCCTCACGGACGTGGTGGCCCTCTCGGCCGGCAGCTCCCACGCGCTGGCGCTGCGCCGGGACGGCTCCGTCTGGGCCTGGGGGAGCAACGCCCAGGGCCAGCTCGGCGATGGTTCTCGGGTCTCCCGTCCCACGCCGGCTCCGGTGCCGGGCCTCTCGCGCGTGGTCTCCCTGACTGCCCGAGGAAACGTCTCGCTGGCGCTGCGCGAGGACGGCTCCGTCTGGGCCTGGGGAAGCAACCCCGACGGGCTCGGAGACGGGACGCGCGAGCCCCGCGCCTCTCCGGTCCAGGTGGTGGGCCTCACGGATGCCGTCGCCATCTCGGCGGGCGGTTCCCACGCGCTGGCGGTGCGGGAGGACGGCTCCGTCTGGGGCTGGGGGAACTCCGCGATGCTCGGTGCGGGCCTCTCCGTGGTGCAGCCCACGCCCACCCGCCTGACGTTGCCCTGCCGCGTCCCGGGCGGGCCGGGGCGGGAGCACCGCGCGGGTGAGCCCCGGCGGTGCCACGTGGCGCAGTAGGCACGGCGCCTCCTCCGCCCTCTCCCCGGTGGGAGGGCGGAGTGTCCGTCTCAGAAGGCCACGGGCAGGCGCTGCAGGCCGCGCACGAGGATGCCGTCACGCCAGCGCAGCTCGGACGGGTCCACGCCGAAGCGCAGGCGGGGCAGGCGCTCCAGCAGCAGGTTGATGGCGATGGTGGCCTCCAGCCGGGCCAGGGGCGCGCCCAGGCAGAAGTGGATGCCGAAGCCGAAGGCGATGTGCCGGTTGGGCTCGCGGGTGATGTCGAACCGCTCCGGCTCCGGGAACTGCTCGGGGTCGTGGTCGGCCGACAGCAGCGAGGCGAGGATGGTCTCCCCCCGGGGAATCACCTGGCCATGGAACTCGGCGTCCTGCGCGGCCCAGCGCTGGGTGGTGGTCTCCACCGGGCCGCAGTAGCGCAGCATCTCCTCCACCGCGGACTCGATGAGGGCCGGGTTGGCGCGCAGCCGCTCCAGCTGCTCCGAGTGGTTCAGCAGCGCCCAGACGCCGTTGCCAATGAGGTTCACCGTCGTCTCGTGGCCCGCCACCAGCAGCAGGAACAGCATGCTCATCAGCTCCAGGGGCGAGAGCCGGTCCCCCTGCTCCTCCGCGGACATGAGGGCGGTGAGCAGATCATCCCGAGGGTCCGCCCGGCGCCGCGCCAGCAACTGCTGGAAGTACTGGATGAACTGCCTGCCGGCCTCCCGGAGCGGCTCGAGGTTCCCCTCGGACGGCGGGCTGATGATGGTGGTCGTCCAGTCGCGGAACTGGTCCCGGTCCTCCACCGGCACGCCGAGCAGCTCGGCGATGACAGTGATGGGCAGGGGGAAGGCGAAGGCGTCCAGCAGATCCATGGAGCCCGGGTCCTTCGCCGTGTCCAACAGCTGGCTGGCGATGGCGGCGATGCGCGGGCGCAGCTCCTCCACGCGGCGCGGGGTGAAGGCCTTGGACACCAGGGAGCGCAGCCGCGTGTGGTCCGGCGGATCCGCCGAGAGCATGTGCCGGCTGATGGCTTCCATATCCGCGGAGCGCATCTGGCGGTGGGGCGAGTCCTCGGGGAGCTTCTTCACGTCCTTGGTGAAGCGCGGATCTCGCGCCAGCTCCACCGCGTCCTTGTAACGCGTCACCACCCATACCGGCTGTCGCAGGGTGGGGTCGTACAGCCGGACCACGGGGGCTTCCTGCCGCATGCGCGCGTAGAGGGGCAGGGGATTGGCGCGCGTCTCCGGGGACCACAGGTCGTAGCGAGGGGATGTCGTGCTCACAATGGATTCTCCAGGGGTGGAAGGAACGGAGGTGGAGCCGCTCAGGTGGAGGACTTCTCGTCCTTGTCCTCGGCGGCCCCGGCGTTGCGGCGGCCCAGCTTGCGGTAGAGCGTCTTGCGGTCCACGCCGAGGATGCGCGAGGCCAGCGTCCGGCTGCCGCCCACCGTCTCCAGCACGCGCTGGATGTAGCGGCGCTCCATCTCCTCGAGCGAGACGAGCTCGGACACGTCCTGCTCCTGGCCGAGGTTGCTGGGGCCGCGGTAGTCGCGGATGCGCTCCGGCAGGTCCTCCACGGTGAGCTGCTCGTAGGTGGTGAGGGCCACGGCGCGCTCGATGCAGTTCTGCAGCTCGCGCACGTTGCCGGGCCAGGTGTAGGCCAGCAGGCGCTGGGCGGCGGCGGGGGTGAGGCCCACCACGCGCTTGCCGCTGCGCGCGGCGAAGTGCTCCAGGAAGCGCTGGGCCAGCAACAGCACGTCGTTGCCCCGGGCCCGCAGCGGGGGCAGCTCCAGGCCGATGACGTTGAGCCGGTAGTACAGGTCCTCGCGGAAGCGGCCCTCCTCCACGGCCAGCTCCAGGTCGCGGTTGGTGGCGGCGACGATGCGCGCGTCGAAGGGCACCTCGGTGTCCCCTCCCACCGGGCGGACCTTGCGCTCCTGCAGCGCCCGCAGCAGCTTGGGCTGGAGCGCCAGGGGCATCTCCCCCGCCTCGTCCAGGAAGAGGGTGCCACCGTGCGCCTGGACGAAGAGGCCCGAGCGCGCCGCCTTGGCGTCGGTGAAGGCACCCCGGGCGTGGCCGAACAGCTCGCTCTCCAACAGGGCCTCGGGCATGGCCGCGCAGTTGATGGCCACGAAGGGCCCGTCGTGGCGCCGGCTGCGCGCGTGCAGCGCCCGGGCGGCCACCTCCTTGCCGGTGCCGCTCTCGCCCGTCACCAGCACCGACGCGTCCGAGTCCGCCACCCGGTCGATGAGCTCGTACACCCGGCGCAGCGCCGGGCTCTCGCCCACCACGCCCCCGTCCGCCGACACGCCGCCCAGAGCCCGGCGCAACCGCCGCACCTCCTCGCGCAGTGCCTTGTGCTGCACCGCCCGCTCCAGCACCAGCACCAGCGCGTCCAGGTCCACCGGCTTGGTGACGAAGTCGTACGCGCCGGCACGGATGGCGGCCACCGCCGTCTCCAGGCTGCCAAAGGCCGTCACCACCACCACGGGGATGTCCGGACGGTTGAGGACGATGCGCTCGCACAGCTCCAGCCCATCCATGCCCGGCATCCGCATGTCGGTGAGGACGGTGTCGAACTCCTCCGTCTCCAGCAGGGGGAAGGCCTCGTCCGCGCTGCCCAGCACCGTGGGGACGAAGCCCCGGCGCGCCAGCCCCTTCTCCAACAGCGCTCGCATCTCGCGCTCGTCCTCGACGACCAGGATGCGGCCCTTCGTCGCGCTCATGCCTTGGCCTCCTCGGTTTCCTTCGCCTCGGGTGGGAGGAAGATGGAGAAGCAACTACCGCGTCCGGGTTCGCTGCTCACGGAAATCCAGCCGCCGTGGTCCCGAATGAGTCCGTAGGAGACAGACAGGCCCAGGCCCGTGCCCTCTCCTACGTCCTTGGTGGTGAAGAAGGGCTCGAAGATACGGGGCAGCGCTTCGGGGGAGATGCCCTCGCCCTCGTCCGTGACGTCCATCCGCACCCACTCGCGCTCCGGCCCTCCCAGGTCCGCTGGCGGCAGGGCGTGCTCCCTCCCCAGGCGGACCCGCAGCGTGCCCGGACGTTTCATCGCATGCATGCCGTTGACCATCAGGTTGGTGAGGGCCTGTTGAATCTGCCCGGCGTCCACCTCCAGGTTCACCGGCCCTGGCGCCTCGCTGGCGAGGACGATGTTGCGCCGTGTCGCCATGGGCCGCAGCAGCGTCAACGTCCGCTCCACCAGCTCGTTCAAATTTTCCGGGGCGCGCCGGGGCGTGCGCCGCCGGGCGAAGTCCAGCAGCTGACGGATGATGGCCGTCATGTGCTGCACCTGCTGGGAGATGATGCGGGCGCACTCCTTCGTCTCCTCTCCCTCGGCCTCGCCGGAGGCGATCATCTTCGCCCGGCCGAGCACCACGTTGAGCGGAGTGCCCAGCTCATGGGCCACGCCGGAGGCCAGCTTGCCCACCGTGCCCAGCCGGTCCGCGTGCCGCAGGTGCTCGAGCGTGGCCAGGCGCGCCGCCGTCTCGGCCGCCACCTGTGCGCGCGCCGTGGCCAGCCCCGAGGCCATCTGGTTCATCGCGTCCGCGAGCGTGGCCAGCTCGTCCTTCTGTGTCAGGTGCACCCGCGCCCCCAGGTCCCCCTGGCCGATGCGGTGCGCGAGCCCCACCAGTTGCTCCACGGGACGGCCCACCAGCCGTCTGCCCATGGCCATGGCCACCAGCAGGAAGGCCAGGGTGATGGCGCCGGTGGCCACCGCCGTGCCCACCACCGTCTGGCGCACGTGCAGCAGCTGCTCCGTGAGGGGCTCGGTGACCTCGATGGCCCCCCGCCGCTCTCCGACGATGATGGGGGTGAAGGAGCGCAGCAGGCTGATCTCATGGCTGTGGTCCTCGTAGGAGGTGTCCCATCCGGAGCGCAGCGCCTGGAGCTGATCCGGGGGCAGCTGCGTCGCCTCCGGCATGTCCAGCCACAGCCAGCCCAGCCGCACCTGCTCCTGGAGGCGGTTGGCGTTGGCGAGCACCGCCCGGGCCTCGTCCTCGCCTTCCAACTCCCAGGTGCGGACGAACGCGCCGCCCACCGTGTAGCCGAGCAGGCGGTGGTCGTTGCGCATGTCCAGCGCCGAGCGGGCCAGCTCGCGTTGCACCTCCACGGTCTCCAGCCCCGCGATGACGGCGAAGGCGAGCAGGACCAGGGCGAGGGTGATCTTCCGAGCGAGCTTCATTCAGCTACTACAACGCGCGCACCCACCCCGGGTCCATGATCAGAGGAGGGGAACGAGGCGTGCCCGGGGGCTCGGGGCAGAATGCCCCCGGTGGGGCGGCTTGCCCCACGCCATTCCCGAGGGAAGACGCCCCCTGAGAGGGACGGCGTGCTGGCACGGGTCCTGCTGTGAAGAGGCAGATAACTCTCCGTTCGGGTCCTTCCATGATGCCTCCCCTGCCGACCGAACCCCGCCCGCCGCGCATCCTCCTGGCCGAGGATGATGACGAGATGCGTGCGCTCCTCACCCTGACGCTGGCGAGGGCTGGCTATGCCGTGGTGGCACTGGAGGACGGCTTCGAGTTGTCGGACTACGTGCTGTTGACGCAGGTGTGTGGCGGCCCCCTGTTGGCGCCGGATCTCATCCTCTCGGACGTGCGGATGCCGGGGAGGACCGGGCTGGAGGTGCTCGTCCAGGTGCAGGCGTGCGGGCTCGCCTGTCCGGTGGTCATCCTGTCAGCCTTCGCCGACGGCGAGACGCGCGAGGAGGCGCGGAGGCTCGGGGTGAACGCGGTGCTGGACAAGCCCGTGGACCTCGAGGAGCTGAAGGCCACGCTGCACGCGCTGGCCCGCGCCGCCGTCCCGTACCGGTGAAGGCCGTACTGGCCCGCCGTGTGCGGCCCGGTGGGCTCCCCCGAGGTTTCCACGTTCCGCCACCGCCCGGAGCTCCGGGCTCGCGAGGTTCCGCCGTGACGCAGTGGCGGGAACATCGGGCCCCGGGTGACTCGCCCCAGCAGACCGCTCGCGGTTGAGATAGCGTCTGCGTACCCTCTCGCCCGCGCCTCCCCCCTCGTATGTCCCGCTCCCGTACGCTCGCTCTCGCGGTCGCCGTCGTGTTCTTCCTGGCCGCCGGGGCCGTCATCTGGCGCCCGGCCGCGCCGAACGCCCCGCCCGCCGCGCCCATCGGCTCCCAGCAGGTGGCTGTCCGCTCCGCCTCGTCCACCGTGCCCGCCCCGGCCGCGCCCCAGGTGACGGTGAAGCTGCAGTCGTCCGCCACCGGTTATGTCGGCTCGGAGAAGTGCTCCGAGTGCCATGACGACGAGCATGCCGCGTGGAGCAAGGACTGGCATGCCCGCGCGCTCTCCGAGGCCACCCCGCGCTACGTGGTCGGCGACTTCACCCAGACGCACTTCAAGGGCGAGTCCAGCGAGGCGTGGATGTCCCGGCGGGACGAGCACTCCTTCATGCGCACGCGAGGGCCCACCGGCGCCACCTTCGAGTACCCCGTGCACTGGGTGGTGGGCGGCAAGCGGATGCAGGACCCCGTCACCGTCATGCCCGATGGCCGCTGGCAGGTGCTGCCCATCTACTTCCACGTCACCGGCAAGGGCGAGTGGGTGGACTACTCCGAGACCAAGCAGGGCGCGCTGACGACGGACCATCCCTTCTTCTGGTCCAACTGGCAGCGCAACGCCCAGCACTCGTGCCTGGACTGCCACGTCACCGGCCTCAACGCGACGTACGACCGGCAGGCGCACCGGTGGAGCACCGGCTTCGCGGACGCGGGCGTGGCCTGCGAGAGCTGCCATGGCCCCGGCGCGCGCCACGCGGAGACGCAGCTGAAGAAGGACATCGTCCAGCCGGCGAAGCTGCCGCCGCGCAAGGGGCTGGCCGTGTGCGGGCAGTGCCACGGGCCGCACCGCACGCTCTTCCCGCTGCTGGACGCGCAACACCGCTTCCATCCCGGGGACTCGTACGAGGACCACTACCAGCCCATGGTGGTCACCCTCGGCAACGAGCGCTCCGGGGACTACTTCGACGATGGGCGCCCCAAGACGTCCAGCTTCGAGTACCAGGCCCTCACCCAGTCCCAGTGCTACCTGCAGGGCGGCGCCACCTGCCTCTCCTGCCACACCGCGCCCCACGGCGAGCACGCACCCAATGAAGTCAAGCTGCCCAAGCACCTCGCGAAGGGCGTGACGGTGGGCTCGGCGAGCTGCCAGGGCTGCCACGCGAAGGTGTTCGCCGAGGGCACGAAGCACACGCACCACGCCTCGGCGGAGGCACAGGACTGCCTGGCCTGCCACATGCCGCCCACCATCTCGGGCGTGCTGGACCACTTCGCGGACCACGCCCTCGACGTGCCGGTGCCGCGGAACACGGTGAAGCACGGCATCCCCAACGCGTGCAACGCGTGCCACACGCACGAGAAGGCCACGCCCGAGTCGATGGTGACGGCGATGGAGCAGTGGTGGCCGAAGGCGAAGCTGAGGCAGGCGCGGCGGATGCGGCTGGCGGACGCCATCGCCCAGAAGACCGCCGCGGACAGCCGCCAGCCGCTGGAGCAGGTGCTGGCGGACAAGAAGGAGGCTCCCACCCTGCGCGGCGTGGCGGCCCTGCTGCTGGCCCAGCGCTTCCGCAAGGAGGCCGTGCCCGCGCTGAAGGCGGCGCTCGCCACCGCGACGGACCCCACCCTGCGCTCGGAGCTCGCCGAGGCGCTGGCCACCACGGGCACGCGCGACGTGGCGGACACGCTCGCCCCGCTGCTGAAGGACAAGTCGCTCTGGGTGCGCCAGGCCGCCGCCATTCCGCTGGCCAGCGTGGGGGATGCGCGCGGGACCGCGGCGCTGGAGGAGATGGCGCGCCGGCCCGAGTCCGAGGGGCTGCCGGTGCCGCACGTGCTGCTCGGCCAGATGGCCTTCCGCCGGGGCGACCTGACCACCGGCATCGCGGAGCTGGAGCGCTCGCTGGACCTGCAGCCGTACAACGTGGAGGTGTTGGTGCTGCTTGCCGATGCCTACGCCCGCCAGGGTGACATGGGGCGGGCAAGGGACCGGCTGGAGGAGGCGCTTCGGTTCGACCCGCGGCACCGCGGGGCCCAGCAGCGCATGAACCTCATGAAGAATGGGCGTGGCCCGGGACGGTGAGGCGCGGAGGCGGGTCTCGGGGTAGACTCGCGCCTCCCGTGAATCGAATCTCCGCCAGGGTGTTCGCCGCCGTGGGCCTGCTCTTCGTCGCCTCCGGCATGAGCGGGCTCGTCTTCGAGGTCATCTGGGTCCGCTACCTGACGCTGGTGGTGGGCCACACCACGTTCGCCGCGAGCCTGGTGGTGTCCGCCTTCCTGGCGGGGCTCGTCCTGGGCAGTCTCGCCCTGGGGCGGCTCGCGGACAGGTTGAGCCGCCCGCTGCTGGCCTACGGGCTGCTGGAGGCCGCCACGGGGGTGCTCGCGCTGGGCATCACCCATGTGCTGGCCACCCTGCCCGAGTGGCTCTCCGCGCTGGGCCTGCCGGGCGGAGGGCCGCTGCCGGTGCGCGGGGTGCTGGCCTTCCTGCTGGTGCTGCCGCCCACCTTCTTCATGGGTGGCACGCTGCCGGTGCTCGTGCGCTTCGTGGCGCGCCAGCTGGAGGGGCTGGGGCGCTCCTTCGGCGTGCTGTACGCCCTCAACACCCTGGGCGCGGCGCTCGGCTGCGGGCTGGCGGGCTTCTACCTCATCGGCGCGGTGGGCCTGTGGCGCACGGCGGCGCTCGCCTCGGGGCTCAACCTGCTGGTGGGGCTCGCCGTGTTCCTCCTGCACCTGCGGCTGCGCCCCGAGCCCCTTCCGGCCAGCGCGCCCGCCCCCGCCGAGGCTCCCGACGCCTCCGCCACCTTCCACGGCGCGCGCCGCACGTTGCTCGTCACCGCCTTCGCGCTGTGCGGCTTCGCGTCCATCTCCTACGAGGTGCTCTGGTTCCGCGTCCTCTCCACCTCGCTGGACTCCTCCACGTATGCCTTCACCATCCTCCTGGTGACGTTCCTGCTGGGGCTCGTCATCGGAGGGCTCTTCTACTCGCTGCGGCTGGCCGGGCGGGTGCGCGAGCTGGAGCTCTTCGTCTCCGTGGAGGCGATGCTGTCCTTCGCGGGCCTGCTCTCCCTGGCGCTGCTGGGCATGTCCCGCCCGGTGAGCCAGGTGCTCTCCGGGCTGGTGGGCGGCTGGGGCCCCAACGCCGTCTACGCCGGCATGCTGCTGCACGCGGCGCTCGTCATCCTCGTGCCCGCTTCCCTCATTGGAGTCATCTTCCCGCTGGTGGTGCAGCTCACCACCCGGCACGTGGCGAGCGCCGCCAGCAACGTGGGACTGCTGTACTCGGTGAACACGCTGGGCGGCATCGTCGGCTCGCTGCTGGTGGGCTTCGTGCTGGTGCCGGCGGTGGGGACGCAGTGGACGTTCGTGGGGGTGTGCGGGCTCAACATGGCGCTCGCGCTGGGTGTGCAGGCGCTGGACTCCGAGGCGCGGCCGAGCGCCCGGCGCAGCATGTGGGCCGGGGCGGCGCTGCTCGTGGTGGCGGTGGTGATGGTGCCGGGGGACCTGCTGGTGCGCGCCTTCGCCGAGCACTCGGATTCGCGGGTGCGCTTCGTGCGCGAGGGCGTGGACGGGGCGCTGGCGGTGCTCGAGTACGACACCACGTCCGTGTGCGACTCGGGCCTGTACGCGTGCGGCCCGGGGTGCCGGGAGCGGAGCTTCCGCCACCAGCAGTTGCTGTTCGGCTCGGTGTCGTACGCGAACACGGCGCTGCCGAGGAAGCGCTACATGGCCACGCTGGCGCACCTGCCCATGCTGCTGCACCCGGAGCCGAAGCAGGTGCTGCAGGTGTGCTTCGGCACGGGCAGCACCGCGGGCTCCTTCGCGAGCCATCCGGGGCTGGCCTCGCTCACCATCGTGGACACCAACCCGGACGTGCTGGCCGCCGCGCCGCACTTCGCCGAGCACAACCATGGCGTGGCGGAGGATCCGCGCGCGCACGTGGTGTTCGACGACGGGCGACACTTCCTGCTGTCCACGCAGGGGAGCTACGACGTCATCTCCTTCGAGCCTCCGCCGCCGCGCTCGGCGGGCGTGGTGAGCCTCTACACCACCGAGTTCTACCAGCAGGTGAAGCGGCGGCTGGCGCCAGGCGGGGTGCTGGCGCAGTGGATTCCCCTGCAACAGCAGCCGGACAACCTGACGCGGGGCATGGTGGCCTCGTTGCTGGAGGCCTTCCCCGAGGTGACGTTGTGGATTCCCTCGGACTACGAGGCGGTACTGGTGGCGTCGGACCGGCCGCTGGCGGTGGACGTGGCGGGCTGGGAGGCCCGGTGGACGCAGGCCTCGGTGGCGCGCTCGCTGGCGGACGTGGGATTCACCTCGCCGTATGGACTCATGGGCACGTACGTGGCGGGCACGGAGGCGCTGCGGCGCTGGACGCAGGGTTACCAGCCGGTGACGGACGACGAGCCGGCGGTGGAGTACTTCCTCTTCAACGCGGACAAGCCGTTCGACCCGGAGGCGATGCTCGCGCTGGCGCAGCCCCCGGCGCTCGTGAGGGCGGAGCAATTGGATGCGAGGCGGCTGTCGCGCGAACTGGAAGCCAACCGGCGGGTGCTGGAGTCCACGCGGCTCAAGCGCGAGGGCTCGTGGGACGCGGCGCGGGCGCGGGTGGAGGAGGCGCGCGCGGCGGTGGGGGACAACGCCTTCCTGTCCTTCCTGCTGGACCTGGAGCTGGACTGCCTGCGGCCGGCGGGGCGCTGAGGGGGTACACCAGGACCGGCCTCCCCTGGGGGAGCGGTCGGCCAGCCGAGCGAGCCGATGCGCGCGCGACCGCGTTGCGCGCCCCGGGAAGATGGCGGAAGGATGCGTCCACCTCCGTGACGCCCTTCCTCTTCACCGTCGTGGTGTTCGTCGTGTCCCTCGGAGCCGGGCTGATGGGCTCGCTCCTGGGACTCGGAGGAGGCCTCATCCTCGTGCCGGTGCTCACCCTGCTGCTCGGCGTGGACATCCGCTACGCGGTGGGCGCCTCCATCGTGTCCGTCATCGCCACCTCCAGTGGTGCCGCGGCCGCCTATGTGCGTGAGCGTCTCACCAACCTGCGCGTGGCCATGTTCCTCGAGCTGGCCACCACCGCCGGGGCGCTGACGGGCGCCTCGCTCGCGGGCCTCATCAGCGGGCGCTGGCTGTACGTCGTCTTCGGCGTGGTGATGGGGTACTCGGCGCTCGCCATGCTGAGCAAGCTGCGCGGTGGGCAGTGCGTGGCCGGGGCGCTTCCGCCCGACGCGCTCGCGGACCGCCTGGGGCTGCACGGCAGCTACTGGGACGAGGAGACCGGACGCGAGGTGCCCTACCGCGTCACCCGCCCCCTGACGGGCCTGGGCCTCATGTACGCGGCGGGCACGGTGAGCGGGCTGCTGGGCATCGGCTCGGGAGCGCTGAAGGTGCCGGCGATGGACCTGGCCATGGGCCTGCCCCTCAAGGTGTCCACCGCCACCAGCAACTTCATGATTGGAGTCACCGCCGCGGCCAGCGCGGGCGTCTACTTCGCGCGAGGTGACATCGACCCGTTCATCGCCGGCCCTGTGTGCGCCGGGGTGGTGCTGGGCGCCCTCACCGGCTCTCGCTTCCTCACCAAGGTGAAGAGCTCCTGGCTGCGAGGCCTCTTCGTGGTGGTGCTGCTGGGGGTCGCCTTCCAGATGCTGCGCAAGGGAGTGAGCCCATGAGCGTGGAGCCTTTCGTCTCGCATTCCCCTGACACCTCGGACGCGTTGGCGCGGGACGCGGGCCCCGAGGTACTCATCAGCAACCTGCTGCGCGCCGGAGTGGTGGTCAGCCTCACGCTGGTGACGTTCGGCATGTCGCTGACCTTCTTCCACCACCGCGACTACTTCTCCTCGGCACAGGCGCTCCAGCGCCTCACGGCTCCGGAGCGCGGGCCGCATGCGCTGGCGGAAGTGCTCGCGGACGCGATGAACGCCCGGGGGCAGGCTTTCGTGATGGTGGGGCTGCTGGTGTTGATGGCCACCCCGGTGCTGCGGGTGGCCCTCTCGCTGCTCACCTTCGGCCGGCAGCGGGACCGGGCCTTCGTCACGGTGACGTCCGTCGTCCTCACCCTGCTGTTGCTGTCCTTCCTGCTGGGCGGGGTGGAGTAGGGCGTCAGTACTCCTTGCCCCAGATGACGTCCGCGCCACCCACCTGGAGGTCACCGTACTCCAGCTGGAAGCCCCAGCTCGGGGTGAACTGGTACTCCAGCCGCACGGTGTTGGCGTTCTCCCGCCGGGTGGTGGACTGGTTTTGCGGAGTCCCCAGGCGGCCGCTGTAGCCCAGGTACAGCTTCTCCGTGAGGTACTTGCCCACCTCCAGCCGCGTCCCCGCCAGGCCATCGTCACCGGCCTCGAGGGTGAACACGTCCAGCGGCAGCTTCGCGGCCAGCGCGTTGCGCACTTGCGAGGCCAGCACCGAGCCCAGCACCGACGCCACCTGTCCCTGGTTCATCGACGCGCCCGAGCCCGCCCGGAGCGTGCGCCGGCCCGTGGCCAGCAGGGTGTAGATCTCCGTCTCCGGCAGCGGCGGATCACTCGTGGGCTTGATGGTGAAGTCCTTGCCCTGTCCGCGGATGGCGACGAACACCTTCACGCCCGAGCGCTCGTTGTCGTACTCGGCGGTGGCGTTGATGAAGGGCTGGGTCGGCGGGCCGGTGAAGCGCACGTAACTGGAGTTCTGCACCGTGAAGCGCCGGCCCAGCACCTCCACCTCGCCGCGCAGGACCTTCACCGTGCCGCCCAGGGAGAGTTCGTCGTTCTGGTATTGCACGCGCAGGCCGCGCTCGAAACCGAGCTCCGCGTTGATGTCCGAGCTGTGGATCCACAGGTTCCTCGGGGCATTCACGATGATTTCGTAGCGGAGCTGCGACTCCTCCTGCGTGCCCGCACCACCCGTGGCCGTGCCGGGCGCGTTTCCATTGGCGGGCGCCTTCTTGCGCTTGTCCGGTTCCAGCGGCACCCCGTTGCGCACCAGGACGATGCCCTCGGGGCGATCCATCGACTGGACGTCCTTGCGCTTCGCCTCCGGGAGGTTGATGTGCGCCTCGGGGAGGGAGACGTCGCTCAGGTAGACCTGCTTGTCGCTCACCAGTCCCTTGAGCGTGGTGTGCAGGGAGAGGGTGGCAATCAGCTGGTCGTCGGAGACGAGCGGGAAGTCATTCATCTCCCCCTCGCCGGTGAGATCGTAATAGCTCTCCGGACCCTTCCTCCCGTCGGTGAGCTTCCGGTCCGCCTGGGCGGTGAAGCGCAGGGTGCCGGAGCCGCTGCGGGCGGAGAGCTCGGTGAGCGCCAGGTGCTTGTCGGTGACGTCGAGCGCCACCTGCACGTCCCGGTACTCGCCGTAGCCATCGAGGGCGAGCCGGCCGTCCTTCCACTGGAAGGTGCCGCGGTAGCTGGGAGCTCCGACGGTGCCGCTCATGTGAGCATCCGCCTGAAGCATGCCGCCGATGGTGCGCACCATGGGAATCTGCGAGCCGGAGAGGAAGGACAGGTCGAACTGCCGCGCGTCCAGGTCCATCTCGAAGGACGCGCGGGTGAAGTCCACGCCCCGGCGCATCGCGGGCAGGGAGAGCGTCTGCTTCGCCTGGCCGCGCACCAGCAGCGTGCCCCCATTGGGCGAGGTGAGGAGCGCGTCCAGCGCGGAGCGGGTGTCCTCGTAGGTGTAGTGGAGGCGCGCCTGGCCGAGCGCGAACTGGCGCACGCCGAGCTGCTGCATGCCGGAGGTGAGCTCCACCTTGGGGTCATCCAGCGTGCCGCTCGCGGCCAGCTCCAGGGAGAGGATGCCCTGGAGGGGCTGCTGGGGAGCGGCGGGCGTCCGCTGCTGCTGCGAGGCCATGCCGGGCAGCTCCCGCAGGGGCACGGGGCCGCTGCGTGCGTGGAGCTTGAAGGGCACCTGTCCCACCACCTCCTGGTCCTGCAGCGCGGCGATGGGCGCGTCGATGAGGGCGTCCACCTGCGCCAGCAAAGAGGCCTCGCGCTTCGCGACGAGCTGGAGCTTCACGCTGGAGGCGTCCGTGTACAGCGTGAGGGTGCCGTCGAGCGGCTCGATGCCATTCATCGTCGCCCGCCGGGCTTCCACCTTCAGCTCGCCCACGGGCGCCAGCAGGGGGCCGGTGAGATTGGCCGTCATGGACACCAGGCCACCGGCCCGCGTGGCGAGGCCGAGCTGCGACAGCAGCCCCAGCGGAGCCTCGGTCACATGGGCCTCCAGCTTCCGCATGGGCGTCTCCATGAATTGAGCCGCGGTGGGCGGGTTGGAGATCAGCCGGCCCAGGGAGAAGGGCGTCTCCACCGAGGCATAGGCCGTCGAGCCGATGCCTCGGAGGTCCAGGCGCGCGCTGAGCGAGCCGTCCTTGTCGTCGGAGCGGGCGACGAGCTCGAAGCCCAGCGGCTCACCCCGCAGCTCGGGTGGGAGCGCGCCGGGGGCGAGCACCACGGGTGGGGGCTGCTGGGGAGGCACGCCCCAGTAGCGCAGCTGCGAGCCCTTCAGCGACAGCTCCAGACGCGGGTCGTTCGCCAGCCCCTGTACGCGCACGGTGCCGGAGAGGATGCCGGTGGCGGACTCGGGCTGCCCGGCCATGCGCAGCGCGGGGCCGATGTCCACCTGGTCCATCGTCAGCTCCAGGCTCACGGGCTCGCGGCGGCGCTTCATCAGTCCCTGCACGGGGACGTCGAAGTTGGCGGAGGCGCGGCCAGCGGGAGCGCTCATGGCGAAGGTGCCGGTGGCGCGGTCTCGCAGGTACTTGCCCCGCAGGTCGAGGTCCAGGTCCGCGTATTGCTGGTAGCGACCGCCCCGCAGGGTGAGGTCCATGTCGGCGTCCGGCTGGGGCAGGCGCCCGTTCACCGCCAGGTGGCCGGAGAGCTGTCCGTCCACGTCGAGCGAGGGCGGAAGGAACGCCTTGGGCAGTCGTCCGAGGTCGAAGGCCTGTAGCTCCGTGCGCGCGGTGATGCGCTCGCCCTCCATGGCCAGGGCCAGCGAGAGGGATTGAGGCCCGGAGGAGAGGGTGAGGGGCGGCGCTACCTCCACACGGCCGTTGCCCCAGCTCACGTGCGTGGGGCGCTGGAGCGTCCACCCCGCCTCGGGGTAGCGCAGCGCGAGGGCGTCGATGCCGAGGCCCTGGCTGTCCTTGTCCACGGTGCCCCGCAGCGAGAGGAGGAGGTTCGTCGTGCCCCCGGTGGTCACGCTGGCCTCGAGGGCCCGGCCCTGGGTGGCGAGCGAGGCATTCAGGTTCTCGAAGGTGCGGCCGCCGGTGGTCAGCCGGGCGGCCTCGAGCGTGGCGTCCGCGGTGAGGGGCTGGGTGACGTCCGGCACGCGCGCCTCCAGCGTGAGGCCCGTCACGGCCGTGTCCGCCCAGGCGAGCGCGTCGAACCCGCCGGAGAGGGCGATGGCGGGCTGGCGGACGGAGCCGGACACGGTGAAGTCCAGGGCGCCATGGCCGGAGAGGGGCAGGGGCTTTCCACTGCCCAGCCGGCCCACGGTGTTGGCGAAGGTGTCCAGGTTGGAGGCGACGAGTCGGCCCTCGAGGCGGAAATCCTCCTGGGTGCCTCCGCCGCGCGCGGTGAGGCTGGCGCCGGGAGCCTGCGCCTGGAGCTGGGAGAGCTCGAAGCGGCCGTTGTTCGCGCTGGCGTGCAGCTCCACCGGCCCGAGTGGCCGGTCGGCGATGCGCGAGGGCGGCACGGTGAGATCCACCGTCCCCTGGAGCGTCTCCAGGCTCTTGCCGCCCCCCGTCACGCGCAGGTCCGCCGCGAGCTGGGTGCTCGGTCCGCCGCCCAGCAGCTTCGCCAGGTCCAACTCGCGCACGCGGGCGGTGAGGCCGTCCGTGCGCAGTTGCTCCATGTCCAGGGCGCCCTTCACCTCGGTGGTGCCGCCCGCGGCCCGAGCGCCCAGGTCCACCTGGAGCGTGTCCCCCTTCTGGTCCACGGTACCCGCGAGGGTGACGGGGACGACCACGGGGTACGAGGGCACGAGGGCGCGCGCCAGCTCCGGGCCGAGGGTGAGGTTGCGCACCTCGGCGTGTGCCTGCTGCTCGCCCTGCATCCCACCGCGGGCCTGGAGGCCGAGTCCGGGAGCGTCGAGGTCCACGTCGGCGTTCAGCTTGCCCTCTTCACCTTGTGCCTTCAGGGACAGGCGCACCGGGCCCGTCGTGGGACGGGCGAGGCTGGCGGTGGCGTCGAGCTTCGCGTCGAGTCCCTCGGTGGCCGCCACCCAGGCCGCGGCGCCGTTGGCATCGAGGTCATCCAGGCGCACCTCGCGGTTGCCCTCCGGCGCCTCGACCACGTAATCGACGGAGCCATTCTCCAGCTGGAAGTCCTCGAGGGTGAATCGCAGGGTGCCCCGCTGCGACGTGGCGGGCTCCTCCGGCTTGGGCTCCCGGGGAGCGATGGCACGGGTGAGGTTGAGGCCGCGCTCGTCCTGACGGAGGTAGAGGTGGGGCTGCTCCATCCGCGCGGAGCGCAGCACCACGTGCTTGCGCAGCAGCGGGGCGAGTCCCAGTTGCACCTCCACCCGCTCCACCTCCGCCACCAGCTCCCCCTCGGGGTCATACAGCTTCAACCCGGTGAGGACAGCGGAGCGCACACCCAGGTCCAGTCCCCCCACCTCCAGGCGGCCGGAGAGCTGCTTGTTCGCCTGCTCGACGGCCAGGGCGCGGACGCGGGCCTCACCGGCGGCTCCCGTCAAGTAGACGAGCGCGCCGGCCACGAGCACCACCACGAGCCCGAGGAAACCGAGCAGGCCCCAGAGGAGCCAACGTCCCCGGCGGCGCCGAGGAGAGGAGGGAGTCCCGGGACCCGATTCGCTGACGCTGCCGCTCAAAACGCCTCTCCAATCGACAGGAAGAACGTGCAGAGTCCTTCCGGGGCTCCCGCGTAAGGGACGGAGACGCTCTTCCCGTTGCTGTCCTTTTTCGCTCCGAGTCCGAAGCAGTCCTTGAATCCGTCGACGGTGTCGCCGGCCTGGCCCGTCGTGGGGTCGAAGATGGGCAGGGGCTTGCCGATATTCAACCGACGGGCGATGTCCAGCCGGATGGGCCCCACGATGGTGAAGTAGCGCACGCCGATACCCACCGCCTGGTAGTGGTAGTCTCCGAAGATGCGGCTGCTCTCCTTGCGGATGTCGTCCTGGTGGGGACCGAAGTTCAGCGAGCCGGCGCCAGCCAGGCCGGAGTCGTGGAAGGCGGCGAGCTCCAGGTCCTTGAACAGCTTGTAGCGCAGCTCCACGGAGGTCTCGACGAGGCTGTTGCCACCGACGGGGACGACCTGGTCCGAGGGCTGCTCCGCGCCCGGGTTGCTCTTGTTCATGGGAGACAGCCGCCGGGCGTTGAAGCCACGCATGGAGGAGCCTCCACCCCCGAAGAAGCGGTTGACGATGGCGCTCTCCTGCCGGACGCGCTCGCCGGCTTCGTTGGTGATGACGGGGGTCAGGAGGGTGCCCATCCGCAGCCGCGCCGCGAGGATGAAGCGGTCCTTCGGGCCGAAGTTGATGTAGCCGCGCACTTCCGGGAGCACGCGCCCGAAGGTGTAATCCCCCAGCAGCGGCCCACCACCTGCCTGCAGTGACAGCGCGGCGTAGTAGCCACTGTTCGGCGCGAGCGGATCATTGCGGCGGTCCCACTCGGCGATCTCCTCGAGGTAGCTCACCGAGATGTTGCAGGTGTCCAGCTGACCCGTGCCCGACGGGCAGCCCAGCACGAGGGGCGGGACGGTCGTCTGGTCCTGCAGGCCTCGCTGGCCCTGGAGCCGGTAGACCTCCAGGTTGTAGCTGGAGTTGAGGGAGAAGTCCGGGTGGGGCTGCCAGACGACACCGCCTCGCCCGCGCCCGCCGATGAAGTTGTAGGCCTGCTCCAGTCCCCGCTCCCCGGTGAGGGAGGCCTGCAGCCGCAGGTCGCGGGCGAGGAACCGCGGCTGCTCGAACTGGACGTAGAGCTGGCCGACGAGGCCGTGCGGGGTGGAGATGTTCGGCTCGTCCCCGTCCCCATCCCCATCGATGTCGATCTTGTCGAAGGCGGCGGTGATGTTGGGGATGAAGGCGTAGCCCAGCCGGCCGCCCACGGTGAGCCGGCGCAGGCCGCCGAAGAAGTTGCGGTGCGTCCACTCGCCCAGCACGCGCACCTCCTGCCGGGCCGAGTCCACGCCCACGCCGCCTCCCAGCCGGATGGAGCGGAAGGGGGCCTCGCGCACGTCCACCACCACCGGCACCGTGCGGGAGTCGCGGTCTGGCGCGCCGCGGTTGACCTTCACCGCGCCGAAGACGCCCATGCGGAAGACGCGTGCCTGGGCCTCGGCCAGCGCCGACTCGCTGAACCAGTCACCCTTGCGGACGGCGCCCTGCGCCTGCTCGATGATGCGCCGCGGGTTCACCTGCGGATTGGCGTCCGTGGCCACGAAGATGGTGCCGAAGCGGTAGCGCGGGCCCGGCTCCACCCGCAGGTCCACCTGTGCTCCCAGCGTGACCACGTCCACCCGGACCTCGCCGCTCACCGTCGCCTCGGCGTAGCCCAGCTCGCGCAGCCGCTGTTGCACCACCTCCTTCATCGCTTCCCAATCCTCCTCGCGGAAGACATGGCCCTGCGCCAGTGGCAACTCCTCCAGCGCCTTCTCCCGGTGCGCCGCGGGCAGCTCCTCCAGGCCCGTCACGCCGACGGCGGTGACCTGGGTGGGCTGGCCCTCGCTCACGTTCACCTCGAGCGCCACGGCATCGTCCCCCTCGGGCCGCACCGCCTCGGAGAGGATCTTCGCCTGATAGAAGCCCTCGGACTCGTAGTAACGGAGGATGCGCTTGAGGTCCGCCTGCCACGTGTTGGGGTCGAAGTAGTTCGGCGGGACGAAGGGGTTGAAGGGCTCCCACCAGGGTGTCTTGCTGGTGACGATCTTGTCCTTGATGTCGGAGGCCTTGACCTGGTTGGTGCCCTGGATGTCGAGCCCCACCACCTTGGGCTGGTCCGGTGCCTGGGCGCCCGAAGAGGAGGTGGTGGCGCACCCGGCCGAGAGGGCGAGGAGGACGAGGACTGGGAGGAGTTGACGAAGGTGTCGGGCCGCGACGTCCACACACGGGTACATAGCCTGGAAGTTGGTCGGTTGACTCGTCTGGCGGGAGTGCCCTCCTGCAACGGACAGTCGGTACCGTTCTTCGGGACACTCTGTCCGGTGGCACGCGCCAGGAGGCCCTTCGGACGTGCATCGCGCGCTTGCCTGCTACAGAGTTGGTCCGTATGCCATGGGCAATCAGAGGACTCCTGGGCGCGGCGGCGTTGGTGGTGCTCACCTCCTGCGGGGTGTCCCCGGACGAAGCGGTACGGGTGAAAGAAGGCCAGACGCTGGGTGACCCGGAGGCGGGTCTCCAGTACTGCTCCACGTTCGGCTGTCCCTATGAGGGCCAGGCCTGTCTGGAGGTGTTCTTCGACTACGGCCGCTCACCCGCGCTGTGCCTCTTCCTGGATGTGTGCGAGCGGCTCCAGTGCGAGAAGGAAGGGCGCCAGTGCGCCATCTTCGATGGCTTCCCCGGCCAGGTGAAGTGCATCGAGCCCTGATGGGTCAGGGCGTGCCCGCGTCGGTGGAGGCCTTCTCGCAGGCGTAGACGGCGTCCCAGGGCTCGCGGCACGTGTCGAACTGGGTGAGGGTGCGGCCTCCGCCCTCCTTGGGGACGCAGAACCAGGAATGGTCCGCGCCGCAGCCGTAGGCCTGCACGAGAGGGGTGCGGCAGGCCTCGCCAGCGGAGTCGAGGTCCTTCTGGCAGGTGCGCACGCACTCGTCCCAATAGTCGCCGTCGGACGACTCGCAGGACGTCGCCCCGTTGCTGGGGACCGCCTGGAACTGCCCGTAGCAGTAGCGCTGGCAGAGCCGCTCCTCGGGGGTGGGAAGCTCCGGACAGGCCGTGGCCAGGGCCGCGAGGCCCAGCAGCACCGGCGAGAGGAGGCGAATCTTCATACGTCCCCCGGGGAGTTGGGCGCCGGGCCGCCCTGGAGAGCGGCCCGGGCCGGTGGGTGGCCTCAGCGACGGGCCGAGGCGGTGAGGAGTCCCAGCCGCTCGGCGGCCGTGCGCGTCTCCTCGAGGGTGAGGAGCTCCTCCACGTTCTGGGTGATGCGGTAGGACCAGTTGGCGTCGTTCATGGAGCCCGGCAGGTTGATGCGGTCACGCGTGCCGAGCACGTCCTGCCAGGGCAGCACGCACAGGTCGCTCCCCGCGTTGAGCGTGGAGGCCAGCATGGCGCGGTGGATGGCCGGGGTGAACTCGCGCGTCACGGTGGCTTCCTGGAACTCGGGGTAGACGCGCGCGATGCTCCGGCGCTCCTCGTCGGTGGCCGTCTCCCACCACTCGGCCACGGGCTCGGTGTCGTGCGTGCCGGTGGTGACGAGCGACACGGCCGGGAAGTCATGGGGGTTGCGGTAGACGTTGTCGTCGCGCTCCCAGCGCAGCACCCGGTAGCCCGGCAGGCCCAGCTCCTTGAGGATGGTACGCACGAAGGGCGGAATCACTCCCAGGTCCTCGGCGACGATGCCGGCGTTCTGCGACAGCAGGCGGAAGTGGTGCTCGCCCTGGCGCTTCCAGGCCTCCTCGTTGTCGGGGATGAAACGGCCCTTGGGCGTCTTCTCGTCGCGAATCCACTGGCGGAAGTAGCCCACCGCGTGGTCCACCCGGCGCAGGTCGTAGTAGCTGGCCGCCTTGGCGGCGCGCGACTTGAGCCAGCGGTAGCCGTCCTTCTGCATCTGCTCGAAGTCGAAGTAGGGCAGGCCCCAGTCCTGGCCCGTCTCGGAAAAGGCGTCCGGAGGCACGCCCAGGCGCGCGTCGCGGCGCAGCACGTCCCGGTGGGCCCAGACGTCCGCGCTGTCCTGGCCGATGATGAAGGGCTCGTCACCGCACAGGAGGATGCCGCGCGCCTTGGCCAGCCCGCGCACCGCGTTCCACTGCACCTCGGCCACCCATTGCAGCCAGGCGTGGTAGCGCACCTCGCGCTCCAGCCGAGCCGTCTCGGCGTTGAGCGCCTCCGGGTGCCGGTCGCGCAGCGGCTCCGGCCACTCCCACCAGGGGGACTGGTTCCGCTCGTGGGAGATGGCGGTGTAGAGCGCGTAGCTCTCCAGCCATTCGCCCTGCTGCTGGCGCCACGCCGCGAACTCCTGGGCACGCGGGCTGCGGGGCCACTCGGTGCGCTCGAAGTGCTCGAAGGCGCGCCGGAAGGCGGCACCCTTGAGGCGGAAGACGAGGTCATAGCGGATGCGGGGGGCCGAGCGCGCCTCGGCCAACATGCGCTTGTCCTCATCGGAGAGCGCCGCCTCGCCTCCGGTGGCGTGGAACTCGGGCAGCATCTCCAGGTTGATGAAGAGCGCGTTGAGGCCGAACGCCGAGCGCGTGGCGTAGGGGCTGGGATCGCCCGGGGCCGTGGGCAGCAGCGGCAGCAGCATCAACAGGCGCTGACGCGCCGCCTCCATCCAGTGGAAGAGGCCATCGAGCCCGCCAAAGTCGCCGATACCGAAGTCGGTCTTCGAGCGGAGGGAGAAGAGGGGAAGCAGTAGACCGGAAATGCGGCCGGTGGAAGCCATGGTGGGCGCACAATGCACCACGCGCCCCCCGCTGTGAACTGTCCTGGCGACCGGATGGGGGCCCTGGTGGCTGCCTGTCAATCCAGGGGAGTCTCGGGCCCCTCGCTCCACTCCGGGCATTGACGGCGGGAGGGCCGGGCGGCATCCATCCACTCGCCGTGTCTCTTCCGCTCTCCTTCTACGCGCGCCCCGCGCTCACCGTTGCCCGCGAATTGTTGGGTGCTCATCTCGTCGTCGACGAAGGGGGCTGGCGGCGCGTGGGCCGTATCGTGGAGACGGAGGCCTACGTCGGCGAGCACGACCTGGCCTGCCATGCCGCCAAGGGGCGTACCCCGCGTACCGAGGTGCTCTTCGGGCCGCCGGGGCGGGCCTACGTCTACCTCATCTACGGCATGTACCACTGCTTCAACGTGGTGACGGATGTGGAGGGGGTGGCGTCGGCGGTGCTGGTGCGGGCGGTGGAGCCGGTGGAGGGGCTGTCCCCGGAGGCCCGCACGGACGGGCCGGGGCGGCTGTGCCGTGCCTTGGGGTTGACACTGGCGCACAATCGCTGGGACCTGGCGAGCGAGCGGCTTCACCTGGAGGCGGGAAGGGCGGTGACCGAGGTCGAGGTGGAGCGGGGGCCGCGCATCGGGGTGGACTACGCCGGAGAGTGGGCCCTGGAACCCTACCGGCTCTGGGTCCGTGGCAGTCAACACGTGAGCCGTCCTCCCGTCCGCAGGCGCCGAGAGCGCGCTTGACGCCGGACGGTCTTGGCTGGGAGGGTGCGCCCCAAATGTCCGACGAGGCCGACAAGGAAGAAGACCGGCAGCTCGTGGCGCGGGCCCAGGCCGGCGACATCAGCGCCTTCGAGGCGTTGGTGGATGCGAACCGGGACAAGGTGTACGGCTTGGCGCTGCGGATGACCCGCTCCGAGGCGGATGCCGCCGAAATCTCCCAGGACACCTTCCTGTCCGCCTATCAACACCTCAAGGACTTCCGCGGGGATGCGGCCTTTGGCTCGTGGGTGCACCGGATCGCCGCGAACAATTCCCTGATGCGGCTGCGGCACCGCCGCGTGGTGCAGGCGGCCGAGGGGGAGATCCAGGGCCCGGAGTTCACCGAGCGGGGGAGCCTGGCCGAGTACCCCGCCCAGGACTGGAGCCGGAGTGCCGAGGGCCGCATCCTGGACGCCGAGCTGGGGCGGGCCATCCAGGAGGCGACCGACCGGTTGCCCGAGGGGTACCGGGAGGTCTTTCTCTTGAAAGACCTGGATGGGCTCAGTTACGAACAGATCGCTGAGGTAACGGGGGATTCCATCCCCGCCATCAAGAGCCGGTTGCATCGCGCACGGCTCGCCCTTCGCGAAGCCATCGATCGGTTCTACAATCAGGGCAGTACGAGCGGGTGAAACCCATCGGGGGGCTGGGCATCTTCGTGAGTAGCGGGGCACGCCACAGCCGAGGTCCGGATGTACACGTGTAAAGACGCCATCACCCTCCTGTTGGACTTCATCGATGGCGAGATGTCGCCCGAGGATGCTCAACATCTGCGCGAGCACCTGTCCGGTTGCGCGCCGTGCATCGATTTCCTGCGCACCTACAAGGCGACGCCGGGCCTGTGCAAGCGGGCGCTGGCCCAGCAGATGCCGCAGGAAGTGTCGACGAAGCTCACCGAATATCTGCGCGCGCGCATCAAGTCCGCCTCGTGAAACTCAACCTGAAGTCGCTGTCGCTGCCGGAATTGGAGCAGGCGCTGTCCGCCGCGCAGCCCTCTCCCACCGCGGTGCGCAAGGTGTTCGCCGCCGTGTTCGCCCATGGCGCCGCCTCGGTGGAGGAGGTGTGCCAGGCGCCCCAGGTGCCGCGGCGCGTCGCGGAGCTCCTCCGGGAGAACGCGGAGATGCCCCGGCTGGAGGTGGTGGAGCGCCGCCGGGCCGATGACGGCTTCGTGAAATACCTCTTCGCCTCGCCCCTGGGCGGCCGGGTGGAGGCGGTGCGCATCCCCATCTTCGACGAGAAGTACGTGGTGTGCGTCTCCAGCCAGGTGGGTTGCGCGCTGGCCTGCGACTTCTGCATGACGGGCAAGCTGGGCTTCCAGCGCAACCTGCGCACCTGGGAGATATTGGACCAGGTGATGCAGATCCGCGCCGAGGCGGACCGGCCCGTGCGCGGCGTGGTGTTCATGGGGATGGGGGAGCCGCTGCTCAACTACGCGGAGACGCTGCGCGCGGCGCAGATCCTCTCCCACCCGGCGGGCTTCGCCATCGCCGGTCCGTCCATCACCTTCTCCACCGCGGGCATGGTGCCGGCCATCCGGCGCTACGTGCGCGAGGGGCACCCGTACCGGCTGGCCTTCTCGGTGACGAGCGCCATTCCGGAGAAGCGCATCCAGGTGCTGCCCATCGAGAAAGCGCACCCGCTGCCGGAACTGGTGGACGCCATCCGCGAGTACGCTACGGTGCGCCGCGAACGGGCGATGATCGCCTACGTGACCATCAGCGGCTTCAACATGGGGCGCGAGGACGCGCTGGCGCTGAAGGAGACGTTCGAGGGCATCCCCATCAAGGTGGATCTCATCGACGTGACGGACCCGACGGGGAAGTACCTGCCGCCCTCGGCCGACGAGCTGAAGGCCTTCCGGGACCACCTGCAGATTCTGGGAGCGCCCATTGCCCGGCGCTACTCGGGGGGCAAGGAGATCGGCGCGGCGTGCGGGACGCTGGAAGCTTCACAGTATGGTGGAGTGGTGCTGCCGCCTCCCGAGGCCGCTGGTTAGTTTAGCGGCCTATGGTCGAGTACCTCGACAACCTCATCGCTCACATCGGATTGCTGGGGCTGCTGGTGCTCGGGTTGGCGGCGGCGTTGGAGTACGTGGTGCCGCCGTTTCCCGGAGACACCATCACGCTGCTGGGCGGGGTGTACGCGGTGCGAGGCGAGCACCCCTGGCCGCTGGTGTTCCTCGTGGTGGTGGCGGGGAGCGTGGCGGGGGCATTCATCAACTACCAGGTGGGCCGGTGGCTGGTGGGGCGCTTCGAGCGGCGGCCGCATGATGCGTTCTTCGGAATCACGCATGCGCGACTCGAGTCGGTGCAGTCCCAGATGCGGCACAAGGGGCCGTGGCTGTTGCTGGCCAACCGCTTCATCCCAGGCGTACGGGGATTGATTTTCGTGGCGGCGGGAGCGGCGCACATGCCGCGCAGCAACGCGCTCACCCTCGGGGCGCTGTCGGCGATGGCTCACACGGGGCTGGTGCTGGCGCTGGGGGCGGCGGTCGGTGGAAACCTGGAGCGGCTGGAGTCGCTGATGTGGCGCTACCAGCGGGCCGTTCTCGGCCTGGTGGTGGTGGGCGTGCTGGCGGTGGTGGTTCGAGCCCTCGCGAAGCGGAAGACGCCGGCGACGGAGCGGTGAACCCCAGGTCTGGTCAACCAGACCTGAAGTGCAGCGACCTCGGCCCGTGCAGGTCAGGTCTGGTCAACCAGACCTGAACCGCGGGCGCCCGTCTTGCGCCGCGGATGCCGTCCTTGTGCCAGGACTCCAGTCAGCCCCTTGATGGCTAGTTAAAGGCGCGAAATCATTGGGAGATTCTGGTGGCCCGCGACTTGCGACGGCCCGCCCGCCGCACTTCAGCGGCCTGAAATCCCAATTGGGGGGTTCACCAAGATGCAGGACACGAATGGAAGCGACACCCTGTCCACCCTGACGCTCGAGCAGGCGAAGGACTCGATTCTCGCCTACGTGGCACAGGGCAACTCCGGCCACTACAACATCGGCAGGCTCTACAACCACATCGTCGACAACGACCTGGCGCGGAAGAGCGGGTACGACAGCGCCCAGGAGTTCTTCAGCCAGCACGTCAAGGTGCTCTCCAAGGCGACCCTGAGCCTGTACGGCACCGTCTCCCGGGAGTTCTCGGAGCCCATCTGCGTGGCGTACGGGATGACCCTCCTGGGGACCCTGCTCACCTACGAGAAGGCGGCCGGTCTGCGGCTCCCGGAGGGTGATCCGGGCCAGGTGCCCATCGAAGTGCCGGTGGAGGGCGGCACCGTGCAGTCGAAGCCCTTCGCCGACTGCTCCCTGGATGAGCTGAAGCTGGCTCTCAAGCACAAGCGCGTGCCGGCCACGCCCGTGTCTTCCTCGGATGCCGCCCGCGTCCAGTTCCTTCGCGACAGCCTGATGAAGCACTTCGCGAAGAGCTCGCGCGTGAGTGTCAGCGCGCGCGTCCACCGCGGCAAGACGCTGCTGAGTGTGCAGGACGTCCCCCTGGCCGAGCTGGAGCGGTTCGCCGAAGCCCTCCTGGATGGCATGCAGCCGGTGCGTGCGGTGGGGTGACGTCCCGCTGGACGTTGCCCGAAGGACACGGTGGAGCGGTTCCTCCACCGTGAGTCACGAGGGGGCGTTGAGAGCGCGCAGGGGGCCGCGATAAGTGGCAACCATGCTCCGTTCCCGCCCCTGGTTCCTCCTCCTCGTGGCGTTCGTGCTCGTTGGCGGCTGCCGGTGTGCTGAGCCGCCCGTGGGCGGGACACGCGGAGACTTCCGGGTGGAGCCGACGGCGCTCGACTTCGGCCGGGTGCTCGAGGGAGACACGGCACGCCGTTCGGTGACGGTGGTGGGCACGGGCCGAGCCGGAGTGACGGTGTTCGCCTTGGTGAAGAACGGACCCTTCACCCTGTCCGAGACCGAGGTGTCCGTTCCCGGTGTTGGCTCGGCCTCCCTGGAGGTGCTGTTTCCGGCGGGCAACGGCCTGGCGGAGGGCTCGCTGGTGCTGTCCGCGGGAAGCCACACGGAGGAGGTGGCCTTGCGAGGCGAGGGCGTGCGGCCCTTGGCGTGCGTACCCTCGGCGCCGTGCCGCGAGTCCCGCTTCGAACTGGAGCCGGGCGGGTGCGTGGAGTCGGTGGCCCCGGACGATACGGCGTGCATTCCCGACAGCCGGTGCCAGGAGAAGGGCCGTTGTCAGGCCGGAGTGTGCGCGGGCTCGCCACGCTCGTGTGATGACGGCAACCCCTGCACCCGGGACGCGTGCGCGCCGGACCTGGGCTGTGTGACGTCGCCCGTGGTGTGTCCCTCGTCGGGCAATCCCTGCCGAGTGGGAGTGTGTGACCTGAAGCGAGGTTGCACCGAGGTGGATGCCCAGGACTTCTCCGTCTGCGGCGAGGTGGACTGCGTCTCCGCGCGGTTGTGTGTCTCCGGCACCTGCCGGGAGGTGCCAACTCCCGAGGGCTTCCTCTGTGCGCCCGCCACGCCCTGCCAGGGCGAAGGCCACTGCGGCGGCGGCAGGTGCGTGCGTCCGGACGCGGGGGAGCTCGAGCCAGCCTTCTCCCAGGCTCTTGGTGGCGAGCCATCCTCCGAGTCCGGCGGGCCGGTGCTGCTCTCACATGGCGGCGCCCTCTTCGCCTCGGTGTGTCGTGATGATGCCGGTTGCCGATTGGTGTCGTACACGGGTGATGGCTTCCTGCGCTTCGAGACGCCCTACCCGGATGGTGCGGCGCGCACGCTGCTCGCCGTCTCGGACGCGGGCGTGGTGCTGCACGAGCCGGGAGCCATCGAGTCCTACGCATCCTCGGGGACGGGGGCCTCGTTGTGGCGCGTTCCACTCAGTGGCCTCGAAGCGCCGTTGGATGCTGGAGGGCTCGTCCCCTCCACGGGCGCTGGGCGGACCGCGATCGGCCTCCAGGGGGAGGTGGTGTCGCTCGTGTCGTGGGCGCCGCCAGATGCGGGGGTGGGGCAGGGCGCGGCGCTCGTGGTGCTCTCTCCCGATGGGGGAGTGCTGCGCTCGGGGCTGGTGGACGGCTTCGCGGGAAGCTCGCGGGTGGCACTGGACTCGCGCGGAGAGGTGTTCCTCTTCGCCCCGGGTGGACCGCTCGCGCGCGCCACCGCGGATGATGGAGGGACGGGCTTCCAGACAGTACCGCTGCTCACGGAGGTGCCGGAGTCGAGGGCCTCGCTCGCCGTGGCGGGAGAGTGGCTCTTCGCCGGGGCTCGGTCCTTCGTGGCCGCGGACGGGGGGACATCGGTGCTGGCGGACTGGGATGCGGGGACGCGGGTGACACGGCCGCTCGACGAGCCCGTGCTGTTGCTGGACGACACCGGGTATGCCTTCGCCTGGTCGGAGGAGGCGGGGCTCGTGCTGCGTGCATTCGATGCCCGCGCGGGCGCGGTGCGCTGGGAGACGGCCGTGCTGTCGGAGGAGAGCCCGGGCGTGCTGCACGAGGCCGCGCTGGTCCAGGGCGGCGCGGTGAGCACGGTGACGAGCGTTGGGTTCGATGGGGGGACCCAGTCACACGTGCAGGTGTTCGCCGAGGGCCAGCGGCTCATGCAGTGCCCGCTGCCCGGCACTCCCCGCGTGGCTGGTGCCGCCTACGTGGGGCGCTCCGTCTACGTCATGCTCGAACGTGAGGGCACCTGGCGGCTGGAGGCGTTCGACCTCGGGTCGCTCGTCACGGCGGAGACACGCGGATGGCCCCAGGGGTCCGCGGTCTCCGGCTCACGGCGCGAGCGCCCCTGAGGCTCAGTTTTTCAGCTGCTCCAATTCCTGCTTGTCCAGCCACAGGTCCTCGAAGCGCACCTGCGGGGGGGTCTGGTGCAGCCGCAGTCCCTGCACCCGGCCGCTCGCCGCCGCGTGCACGCGGTGGTGGAAGAGCGGGATGGTGGGGCAGTCCTCGTGGACGATCTGCTCCGCGAGCCGGTAGAGCTGCTTGCGCTGCTCCGGGTCGATGGTGACGCGCGCCTCCGTGGTGAGCCTGTCCAGCTCCGCGTTGCGGTAGCCCAGCGAGTAGATCAGCTGCGCCTTCGAGTTGAGGTGGAAGAAGAGGAAGTTGTCCGGATCCGGGTAGTCGGCGATCCACCCCACCCGGAAGACCGGCAGCCGTCCCTCGCGCCGCCGCTCCCCGAAATCCTCCGCGCGCAGCTCCTGGTGCCTGAGCTCCACCAGCCCCGCCTCCACCAGCGGCCGGAACAGGACGGTATCCTCCTCCGAGGTGTCGCGCCCCACCGCGTGGTAGATGGTCAATGGCAGCATCCGCAGTCCAGCCTCGCGCAGCAGGCGCTCGGCCAGGCCGATGTCCAGGCGCGGCTCGGGCATCAAGCCCTCGTCGTCCAGCAGCTCCGGGGGCGTCATCGAGCGGGCCACGCGCGCGCCCTTGTGGAAGTGGTCCACCAACCCCTGGATGTCCATGCCCGCCCGGATGGCCTTGCGAACCCGCACATCGTTGTACGGCGCCTCCCTCAGGCTGAAGCCGAGGAACGACGTGGAGGGCGTGGTGCTGGCGACCACCTGTTGCCCGTCCTGTTCGAGCGACTCCACGTGCCGGGCGAACAGGTGGGAGACGATGTCCACCGTCCCTTCCCGCAGCGCGGCCACGGCCTGCTCTCGCGACTCCACCAGATGGAACTCGAGCCGGTCCAGCAGGGGCTGTTCCTTGCGCCAGTAGGTGGGGTTGCGCTCGAGCGTGATGAGGCTCGAGTCGAAGCCCACCTGCCGGAAGGGGCCCGTGCCCACCGCCTGGCCGCCCGGACCCAACCGGGCCACCGCCGCGCGCGGCAGGGTCATCAGCTGGAGGAAGAAGGCCTTGGGCTCCTCCAGCCGTATCTCCAGCGTGAGCTCGTCCAGCACCTCGATGCCGGTCACCTCGCGAGCCTGGCCCGTGACGAACGCCTTGGCGCCCTCCACGTCCTCCAGCAGGCCTCTATCCGGCGACTTCACCATCGGGTCCAGCAGCCGCTCGAAGTGACGCTTCACGTCGCGCGCGTTCAGCGGCATCCCATCGTGGAAGGTGACGCCCCGCCGCAGGTGGAAGCGGTAGCGGCGTGCCGAGGGATCCGCCTCCCAGCGCTCGGCCAGATCCGGCACCAGCACGCCATCATCCATCCGCAGCAGGCCCGAGAAGACGCAGGCGCACATCTCCAGCAGCTGGTTCTCCACGGCGAAGAGCGGATCCAACCCGCCCTGCACCCGGACGAAGGCCGTCTGGTGGATGCCGACGTGCAGCGTGCCGCCCGGGTTCGGCGCTGGCAGCCGGAAGCGGAACACCTCTCCATCCAGACTGGCCGCCTCGTGCGCCAGCTGCTCCACCGTACGGCTCAGTCCGTCGCCGATCCGGATGACCTGGAGCGCGTCCTCGCGCACCCGAGCCACCTCCTCGCCAATGGCCGAGTCCCCGCGCATCAGCACGTCGTGCGCCGCGCGAATCTCCTCGATGGCCGTGCTCAGCCGCACCACCGCGTTGGACAGGTCGCGGCCCGTGCGCGCCTGGCCCTCCGCCTTGTGCGAGGCCTCCTGTGCCAGCTTGGCCATCTGCTGCGTCTGGTGCACCAGCTCGCGCCCGTGCCCCGCCTGCTCGATGGCCGCCCGCGTCACGTCGTCCACGCGCCGCGCCACCCGTCGGCTGGCCTCCACCACCGTGGAGCCCTGGGCCTCCAGCCGCTTCGTCTCCGCCACCGTGGCCTCCACCGCCGTGAAGGTGCGCTGGGTGATGGTGCGGATCTCCATCAGCGCCTCGGCCGCCCGGTCTCCCAGGAGCACGCCCGTGCCGGCCTGCTCGCGGCCCTCCTTCACCAGCGAGACGGCCGTGTCCACCTCCCTGCGCACGCCCCCGACGATGGTGGCGATCTCCCGCGTGGAGCGCGCGGTGCGCTCGGCCAGGCTGCGGATTTCATCCGCCACCACGCCGAAGGGCCGGCCCTGCTCGCCCGCCTGCGCGGCGATGATGGCGGCGTTGAGCGCCAGCAGGTTCGTCTGGTCGGCGATCTCCTGGATGACGTCCACGATGCGGCCAATCTGGGTGGAACGAACGCCCAGCGAGTCCACCAGCTCCGCGGCCTTGCGGACCGTCTCCTCCACCCGGTACATGCCCTGGACGCAGTCGTTGACGAGCACCTCGCCGCGCTCGGCGGTGGCCGTCACCGCGTGCGCCAGCTGGTTCGTCTCCGAGGCGCGGTGGCGCACGGCGTCGATGCCCGTCTGCACCATCTGGACGAAGGCTTCCGCCTCGCTGGCGAAGCGCGCCAGCTCGTCGCCCGAGGACGCGATGTGGTGCAGCCGCTCGCTCATGGCCTGCACCTGCTGGGTGGTGCGGTGCGAGAACTCGTCCAGCGCCAGCAGCGCCTCGGCCACCTGTCCCAGCCGCTCGGTCATCTCCACCAGCGAGCCGTTCGTCTCCTGGGCGAAGCTCTCCAGTTGCGTCACGCGCTTGCCCGCGGCCTGGAGACTCTGGCCCATGCTGTCCACCGACTCCTGTGAGCGCTCCACCGCTCCGCCCTGGCGGCGCGCGGCCTCCAGGAGCATGCGCACCTCCTCGCTCACCCCCTGGCAGGTGCGGTGCACGTTGCCCGTCACCCGCTGCACCTGGGTGAGCGCGCGGCGCAGGGAGTAGAGGAGCCGGCGCACATCGCGCTGATCTCCGATACCCCCGTAGGACATGCTGGTGAGGTCGCCTTCGGCGAGCCGGGTGAGCAGGCTGCTGCGGTCCTGGGCGCGCTCCGATACCCAGGAGAACCAGAAGAGGTAGCTTGTCACCAGGAGCAGCGTCGGCGAGCCCGCGAGCAGCACCGTCCAGCCCACCCAGTCATCGGGGTGGCCGGTGAAGAAGCGCAGCAGTCCGCCGAGAACGAGGGCCAGCGTGAGCCCTCCGACGACCATGAAGGCGAGGAGATACTTTTTGGCGGCCATGAGTGTACGGTTTCGCACCGTAGCCCGCATTCTCGCTCGGGTCTTCAATTCGGCACAGACTGAGGGGGTGCTCGTGCTCGCTCCCTTGCTCCTGCTCGCTCTTCCCGCGGGGGGAGTGCCATCCGCCCCCTCCCCGGTGGAGAGCGCCCGCTTCGTCTTCGCCTGGAGGGGCGTCCCCGTGGGGACCGTCACCCTGTCTCTCGACTCCGAGGCAAGACGCTTCACCTACACCTCTCGCCACCTGCACACCCGAGGGACGCACGTCGGGGAGAGCGTCCGGGAGGTCTCCTTGGAACTCCAACCCGGAGGCACGGTGGTGGGGCGCACGAGCGTTCCTCAGGCGCTGTGGTTGTGGCGAGGCCCCCCTGTCCTCGGGTGCGTGACGGGGCGGGAGGAACTCTCCGGTCGGGAGGGGCCGCACTGTGTCACCGCCGTTCGGGGGGCCGTGGTGGAGGGCACACTGCTCGGCCAGCCCTTCACCGCGCACCATGACGAGCACGGACGGATGGTGGTGCTGGAGGTGGGGCAAGCGCGTTTCACCGCCGTGCCGCCAGGACAGCGGCTGAGGCCTCCCCCGGAGCTCTTCGCGGAGGGCCTGCCCGTGGAGGGGGAGTCCGGTCCGCTCGCCTTCTCGCCCGCATGGCCCGCGGAGCCGCGCCCAGGATGGCTGACGGCCTGGCGGGCGTTGGAGGCGCGGGCGCTCGCGGCGGAGGTTCATGCGGCCTTCGCGGAGAAGGGCCCGGGCGCCGCGGACTTCCGTGAGGACGGTGAGGGCGAGGCGGGCGGGTGTCTGGCGCATGCGTCACGCTTCGCGGCCCGGGCGGCGGCGCGCGGGCAGCGAGTGGCGCTGGTGCACGGGTTGCTCGTCGTGGACGGAGGCCCCGCCCGGCCTCATGCCTGGGTGCGCGTGGGCCTCGTGGGGGGCGGTACGTTGGAACTGGATCCCACCTCGTTGGACCCCGTCACCCCCGAGACGCATCTGCCGCTCGCGGTGGCCCGGCCGGGAGCGCCTTCGGTGGAGGCCGGGGAGCGGTGGCTGGCGCTGCTGCGCGGTGAGCACCGCGTGGTGCGTCTCAGTCGAAGGGAATGACGGACAGCTTCGCGCCCGCGGGCGCGTCCAGCAGCTCCTTGGCCCGCGCCGGCAGGTACGCGTTCTTGTCGTCCAGCCGGGCCGTGGTGCGCACCGCGCGGAAGCGGTTGCGCCCCGACTCGCGCTCGAAGGAGACGAGCACGTCATCCCCCTCCATCTCGAAGTCCTGCTCGGCCAGCTTCACCGAGCGGTAGCGTCGCACCAGGGTGATGTCCGCCAGGTTGGCCTCGAAGTGGGGGCCACCGTCGAATGGATCGATTCGCTCCACGTAGCGGAACCCCACGCGCTCCAACATCCGCTGCACGCCCTGGGTGTTGGGACCCACCTCGCCGAGCACCTTCTGTACGCGGTCCGGGAAGAGCGACGCGTAGATGTCCGAGGAGGGGAAGAGCTCCTTGATGAACTCCTTGTTCTGCCGGCTGAGGCGGTCCGCCTCCTGGTAGGTGAGGCCGGTGAACTTCTTGCCGCACGCCTCCCAGAGCAGGCTGCGCCCATCCGGCAGCAGCGGCGGCAGCAGCTCGGCCAGCACGCGCGGGCGGAAGATGCGCCTGTGCATGGCCATGAAGAGGAAGCGCACGTAGGACAGCTGCTTGCCGGGCTTGTCCGGCGTGGCGCGGTAGGGCGGGTCCACCACCAGGCCGCCAATCTCCGTGGGGCCCTCGTAGTTGTAGCCGATGGAGAGCACCTTGTGCCGGAAGTGCCGGCCGATGCTGGCCGAGTAGTGCTCGCGCTCGGACACGTCGTAGTAGATGTGCGGCGACTCGTAGGTGCCGTGCTGCGCGATGATCATCGACGTGCCGATGATGAGCTCGTTGCGCACGTCCTCCAGGACGAAGAGGTACTCGCGCTCGAAGGGATTCTTCACCTTGCCCGCGAAGCTCTTCACGGACTTGTCGATGATGGCCTCGAGCGTCTCCTCGTTGTTGGGCAGGTTGACGGTGTTGAGCACCGCGGCGAGCCGCTTCAGGCCGGGCAGGTCGGTCTTCTGGACATCGCGCAAGACGAGCATGGGAGCACCCGGGTGTCTCCTCGCATGGAGTCACCACAGAGGGAGCGCACCATACACCAGCCCTGCATCCAGTCAGCCGCCTGGATGGCCTCCTGTGTCGACGCGCCGCGTTGGCCCCCGCTCGCTCGGCTGGCCGCTGGGTCTCATGAGAATTTTCGTCTCCGGAAAGACGATCGCCGGGAGGCAGACGCCTCTCCGCTCGCCCGCTCTGCTGTCAAGGCAAAAGAAATAACAGTCGCTTGAAATAAAGGTGGAACGTGGGACCGTAGGCCCTCGCCGTTGGGTGCAAAACATTAGCGAGGGAGCCCTTGAGAGAACTCCTGGTTTCACTTCTCGCCGTGCTGATGCCGGGTCTGTCATGGGCCGGAGTCGTCTGGAAGGGCGACTTCGAGACGGGGGACCTCGGCCAGTACTCGAGCTACCAGTGGATGAGCGCGGACCGGCTCCAGGTGGTGCAGTCCCCGGTGCTCCAGGGGCGCTACGCGCTCAAGGCCACGGTGAGGCAGGGGGATGACCCCATCAACTCCAGCGGCAACCGCAACGAGCTCGTCTACAAGGGTCGTGAGCTGGAGGGCTCGGAGTACTACTACCGCTGGCAGGTGATGTTCGCGCCGGACTTCCCCAGCGTGAAGACGTGGCAGGTCTTCACCCAGTGGCACCACAATGGCTGCTGCGGCTCTCCTCCAGTGGAGTTCTTCGTCTACGGCGAGGAGCTTCGCCTCACGCTCACCGACAGCGCGACACCCTGGAAGACGAAGCTGGAGCGCGGCGTCTGGCAGGACTTCATCTTCCACGTGAAGTGGTCGTCGGACCCGAGCGTGGGCTTCGTCGAGCTGTGGCACAACGGTCAGCGGGTGCTGCCCCGGTACATGCACGCGACGATGTATCCGGGCGATGGCATCTACCTGAAGCTGGGCCTGTACCGCAGCGACACCGTGCAGCCGGTGGGCGTCGTGTACCACGATGGTTTCGTGCAGGCGACGCGGCTGGACGACGTGCTGCCGCCCGCACCCGCGCCGGCACCTGACGCGGGCACTCCGCCAGGAGGGGGCTCTTCGTCTCCTCCGAGTGAAGAGCCGCCACCCGTCGGCTCCTCCTCTCCGTGGCCCGATGGCTCCCCCCCTTCGACGTTCCCGGAGGAGCCCTCGCGCTTCGGTTGCTCGAGCGCGGGCGGACCGCTCTGGGCGGTGGCACTGCTGGGGTTGGGTGGACTGCTGCGGCGCGTGCGGCGCCGGTAGGCCCTTGGTACTCGGTGCTACCCGTCGCGCGGGGGCCGTCGTATGAGGGGCGCGACGCCCGAGAGGAGACACCGAGATGAGCGACGCGCGTGAAGGAGCGGTGCCCCACCTGAGCTCCGAGGAGTTCCGGCGACTGGGCCACCGGATGGTGGATTGGATCGCCGACTACTGGTCCCGGCTGGAGTCCTTTCCGGTGCGCGCGGCGGTGGCGCCGGGCGAGGTGATGGCGAAGCTCCCCGAGCACCCGCCCGAGGAGGGCCTGGGCGGTGAGGCGGGCTGGGAGTCCGTCTTCCGCGACCTGGAGAACGTGGTGCTGCCTGGCATCACGCATTGGCAGTCGCCTTCCTTCTTCGCCTACTTCCCCGCGAACGCCTCCGGGCCCGCGGTACTCGGCGAGCTGCTGTCCGCCGGCCTGGGCGTGCAGGGCATGCTCTGGTCCACCAGCCCCGCAGCCACTGAGATGGAAACGCGCGTGCTGGACTGGTTGGCCGAGCTGACGGCGTTGCCGGCCTCCTTCCGCTCGGACTCGGGCACTGGCGGTGGCGTCATCCAGGGGACGGCGAGCGAGGCCACCCTGGTGGCCATGGTGGCGGCGCGCGAGCGGGTGCGTGCCAGGCTCGGCCGCGAGGCGGAGCTGGTGGCCTACACCTCCACGCAGGCACACTCGTCCGTGTTGAAGGCGGCCATGCTGTCCGGCGTGGTGCGTGGCGTGTCGGATAACGTGCACCTGCGCTCGCTCGGAACGGATGCGCGGTGCGCGCTGAGCCCGGAGCTGCTGGAGAAGGCCATCCGCGAGGACCTGGCCGCGGGCCGTCAGCCCTTCTTCGTGTGCGCGTCGCTGGGCACCACCTCCTCGGGGGCCATGGACCCGCTGCCCGCCCTCCAAGGGGTGTTGGAGCGGACGGGCTTCACCGGCTCGGGCGGCTGGCTGCACGTGGACGCGGCCTGGGCGGGCTCCGCGCTCGTCTGCCCCGAGCACCGGGACATGCTGCGGGGGCTGGAGGACGTGGACTCCTTCGCCTTCAATCCGCACAAGTGGCTGCTGACCAACTTCGACTGCAACGCCTTCTACACGCGAGACCGCAAGGCCCTGCTGGAGGCGCTCAGTGTCATGCCGGAGTACCTGCGCAACGCGGCCACCGCGAGCGGCGCGGTCATCGACTACCGCGACTGGCAGGTTCCGCTGGGCCGCCGCTTCCGCGCGCTGAAGCTGTGGTTCGTGCTGCGCCACTATGGCGCCAAGGGGCTGCGGGCCTACATCCGCGAGCACGTGCGACAGGCGGAGCTGTTCGCCTCCTGGGTGGAAGCGGACGCACGCTTCGAGCTGGCCGTGCCGCGCTCGCTGGCCCTGGTGTGCTTCCGGCTGCGGCCGAGGCCGGGCGAGGAGTCCGCGGCCACGGACGCGCGCAATCGCCAGCTGCTGGAGCGGCTGAACGCGAGCGGGAAGGCCTTCCTCACGCACACGGTGCTGCCCGGGGTGGAGGGTGCGCCCGCGCGCTACGTGCTGCGCATGGCCATTGGTTCGTCGCGCACCGAGGAGCGGCACGTGCGCGCGGTCTGGGAGCAGCTCGTGGCGCTCACTGATTGATGAGCGGTTGCAGCACGCCCAGGCGCTCGATGTCCTGGCGCATGGCCGAGCGCACCGCGTCGATGATGGCCTCGTCGGAGAAGTTCTTCACGAGGACCATCCCGGGGGTCACCAGGGAGAGCGCCTGGTCGAGCTGGCGCCGCAGGTGTTCGGGGGTGAGGAGGGTGAGTCCGAAGCGGCGTCCGTCCTTCAGGCGGACCATGATGTCCAGACTGTCGCTCTGACTCGTGGCGAGCTCCTCGGCGACCAGCACCGAGGCGATCTGCCCATCCTTGATGTCGAGGGTGCGCATGGTGGCTCGACTGTAACCGCCCGCCGGCCAGGGGAGGGGGCTCGGGGTGGGGCTCCCGTCCACCGGTTCACCATCCGGCCGGGGATGCCGACGCCGAGGAGACGGTATAGGTTCAGGTCACGGGAGGAACGCCTGAAGTCACCTCGGAGGCCCACGAAGGAAGAGCTCCTCGCCGCGGTGGGGAGGACGATGCCGGATCTGCTCGGTTCCGGGCTGAAGGTCCTCTTCTGCGGCATCAACCCCAGCGTGTACTCGGCGGTGGTGGGCTACCACTTCGCCAGACCGGGCAATCGCTTCTGGCCGGCGCTGCATGCCTCGGGTTTCACGGACCGGTTGCTGGCACCCCACGAGCAGGACGAGCTGCCACGGCTCGGGCTGGGCATCACCAACGTGGTGGACCGGGCCACCGTCTCGGCGGATGTCCTGACGGCGGAGGAGCTCGCCGAGGGCGGGCGGAGGCTGGCGGCGAAGGTGCGGCGCTACCGTCCCCGGTACCTGGCGGTGCTGGGAATCGGCGCCTGGCGCACGGCCTTCCGACACCCCGGGGCCTCGCTGGGGCTACAGCCGGAGTCGCTGGGCGAGACGCGCGTCTGGGTGCTGCCCAACCCGAGCGGGTTGAATGCCCATTACACACCGGCGGCGCTGGCGCGGCTGTTCCGCGAGCTGCGCGGGGTGGTGGAAGGCGGCTAACCGCGGACTCCGAGCGCCTGGTCCATGGCCTCGTGGAAGTAGCGCAGGCCCTGCTCGAAGCGGGCCAGCCGCAGGGAGGCGTTGGCGCCCGAGCGCAGTCCGCGTTGGATGGACTCGCCCATGCGGATGTCCTCGTGCACCGCTTGCAGCAGGATGTCGACGTTCTTGTCCCAGTACCGGGTGGCCTTCTCGCTGGTGGGGGCCTCGGGGATGAGCGTGAAGGTGCGCAGCTCCGTGCGATCCAGATCCACCGGGTACACGGTGGTGACGGTGACGTGGTCCGGCTGCACCAGCAGCAGCGTGTTGGGGAAGACGAAGTAGAGGATGTTGGCGTGCATGCGCAGCCGCCACTCCTCCTCGGGTGTCCCCACCAGGTCGCGCACGGTGCGTTTGGGGAAGACGCAGCGCAGGTGTGGCGACAGCCGGTCCACCAGCCCCATGTTGTCGATGAAGAGCGGGTAGATGGAGGTCCGGTGCGCGTGCTTCACGTGGTAGGCCTCGAGGAAGATCTCGATGGCCAGCTTCCAGTTGAGTCTCAGCTCGAGCCGCTGGGGTCGGTACACCACATGGGTGTGCAGCCCGTAGCTGGAGAGCTCGGCGGCGACGGGGGCGAGGAAGCAGTCGGCGGCGAAGCGCGAGTCCTTGCGGCCCTGGGCCCAGAGGAAGCCGAAGCGCTCGGCGAGGGACACGCGCACCAGCCCCACGTTCTCGGAGGGGCGGCTGGGGAAGCCCACCTCGTGTGGCACGGCGCGCAGGCTGCCCTCGGTGTCATACGTCCAGCCGTGATAGGGGCAGACGAAGGCGTGCTTGTGTCGGCCGCACGCCTCCTCCACCAGCCGGGTGCCCCGGTGACGGCAGACGTTGAGGAAGGCGACGGGCTCGCCCGAGGGGGTACGGCAGATGAGCAGCGGCAGGCCGCTCACGTCATGGGTGAGGTAGTCCCCGGGCTCCGGCAATTGCGAGACGTGTGCCACCAGCAGCGGGCGGCGCTGGAAGAGGGTCTCCCGCTCGGCCTCCAGCCGGTCCGCGCGCAAGTAGCTCTCCACGGGAAGGCGGGACTCCTCGGCCTCCATCTGTGTGGTGCCCGTACGCAGGTGCTCCTGGATGCGGCGGATGAGCTCGACCTGGGTCGTGTGATCCATGCACTGACCTCCCCCTGGGCTGCTGAGGGTAGTCCACCTACATCGGGCCCATGCAAGTGATTCAGGGCCTCTCATTCCCTGAGGGAATGACGGGGAGTGCGAGGCATGGCGAAGATGGGTGACGCGCGGAGTGCGGCCCCATTAGGACCGCGCTGGGTGTCGATCATTCGTCACTCGACAGGAGATCACCCGGCCGGTAGATGCGCCGCCACATCATGAGCTCTTCCATCCACGTCCTGGAGCATCTGTTTTCCGCGGAGGGTTTCACGCCTGAGCAGAGGCGGCTGTGGCTGGTCGCGCTGGAGCGGCTGCTCGTCCCGGCGGGCGTGGGGCATGAGTCGGCGGTGCTCGCGGAGAAATGGGGGCGGATGAGCGCGCTGGATGATGGGCGCCGAGTGGACCCGCGCGAGCTGCCCGTGAGGGGCGAGAGCCTGGACGTGGTGGTGGAGCAGTTGCTGTTCCTGATGAAGGGGGCGCCGTCCGGGGTGAACCTGCCCGGGCTGCTCGGCGCGGTGTCCGCGGTGCTCGCGAGCGGTGGTGGGGCGCGGCAGGAGGAGGGCCTGCTGGCGGATGAGGCGCAGTCGCGCGTCGTCGCCATGGTGGCGCGGGTGGTGGGCTACGACGCCGAGCGGAGTCAGGGCTTCACCGTCTGGGGTGCGCGCGCGGCGGTGCTGGCGGGGTTGCGCATGGCCATCGCGAGGCAGGCTCCCACGGCCCGGAGGAAGGGCGTGCCGCGCAACCTCTACTGCTTCGCCTCGGAGGCGGGGCACGAGGCCCTGAGCGAGGCGGTGGAGACCACGGGGATTGGGGGCTACCACCTCATCCGCGTGAGGACGCGCAAGGATGGCGCGATGGATCCGTCGGATCTGCACGACAAGATGCGGGCCGTTGCTTGCGGTGGGGACGTGCCCGCCTATGTGGTGGCGACCACCGGCAGCGAGGGCGCGTGCGCCCTGGATGACCTGCAGGAGCTGCGTGAGGTGGCGGACAGCCTCACCACACGCCATGGGCTGAGGCCCGTGCACCTCCATGCGGACGCGGCGTGGGGCGGGCTCTATGGCGTCTTCAACGACTATGACTTCCAGGCCAACCCGCTCGGCTTCGAGCCCCTGGTGTTGGAGGCGCTCGCGCACATCCGGACGCGGGTGCGGCACCTGCACCTGGCGGATTCGGTGGGGCTCGACTTCCGGTGGCTGGGGCGGGCCTCGTACCCGGCGGGCCTCTTCCTGCTGAGGGATGGGGTGGATCTGCACTCGGTGGGACTGCGAGCGCTGGAGACGGGAGGCGCGCTGGCCCTGCACGCGCAGCTGCGCGCCTTGGGGCTCGATGGCCACCGCCGGCTGCTGGCCGACGTGCTCCGGAGCGAGCGCGTCATCCGCCGCGGCCTGGGGCTGGGCCTGTCCGGTGTCTCCGCGGGTGCCGAGACACGGCGCCGGAGTGGTACGGATCAGGTCGCGAACCAGGCCTCCGGCCTCCCGCTGGAGGTGATGACCTTCTCCGGCGCGCGTGCGCCCCTGGCTCGGCCGCGGAACTGAGGGGCCGGGGCGAGAGGGCTCTCAGGCCACGTGCACCTGTTCCTTGCGTTTGCGCTCGTAGAGGGCGCGCGCCTCCGCCTCGGTGTTGGCGAAGAGGAAGTCGAGGTGCGACTTGCCGGTGACGTAGATGGCGATGGCCATGGCCTTGGTGGCGGCCTTCTGCACGAAGCCCGCGCCGACGTACACCACGCCGAGGAGCCACTCGGTGCGCAGGTTCTGGATGAAGTGCTCGCGGGCCTTCTTGTCGAGCTCGGACTCGGCGACGTCCACGATGAGGAAGAAGGGCTGCTGCGAGCCCAGCTCGCGGTAGATGGCGGTGGTGCGCCGGGCCTCCTCGAGGCTGGTGAGGCCGGAGTACTTCGCGACGACCAGGTCAGGAGGTTCGAAGCGCACTCGGTTGGTGCCGAACATCCACTCGCGGTGAGCCGTCATGATCGGACCTCCAGGGAGGATGCGACCAGTCTAGCGAGGGTTGGTCCGCCCGCGAGGGGTGCGACAATGGCTCTGTCGGCTGGTGGAGCGTGTTAATTTTCGACGAGATGTCCTCCACCAAGAACAAGGTCGCGCTCGTCCTGAGCTACCAGTACCCGGGCAAGTACGCGCTCACCGTCCTCGCGGGGGCGGTGGAGGCGGACGCGGTGGGGCGGGACGTGGCCCTGCGCTTCCCCAGAGACCGGGAGTCGCTGCTGACGGCGGTGCGCCAGTGCCACGATGAGGGGTACCGGGTGGTGGTGGCGTGGTCGTTCTACTCGGCGAGCTTCCCCGGAGCGGTCGAGGAGCTGGCGTGGCTGCGTGAGCGGCTGGAGGGCCGCGAGGTGCTGTGCATCGCGGGCGGGGTGCACGCCACGGCGGAGACGGAGCAGACGCTGCGAGCGGGCTTCGATCTGGTGGCGGTGGGCGAAGGCGAGCCGGTGTTGTTGGAGCTGCTCGGCCGGCTGGTGCGCGGCGAGGACCCGAGACAGACGCGGGGCATGGCCCGGTTGGTGGAGGGGCGGATGGTGCCGCAGGGGCGGAGCGAGGGCGTGGTGCTGGACACGTACCCGCCGTTCGCGGCGGGGCACGCGAAGTTCGGGGCGATCGAGATTACACGGGGCTGCATCTACGCGTGCCGGTTCTGCCAGACGCCCTTCATGAGCAAGGCGCGCTTCCGGCACCGGAGCGTGGAGAACATCGCGCACTGGACGCGGGTGTTGAGGAAGGCGGGCAAGCGGGACGTGCGCTTCATCACGCCGACGTCCATGTCGTACGGCTCGCCGGACGAGTCGGTGAATCTGGAGGCACTGGAGCGGCTGCTGGCGGCGGTGCGCGAGGCGATGGGCCCGGAGGGGCGGGTGTTCTACGGGACCTTCCCCTCGGAGGTGAGACCGGAGCACGTGACGCCCGAGGCGTTGGCGCTGCTCAAGCGCTACGTGGACAACGACAACCTCATCATCGGAGGGCAGTCGGGGAGCGAGCGGATTCTCCAGGCGAGTCACCGGGGGCACGACGTGGAGACGGTGGTGAGGGCGGCGAGCCTGGCGGTGGAGGCGGGGTTCGTGCCGAACGTGGACTTCATCCTCGGGCTGCCGGGCGAGGCGCCGGAGGACGTGAGGGCGACGCTGGAGCTGATGAAGCGGCTGGCGGACCTGGGGGCGAAGGTGCACGGGCACACGTTCATGCCGCTGCCGGGGACGCCGTACCGGGATGCGGCGCCGGGCGCGGTGGACGACGAGACGCGGAGGGAACTGGACCGGCTGGCCTCACAGGGCCGGCTCTACGGTCACTGGAAGCAGCAGGTCAAACTGGCGAACGGAATCGCGGAAAGACGCCAACCCAGACGCTAACCACCCATCCCCCACCCACCCCTCTCCCTCCGGGAGAGGGACGGGGTGAGGGTATCCGTTCCCGTCCAGCAGGGGAGCGCGGGTTGCGCGCTCCAGTGTCGGCGTGTCGATGAGGGCGAGCAATTGATCCTTCTCTACGACATCGCCCTCCCGCACCAGGAGGCGCATGAGCGGCCCAGCGGCCCGCGCCCGGATGTCGACCCGGTCCTTCGCCGCGACGGTCCCGTTGGCATGGACCGCTTCGACCGCCATGCCCCGCACCACCTGGACGGCGACCAGCCGCCGAGGGTGCAGCCTCCAGTAGAGGAGCCCTCCCGCCAGGATGACCCACCTTCCTCGCGGCCTGCGCTTCCATACAGCGACGCGGGCCGGCTGAGGGACATCGATGGGCAGAGCGTTGGGCATATCCATGGTCTTGGCCTGTCACGGGTGGGGGGACGCCGCGCCTGCCTTTCCGCCGGGAGCGGCCCACCTGGAACAGGAGCTGCCCCGGACCCGCTGCAATACCCCCTACGAAATCCGCTCCGGGGGCGATGAAGTGGTTGTACGTGGCCGTGGATGGCTATTCTCCGCGTGAATCCCCATGTGCCTTGCCTCCAAGGGCAAGGCTGACCAGGCCGGCGGCAAGTGAGATGAGGCCCATGAAGATCCAGCCCGCGCGGAACTGCATCTCCGCCGGCTCTCCCGTCGACGGCCGGCTGAGCAGGACGATCAAGATGGCCACGCCAAGGACCCCTCCCAACTGGCGGCTCGTCACGTTCACTGCGCTGCCGACGGCAAAGCGCGCCGGCGGCAGCGCCAACATGGAGGCGCTGGAGAGCGTCGGGAAGGCCATCCCGACGCCTGCACCCATGAGCAACGAGCCAGGGAGCCAATGCCTGACGTAGGCCACCTCGGGGCCAACGCGCAGAATGAGCCAGGCGGCGCCGACCGCGAACACGACCGTGCCGGTCACCACAATCCAGCGGTGGCCGAAGCGATCCGCCAGCACTCCGGCTGGCCCTGCGACGACCGCGGCGGCGATCGGCGTTGTCGTGATGGCCAGCCCCGCGGTCAGCGGCGGGTAGTGCCAGACCGAGGTAAGGAACAGGACGTACCCGAGCAGAGCGGAGAAGAACGCCGCGGAGAACAACAGGGTCGCGAGGTTGGCGATCGTGAAGGAGCGTATCCGGAAGAGCGAGAGATCGAGCACGGGAGACGGGTGCCGCGCGCAGCGCCAGATCAGCAGCGGAAACAGCCCTATCACGCCTGCCAACGAGGCGAGCCGGCGCGGGTCGAACCAGGGATATGCGGCGCCCTGGATGATCCACAGCGCGAACAGGCCCACCGTCGCGATGGCGGCCAGCACGCCGACCAGATCGGGCCAGTGCACGGCGTCCGGGTCACGGGACTCGTCGAGGACCTTGCGGCCCCACAGCCACGCGAAGAGCCCCACGGGCAGGTTGATGAAGAAGGCCCAGCGCCAGTTGGCCCATTCGAGTAGAGCGCTCCCCAGGATGGGCCCCAGTGCCGAGGCGAGCGCCGCGATGGCGCCCCATAACCCGATCGCAGTGGCGCGCCGCGAGACCTCGAACGCGGGAAGGAGCAACGCCAGCGATGCGGGGATGAGCGCCGCCGCCCCGATCGCCTGAAGGGCCCTGGCCGCGATGAGCAGTGATGCCGTCGGCGCGAGACCGCAGAGCCCCGATGCCAACGTGAAGAGGTTCAGCCCGATGAAGAAGACCCGGCGCCGCCCGACGAGATCCGCCACGCGACCCGCGCTGACCAGCAGCGCGGCGAACACGATGAAGTAGGCGTTGAGCACCCAGGACAGGGCCACCTGCGTCGTGCCGGGAAAGGTGCTTTGTATCGCCGGGAAGGCGACGTTGACGATCGTCGTGTCCAGGGAGACCATGAACACGCCGAGCGACGTGATCAGCAGAACCCTCCGCCGCTGGCTGCGCGCGGTGCGGACCCTGGGCCCGCTCACGGAGGCCGCGACAGGGGAGCCAAACGTTGTCTCAAGGCTGGGATGCTTCACCGGTTCCCTCCAGCGCCAGGACGTCTCCTCGACGTCCAATGAATCAGCCACGGCTGCACGCCTGGCGCCACTTGCCTCGTGGATTCCTGAACAAGGATTTAGCTGGCGCATCAGCGCTCGCTTCCATCTGCTTGTGGACTTGCTGGGTGCGATAGCGGTTCATCCACGCCCGCTGCAGCGGCAAGCTCAACCGAACGCCCAGATTGTACCCCTTCACGTAGATGAACTGGTCCTCCAGGCGGCCTCCCATCCTCACCTTCGGCGTGTACGTTGTCTGGCCGAGGTATGAGAGGGGAATCCCGCGTTCGATGGCGCGGATGATACAATAGTAGTTCAAGACATTATAGATGACCGGGCTCTCCTCATCCGTGTAGTCGATGCCGATCCTCTTGTTCAGCTGTTGCTCCGCGTTGTAGAGGACGAGGTAGGCGCCGACGATGCGGGAGCCCTTCTCGCAAAGGACCATCTCGGAGCTCGGGGGGTGGGCGCGGCCGCACTCGACGAAGAACTGAGGAGGGAGCTCTTCCAGCTTGAACTGAGCCTTCATGTATGTGGCTCGGAAGAGCGGGTACACGTCAGGGATGAGGGAGGCGAAGTCCGTCACCACGCGCAGGGTGAAGTTCTTGCCCACCTTGCGGAGCGTCCGCCGAGCGTGGCTGCGCCCGTTCGTGCTCAGGCTCTGGATGTAGTCATCCGACGACTTGAAGTGGGTATCGATCCTCACTGTCGGCAGTGAGTAGCATTCGACGAAGCCGGCGGCGCGCACGCGCACGCGGCCCGGGAAATCCTGGTGCAGATCCTTCAGGAAGCAGACCTGGACCTTCTCCTCCCGGGCCAGGGCGTCAATCTCCCGGATCATCAATTCGATGACCGCGTCGTGGTCGCAATCAGGGTGGAGCGGGATGAAGCCCCGGTCCGAGACGAGAGAGCCGACCACCGCGATCTTGTAAGCGGCGGCGAGGCCCAGACGGTCGACGAGTGCCGGATAGCCGGTCTGAACCAGGGTCGGCATGGCGGCGGTGAACGCGATGTTCGTTCCGATATTGACCGGAATGAACGCCAGGACCCTTCCCCCCTCTTCGATGCTGAGATAGCGGATCTTGAGGTCTCCCCATAGCGAACGCTCGAGCGCCCGCAAGAGGCCGTACGAGAAATCGATCGGCGAGCCCTGCAGCGGGGCGATCCGGTCCGGACCGATCTCATCGATTGACTGGTACACTGCGCAATGCATGAAGCGGCCTCTTTCCAATCCGTTGCAGGAGCGCTGTCGTCTGCCTGCTGTATGGGTGAGCGCGGGCGCTGCACCGCCCAGGAAAACCTAACCTGCGTCCCCGGTCGCCGCTCCGCAAAATGGATCCACGCCATGTCGTGAGCCCGGTAGCGGTTCTAGATTGTGCGAGGAAGAGGGATTTTCGGCGAGTAAAAACATGTTGCCAATATGAGGGCCCATTTGGGAATCGCCGCCTGCTGTGTTTCAAGGACGAAGGAGTGGTGTCAATGGAAGCGGATCTTGGCACGAGCAGCGCTGTGGTGACGTTCGCCGATGAGCTCGCGGCGTACATCCAGCCTTTCCGGCAGGCAGTGATCAACTGCTCCTTCCTGAGGCAAGCCGCGACGGGCTCGCTCTCGCTCAGGCATTGCCGCGCGTGGGTCTCGCAGCAGTACCATTACGTCAATCAGTTCCCGGCGTGGCTGGGCATGCTGCTGCGCAAGGTCGACAACCCCGAGTGCCGGGACGCTCTCATGATCAATCTCTACGAGGAGCGCACCCACCCGAAGCTCTGGATGCGCTTCGCAACAGCCTGGGGCTTGTCGGAAGAGCAGATCGTGACCACCGAGCTATGTCCCGAGATGCAGGCGCTCAACGACTACCTCAGCCGGCTCGCGTTCGACGGGCACGTCGCCGAGGCCGGAGCGGCGCTGTGCATGGGCCTGGAGGGCATCTCCAAGAACATCATCGAGTCCGTCGGCCCCGCCCTCTTCCAATACTACAACGGGCGCGAAGGCGTGGCGCTCGACAAATCCTCGCTGGCGTGGCTGACGGTGCACTCCGACGTCGACCCGCAGCACGTCCACGAGGGCGCGCTCCTGGTCAATCGCTATGCCACGACCCCCTCGGTGCAGGCCAAAGCGAAGTTCGCCGCTCGTCGCGCGCTCGAGTTCCTCCAGTTGGGGTTCGACGGTGTTCATCGCCGCTACGGCGCCTGACGAGCGCGGGGGAGGGCTGTCGAAATCGGAGGTGTATGCGATAACGAAGATGAAATGATTTAGATCTGGTGCCGCGGCATGCGGCTTTACTGGATTGATCCTCTTCTTGTGCGGCACCGTGGGAATCAAAACCGGCCGCGGTCCCGCCTGGCCAGCGCGGTCTCGTACCAAGGTCGCCCCGATGTAGATGAGGAGCGCCGCGGGGAGGTAGATCATGGTCACATCCTTGAGCCCGCCTCACGCCGACTTCCCGAGCTTCTCGAGAAACCACTTCGCTGTCTCCTCCCAGGTCGGTTGCGATCGGTGGCTCAACACAAGCGACATGTGTGTCGCGGCTGAGACGCTCTTGAGAGTGTGGTCGGGGACGGGCGCCAGGTAGCGCTCGCAGCACTCTCTGAGACAGAGGAGGTCGTCCTTCTCGCCAACATAGGCCAGCACCGGCTGCCGGACCCGGGCTCGACCGGCCAGGTAATCGGCGCCATCGGATTCGCGGAGGCAGCGGTCGGTCGCTGCCCAGCGATTGAAGTCGGCGACGAGCCCGAGCGCTTCATCGTCGGTGCCTGTGCGCATGAGGCGGGCGGGGTAATGGCCAACCGTCCGGCTCACCAGGAGCCAGAGGGCCAGCAGGGTGCGCTTCTTGAACCAGCGCAGACGGGAGGGGTCGAAGCTTGGCACCCACACATTCGCCGCATAGAGCACGAGCGCGTCCACGGGGGCGTCCGGGTGCTGGCCAAGCCAGTGCAGGGCGGCATGCCCGGCCAAGCTGTGTCCGAGGACGCCGAGCCGGAGATCGGGGTGGCGGGCGCGCGCCCATGCCACCACGGCAGGCAGGTCGTGGTTGACGAGATCGTCGTAGGTCCACCGGCCGCCCGCCCCAGCAGTGGCGCCGCTCTGGCCGTGCCCACGGAAGTCGAATGTGTAGACATGCAGCCCAGCCATGGCGAGCGCGCTGGCGAGCCCCTTGCCCGGCGGACGGTCGAGGGTCGATCGGTTGCACATCATCGCGTGACCCAGGACGACCACGCCGCGCGCATCACCGATCGCGGGAAACTCGGAGGCCGCCAGCATGAAGTCGCTCGTCGTGCGGATCCGATGTACTTGCTCGTTCATGAATAACTCCACACTTCTACAATTCTACAGCTTATTGAGCGGCTCACCGGCAAGGTAACCCGCGAGCGCGGCGCCGCTGCTGAGCCGCGATGGCGGATGGAACGCCAGCGCGCGGGAGGCCCCCATGAGGTAAGCCACCTCGGGCGAGCTGATGAATGCCATTCCACCCAACACCTCGGCCGCGAGCATGGTCGCCCGTTCGATGGCCGACTGCACTGCATAGCGCACGAGGAGCGCCCGGGGCAGGAGCTCCGGCTTGGGCTCGCCCATCATCGAGCGCGCGACGCTCTCGAGCGCCTCCATTGCCGCCTCGACCTCGATCCCCAGGAGGGTCCGCTCCGTGGCCCCGCCCTTGCCGGCGACGATGACGCGCTCGACCAGGCCGCTGGCGGTGCCGAGGTAGGAAGCTGTGACGAGCAGCTGGAACCACAGGTAGCCTGCGACTTCGACCGAATCGAGGTGGTCCTCGGCGTCCGGAAAGAACAGGCAATCCCCGGGGATCGGCACGTCGTTGAGGATCACCTCGTCGCTCTCGGCGCCCGTGATGACAGAGCTCCGCCAGAACGGTCGGCGCTCGAGGCCAGGAGAGTCCGCGGGGACGAGCACGACCGCCCTGCGCGAGCCCCCGCCCGAGGGATTCTGGATCATGACGCTCGCGCTCAGCAGATCCATCGAGTACGTGAGCGAGCACGGCTTCTTGCTTCCGCTGATGAGATAGCCCCCGTCGGGCGTCGCCCGTGCCTGCATCGTCGCGGCGAGGATGTGCGCGCCGCTGCGGCCCTCGGCGAAGCCCGAGGCCATGAACAGGTTGTCCTCCGCGATGGCGGAGAGCACGGCGGCGCCCGAATCATCGGCACCAAAGACGCCAAACTCCACCAGCGTCGCGATCGAGAAGTTGTGCATGGTCGCCACCACCGCCAGAGAGGGTGAGCGGCTTCCGAGGGCGCGTTGAACGCGCACGGCCTGCAGCGGAGTGGCTCCTTTGCCGCCCAGGTCGCGTGGGATGACGAGGGCAGGCCCTCCGGCCGCCCGGAACAGGCTGATGCAGGGATTGCCCGGGCGCTCCAGCTCCGCCAGGGGAATCGCCGCCAGTGTTTCATCCAGGCCGGGAAGCAACTCGGCCAACGTTGCTCGTTCTCTCTCCAAGAGGCCCATGGATGTTCACCTTTCAATCACAGCATGAGGTCCACCCGGGATGAGCCTCATGGCGATCGAGCGCGCGGAGACGGCGTCAAGGACCCGTGCCAGGAACGCGTCGGGAGGCGGACAGGTGACGCCGAGCGGCTCAAGCAGGTTCCTGGCCAGAAAACCGTCGAACACGCTTCGCTGGTGGAGGTAGGGCTTGAGTGAGCTCCAGCGACCGGGAAACGCCGCCACCCGGCCGAAGCTCAAGCGGCTGAGCAGCCGCGCTAGGGACGCCAGGAGTGGAGGCAGAAACCCGAGCTGGGCGGTGCGGCAACGGGTCTGCACCATCTCGACCAGCTCCCGCAGCGTCCAGGACTTCTCCCAGCCTGCGACGAGGTGGCACGTCCTTCCGGCGGCCCCCGGGTGGTCTGCCAGGGCCACCGCTCCCTCGGCCAGATACTCCATGGGAATGACGTCCACGCGGATGCGCGGATCCCCCGAGACCAGGATTCGCCACCCGCCGAGCAACGATTGAATGACGGATTCGAGCGTCATCGTCCCCGCGGTGACTCCGCGCTGGGGCCCGCCCAGGGCCAGGCTTCGCCTGACCACGGTGACCCGCCCGGAGATGGAGGAGTCCCGTAGAAGGCGCTCCGCCTCGTGTTTGCTCTGCTCGTAGGCGTTGTAGAAGCCCTGCCCGCAATCCAGATCGAACTCCGTGAACAGGCCCCTCTTCGTCCCCGCGACCCAAGTGGTCGACAAGTGGACGAGCCGGGCGCCGCGAGCCTTCTCGAGCAGCGCGATCAAGGTGCGCACCGGCTGGACGTTCCCCTCCCGCGCCTTCTCGAGGTCCTGGTCGATTTCAGCTCGCTCGGCGCAGTGGAAGATGGTGTCGACGGTGGCGCAGAGATCGTCGAACGCCCATTCGTCCAGCCCGAGCCGGGGAAGCCGCACGTCGCCCGAGAGAGGCAGCACCTCCTGGGCCTTCGCCGCCGCGGAGGAGCGGGCGCTTGCCAGGGAGGGCGGCGGGCTCGCCACGCCCTGCGAGAGCAGGTAGATGCGGGCGATGTCGTGCCTCTCCACCAGGAGCTCGAGGACTTGAGCTCCCACGGCGTTGGAGGCGCCGGTGAGCAGTACGTTTTTCATGCTCATCCCTTGAAGGATATGGATGAAAAGCCCTGGCCGGCCGCATTGGCGGGCATGAGCCCCATGTAGGCGAGCCGTGTCCTCTGCATCGCGCCCGCCCATTCCATCTGGAGCTCGAGTCGCTCCTCCACACCGGTGTCGATAAGCCGCCTGCCCCGGACGATCTCGTAGTCCTTGAGGAACTCCGCGTGCTCCTGGATCCCCTGCTGAAACAACACTTCGCGACGCACGATGACATCGCGGATCGGCACCGTCTTCCAGAGTTCCATCCCCTGGCCGACCAGGGCGAGGAGGCGGGGGCGATCCTCCGGGTGCTTCAGGAGGTGGTCTCGTATGATGGCGCTGCCGACGCAAAGATGGCGGACCTCGTCGATGTTGGCGCCTCGGGCGGTCTGCGCTGCCGGCGGGTCGAGGAGCCTCCACTTGCGCTCGCTCAACTCCGACGCGGGGGCGAGCACACCCTCCACGATGACGGTCAACATCAGGACGCCGACGATGAAATCGTCCCGCCCTCCCACCGTGTCGAGGGCGAACTTCTCGAGCGGCACGAGCACGCTGTCGCGCTTGTCCCCCACGAATTCATCGATGAGCTTGGGGACGTCACTCTCCGCGATACCCAGATCGACAAGGTGACGGCGGAACACCGCGGCGTGGCGCGCCTCGTCGAGCAATTGTGTGGCGTAGAAGTCCATCGTGGCCGCGGTCGGCGCCGTGCGGACAAGATGAGTGATCGCGCGCGTGCCCATCTCCTCGGAGACGGTTCGAAAGGCGAACTCTTCCAGGATGGCGGACCGCAGCGGGCCAGGTTCAAGGAGGTATGGAGGGACGGTTGCGTCGGGCAGATGCCCATGAACCTGGCCGAGCAGCGTCCCCTGGACCACCGCCTGCAGCCAGTATTCCATGCCGCACTCGTCCGGAGTGAGCTCCAGCTTCATGGACCCTTCGAGGAGGTCGGGCGCTGCCTCCCAGTCAGTCTCGTTGCCGGTGGATATATTCATGAAGAAAACACCTCTTTCTTGTATCCAATGACAGGCGAGCGGTCTCCGATCGGCAGGCTCGCCGCCGTCTACCACCGTCCCTTTTTCTTGTACTCAGCCAGGAACCGTTGGAAGTCCTTGAAGGTTACTGGCTCGAACGAGAGCCCGAGGGGCTTGTAGATGTTGCCAAAGAGCGCTCGATCCCCGCAGAGGTGAATGGGGGCGGCGAGCATCGCCCACTCCCAGCCACCGTGAAGCACGACCCACACCAGCGTCACGACCACGTTGGTCCCGACGCTGTGGCAGGTGTTGTAAAGAAAATAAAATATCGGGTGGATGCTGCGGTGCTCACCGGAGCGGCGCAAGTAGTAGACGTAATAGGCTGGGAGCACGCCCACCAGATCGATCCAGGCAAAGGCGATCACGAACGGCAACCACCGCACCTCCCTCGCGTGGACCAGCACCAGCGTGCTGCAGAAGATGAGGAGGACGAGGTAATCCAGGCGCACCAGATTGTAGGTCGCTCGGGTATGAAATGTATTGTGCTTGTCCATGCGAGCTCCAATCTGAGTTTGAATCTCAGGGATGGCTGTTGGCGACCTTCGGGGGCCATGTCGTGCGCGTCAAGGCGGCAACCTTGAATCCATGCAGATCGGCGAGCTGGCGCATGAGCCTGAGCCCCGCCACGTCGATGTTCGCGCCGAGGCTCATGTGGGCGTACCGCTGCTCCAGGGCCAGCATCATCGTCTCGGCCATGCACGCATAGGTCAGGCCCGGATCCAGATCGAAGCTCCCGATGTCGGGCCTCCCTGGGATCTCGATCACGCCGCCGTCGATGACCAGGACGTCGGGCCGCGCCTCCTGGACCTCCCGGCCCACATTCCTCGGACGAGAGAGATCGCACACCAGCGCGTTCTGTCCCAGGTGGTGGGGCTTCACGAGGGCTGTGGTGGCGTTCGTGGCGAGGATCACGACATCCGCGAGCGGGAGGACCTCGCCCATGCCGTAGGCAACCAGGAAGAGGCCATCACGCTCCATCTGCTCTGCCATGACCGTGAGCTCTTCTTGCGACAAGTCGGGGGACCGCAGGAGTCCTGAGGTCAGCATCCTGTGCGCCAGAGTGCCTCTGCGAAACACGACGTTGCGGCTCGCCTCGACGGCGAGGTAGCGGCACGCCTCCCCGGCGACGCGGAGGAGCTGGCTCCGGCTATGCTCCTTGCCGTGGAGCGGGTTGCCAATGAGGATCAGCAGGGAGGCGTCCTCCGCCATGAGGATCGCCGTGGCGCGTCCGATCGCGCCGGCAGCGCCGACAACAGCCACGGCCGGCGCGGTGACCTCCGGGCGCCAGGTACGCTGAGCCAGGCGCACGCCCTCCAGCGCTGACACCGCGGTGAATGTGTTGCCGGTGGTCACGGCGACGTCGCTCTCCGCCACCGTCAAGCCACCGTGGGTCACGATCGACGTGAAGGCCCCCAGCCCGACGATTCGAGCCCCGCGCCCGCGAGCGAGCTCCACGGCGCCACGCACCTCCTTCGCGGCAGCCTCGCGAGGCATCGCCATCAGCTCGTCAGCGGTGCGCCTGACGAGGATGAACTCGCCATAGGCGGAGCGCCCACTCTTCGCCACGATCCGGGTCTCGCCCACGATCGCGGGCTTGCCCGTGCCGTGAACGATCTTGGCCGCGTTCTCCAGATCCGCGGCGCCAACCGTGGCCAGCGTGGAGTCGAAGCTGGCGTAGCTGCGCAGATCGAGTGGGTGCAGGATGAAGGCGAAGCGACCCTCGTCTGGGCGTGGCTGGATCGGCGCACGGGGCATGGTGCGCGCCATGACCTCCGGCGCGCTTCGCGGAGCTCTGCTCAGGATCGAGCCGAGGACCCGGCCCGTGTCTCCCGTGTCGAACACCGCGAGGGCCCGCTCGAGCGCGCCGAGCACGACCTCACACTGCTGCCATGTGGCCGTGAGCGGAGGCTCGATGCGTAGGACGTCGGTGCTGTTCAGCGTCGGGGCGATGCGCACGCCCTCGACGTTGAGGAGATAGCTGGCGAAGATCGGCGCGAGGCCGCCCTCCTCGGCGGCGAGAGCGAGGATGCTCGACGGCCAGGTCCGACGATTGACGCCGAGCTGGATGCCGAGGAAATAGCCCCGCCCGCGGATCTGGCTGATCAACCTCGGATAGCGGCGCTGTAACTCGAGCAGCGCGCCCTTGAGCCGGGCTCCGTTCTCCGCGACCTGCTTGACCAGGGCGAAGTTGTCTCGCTCCAGGAGCTCGAGCGTGGCCAGCCCCGCCTCGCAGGCCAGCGTGCCTCCAGCGAACGTGGACGAATGCTTGAGCGCGAAATCCTCGCTGTAGGCTTCCTCCGAAGAAATGCAGGCGCCTATGGGAAACAGCCCCCCGCCGAGCGCCTTGGCCAGCGCCATTACGTCCGGCTCCACGCCTTCCGCGCTGCTCGCGAAGAGCGTCCCCGTCCGGCCGAGCCCGGTCTGGACCTCGTCGAAGACCAGGAGCACCCCCGCCTCCCGGCAGAGCTTCTTGGCTGCGGCGAGATAGCCGACCGGCGGTTCGACAATGCCCCCCTCGCCTTGAATCGGCTCCACGACGAAAGCCGCATAATAGGCGGGCCTCTCCAGGAGAGCGTCCCGGAGCGCCTCGATATCCCCGAAGGGTATGCCGTGGAAGAACGGTACCGGCGCGCCGAAGTTGTGCTGGTATCTGGCGTTCCCGGTGGCGGACAGCGCGCCCAGGGTCTTGCCGTGGAAGCTGCCGGCGGTGGACAGGATCCCGAGGCGCCCCGTGTTGGTGCGGCACAGCTTGATCGCGGCCTCCACCGCCTCGGTGCCGCTGTTGGCGAACGTGACGTACCGCAGCCCCGAGGGTGCCACGCCGATGAGGCGGCGTGCCAACTCTCCCGCGGAGGCGAGCAGCGAGGGCTGGACGAAGCCGGGCTTCTCGCTCTCCCTGGCCGCGAGCAGCGCCGCCCAGAGCTCCTTCGGGTTGTGGCCAAAGGGAAGCGCGCCGTACGAGGCCACGAAATCGAGGTAGTGCCGTCCCTCCGCGTCATACAGGTCACAGCCCGAGCCGCGGACGAAGCTCTTGTCGAGCTTGAACCGCTCGAGGAGCTTGCTCAGGTACGGATTGAGGTACTCTGTATAGGGATGCCGGCGCGCCTCGGACGGGGCGAGCTCCCGGGTGTGATGGTGAGGGCGCCCCATCGAGACCGGCTCTCCCGCCAGATGGCGGGCCATGAGATCGATCGTCGGGAACTCCCAGATTAGCGTCGCCGGGATGGGGCGATCCAGAAAGGTCTCGAGCTCTCCGGCCAGCAGGGCCGCCTCCACCGAGTCGAGCCCGAGGTCTGTGAGGCGCGATGTGCGCTCGATGTGCGTCGTCGGAAGGCCGAAGCCATGGCTCACATAATCGATGAGCCATCGCTCGATCTCCGCTGCCGTCTTGCCCGCGGTGGTCGTGCCAACCTCTTCATTCCGCGGCGCCGGCTCCCGAGCGGCGGCCCCCGTCAGCGCGCTCCGCGCGATCTCGCTCAGCGTTCCGGCGAGGAATCCCTCTCGGCAGGCGCCCCGCTGGATCTTCCCGCTGGACGTCTTGGGGATGGTGCCCGGCATGATGAGCACGATGTTGTCGACCCGGATCTCGTGGACCTCGGCGATTGCTCGCTGGATCGCAAGCAGGGCCTCCTGGGTGTCCCCGTCTCCATCGACTCCCTTGGCAAGCTCCGCCACCACCACGAGCCGTTCAGACTCCGCTCCTTTCGGGTTCGTTCGTGGCTGGGATTCCAGGGAGAATGCGGCGCAGCAGCCGCGCCGGATCCGCGGATGGCAGCTCTCCACGGTCGCCTCGATGTCCTGAGGATGGTGGTTGCGGCCACGAATGATGACGAGATCCTTGAGCCGCCCGGAGACGATGAGCTCGCCGTCGTGGAGGAACCCGAGATCTCCGCTGCGCAGGAACTTCCGCCCGTCGTGGTGCGCCGGCGTTGAAACCAGCTCGGCATGGAACGTCGCGCTCGTCTCCTCGGAGCGGCCCCAGTAGCCTCGCGCCACACTCGGGCCCGAGATCCAGATCTCGCCGATCTCGTGCTCGCCGCAAAGGGTACCGGAGTCTGGGTTGACGACGACCACCTCGAACCCGGGGCCTGCGGCGCCGGAGCCGACGAGCTCGATGCGCTCCACTGCGTCAGGTGACACGGCGACGGCGCGCTTCTGCTCGTAGGCGGGCTTGCTGAAGGAGTGCACTCGAAAGCCAGTCTTCCTCGAGGCGCCCGTCACGAAGAGCGTAGCCTCCGCCAATCCATAGCAGGGGAAGAAAGCCTGGCGGTCGAACCCGCAGGAGCCAAACGTCTCCGCGAACACGTCGAGGGTCCGCTCGCGGATGGGCTCCGCGCCCACGAACGCCACTTCGAGACAACCGAGGTCGAGCGTGGCCCGCTGCTCCTCCGAGACCTTGCGGGAGCAAAGCTCGTACGCGAAGTTCGGTCCCCCGGTCACGGTGACGCGATGGCGCGAGATGGCGCTGAGCCAGGAAAAAGGACGGCGCATGAAGTGCATCGGAGACATCAGGACGAGCGGCGCGCCCACATAGATGGGGACGAGGATCGAGCCGATCAGCCCCATATCGTGGTAAGGCGGCAGCCAGCTGGCGACCCGATCTTTATCGCTCATGCCGAAGCAGCGGCGCATCACCTCCAGGTTCTCCACCAGGTTGCCGTGGGTCAGCATCACCCCTCTCGGGTCGCGCGTGGTCCCGGAGGTGTACTGCAGAAACGCCAACGACGACTCCGTCAACTCAGGCCCGACGTAGCTGCGCTCCGCGCCGTCGATCGAGTCGGTGGCGACCCACTGCGGCGCGCCGAACTCGTTGTCTCCGAGGAAGAGCTGCTCCGCCATGGCCAGGATTGACGATGTCGTGAGGGCCAGCGTCGGCTGTGAGTCCTTCAGGATGGACTTGAGCCGGGGCAGGGTTCGCTCGAGGCGAGTCGGGTCGGGTGGATACACCGGCACCGCGACCAGCCCGGCATAGAAGCAGCCAAAGAACGCGATGATATAATCCAGGCCCGCAGGATAAAGCAGGAGGGCCCGATCGCCGGGCGCGGCGAGGCCTTGCAGGATGGAAGCTGTCGCGCGCGCGCGCCGATCCAGCTCACCGTACGTGATATGCGCCTCCTGGCCGTCGCCTTCCTCGAGGAACGTGCACGCGACCCTGTCGACCTCGGTGAGGGCTCTGCGTTTGACGACATCGACCAGATTCTGCGTCGAATGAAAATCAGTCTGCATCATGGCCACTTGTTTCTGATCAGGCGTTTCTCATATCCAAACAGCCATGGCTGGGCGACCTGGGGCCATCGCCGATAAATAAGAGCAGAATCGATGCTTTAGCCCTCAGCGCGACCGAACCGGTGCTCGACACGATCCAGGAACTTGCCGATATCCTTCCTGACCTCGCGCGCGACGATCGGCTTGAAGAGCTTGGCCATCAGGTTGGTAATGGGCAGATCGGGGGCGAGCATCTCACGGAAGCGGATCTCGGTGTTCGGCGCGTCCAGCTGGCGCAGGATGACTTCGCCCTGGGTATCAAGATTCCCGTCGATCGTGCGCCATGTCACGTGGTCGGTGCCGTTGCCGTGGTACTCGACAGTATAGTCAGCCAGGTAGCGGATCCCCTTCTCGACCTTCTCGGTGAGGATCCAGTGCGCCCTGTTGCCCTCGAGAAGCTCAAACCGCTCGACATCGGCGGTTTCCTCCTTGATGAGCCCGGGATCATTGAAAAACTGATAGACGTCTTTCAGCGGCGACCGAACCCGCAAGGTACGTTCCTCGGTAGCTACGATTTTCGTCATGGGGTCCGTCCTCGATTCTTACTGCTGGGTTGTTGGTTGAAAACACCAGCTCCCATTCCGTGTGCGCACTCAGAGAGAGCAGGCCTCGGATGAATGTGATTGGTGAGCTGCCCATGTCCGCCCGACCCCCTCGTCGAGCCTCTCCCACGAGCGGGCGTGTGTCTGCCTGGTGACCGAGCACCTTTATCGGCTACCAGGGCGAGCGCCTCGGCGAGGTGCGCTCGAGACGGCTCGCCGAGCTACGCGGTGACGGAAGGATGGAAGGCCTGTTGAGGGGGGCGGGCTGGAGCGCAGGGGCCCGAGGAGGGCCGCTGACAGGGGCCGCCCGAGCAGTGCGCCCGGTCGGTGGAGCCGGATCTCCGGATTCGCCCAGGGTTCGTGGGGCCACGCTATCAGGACGGCTAGTGTGCGGGCCCACGATGCGCTTCAAGTTCGTCCACGCGGCCGATCTGCACCTGGATACTCCGTTCCGCGGCATCCCCGCGGACTCGAGTCTGTTGAGCCTCTTCCAACAGGCCACGTTCCGGGCCTTCTCGCGCGTGGTGGACCTGTGCCTGCGCGAGCACGTGGCCTTCCTGCTGCTGGCGGGAGACCTCTTCGACGCGAAGGACCGCTCGGTGCGCGCGAGGTTGGCACTGCGGCGCGAGCTGGACCGGCTGCACGTGGCTGGCATCCAGACCTTCATCGTCCACGGGAACCATGACCCGCTGAGCGGAGACACGGGGGCGCTGGGGCTGCCGGGCTCGGTGAAGGTCTTCGGCGCCGACTGGGAGGAGGTGGAGGTGCGCCGCGAGGGGAGGGCGCTCTGCCGGGTGCAGGGCATCTCCTATCCGGAGGTGGAGGTGCGCGAGAACCTGTCGTCGCGCTTCCGGCGGACGGCACCGGACTTCACGGTGGGCCTGCTGCACGCGAACCTGGGCGGAGTGGAGGGCCATGCCAACTACGCGCCGTGCACGGTGGAGGACCTGGGGGCGCGCGGGCTGGACTACTGGGCGCTGGGCCACGTGCACACGCGGGCCGAGTACGCGCTCGCCAACGGAGCGGTAGCGGTGTACCCGGGCAACCCGCAGGGGCGGCACGTGAACGAGCCGGGTGAGCGCGGCTGCGTGCTGGTGGAGGTGGAGGAGGGGAGGACGCGCAGGCGCTTCGTCCCGGTGGACCGGGTGCGCTGGCACCGGCTGGAGGTGCCGCTCGTGGGGCTCGGGTCACTGGATGGGCTCGTGGCGGCGGTAACGGAGCAGGTGGACGCGAGCTGCGCGCAGGAACTGGACGGGCACGTGGTGCGTCTCACGCTGACGGAGCGGGGCCCGCTGCACCGCGAGCTGTCCCGGCCGGAGGCGCTCCAGCAGTTGGAAGCGGACCTGCGCGAGCAGCTCTCGCGGCGTCACCCGCCGGTGCTGCTGGAGTCCCTGCGCGACGCGAGCCGGCCCGAGTTGGACCTCCAGACGGTGCGACTGGCGGGAGGCTTCACCGGGACGCTGCTGGCCGAGGCCGACGCCCTGGCCGCGGACCCGGAGGCGTTGGAGACGGTGTGGAAGGAGGACGCGGAACTGCGCTCGCTGCGCCAGCGCTTGTCGCGGCTGGGCGTGGACGCGCTGGAGAAACCCCGGCCGGAGTGGGTGGAGCAGGCGGGGCTGCGGGTGGTGGAGCAGCTCCACGAGGAGGACGAGACGTGAGCGGGGGACTGAGGATCGACCTGGTGCGCGTGCACGGCTTCGGCCACTTCTCCGACTACGCGCTGGAGCTGAAGCCGGGCCTCAACCTGCTGTACGGGCCGAACGAGGCGGGCAAGAGCACGCTGCTCGCGTTCATTCGGGGCGTGCTGTTCGGCTTCGAGAAGCGGGGCCCCCGGTACGAGCCCGAGGCGGGGACCTTCGGGGGCGAGCTGTGCGTGAGCACGGGTGTTGGCCCGATGGTGGTGCGCCGCGTGGTGGACCGGCGGGGGAGGGCGGTGGCGACGGTACACGCTCCGGAAGGACACGAGCTGCTCGCCTCGCGGCTGGACGAGGCGCTGGCGCACGTGTCCCGGGAGCTGTTCTGCGAGGTGTTCGCCTTCAGCCTGGAGGAGCTGTCCACCTTCGAGAAGCTGGCCGAGGAGGACGGAGTCTCCCGAGCGCTCTTCGCGGCCGGGCTGAGGGGCGCGCGCCGGCTGCCGGAGGTGGAGAAGCAGTTGGAGAAGCGGGCCGGCGAGCTGTTCAAGCCGAGCGGGCGCAACCCCGAGCTCAACCAGGTGCTGAAGGAGCTGGAGGAGGTGAAGGCGAAGCTGCACGCGCTGGAGGATCGCCCGGAGAGGTATGCCGAGGAGCGCGAGCGGCTCGGCTCGCTGTTCCGGCAGCAGGAGGAGGCGGCGGTGCTGCGGGACGGCATCTCGCGGGAGCTGGGGCGGCTGACCCGGCTGGAGGCGGCGTTGGGGGATCTGGGCGAGCTGGTGCGGGCGCGGGCGGAGCTGGCCGGGCTGCCGGACCTGACGGCCTTCCCGGTGGGAGGGGAGGCCCGGCTGGAGGAGCTGCTGCAGCGGCTGAAGGAGACGAGGGCGCGGCGGGCGCACATCGAGGAGCTGCTGTCCTCGGGTGAGGCCGAGCTGGCGCGGCTGTCGGGAGCGTCGGGAGTGCGCGAGAGGCAGGGGGAGTGGCGCTCGGCGCTGGCGGCCTTCACGGCGAGGGCCGAGCTGCTGCGGGCCTTGCCGGGCCGTCGCGCGGCGCTCGAGTCCAGGCGCCGGGAGGTGGAGCAGGCCCTGAGGGGGTTGGGGCTGGAGGTGGATGCCGCGGGCCTGCTGGCGTTGGAGCTGGGGGCGGCGGCGCGAGGCACCCTGGAGGCCCTGGCGGACCGTCTGGCGAGGGCGGAGACGGAGCATCGGGACGCGGAGGGGGCGCTCGGGCGGGCGCGCCTGGGACTGGAGCGTATCGATGGGGCCCTGTCACGTCTGGAGGCGGAGCGTGCCCGGCTGCCGCCTGTTGCCGTCATGGAGGTCCGTCGCCGACAGGCGGCGCTGGGGCGTCTGCGGCCCCTGCGCGTGGAACGGGAGCAGGTGGTGGGCCAGCGTGCCGAGCAGAGACAGCGGCTCGAGGCGCTCCGGTCCCAGGTGGAGCCCGGGTTGGGGCCAACACCCGCCCCCTGGCCGGTGGCGGCTGGCGTGGCGGGCGCGGTGGTGCTGGCCGTGCTCCTCGGGCTGTACGCGGGAGTGGGGGCGGGAGTGCTCGCGCTGGTGGGGGCGCTGCTGCTCGTCATCCCCCTGGTGCTCGGCCACCGGCGAGCGGTGGAGAGCCACCAGCGATTGGAGGAGGCTCGGACGGCGCGCCAGCAACTGCACGCGCGGGAAGTGGCGCGGGTGCAGTCGGCGCTGGACGTGCTGACGGGGCGGGTGGCCGGGCTGGAGCGCGAGCTGGCGGCGGCCGCCGTGGAGGCGGGCGTGCCGCCAGAGGCCCCGATGGCGGAGCTCGCCTCTCGGGAAGCGGCGATGACCGAGCTGCTGCGGCAGGCGGATCGCCTGGAGCACCTCGACCGGGAGCACGAGGCCCGCATGGCGGAGCGGGACGTGGTGGCGCACGAGGCCCACGCCGCGGAGGAGTCCGCGCGCCGGGCGGAGGCGCAGGTCCGGACGCTCCAGGCGGAGCTGTCCGCGTTGCTGGCCGCGAGGCGCTTTCCGGTGGAGCTTTCCCCGGGGCGGGCGCTGGCACTGTGGCGTGACGCGGCCGAGCAGCGTCAGCGGCTGGCGGACCTGAGGGCGGACGAACGGGCGCTGGCGGCGGACGAGGCCACCTGTGCCGCGGTCGTGTCGCGCTTGCAGGAGGAGGCCCGGGTGGCGGGACTACCGGGAGGCGCGGTGGAGGCAGTGGCCGCCCGGGTGTCCACGGAGTTGGAGGAGCTCAAGACCCGGGACGCGGAGGCACGGGCGCTTCGGGCGCGCAGGGACGAGTGGATGGCGGATAGGGCCCGGCACGCGCGTCTCCAGGAGACCGAGGAGCAGGCGCTGGCGGCGTTGCTGGCACGGGGTGGAGGGGAGTCGGAGGAGACGTTCCGGCAGCGGGCGCGGCAGGCGGAGCGCTTCGAGTCCCTGACGCGGAGCGTGCGCGAGCTGACCCAGCGTATCGAGGCGGCGACAGGCCTGGAGGAGGAGTCGGCGCGTGAGGCCATCGAGTCCCTGGGGGGAGAGGAGGGACTGAAGGAGAAGCTGGGACAACTGCGGATGCAGGAGCCCGCGTGTGCCGAGCGCCTGAAGGCATTGCACACCGAGTACGGCGCGACGCGGAGCCAGCTGGAGCAATGGGAGAACGACGAGCAGCTGGCCGCGTTGCGAATCCAGGAGGAGCGGCTGAGGGCGAGGGCGGCGGAGCTGGCGACCCGCTATGCATCGGAGCGGCTGTCGCTGACGCTGCTGGCGAGGGCGCGCCGGCGCTTCGAGGAGGAGCAACAGCCGCGGGTCATCCAGCTGGCCTCGGAGCACTTCGCGGTGCTGACGGGAGGCCGGTACCGTCGGGTGTTCATCCCGGCGGGAGGAAGGAGGGAGCTACGGGTGGGCGATGGGCGGAGGGACTGGAGCGCGGAGCAGCTCTCGCGAGGGACGAGGGAGCAGCTCTACCTGGCGTTCCGGCTGGCGGTCATCCAGGACTTCGGGGAGACGCGGGGGGCGTTGCCGCTGGTGGTGGACGACATCCTGGTGAACTTCGACCTGGAGCGGACGAGGAGCACGCTGTCCCTGCTGTCGCACCTCTCCGAGTGCCACCAGATCATCGCCTTCACCTGTCACCCCTGGGTGCGCGAGCTCTTCGAGGAACAGGGAGCACGAGTCGTGGAGCTGGGCTCCAGGAACACAGAGGCCGCGAGCCCCCGAGAAGAATCCTCGAAGGTCGCGGCCACCATCCCCTCTCCCTCCGGGAGAGGGCTAGGGTGAGGGTATCCGCTCACCCGGGTTGAACCCCATCACCGGGTTTCAGAACTGGTGGGCCTCGGTGGAGTCGTTGAGGGCGAGGGTGCTCGCACAACCGCCGGAGATGACCTCGGCGACCTTGTCGAAGTAGCCGGTGCCGACCTCGCGCTGGTGGCGGGTGGCGGTGTAGCCATCCTTCTCGGAGGAGAACTCCTTCTGCTGGAGCTCGGAGTAGGCGGCCATGCCGCGGTCCTTGTAGTTCCGGGCGAGCTCGTACATGCCGTAGTTGAGGGCATGGAAGCCGGCGAGGGTGACGAACTGGAACTTGTAGCCCATGGCGCCGAGCTCGCGCTGGAACTTGGCGATGGTCTTGTCGTCGAGGTTCTTCTTCCAGTTGAAGGAAGGCGAGCAGTTGTAGGCGAGGAGCTTGTTGGGGAACCTGGCGCGGATGCTCTCGGCGAACTTCCTGGCCTGGTCGAGGTCCGGGGTGCTGGTCTCGCACCAGATGAGGTCGGCGTAGGGGGCGTAGGCGAGGCCGCGGGCGATGGCGCACTCGAGGCCGCCCTTGAGGCGGTAGAAGCCCTCGGCGGAGCGGCCGGCCTTGCGGTCGATGAAGGCGTGGTCGTACTCGTCGGCGTCGCTCATGAGGAGCTTGGCGCTGTCGGCGTCGGTGCGGGCCACGAGGATGGTGGGCACGCCCATGACGTCGGCGGCCAGGCGCGCGGCGGTGAGGGTGCGGATGAAGTTGTTGGTGGGGACGAGCACCTTGCCGCCCATGTGGCCGCACTTCTTCTCGCTGGCGAGCTGGTCCTCGAAGTGCACGCCGGCGGCGCCCGCTTCGATCATGGACTTCATCAGCTCATAGGCGTTGAGGGGCCCGCCGAAGCCGGCCTCGGCGTCGGCCATGATGGGGGCGAACCAGTAGCGGTCGTGCTTGCCCTCGGCGTGGTCGATCTGATCGGCGCGGCGGAAGGCGGAGTTGATGCGGCGCACGACGTTGGGGACGCTGTCGACCGGGTAGAGGCTCTGGTCCGGGTACATCTGGCCGGCGGTGTTGGCGTCGGCGGCGACCTGCCAGCCGGAGAGGTAGATGGCCTCGAGGCCGGCGCGCACCATCTGCACGGCCTGGTTGCCGGTGAGGGCGCCGAGCGCGTGGACATAGTCCTTGGTGTTCAGCAGCTCCCAGAGCCGCTTGGAGCCCATCTCCGCGAGCGTGTAGCTGATGCGGATGGAGCCACGCAGCTTCTCGACGTCGGCTTCCGAGTAGTTGCGGGTGATGCCCTCGAACCGCTGGGCGTGGAGCTTGGCGTGGGGGGTCGCATCGTTCTTCGTCGTCACGGCGTCGTACATGTTGGCTCCTCGCGAAAAGGTACGGGTGAAAAGACGGAACCGCGGAAAGGGACGGCCACTCAGCCGTGCGAGACGAGCGCCTCGTAGGCGGGAAGGGTGAGGAAGTCCTCGAAGCGGGGCGCGGTGGAGAGCTTCTCGAAGAGAGCCCGGGCCTCCTCGAGCCGCTCGGCGCCGTAGCGCTCGGTGGCGCCCTCGGCCTCGATGCGCTTCATCTCCTCGGCGAGCACCTGGCGGAAGCGCTCGGGGGTGACGGGCTTGCCGTCGGCGAGCGGGACGCGGTGGTGCATCCACTGCCACACCTGGGCGCGGGAGATTTCAGCGGTGGCCGCGTCCTCCATGAGGTTGTAGAGGGGCACGCAGCCCAGGCCCCCGAGCCACGCGGCGATGTACTGCACGCCCACGCGGATGTTGTGACGCAGCCCCTCCTCGGTGCGGGAGCCCTCGGGCATGGCGAGCAGGTCCGCCTCGCTGATGTTCACGTCCGGGCGCTTCTTGGCCAGCTGGTTGGGCCCGGGCATGTGCTGGTCGAAGATTTCGCGGGCCACGGGGACGAGGCCCGGGTGGGCGACCCAGGTGCCGTCGTGGCCGTCGCGGGCCTCGCGGGACTTGTCGGCGCGCACCTTGGCCATGGCGGCCTCGTTGGCGGCCGGGTCGCTCTTGATGGGGATGAAGGCGGCCATGCCGCCCATGGCGTGCACGCCGCGGCGGTGGCACACCTGGATGAGGCGCAGCGAGTAGTTGTGCAGGAAGGCCTTGTCCATCGTCACCTGCCCGCGGTCGGGCAGGACGAACCTGGAGTCGCTCTGCAGCTTCTTGATGAAGCTGAAGATGTAGTCCCAGCGGCCGCAGTTGAGCCCCGCCGAGTGCTCGCGCAGCTCGTAGAGGATTTCGTCCATCTCGAAGGCGGCGGGCAGCGTCTCGATGAGGACGGTGGCCTTGATGGAGCCGCGAGGGATGCCCAGCTCGCTCTGGGCCAGGTGGAACACGTCGTTCCACAGGCGGGCCTCGAGGTGGCTCTCCATCTTGGGCAGGTAGAAGTAGGGGCCGCTGCCCTTCTCGAGGAGGGCGCGCGCGTTGTGGAAGAAGTAGAGGCCGAAGTCGAAGAGCGAGGCGGAGACGGGCTTGCCATCCACCTCCAGGTGGCGCTCCAGCAGGTGCCAGCCCCGGGGGCGGCAGAAGAGGACGGCGGTCTTCTCGTGGAGGGCGTAGTGCTTGCCGTTGTCGGAGGTGTAGCTGATGGTGCCGCGCACGGCGTCGCGCAGGTTGAGCTGGCCGCGCACCACGTTGTCCCAGGTGGGGCTGTTGGCGTCCTCGAAGTCCGCCATGAAGACGTTGGCGCCCGAGTTGAGGGCGTTGATGATCATCTTCCGCTCCACCGGGCCGGTGATTTCGACGCGCCGGTCGAGCAGGTCCTGGGGGAGGGGGGAGACGGTCCATTCCTTCTCCCGGATGTCACGCGTCTCCGGGAGGAAGCGGGGACGCTCGCCCTTGTCATAGGCGGCCTGGACCTGCTTGCGCCGCTCCAGGAGGGCCTCGCGCCGGTCGCCGAAGGCCCGGGCCAGCTTCGCCACCAGCTCGAGGGCCTGGGGGGTGAGGACGTCCGCGTATTCGGGCAACCAGGGGCCTCGGAGGGAGACCCCCTGTACCTGGGGACATTGTCCCTCGGTACGTTGCGCGGAGGGGGAGGAGGAGAGGCTGGCCGCGTCCATGCAAAGCTCCTTGACGGGGTGCGTTGTAAAAGGCCCCAACGGGGACCAATGTGTATCTGGTCCGAGGAAGTGTGAACCCCCCGTGCTCAAAAGTCGACAGCTTTGTAAGGATGTCAACACGGTCGGGATTAAATTTGTAAATTGACGGGACTGAAAATGGGTGTGCGAGGGGGCGATGCAATGGGGGGAGACGTGGCGCGTAGGGAGGAGGGAGAGAGGCCGGCGGTGGGTGGGCCTTCCTAGAGGAGTGGAGCCATGGACGAGACGAAGCGGTGCGAGGCGTGCCGGATGGACATCCGGGTGGAGGCGACGAGGTGCCCGCACTGCCGCGAGCGGCAGCCGGGGGCGGAGCGGATGCACCGAGGAGGAGAGGGGAGGGCGTTGGGAGGGGTGTGCACGGCGCTGGCGCGGCAGCTGGGCCTGGACGTGGGGCTGGTGAGGGTGGCGTTCGTGGTGGCGCTGGCGCTGTCTGGGGGAACGGTGCTGATGGTCTACCTGCTGCTGTGGGCGCTCACGCCGCCGTCGGCGATGGGGAAGGCGCCCGTGCAGCGGCTGGTGGATTGGCTGGCGAGGGTAACGAGCGGGGCGGTGGAGGAGGAGCCGAGGGTGGAGCGGAGGGTCTGAGGCGTCCGGCCGCTGGTAATTTTGTAAAACGTCCACCCTCTCCCTCTGGGAGAGGGCCGGGGTGAGGGTATCGAGTCACCCGGGTTGAGCCCGGGCCGTGGAGCGACAGGATGTCAGAGGTCAGGAGCATCCTGGGCGCATGAGCGGAGAACTGGGAAGGGCGAGGGGGCGTCGGCTTGCGGTGGCCGAGGGAGAACCGCATCCTGTGGGAATGAGCGACGAGCCGCCGCGGCGCGAAGCGACATACGCGGACCTCGAGGAACTCCCACCCAACTGCGTGGGTGAGATCATCGAGGGCGAGCTGCACGTGAGCCCCCGGCCGAGGCCGATGCATGCCCGGGCGGCGGGCCGACTCTTCAACGCACTGGATTCATTCGACCAGGACGCGGGGGAAGAGGGCCCCGGGGGCTGGGTGCTCCTCTACGAGCCCGAATTGCACTTGGGGCGTGAGGTGCTGGTGCCGGACCTGGCGGGATGGCGCCGGGAGCGGATGCCGGAGCTGCCGGAGGAGGCGGCCTTCACGCTCGCGCCGGACTGGGTCTGCGAGGTGCTCTCACCCTCCACGGCGGTGCTGGATCGCGGCCAGAAGCAGAAGTCGTACGCGCGAGAAGGCGTTCAACACCTGTGGCTCGTGGACCCCGCGGTGCGGTCGCTGGAGGTCTACCGGCTGGAGCGTGGTGACTGGGTGCTGCTGGGCAAGCACAAGGGGGAGGCGAAGGTGCACGCCGAGCCCTTCGAGGTGCTGGCCCTGGAGCTGGGGCGCCTCTGGAGTCGTTGACTCAGGGCAGCTTGGGGCGGATGGGGCGAGGCGCGTCGGGGTTGACGTCGAGCAGGCGCACGCCGTCCCCCTCGCGCACCGTGCCTCCGCTGAGCACCCTGGCGAGCTGTCCCCGCTGGCCCCAGGACTCCTTGAGGAGGCCCGGGCGGATGCGCTCGAGCTTCGAGCAGGGCACACAGGGCTCGGTCAGCTCCACGACCACCTCGGCGCCCAGTGCCAGGCGCTGGCCCGGTGGAAGGGACTCCAGGGGGAGGCCGGAGATGACCACGTTCTCCTTCAGCGCCCCCGCGCCGAGCCTTAGCGAGGCATGGGAGGCCTCGTCGAGCAGCAGGAGCTGACGCTTGCCGTTGGGCTTCTTCTTCCCGTGACGGTCTCCCACGAAGCCTCGGCCCTCGAGGGCCTGGGCCTCGGGGACGCGCTTCATGGGGGTCCCCCGCTCCTGGGCGAGCAGCAGTGCGCGGATGGTGCCGTTGGGAGTGTCCACTTCCGGAATCCTGTCCGGGGGCTGCCGCCACCGCAAGACGGATGGAAGGGTGAACCGGGGCGCGGCGGGGGGTCGCGTGTTATCGCACCGGCTCCAGCCGAGGAGGCAAGCACGTGAGCAAGCAGGACGTTCGCATCGAGAAGGACACGTTCGGTCCCATCGAGGTTCCGGCCGAGCGCCTGTGGGGAGCGCAGACGCAGCGCAGCCGGCAGAACTTCGCCATCTCCAGTGAGCGGATGCCGCTGGCGCTCATCCATGCCCTGGTGCTGGTGAAGAAGGCCGCGGCCACGGCCAACATGGAGAACGGCACGCTGCCGAAGGACAAGGGGGAGGCCATCGTGAAGGCCGCCAACGAGGTGCTCGGCGGCGAGCATGACGAGGAGTTCCCCCTGCTCGTCTGGCAGACGGGCAGCGGCACGCAGACGAACATGAACGTCAACGAGGTGCTGGCGAACCGGGCCTCGGAGCTGCTGGGGGGCGAGCGGGGTGAGGCGCGCAAGGTGCACCCCAACGACGACGTCAACAAGGGGCAGAGCTCCAACGACGTCTTCCCCACGGCGATGAGCGTGGCCGCGGTGGAGGCGGTGGTGCGCAACGTGCTGCCCGAGCTGCAGGCGCTGCGCGACGTGCTGACGGAGAAGTCGGAGCAGTTCCGGGACATCGTGAAGATTGGCCGCACGCACCTGCAGGACGCCACGCCGCTGACGCTGGGGCAGGAGTTCAGCGGCTACGTGGCGCAGCTGGAGCATGCGCGCAGGCACCTGGAGCTCGTGCTGCCGCACCTGTCCGAGCTGGCGCTCGGGGGCACCGCGGTGGGCACGGGCCTCAACGCCCCCAAGGGCTTCGCCGAGCGCGTGGCGCAGGAGCTCTCACGCCTCACGGGCCACCCCTTCGTCACCGCGCCCAACAAGTTCGAGGCGCTCGCGGCCAATGACGCGCTGGTGCAGGCGCATGGGGCGCTCAAGGGCCTGGCCGCCGCGCTCTTCAAGATCGCCAACGACGTGCGCTGGCTGGCGTCGGGGCCGCGCTCGGGCATCGGAGAAATCACCATTCCGGAGAACGAGCCGGGCAGCTCCATCATGCCGGGCAAGGTGAACCCCACGCAGTCGGAGGCCGTCACCATGCTGTGCGCGCAGGTGATGGGCAACGACGTGGCCGTGTCGCTGGGAGGCGCGTCCGGCAACTTCGAGCTGAACGTCTTCAAGCCGCTCATCATCCACAACTTCCTGCAGAGCTGCCGGCTGCTGGCGGACGGCATGCGCAGCTTCCGGCTGCACTGCGCGGTGGGCATCGAGCCGAACAAGGGGCGGCTGAAGGAGAACCTGGAGCGCTCGTTGATGCTCGTCACCGCGCTCAACCCGCACATCGGCTACGACAACGCGGCGAGGATCGCCAAGAAGGCGCACAAGGAGGGCAAGACGCTCAAGGAGGTGGCGGTGGAGCTGGGCCTGCTCACCGCCGAGCAGTTCGACCAGTGGGTGCGTCCGGAGAAGATGATCGGCAATCTGTAGCCCGTGGACGCGAGGAGCCTGAGTCCAAATGAGCCCTTTCTCCCTGGACAGCATCGAGACCCCGGCCGCGCTCGTGGATGTGGACCGCATGGAGGCCAACCTCCAGAAGGCGGCGGCGTACACGCGCGAGCATGGACTGCGGTGGCGGCCGCATACGAAGACGCACAAGGTGCCGGAGCTCGCGGCGAGGCAGCTCGAGGCCGGAGCGACAGGCGTCACGGTGGCCACGCCGCGCGAGGCCGAGGTGATGGGTGCCGTGGCCGAGGACGTGCTCCTGGCCTACTCGCCCGTGGGGGCGTCCAAGCTGAAGCGGTTGATGGCGCTGTCCCGGCGCGTGCGGCTCTCGGTGGGACTGGACTCGCGCGAGGTGCTGGCCGGCCTGGCCGAGGCCGCTCGCGAGGCGGGGCGCACCGTGGGCGTGCTGGTGGAGCTGGACCTGGGGATGCGCCGCGTGGGCGTGCAGACGCCGGAGGTGGCCGTGGCGCTGGCCCGCGAGGCCGCCTCGGCGCAGGGCCTCGAGTACCAGGGCGTGATGTTCTACCCGGGGCACATCCGCATGCCGATGGCCGAGCAGGGCCCGGCGCTCGCGGAGGTGTCACGGCGGCTGGGCACGTTCCTGGAGGCGCTGGGCGCCGCGGGGCTGAAGCCCGGAATCGTGAGCGGCGGCTCCACGCCCACCCTCTGGCGCTCGCACGAGGTGGCGGGGATGAATGAGATCCGCCCGGGCCTCACCCCCTTCTTCGACCGTGCCAGCGCGTGGACGGGCGTGTGCGGCTGGGAGGAGGTGGCCTACTCGGTGCTCGCGACGGTGGTGAGCACCTCGGTGGCGGGGCAGGCCGTCATCGACGCGGGCTCCAAGGCCCTGGCGAAGGAGGAGCTGCCCATGGGCGGCTATGGCGCGCTGGTGGACCGGCCCGACGTGGTGGTGCACGCCCTCTCCGAGGAGCACGGGATGCTGGACCTGTCGCGCACCTCGTGGAGGCCGCGCGTGGGCGACCGGGTGAGGGTGGTGCCCAACCACGTCTGTGTCTCGGTGAACCTGCAGGACGAGCTGTGGGCGGTGCGCGGCGGGCAGGTGACGGGCCGCTGGGAGGTGATGGGGCGGGGCCGCGGGCCGGTGTAGTGCCCGCTCACGCCAGGGGCGTGTGGGGCACTCCGTTCTGACGCCGCGCCTTCAGGGCCTCGGCATACCATTCCAGCTCGCTGGCGAACTTGTCGAACCGCTTCTCCCACGCTGGATCCGCGGGGACGCCCTGCTCGTCGAACGCCTGCTGCACCTTGGGGACCGGCAGCAGGCTCGGGATGCTCGGCATGCCCAGCTCACCGAGCGTCGCGCGGAGCTGAATCGCCGCGCGCACGCCGCCGAAACCGCCGCCCGAGTAGCAGACGATGGCCGACGGCCGCCAGTGGTACTCCGCGTAGAAGTGGTCCAGCAGGTTCTTCAGCCCTGGCTGCACCCCATGGTTGTACTCGCCCGCGATGAGGACGAACGCGTCGGCGGCGCGGTACAGCGTCGCCAGCCGCTCCAGCGGTTCCGGCGCGCTCCCTCGCGGATACTCGACGTACAGCCGATCCAGCAGGGGCAGCCGGTATTCGAGTGCGTCCACGAACGTCACCGTGTGCCCGCGAGCCTCCAGGCCGTGGTGGACGAAGCGCGCGGCGCGGATTCCCTGCCGCCCGGTGCGGACCGAGCCGTAGATGACGACGAGATTCAGCGGCATGACACTCCTCGGATAATGATGACCCTGATGGGTGGGGCGCCTGCTCCTGGTAGGCAATGGGACGAACCGGCAGGGCTTCTGGCATCTGGGGCACAGAGGGGGCTGCCTCGGGGCGCTTTTGGCGGATTGGAACAAAAAGTCGTCCGACCCACGAAAGTCGCCACGACCGATCTGGCGCACGATACGCGCCATGAGACACATCACTTCGCTGACGAGCCTGTTGCTGGTCTTCCTGGTGGGCTGTGCCACTGCCCCCGCCGCGTCACCCGGTGGCCGTTACGACGGTACCGCCCATCGACTGAAGGAGGACTCCCGGGTGGGGGTCTACACCTCCAAGCCCCGGGGCTTCTCCACGAACTCGTATTGGCTCGAGGGCCCGGAGGGGCTGGTCGTCATCGACACCCAGTTCCTGCCCTCGGCGGCGCGGGAGCTCATCGAGCTGGCGGAGCGGGAGACGGGGAAGAAGGTGGTGCTGGCGGTGGTGCTGCACCCCAACCCGGACAAGTTCAACGGGACGGGCGTGTTCCAGGAGCGGGGCATCCGGGTGGTGACGGCCCGGCAGGTGCTCGAGCGGATTCCGGCGGTGTTCGAGCTGCGCACGCGCTGGTTCAAGGACCGGTACGCGCCGGACTGGCCGGAGGCGGAGCCGCGGCCGGAGGCGTTCGGCGCGGAGACGACGGAGCTGGAGGCGGCCGGACTGAAGCTGAAGGCGCACGTGCTGGGGGCGGGGTGCAGCGAGGCGCAGGTGGTGGTGGAGTGGGAGGGGCACCTGTTCACGGGGGACCTGGTGGCCAACGGCACCCACGGGTGGTTGGAGCTGGGGCGCCACCACGAGTGGCTGAAGCGGCTGGAGGAGCTGGCGCGGCTGAATCCCCGCCAGGTGCACCCGGGCCGGGGGCCGTCCGCGGGTCCGGAGCTGCTGGCGCGGCAGCGGGCGTACCTGGAGAAGGTGGTGGAGCTGGTGCGGGCCGGCGAGCCCACGCTGCCGGTGCGTGACGAGGCGGTGGCCGCGGCCGTGCAGCGGGTGCAGGCCGCCTTCCCGGACCTGGACCTGGCCGTGTTCCTCCGGGTGGGCATGCCCGAGGTGTACCGCCACGAGGCCGAGCTGCGCGCGAACGCGGCGGGGCATTGAGCCGCCCGCGCTTCAGTGCTCGGTGCGGCCCTCCTGGCTCTGCTGGTACACGGGGAACCGCAGGGCGTGCAGGAAGCCGCGAGGGGTGATGCCGAGCCCGTCGCGGAAGGGATTGAAGCGCAGGCGCGCGGGATTCAGCGTCACCTCGGCGCGCAGGAGGAGGTCCGCCAGGGGCGTCCAGGTGTGGGGCAGCCCGTGCTCCAGGGGATACACCTCGAAGGTGAGCAGGGCGTTGCCCTCGCTCATGGCCTCGCGCAGGCGCCGCACCCGCGAGCCCTGCCTCCGGGGCAGGTCGCGCGGCGAGGTGAGCCGCAGCTTCGCCCGTCCGAGCCCCCGCACCGTGAAGGGCGCGATCCCATAATAGTCGTTCGCGAGCCAGTCGTGGACATGGGTGGAGAAGGCCGCGGGGGCCAGCGTCCAGACGTGGCGCACGGTGGCGAAGAGGATGTCCTGGTCGCGGGGCGAGGCCTCCTCGGTGATGCGCGCGTCGTGCCGGAAGCGCACCGCCGCCCCGAGGATGTCCGGCCACTCGCGCCCGCCCCGCCACACGGCGGTGGAGAGCCGCACGAAGGCCGGGCCCGCGAGGCGCTCGGCCACGTCCGTGAAGGGCGGATCCGTCCTCACCGGGACGACCTCGGCCTGCAGGCAGATGCCCTCGGGGTGCAGGGAGCGGGCGTGGCGCAGCTCCGAAATGGCGCGGAACGGTGGCCCCCACAGCGTCCCCACCGCCCGACCGACGACTTCTCCCATCAGACCCATGCGCGGACCCTCCGAGAGCTACAGGGTGGGTGGGGTGGGGGACTCCGGCCATGGGCGGGCGCCATGTCCGGGCGGAGGGCGGGCGGGGGACCAGCCGGAGACACTCCAGAGGTCATCCAGGACCCGGCGCCGTAGGGCCGACCGTGGTCTGGCGCACGGTCCGCGAAGAACGCACGGGCGCAGGGCGGGAAGGCGCATTAGTGTTGGGAGGCCATGAACATCCCCTTCGTCATCGAGACCACCCACCGAGGCGAGCGCGCCTATGACCTCTACAGCCGGCTCCTCAAGGACCGGATCGTCATGCTCGGCACGCCGGTGACCGATGAAGTGGCGAACATCATCGTCGCCCAGCTGCTCTTCCTCGAGTCCGAGGACCCGGACAAGGGCATCAACCTCTACATCAACTCGCCGGGGGGTTCGGTGACGGCGGGCCTCGCCATCTACGACACGATGCAGTACGTCAAGTGTCCGGTGTCGACCATCTGCATCGGGCAGGCGGCCTCGATGGGGGCGCTGCTCCTGCTCGCCGGGGCGTCGGGCAAGCGGTACGCGCTGCCCAACGCGCGCATCATGATCCACCAGCCGCTGGGTGGGGCCCAGGGTCAGGCGTCCGACATCGACATCCAGGCGAAGGAGATCCTCCGCCTGCGCTCCTACATCAACGGCCTCATCGTGAAGCACACGGGCCACACCATCGAGCGCATCGAGAAGGACACCGAGCGCGACTACTTCATGAGCGCCGAGGAGGCCCGGCAGTACGGCATCATCGACGAGGTGGTGAACAAGCAGCTGCCGCTGCCGGTGGCCACCACCCCCAAGGGTTAGCCGCCCCGGCATTCCGCGCGTGCAATGCTTGCGGGCCGGTCTCCCGGGCTCCCATCGAGTCTCCGAGGGAGCCCCGTGTGGCACGGACCATGCTCACCTTTGAACCGTCATGGTCCGCCAACGTCTCGCACTCGCCCTCTTCTTGTCGTCCGCCCTCCTTGGTGTCGGCTGTGCCGGCCCGACCCAGGAGCGGCGCATGTACCCCGAGCCGCCCAACACCGTGCAGCAGGAGCTGGGCTACAACGACGTCATCCGGATTGGCCAGGAATACGCCACGTCCTCGGGCTACGAGGTGGCGGAAGTCGCCGAGGCCGTGAGGGTGCGCCCCAACTACTGGCGGGTGCGCTTCGGCCTGGCGCCTCGGGGCTCGGGGCGGCTGCTGGAGCTCGAGTTCGACGAGGCCCAGCGGCGCGTCGTGGGCTCCACGGAGGTGGGTGGCGCGGCGGGCCGTACCACGCCGGGTCCGTGAGCGGGCGGCCTCAGGGCAGGGTGGACAGGAACTGGCTCACGTCCCGCTCGAAGCGGTCCGCCTCCTCCAGGTAGGGGTAGTGGCCGCTCCGCTCGTACTCGAGGAAGGTGGCGCGGGGCAGGGCCTTCGCCAGCGCCTGCATGCTCTCCAGGCCGATGGAGTTGTCATACCGGCCACCGACGACGAGCACCGGCGCGGTGATGCGGTCGAAGGCCGAGAAGCGGTAGCCGAGCAGCTCGTTGGCGAAGAGGGTGCGTGAGAGCTCGCCCGTGTTGCGCAGGCCGCTCTCCGTGTCCACCGCCTCCTGCATCTGGAGGTACATGGCGTCGCGGAACTGTAGCTGGTTGAAGAAGGACTGGGCGTCCATGCCGCGCAGCGCCCGCATCACCCGGGTGTAGTCCGACGTGTCCTCGGGAGCGGCGGCGGCCTCCACCCGCCCGGGGTGCAGGCGCTCGAGCTCACGCTTCCAGGTGGCGAACGAGCTGGACGCGTCCGAGAAGCCGCTCACGAACACCATGCCCGCCATGTGCTGGGGATGACGTGCCGCGTACTCCAGCGCGAGCGTCGCGCCGAAGGAGTGGCCCAGCAGCACCCAGCGCTCCACGCCCAGCTCCTGGCGCAGCGCCTCCAGGTCGGCCACCAGCACCTCCAGGGAGTAGCGGCCGTCCCAGGGGCGCTCGGAGCGGCCACAGCCGCGCTGGTCCAGGTACACCATGCGCCGGCCCTTCTCGAGCCGGGTGCCCATGAGCCGGGCGAAGCTGTAGCTGTTGTAGCCCGGGCCGCCGTGGAGGAAGAGCACGGGAGCGCGCTCGTCCGAGGCCTTCCCGGCGATGCGGTAGTAGAGCCTCACCCCATTGAGGACGCGCTGGTGCTCGCCAGGGGCCAGCGGCGGCTCGGAGTTGGCGAGGGAGAGGGGCGCGTGGTGCGTACAGGCGGCCACCAGCGCGCACAGGACGACACAACCCAGGAATCCAAGACGCGAGGAATGCATGGCCCGTATGTGTGTCAACGGTGCCCGCGGGATGCCCGTGCGGCGGGTGGCAAGTGTCGCCCGCTGTCCGGCGGGAGTGTCGGCTGGTGGCTAGTCCACCCGGGTGATGCGGTTCGTCTCCGGCGGCGAGCGCGGGGAGGCCTTCAGCCAGGCCTCCAGTGCGTCCACGTCCAGCATGCCGCCCTGGCGGTCGGTGCCCTCGGCGAACTCGCGGAAGCCGTCTCCGCCACCCGCGAGGAAGCTGCCCACCGTCACGCGGTAGCGGCCCGCCGGGTCGACGGGTTGACCGTTGAGCCGGATGCTGGCCGGGTCCACCTTCTGGCCCACGGGGGCCGAGGCCTTCCACGTATAGGAGAAGCCCTGGGAGGGCTGGAGGATGCGGGGATGGCTGCCCTCCCACTGGGCCTCCAGCAGGGAGTGGAGCTGGGCGCCGGTGAGCGTGAACGTCACCAGCGCGTTGCCGAAGGGCTGGAGGGTGAAGGCCTCGCCATAGGTGACGTCGCCCGCGTCGAGATCGCCCCGGATGCCGCCCGGGTTCATGAAGGCCACCTGGGCGCCCAGGTCCTTCGTCGCCGCGAGCTGCGCGTCGGCGAGGGCATTGCCCAGGGTGGACTCGCCCGAGGGCCAGCGCCGGGCGTTCGGCTGCTGGAGCGGCGCGGTCACCCGGCCGAGGACGCGGTCGCGCAGGGGGGCGGCCAGTCCGTCATAGCGGTCGACGAGGGCCCGCACGTCGGAGACGCCTTCCACGTCCTGGGTGACGAGGACGTTGCGAGCGGTGGTCTCCACGACGTCTCCAGTGGACGTGTCCAGCACCAGGTCGAGGTCCGTGATGATCCGCCCGTAGGAGGCCGCGCTGGTGACGCGCCTGCCGTCGATGACGCAGTTGTACGGCTGGTGGGTGTGGGCGCTGAGGACGGCGTCCACCTCCTTGTCCATGCGGTGGACGATGTCCACGATGGGGCCGGAGATGCCCTCGCAGCCGTCGTACGGGCCGCCCTGGCCCTGGACGCCGCCCTGGCCCTGGACGCCGCCCTCGTGGAGGAGCACCACGATGGCCCTGATGCCCTGCTTCTTGAGCTCCGGCACCAGCGCGTTGACCGTGTCGGCCTCGTCCCGGAAGTGGAAGCCCCGGATGCCGGCGGCGTCGACGATCTCCGGCGTGCCCTCGAGCGTCATGCCGATGAAGGCCACCTTCACGCCCGCGAGCTCGCGCACGGCGTAGGGGGGGAAGAGGGTGGCGCCCTTGTCATCGACCACGTTGGCGGCGAGGAACTGGAACCGGGCGCCCTCGAAGGGCGTGCCGTCCTGGCAGCCGTCCACCGGGTGGCAACCACCGGTCTGCATGCGCTTGAGCTCGGTGGTGCCCTCGTCGAACTCGTGGTTGCCCACGGCGTTGAGCTGAAGGCCGGCGAGGTTCATGGCCTCGATGGTGGGCTCGTCGTGGAAGAGGGCGGAGACGAGCGGGCTGGCGCCAATGAGATCTCCCGAGGAGACCACGAGTGTGTTCTTCGGATCGCGTGCGCGCAGGTCCGCCAGATGCCGGGCGAGGAAGCCGATGCCTCCCGCCTTCGTCTTGGTGGAACCCGTGCGGATCTCCCCCGAGGAGCCCTGGGGAGGCGCGAGGTTGCCGTGGAAGTCATTGATGGCCAGCACCCGCGCGTGCACCTGGCGGGCGTTGGCGGGAGGGGTGGCACCGGCGGCTGTCGTCTGCCCGCCACCATGGGCACAGGCGAGCAGGAGCGAGGAGGACAGCAGGAGCGCGCGGAGTGAGGCGGGGGAAGAGGGCGTTGGCATGGGGGCCCCCTATCTCGCACAACCCGAGCGCGACCGCATGTCCGGGGTGTTACGCGCTACGCCTCATCCCAGAGGACGGCGAGTTCCAGCTCCAGCGCTTCGAATGGCTCGGAGCGCACCCGTGCCGTGCCGGTGTGCGTGACCAGCAGGGAGTAGCGTGCCCCTTCCAACCGGAAGACCTCCAGCATGCGCACTTCCGGTTCGAGGAACCACACGTGCCGTACGCCCTCGCGCGCATACACGGGGAGCTTGAGCGCCCGGTCCAGCCTGGCCGTGGAAGGAGAGAGCACCTCGCAGACCCAGTCTGGTGCGAGTGTGAAGGCCGCGGTACGCGGAGGCCGGGGCATCCTCTCCCGGCGCCAGCCGGCCAGGTCCGGTACCAGCACGTCCTGCCCCAGGTGCAACTCGGGCTCATCCAGGAGCACCCATCCGCCAGGGCCTCCGCGCCCCCGATGGAACGGTCCTCCCAGCTCCATGCCCAGCACGGAAGCCGCCAGCGTGTGAGGCGATGCTGGCCGGGGGCTCACATGGAGCTCTCCGGCGATGATCTCCCCCACGACATGCTCGGGGAGTGCCTCCAGATCGGCGTAGGTGGCCGGTTTGCGTTCCATGACTCCCCGATGTTCCTCGACGCCCGTCTCCGTTTCCATGGAGCCGGTCTAGCACCTGGGTCTGACGTGGCGAGTCAGGTACAACCACCTGCCCTCAGCGGTTCACCTTACCTCTTTCCTGGCCTGGCGCTCCCCACTTCAGCTCCAGGGGTGTCCAGGCGAATCCTTCGCCGTCCAGATTGTAACGGTTGGAATCCGCACGCATGCCCACACCCTTCACGAAGACGCGGGGCGCCCAGCCCAGCTCCCAACGCCCCTGGTTCCAGCGGAAGGCTCCCCATGCATAGCCATGCTGCTCGGAGGACTCCCCGTGGCCCGCTCCCGCGACGAGGCGGACCGACTCCCGAGAGATGCCGAGGCTTCGCAGCGCACGGGCCCGGGCGACGTGGACGTGCCCGCAGAGATGCAGATGGGGACCCCTCTCCATCATCCGCTCCAGGAGCAGATCCTCGGCATCCGGGTGCAGCCAGCCCGGTGGATGGTGGGTGAGCAGGAGCAGAAGATCCTCCTCCTTCACCTGCTGGAGCGAGCGGAGTTGCCGCTCGCCGATGACGAGCTTCCTTTCAGCGTCGTTCTTGTCACTCACCCAGACCGAGCACAGGCCGACGAACCACACCCGCCCAGGCTGCTCGGAGGTGGGGGCGCGTTGCTCGCTCCAGTCGAGCAGCAGGTTGTCGGCGCCTCGCGGATGGTTGGGAGCGAGTTCCTCCAGGAAGCGGACGTAGGCTGCGAGCTTGTCACCCAGCAACGTCCGGCTGCGCTCCTTCTGGAGATGATCGTCAATGGAGCCAGGCTTCGCGCGGATGGACGCGTGTGAGCCTTCGACATGCGGCTCCTCGGCCATCGAGCGATCGACGTCGTGGTTGCCGGGCACCACGCGGAGCGCCGCGGTCGAGGTGCCGGCTGCCTCGATGAGCTTCCTCAGCCACTGGGCTGCCTGCTGGTACTGCTCGGGCTTCGCGCTGAAGGCGATGTCCCCCGTGACGAAGACATGGTCCGGTATCCAGGGGAGGTTCTTCTCCACGTCCTGGCGGATGGCTTCGATGACGACTTCCTGGTTGAAGCGGTGCTTCTGCTGTTTCTGCACCTCCCCGGCACCGAAGTGGAGATCCGACACATGGAGCCACGTGAGGGCGGGCTTCGGCCCGGAAGGTCTGGGGCGCACCGTGCCCGGAGCAGCCCGCGGGACCCGCGGCTCCCAGGTGCTCCCGGATCCCCAGACGAGGCCGAAGAGCGAGCCGCTGAACGAGGCCGGGCTTCCAGCGACGAGCCCGTATTGCCGGAGGGCTTCGAGGCTCGACCCCGTGCCGAGCCGGGCGCCGTCCAGCAGTTGCTGCATCTTGGGAGGCAGGGAGGTGTAGATGGCCTGGAAGGGATCATCGAAGTCCTCGACGGAGTCGATGAAGCCCGCCAACTCGTCCTCGGTGGGAGGATGCGCGGCCTCGGTGCCCGCGTGCATGAGGAAGCGGCAGAGGCGTGCGACCAGATTGGGGAAACCCGCGGTCGCGCGGTGGATGGCCTCCACCACGTTCTCCTCGCAGGCCAGCGGCGTCTGGCTCCAGGCCCGCCGGACCATTCGCGCCGTTTCCTCCCGGCTCAGCGGATGGAGTGGCTCGATCTTCACATCCTCGAGGAGCCGCTGGAGCTCGATCGGTGCATCTGGCCTCATCAGGATGGGCCAGGCGGCCAGGACGAACGGACGATCCTTCAGCCGCCGGTGCAGCTCGCCGAGCGCCTGCGGGGTCCAGTCCAGCAGGTGCTGCGCCTCGTCGAACACGAGCCAGCCCGTGGCCTTCTCCATCCGGGCGAAGGTGTCCTTGGATTCACTGGACAGGTGGATGGGGCGGGGGCTGTCGAACCGGGGCCCCAGGTTTTCGATGACCCGGTGGAGCAGGCTCGTCTTGCCGATACGGCTGGGACCCACCACCACCACGCCGCGCTCCGCCAGACGGATGATGCGCTGGGTTCCGGCGGGATCCCGGCAGTCCTCGTCCTTGTCCACGGGACCATGGATGCACCAGCTCATGACGCGAACTCCTGGATCCAGAGAAAGAAGGTGGGCTCCACGTCGAGTCGCTTCTTCACCTTGTCCGCGAGCCCATAAGGTTCGAGCAGACGGATTGTCGGTGCGTCGAGCGCCTCGCGCTCCGTGGCGGGCAACCCGGCCAGACGGCGCAGCACCTCGCGGACCTGCTCGGGCAGGCCCGCCCAGCGCCCGGGGTAGCCGTAGATGTCGATGACGTCATCGAACGCCTTCTCCCGGAAGGCCTGCTCGATGTCCGCTCCATCAATGCGGAAGTGCCGCGACACATGGCAGGCCTCGAGCGCATGACGGCAGATGAGCTGCGCGATGAGAGGCCGTCCGCCCGAAAGCGCTTCGATCCGATCCACCGCCTCGTCCGTCACCGTGTACTCATCGCCCAGGGGCGTGCGCACCAGACGGACGAGCTCGGGACGTTTCATGGGACCGAGGCGGTACGGCAGGAAGATGTTCAGGAAGGGCGAGCCGGTGGGATCATGGGCCAGCTCGCGCATGGCGTGCGGTGGCCCGGCGACCAGGACGCGCAGCCCGTCGCGCCGGCGTGACTGGAAGAGGTTGCGGAGCTCGTGCCGCACGGAGTCGGAGCGGATGAGGAACTGGGCCTCGTCGATGAGCAGGGTGAAGCGCGCTCCATGGCCTCGGGCCCGGGTCAGCTCCGTCAGGCGGGAGGTGATGGCCCGGTCGAGCACGTCGTAGGGCTCGCCCTCCAGGCGCTCGCCGGGAGCGATGAGCCCGGCCAGCCGGATGGGCAGCGCCTCCAGGTTGGACATGTGGCGCTGCAGGGAGAGGAGCTGGCAGCTCCCGCTCAGGCGGTGCTCGAGCTGGTTCAACAGCGAGCTCTTTCCAATCCGCATGTCGCCGATGAGCGCGACGTATCCCTGCTCGAGATCGCGGAGGATGCGGGAGAGCTCCTCCTCGCGCCCGTAGAAGTCCCTCGGGAGATCGATGGGGGGACCCACGATGTAGGGGTTCTCGGGCACGAAGGAGACCGTGAGCGTCTCGGTGTGCTCGTGGCCGCTCTGGAGACGCGAGGTGAGGGCGAGCAGCCCCTCGCCAGGGCCTGGGACCTCGAATTGGAGTTGGACGGTGGCGGCGCTGGCCACGTCCCCGCTCCGTTCGAGAGCCACCCGTGTCGCCGGGAGACGCTGGGAACCCAGGTGGAGGACGGCGGAGAGCTCCACTCCCGGGGAGAGCCCTGTCCCTTGCAGGTAGAGGGAGAGGGGTGGCCGCTGTCCTCCCCTGAGCAGCCCGAGGGGCACGGAGGAGAGAGGCAGGGAGAAGGAGGGCGAGGGCTGGGGCGGAGACGTCGCGGGCCGGAATCCACCCCGCACACTCCGGCGGCGGACGAGTCCCTGGCGCTTGCGCTCGGCGAGGAGGGCGGAGGCACAGGCCTCGTAGCTGTCGAGCCCCAAGGCCTTCATGTCGACAGGCTTGCCCGCGAGTGCCTCTCGTACGAGTTCTTGGCGCTGGAAGAGGGGTTTCCAGAGCTCGGCGGACATGGCTCGGGGGCCCGAGACATAGTGGAGCAAGTGGGAGAGATTGCCTTCGCCCACGAAGAAGGGCGTACCGTCGACGAGCGCGACCCAGTCCTCCCAGGTGCTCGCCAGGATGGTGTTCCGGGTTTCCGGGTGGATGGACCATACCCGCACCGTTCCATCCTCTGAGCCCGAGACCAGACGCGAACCGTCTGGCACATACGCCGCCGTCCACACACTGCTCTGATGCCCCTCCAGCCGGTGGAGCAGCGCCCCGCTGCGCGCATCCCACACCCGCACCGTTCCATCGTCCGCGCCCGAGACCAGACACGAGCCATCCGGCGCATACGCCACCGTCAATACGCGGCCCTTGTGTCCCTCCAGCCGGTGGAGCAGCGCCCCGCTGAGCGCGTCCCATACCCGCACTGTTCCATCCTCCGCGCCCGAGGCCAGACACGAGCCGTCCGGCGCATATGCCACCATCCACACGCCGCCCTCGTGTCCTGCCATCCCATACAGCAGCGCTCCGCTGTGCGCGTCCCACACCCGCATCGTTCCATCATTGGCGCCCGATGCCAGACGTGAGCCGTCCGGCGCATACTCGAGCGTCCACACACCGTTCCTGTGTCCCTCCAGGCGGTGGAGCAGTGCACCACTGCGCGCGTCCCACACCCGCACCGTTCCATCGTTCGCGCCCGAGGCCAGCCGCGAGCTGTCCGGCGCATACGCCACCGTCCACACGCTGCCCTGGTGCTCGTTCAGTTGGTGGAGCAGTGCACCACTGCGCGCGTCCCACACCCGCACCGTCCCATCGTCCGCGCCCGAGACCAGACACGAGCCATCCGGCGCATACGTCACCATCAAGACACGGCCCTTGTGTCCCTCCAGGCGGTGGAGCAGCGCTCCGCTGCGCGCGTCCCACACCCGCACCGTCCCATCCTCCGCGCCCGAGGCCAGCCGCGAGCCGTCCGGCGCATACGCCACCATCCACACACTGCCTTCGTGTCCCTCCAGGCGGTGGAGCAGCGCTCCGCTGCGCGCGTCCCACACCCGCACCGTTCCATCCTCCGCGCCCGAGACCAGACGCGAGCCATCTGGCGCGGACACCACCGTCCACACACTGCTTTCTTGCCCCGCCAGCTGCTGGAGCAGCGCTCCGTTGCGCGCGTCCCGCACCAGCACCGTTCCATCGTCCGAACCCGAGGCCAGACGCGAGCCGTCCGGTGCATACGCCACCATCCTGACCCAATCCGCGTGCCCCACCAGGCGGTGGAGCAGCGCCCCACTGCGCGCGTCCCACACATGCACCGATCCATCGACCGCGCCGGAAGCCAGACGCGAACCGTCCGGTGCATACGCCACCGTCCACACAGGGCCTTCGTGCCCCTCCAACGAGTGGAGCAGCGCCCCGGTGCGCGCATCCCATACCCGCCCCGTCCAATCGTTCCCGACCGATACCAGCCGCGAGCCGTCCGGCGCATACGCCACCGTCAAGACACCGTCGTCGTGCCCCTCCATCCGGTGGAGGAGTTCCCCGCTGAGCGCATCCCACACCCGAACCGTCCCATCCTCCGCGCCCGAGGCCAGACGCGAGCCGTCCGGCGCATACGCCATCGTCCACACACTGCTCTCGTGCTCCGCCATCTGGTGGAGCAGTTCCCCGCTGTGCGCATCCCACACCCGAACCGTCCCATCCTCCGCGCCCGAGGCCAGACGCGAGCCGTTCGGCGCATAGGTCACCGTCCACACACGGCCTTCGTGCCCCTCCAACAGGTAGAGCAGCGCTCCGCTGCGCGCATCCCACACCCGCACCGCTCCATCGTCAGCGCCGGAGGCCAGACGCGAACCGTCCGGTGCATACGCCACCGTCCACACGCCGCCCTCGTGCCCATCCAGCCGGTGGAGGAGCTCCCCGCTGAGGGCATCCCACACCCGCACCGTTCCATCATTGGCGCCGGAGGCCAGACGCGAGCCGTCCGGCGCATACGCCACTGTCAAGACACGGCCCGTGTGCCCCGTCAGCCGGTGGAGCAGCTCCCCGCTGTGCGCGTCCCACACCAGCACCGTTCCATCCGCGCCCGAGGCCAGACGCCTGCGATCCGGAGACCAGGCCAGATGGGACACGGAACCGCCCCTGGTGTGAAGGACGGCACGAGGTGGCGAGACATTCCCTTCCTTCGTCCCGCTTCGTGAGGGCTCCACGTGCAGGTCGATCAAGCCCTCGCGGTTCGCGGCACCCCACTTCACGTGCTCGATGGATGCATCCACCACCGAGGCCCGGAAGAGGTCCGCCTCCACGAGGCTCGCACCATCCAGCACGGCTCCATCGAGAATGACGTGGTCCGCCCTGGCCCGGTCGAGCCTGGCCCCGCGGAGATCCGCCCAGGGCAGCCTGGCTCCGGACAGCTCCGCTCCCGAGAGCACCGCTCCTGGCAGTGAAATCCAGGGCAGCTCGACATCCGCGAGCCGCGCTCCCTCCAGCCGGATGTGGGCTGGAAGCTCGTGCTCGAGCGCCCGCCCCAGGGCCTCCCCCTCGCCCTCGCGCTCCCGGGCGGCGAAGTAGAGCGCGAGCAGCGCATTCTCGCTGACGCGCGGCTGGTACCTCGTGGTGAGCACCCGGCGCAGCAGTTCCTTCCTGTGCTCCCATCCCTCCATCCCCGCGAGGAACGCCACGATTTCCGGCGTCAGCCGTGGAAGCGCGAGGGCGTCCTCCCGTCCCTCATCGAGCCGCGCGGAGACGTCGGCCGCCAGGAAGTACTCGAGGAAGGATCTGTGCGCGAACCGGAAATGCCCCTCCTGCTCGTCATGGGCGAGGAACACGGCCGTGCGGACCTCGAGCTCCGCCTCGTCGATGGACGCGTACCGGTCGCCGAGCACCTCCTCGAGAACGATTCGCGCCACCTCGTTGCGCGTGGCGCTCGCCGCCCCGGAGTCGAAGAGCTTTCGTGCCAGGCTGCGTGCGAAGGCGAGCCGGTATTCGTGGATGACGAGCCGCTCCTCCCGGCTCCCCAACCAGTCCTCCACGGCCAGCTCGTAGAGCTTCGCCGCGCTCATCTTCCGGCTCGACAGCCGTTCCTGGTTCTTCACGATGAGGTCGAGCAACACCGGGCGCTTGGAGAGGCTCGCCAGATCGTGGGTGTTCCGGATGTTCTCCATCACGCGGGCCTTCTCCTCGACCGAGGGGGTCCGCCGTCCCACGAACTCGATGACCTCTGAGCGGTCCAGGTCCTCCAACTCGACGATCGCCCAGGAGGACTGGCCTCCTGGTCTCGCCGCCATGACTCGCGCGGGGTCGGGGAAGAGGGTCTTGCGGGAGGTGAGCACCGCGCGCGCCTCCTCTCCAGAGAACGCCCCCAGCAAGGCTCCGATGGCGCCTTCGAGCTGATGAGGGGCGAGCTGCATCTCGTCCAGCCCGTCGAAGAGGGGGACCGTCAAACCCAGGTCGACGGCCAGCCGGAAGGCTTCCCCCGACAATCCCGGGACGTGCTTCGCCACGAGGGCGTCCAGCTCCAGGGGCATTCCGGCCAGGGGCAGGAGGAGGGGCGCCGGAGCCCGCAGGGGCTCCTCCAGGAATGCCTTCGCCATCAGGGCGGCCCGGCGTTTGAGGTGCGTGGACTTGCCCGTGCCGAAGTCCCCCAGGACGAGGACGCGCCTGTGTGCTTCCAATGATTTGACGAGGGCCTCTGCTACCGGGAGCACTTCGCCTGTCTCCCGGAGCCGGGCGCGGGCCGCCACGAAGCGGTGCTCGTCCACCTCGTTCCACGTGGTGAGGCACTGTTGCGCGTGTGCGCGGAGCGGATCACTCATCAAGGGCGCCAGCGCCTCACGCAGCCCCAGAACCTTCACGTCGGGTATGGGAGGGGTGTCCGGCGACGTCCGGTCATACACGCGCACGGAGCCGCCGCGAGCCCCGAGTTTGCTGGCCAGAGCGATGATCAGCGTACGAAAAGAGGAGGTCAGCACCTCCGTATGGAAGTAGAGGGTGAAGCCTCCGTGGGGGAGGAGCGAGAGCACCGTGGCGAAGGGAATGAGAGGCGCCTCCCCCTGTCCGGCTCGTTGCTCAAGCCAGAGGGTGGTGCCGGGAAGGTCCAGGCAGCGCAGGAGCCGTAGCAAGAGATACGTCTCGCTCGAGTAGGCACGAGGGGTGCGAGGAGCCTCGGTCGACGCGGTGAATCCCTCCGCCTCGATGATGCCGACCGCTTCGGCGAGAGAGAGGCGCCGGGTGTGAGCGGAAACGTCCGGTCCGCGCACGGCGGGCGACGGTGCGAGTTGCCGCAGCATTTCAACCACGGCGGTGTGCCGCCCGTCGGGGTTGTCGTAGGGGATGAGGCGCACGCCGGAGGACTCCAGCCGCTTGCGCCGGTGGGGCGTCACGGAGTCGGCGGGGACGAGCGCGAAGTGGCGGGGAGGCTGCGCTCCGGAGAAGGCGCGGATCCGGCTCAGGTGCAGGTCGAAGTCGTCATCGGTCAGGCCGTAGCCCACGAACAGCAGGGGCACGGCGTGGAAGAGGGCGGTGAAGGCGCCGTGCAGATTCGGGTCGGCGAAGATGGCGCGGTCGTAGTCCTCGCGGGTGAAGACCCAGCTGGAGCGGTCGAGCAGGGTGCCGTGCAGCTTGAGGATGAACTCCCTGCGCTGGGCGATGTCGCCCGTGGCGCGAGGCAGCGTGGGCCAGCGGCCGGCGAAGGCGCGCTCGAGCAGGTGGTCGATGTTGGTGGTGAGGACGGCGCGCAGGCGGGGCGCGAGCGCCGCGATGGCTCGGGTCACCTCCGGCTCGTCCGCGAGCTTGTCGTCGAGGTGCCGCTCGATGACGGTGCCGAACTCGGAGGCGCCGAGGCAGTCCTTGAGCGCCGAGAGCGCGTCGATGTACTGGCGCGCGGCGGTCAGCTCGGCGATCTCCTGGAGCGCCGCCGTATCGGCTTTGCGAGCCCTGGCGCGCTCGGAGAGCAGCTCCACCAGGCGCTTCCAACCGGGCAGGCCGGCGGCGGCCGAGACCCCCGCGCCCGCGAAGATGACCAGATTGCCGGACTCGTAGGCTTCCCGGAGCTCGGCGAAGGCAGGATCCAGGGACGCGGGGGGGCTGGGGGGTGATTCCTTCACGCGCCCGCCAACATAGGTCAGCGCCCGTGAACGAGGCGAGTACCCCGCCCCCGTGTCGGATCAACTCGCGTTGTCGTCTCCCTCCACCGGGCGTCGCAGCGTCAGTGCACCGGCCGGGAGCCAGACTGGTCCGGCGTTTGGGGCGACAGCTGGTCGCGCGAGACGGTCTCCCGCCCCGTGGCCTTGCCCGTCTCGATGAGCGACTTGAAGCGCATCAGGTCGTCATCCATCTGCCGCTTGGGATCGGCGCCCAGCAGCAGGGCGAAGGCGTGGCCCAGCGCGCCCGCGGGCGGGTTGTAGGACATGCGGATGTCCAGCCGCGTGGCACGGCCATCCTGGACCGGCTCGAAGTGGATGATGCCGGCGTGCTCCACCGTGGAGCCCTCCACGCTCTTCCAGGCGAGCACCTGGTGGGGGATGAGCCGGGTGATGAGGGCGTCCCACTCGAACACGACGCCGGCCGGGCCCCGCACCCGCCAGTGCGAGCGGTCTTCACCGCTGGTGCGCAGATCCTCCACGTGGGTCATGAAGCGGGGGAAGTTCTCCATCGCCCGCCAGAAGCCGAACACCTCCTCCACCGGGGCGTGGACGGTGATGTCCTTGTGGAGCTCGATGCCCAGGCGTCCGCCGCCGATGCCGGTGAGGCGCTTGAGCTCGATGTTGGTGATGCTGCGCAGGGTGATCAGCCCGCCGAGGATGGCCGAGCCGATGCCCGGGATGCCCCGTCGCGAGAGCCCCCACGTGAGCAGGCTGGCGCCCCCGAGCCCCGCCACGAAGCGCGCCGCGGGCGACCAGTTGTGCTGGAGGAACTCGGGACGCTCTCCCGGCCTCTGGGAGCCGCTCTGCAACGCCGGGTGACCGCCCGGCTGCTTGTGCACCTCCAGGTTGTCCACCAGGCCCAGCAGGCCGCGGACCCGTGCGATGCGGGAGAGCACTCGCGGGTGCTCGCTCTTGAGGATGACACCATCGAGCCGCACCCGGCCCTGCTCGACACCCACCTGGATGGCATGCGGGTGCGAGCACACGCGGCCGAGCGCCGAGCGGACACGGGCCTCGAGGGTCCTGTCATCCACCTCCTCGGGGCGCAGCCGGTGCAGGAGCTCGAAGAAGAAGCCGCGCGAGCGGTGGGCCATGTCGCGCACCACCACGCCGGCCGCGTTCCCCGCCTCGTGCATGGCATGAAGGGCCTTGTCGTGAGTCACGGCGCGGCGGCGCCGGCCGCTGCGAGGGTCCGCCCAGTACATCAGTCCCGCCCCCAACCCCATTCCCCCCACCGCCCACCAGGTAGCTCTCATTTCCCTGCCCTCCATGGAAGTCCAGTGCCCCCCAAGCTGGGGGCGGGCGGCATGCCCGACAGCAGGCGGGCGAGGGCTTCCTCCCCTGGCTGTCTCGTACCCGGACCCACCTGAATGAGCAGATTGAGGACGAAGGAGGGGAATCCATGCCCATTCAGCCGCCCACGAGACCTGGAGCGCCCATGAAGGAGCCGGAGCCGCGCGAGTCGCCGCAGCGCGAGCCGGAGCCTCAACGTCCGCCGGAGGTGGATCCACCCCGGAGGCACGCGCCGGAGATAGAGCCGCCGACGCGCCAGCCGCCGGAGATAGAGCCGCCCCGGCACGACCCACCGTTACAGGACCCGGGGCGCGAGACCGAGCCGGAGATCCGCCCGCCCGGCATCCACGAGGCGCCCGATCCGTACAAGCAGCCGCCGGGCATCCCGGGCATCATCGCCTGAGTGGAACCTCAGTCACCGCCCCCGCGCGAGTACAGGTGCTCGATGACCTGTGCATAGTGTTCGTTGACGATGTGGCGCCGTACCTTGAGCGACGGCGTCAGCTCGTTGCGCTCGATGGTGAAGTCGTGGGGGAGGATGACGAACTTGCGGATGGACTCCGCGCGCGACACCGTGCGGTTGGCGGCCTCGATGGCCTGGCTCACCTCCGCGCGCAGCGTGGCGTCCTCCACCAGTGACTCCAGCGACTGCCCGGTCTTGCCATGCTTCCGGGCCCAGTTGTTGAAGGCGCCGGTGTCGATGGTGACGAGCGCCGCGACGAAGGGCTTGCCCTCGCCCACCACCATGGCCTGACTGACCAGCGGGTGCTCGCGGATGCGGTCCTCGAGCGGCCCCGGCGCCACGTTCTTGCCGGCCGCGGTGACGAGGATCTCCTTCTTGCGGCCGGTGATGCGCAGGTAACCCTGCTCGTCCAGGCTCCCGAGGTCTCCCGTCTGCAACCAGCCGTCCGGGGTGAACGCGCGCTGCGTGGCCTCCGGGTTGTGCCAGTAGCCGTGGAAGACCTGGGGCCCCTTCACGAGGATCTCCCCATCGTCCGCGATGCGCACGGTGGTGCCGGGCAGCGGCTGGCCCACCGTTCCGATGCGGTTGGCGTCGGCGGCGTTGATGGTCAGCACGGGGCTCGTCTCGGTCATGCCGTAGCCCTCGAACGCCTTCACGCCCATGCCGTTGTAGAAGTGGTTCAGCCACTCGGGCAGCGGCCCTCCACCCGACACGATGAAGCGCACCTGCCCGCCGAGCACCTCGCGGAGCTTGCGGTACACGAGCCGATCGAACAGCGCGTGTTGCAGCCGGGTCGTCAGGGCGGCGCGGCCCGCGGAGCGCTCGCGCGAGGATTGGATGGCCACCTTGTGGGCGAGGCCGAACACCCGGCCCCGTCCCGCGTGCTCGGCCTTCTGCTGCGCCGTCTGGAACACCTTCTCCAGCACGCGCGGCACCGTGCCGAACCAGGTGGGCCGCACCATGGCCAGCTCCTCGGTCAGCTTGCCGGGGCTGGTGGCGAAGGCCACCACGTTGCCCTTCTCCACCGCCGCCAGGAAGAGGATCTTCGCCAGCGCGTGGGCGAGCGGGAGGAACAGGAATGTCCGGTCCTGCTCGGTGAGGACGCTGCCCGTGTGGGCCATCACCTGCAGGGCATTCACCCGGATGTTGCCGTGAGTGAGCTCGCAGCCCCGGGGCCGCCCCGTGGTGCCCGAGGTGTAGATGAGGGTGGCCAGGCGGTCGGTGCGCAGCTGGGACAGACGCTCGTCCAGACGGGACTCGTCGACCGCGTCCCCGAGCTGCTGGAGGTGCTCCAACGCCGCCTGGTCGATGACGAAGGTGTGGCGGCAGGCCGGGAGCCGGTCCGCGGACTGGCGGTAGAGCGCGTGCAGGGCGTCGGTCTCGAAGAACGCCCCCAACGCCTCGCTGTCCTTGAGGATCCACTCCACCTGGTCGGCGGAGGAGGTCTCGTAGATGGGCACCGTGGTGGCCCCGGCGGCCAGGATGGCGTAGTCGAGCAGCACCCACTCGACGCGCGTCTTGGACATCAGGGCGATGCGCTGACCCGGCTCGACCCCGAGGGAGATCAACCCCCGGGCGATCCGGCGCACGGTGCGGACGATGTCCGCGGCGGTGAGGGACTCGAACCGGTCTCCGGCACGGCGCGAGAACAGCGGCTTCGTCGGGTTGCGGCGCGCGTGCTCCAGGAGGGGCTGGAGCAGGTGTGCATCCGGCGCGAGCGTGACCTGTTGCTGTCCTTGGAACTCCTTCATCTGCGTGCTCCCACTCATAGAGGCGGCGCAAGGTAGGCGATTCCAAGGGGCGCGACCACGATTCGCTGCGCCCGGTGTCGGGTGTACCTCTTCCGTGTTGTCAGTCCCTCGGACTACTCTGTGCGTACTGCGCCGGTGGGGAGACCTGAGAATGGCCGAGGAACGGACGTACCTGGAGCTGTCGGAGGATGGCGGTGGCTCGCACAAGTTCTACGAGGTGAAGCTGGAGGGCACCTCCCTCACCGTTCGCTACGGCCGTATTGGCGACAAGGGCCAGACGCAGGTTTCCCAATTCCCGACTCCCGAGAAGGCGCTCGCCGAGGCCCGGAAGAAGATCAACGAGAAGGTCCGCAAGGGCTATGCCCCCGCCGTCATGGGCGCGCGCCAGAAGCGCACCGTCACCCGCCGGGAGATGACCAGCGGCCGCTCCACCGCGACGCAGGCCCCGCTGCTCTGGAAGTTCAACTCTGGCGACCGCGCCTTCGGCATCTTCGTGGACGACTCGCGCTGCTGGGTGGGCAACGAGAGCGGCTCCATCTATTCGGTGGACCACGAAGGCCGCACGCTGTCCCAGTTCCGCCTCGCGGATGGGGTGAAGTGCATCGTCGCCGATGACCGCTGGCTCTACGCCGGGTGCGATGACGGCCGCGTCTATGACCTCGGCGGCAAGGTGCCGCGCGTGGCCTATGCCATCTCGGACGACGTGGACATCTTCTGGCTGGACATCAAGGACGGCGTGCTCGGCGTGTCCGACGCGGGCGGCAAGCTCACCGCCATCAACCACGAGGACGAGTCCCAGTGGGTGAAGCAGAGCATCGGCACCCACGGGTGGATGGTGCGCTGCGACGAGCTGGGCATGTACCACGGCCACGGGCGCGGCCTGACCATGTACGACTGGGAGGACGGCCGGGAAATCTGGCACCGCCCCACCCAGGGCAACGTGCTGTTCGGCTGGCAGGAGGAGTCCTCGCTCTACGCGTGCACCAACCTGGGCTTCGTGCACCGCTTCTCGAAGAAGGGGGACGCGGGGCCCGTCATGCAGTGCGACGCGGCGGTGTTCTCCTGCGCCGCGGTGGATGACGGCCGGTACGTCTTCGCTGGCGACAACATGTCCAGCGTCTACTGCTTCAACGACAAGGGCGAGCGGCTCTGGAAGCTGTCCACGGGGTGCGGCTCGGCCTTCTCCATGCAGTTCTTCGACAACCGGCTCTACCTCGTCACCACCGAGGGCGTGATGGCCTGCATCGACGCGAGCGAGAAGGCCATCCAGGCCGCGCAGTCTGGTGCGCTGCCGAAGGCCCGCGACATCCAGGCGCCGAAGCCCGTGGCCGCCGTCCCCGCCGGCACCGTGGAGACGACGCGCGAGGCGGGCAAGGGCGTCATCGTGGAGTGCTACCAGGACGGCGCGCAGCTGCGCGTGCGCGTGGTGTCCCCCGGCTACCACTCCGACTGGCACGTGCAGTTCCCCAAGGACATCCGCCAGGCGGGCAGCCGCTACGTGGTGGAGGGCGTCCACGAGTCCGCGCGCGGTGGCTTCTACCGCGCCCATGGCGACATCCGCAGGCTGGTGAGCTGACGTGAAACTGCTCGAGCAGGTGGTGCTGGTCTTCCAGGAGGGCAAGAGCGACAAGGTGTACGAGGTGGACCTGCTGGAGGTCTCCCCGGGCCAGTGCGTGGTGAACTTCCGCTACGGGCGGCGGGGCACCTCGCTGAAGGACGGCTCGAAGACGTCCGTGCCCGTACCCCAGGCCGAGGCCAGGCGCGTCTTCGACAAGCTCGTCCAGTCCAAGCTGGACTCGGGCTACATGCGCGGCGGTGCGCCCGGCACGCCGGTGGCTCCGCCCGCTCCTCGTGCGCCCGCGCCGCCGCCTCCGAAGGAGGAGGCCCCGGCCGGCCTGTCGCCCCGTGAGAGCACCCTCCTGCGGCAGCTCCAGCAGGAGACCAGCGCCCGGCAGTGGTTCCGCCGCGCCGACGTGCGTGCCCAGCCCCGCGACCTGGAGCGCGTCATCTGGCGCGTGGGCGAGCTGCGCCTGCGCGCCGCCGAGCCCTTGCTGCTGCCCCTGTTGGAGCGGGCCAAGCCGCTGCGCGCCTACTGCATCGCCGCGGCCCTGGGGCGCGTGGGCTCGGAGGCCTCGGTGTCCGCGCTGGGACGGCTGTACGGGGAGTCCTCCACGCCGGACATGGTGCGCCGCATGGCCACCGAGGCGCTGCTTCAGCTCTCCGACGAGGCCACCCGCGCCGACTTCCGCCGGGACGTGCTGGAGAAGCTGCCCCCCGCGCTGAGGGAGCCGGCTCGGGGTGGGGACGCGGAGGTCTTCGGCAAGGCACTCGACGCGCACCTCGCCTCCGGCAGGGCGGACGCGTGCAATGTCCTCGAGCCCCTCTACCTGGTGGACTCGGAGACGGTGCGGCCCGCGCTCCTGCGCGTGCTGCGCACGGTGCCCTTCTCCCTGGACTCGGTGCGCGTGCTGCGCCACCTCTTCAAGGCGGCCGAGTACCGGTACGACGGCGAGGTGTTCGGCCTCATCGCCTGGCGCTACGAGAAGGAGTTCCCGCTCCGGGGCGGAAGGCCACGCGCCTTCTCCCGCGATACGCGCACGTTCCTCCGGCGCCGCGTGTGGCGCACGCTGCGCCGCCTGGGCGAGCTGGAGAGCCCGGACTTCGTGAAGATGGCGGTGGGCGTGCTGCTCGCCTTCAGTGACACGGACGCGGAAACCCCTCGCTCCACGGGCTGGGGCCAGTACCAGGAGCACTGGGATGCCTGGTCGTACTATTGGGCCTTCAGCCACCTGCTGTACGGCGAGAGCCCTCGCTACGAGCCGGTGAAGAACAAGCTCGCCTTCCACTGCAAGGGCGCGTACCGGCCCGGGGCGGCGGCACCGGAGACCCGCGAGGAGTCCTTCCCCCGGCTGTGGGAGCGCACGCCGGAGGGCCTCCTGCACCTGCTGGACGAGAGCCGGTGTGCCCCGGTGCACGCGTTCGCCGCCCGTGCGCTGCGCGCCTGCCCGGACTTCCTCGCGCGGCTCGACGTGGACGCGCTGGCCATGATGTTGGAGCGTCCCTACGAGCCCACCGCGCGCCTCGGCTTCGAGCTGGCCTCGAAGCGGCTGGACGCGAAGCGCGAGCCCCGGGCGCTGCTGCTCGCGGTGGCGCGGGCCTCGTACGTGCCCGCGCGCCAGCAGGCCTTCCGGTGGATGGACGAGGTGCGCCACGCGCTCGCCGGGGACAGCGGGTTCCTCGCGGGGCTGGCCACCGCGCCGCATGCTGACACCCGCGCCTATGTCGCCAACCTCGTGCGAGGCTCCGTGCTCTCCGCGCAGGTGGTGCAGGCGCTCGTGGGCCGGCTGGTGGCGGCGCTGCTGTCCATGAAGAAGGAGGACGGCCCGCTGGCCGTGGACGTGGGCCGCGTGGTGCTCGCCGCGCTGGGGCCGGGCTCCCGCGCGGTGGGGTTGGAGGTGGTGCGCGACCTGCTCTCCCACCCGGTGCCCGAGGTGCAGGAGCTCGGCGGCGAATTGCTGCTGCGCCGCGACCCGCGTACCGAGCCCGTGCCGGACGAGCTGCTCCACCTGTTGCTCCAGGCGGAGCACGCGCCACTGCGGGCCCTCGGCCTGCGGCTGCTCGCGCTCCTCGCCGAGTCCGAGCCCGCGCTGCTCGCCCAGGAGGCGCTCCTCACGCGCCTGGCCACCAGCCACGAGCCGGACGTGCGCGCCGCGGTGCGCCCGCTGCTGGGGCGGCTCCTCGCGGCGAGTCCCGCCGCCGGGGCGCGGGTGGTGGAGGTGCTGCTGGCCGCGTTGCTGCGCCGCCGCCTGCCCGAGGGCGTGCCGGCCCATGTGGCCGAGGTCCTCTCCGGAGAGCTGGCCCCGGCGCTGGCCCTGTTGCCCGCGGAGACGGTGTGGCGGTTGCTCGAGTCCGAGGACACCGCGGCGCAGGGGTTGGGCGGAGAGCTGCTCGCCCGCCGGAGCGCGGAGCTGACGGTGGACGTGCCGCGCGCGGTGAAGCTCGCCGGGCATGACGTGCTGGCGGTGCGCGAGTGGGCCTGGCGCTGGCTGGAGGACCATGTCCCCGAGGTGCGCGCGGAGCTGTCCACGGCGGTGGGCCTGCTGGACTCGCGCTGGGATGACGCGCGGGCCTTCGGCTTCCGCTACTTCCGCGAGCGCTTCGCCCCGGAGGACTACTCGCTGGAGGTGCTCGTCTCCATCGCGGACAGCGTGCGCAAGGACGTGCAGGCCTTCGGGCGGGACATGCTCACGCGCTCCTTCCGCGAGGAGGACGGGCCGGAGCTGCTGCTGCGCCTGTCCGAGCACCCCGCGCCCGCGGTGCAGCTCTTCGCCACCAACTACCTGGAGCGCTTCGCCAGCGGCAAGCCGGCCCTGGTGGAGAAGCTGGTGCCGTACTTCATCCGGGTGCTGAGCCAGGTGAACCGGGGCCGTGTGGCGCGCCAGCGGGTGCTGGGTTTCCTCCAGCGCGAGGGCCGGGGCACCGAGGCGGGTGGCCGCATGGCCATGGAGGTTCTGCACCGGATGTCAGCCACCATTGCTATAGAGCATCGCGCCGCGGCGCTGGAGGCGATGCTGTCCATCGCGAAGGCGCAGCCGTCCGTCTCCCTGCCCTTCCACATCCGTCCGGTGGAGGTCCGCCGTGCAGTTTGAGTACTCCTTCGCGGGCAACACCGCGGTGCAGCACCGGGGTGACCGGACCGAGCTGTCCTTCGCACCGGACCTCAAGCGCGAGCCCACCTTCTTCACCGGGGAGCTGCGCCAGAACGTGGCCTTCCGCGAGGCCATCTCCGCGCTCCACGACGTGGTGGTGTCGGACCTGCGCTTCAAGCCCAAGGACAAGACGGCCTACAAGGCCTGGGCCGCGCAGCAGGAGGAGGCGGACCTGGCGGCCATCGCCTCGCAGCGGCAGGCCACGGCCAGCCGGCTCAAGGCCCTGCGCGAGGAGCTCACCGCGCTGGAGAAGCAGAGCGCGGCGCGCATGCAGCCCTTCTGGGATGCGCGCGCGCGCTACTTCAAGTTCCTCTACGAGAAGCACCGGGACTTGTGGTTCGTGTACGACCCGGTCATCACCATCCACCCGGACGAGTGCTTCTTCGAGTGCTTCAGCCAGGACGAGTCCACCTACGGCCGGCTCGGCGCCAGCTACGAGGTGTTCCAGAACATCGGTGACTTCTCCTGCGGCACGACGAACGTCGACTACTCGGAGCCGCTGTACGACGAGTTCCAGAAGATCCGCTCCTACAAGCAGACGCGCTTCGAGGTGGACCCGAGCGGCTTCACCACGCGCACGGGCACGGACGCGGCGTACAAGGAGGTGAAGATCGACCTCCCGGACTCGTGGGTGCGCGGCTTCCTGCAGGTGAACTCGGCGATGGCCCTGCCGACGGTGCGCTTCACGCTGCACCCCATGGACGTGCACAACTTCCTCGTCGTGCTCAAGCGGCACAAGGAGAAGAAGGGGCCGCGCTCCATGCGCTACAAGCTGGCGCCGGGGCAGCCGGTGAAGGTGGTCTTCGAGCCGTGGGGCACGGAGGTCGTCTGCCGTCGCTCGGTGTACGAGGGCGAGGGCACGCACGACATCCGCGTGTGGGGCCGCCGGCGGCTCGGGGTGCTGGAGCGGCTGCTCCCGGTGGCCCGGCGCTTCACCGTGCACCTGCTGGGCACGGGGCTGCCGTCCTTCTACGTGGCGGACCTGGGCGACCTGTCCTTCACCCTGGGCCTGTCCGGGTGGACGGCCAATGACTGGTCCACCGCGGGCAACTTCGACCTGATGGCGCCGCGCGGGCAGGTGGACGAGCTCACCCGCCGCCGCGTCTTCGACGCGCTCAAGGAGACGTGGTCCGCCAGGCCCGAGGCGCTGGCCTCGAAGCTGGGGTTGGAGCGGGGCACGGTGCTCGGCGCGCTGTCGGCCTGGACGCAGGCGGGGCGGGCCATCTGGGACCTGAACAAGGGCGTGTACCGGGCGCGCGAGCTGAGCCGCGAGCCGCTGCCGGTGGACAAGCTGCGCTTCTCCAACGAGCGCGAGGAGCGCGCCACGCGCTTCCTGGACGCGAGGGCGGTGCACGTGCAGGCCAGGCCCTCCAGCGTGGACGGCTCGCTGGAGCTGAGCGGCACGGTGAAGGAGGGCGAGAAGGTGCTCCGTCCCTCTTTGCGGCTCGATGGGGACCAGCGTATGGTTTCAGGCGAGTGCACGTGCAACTTCTTCCAGCAGAACAAGTTGTTCCGGGGGCCGTGCGAGCACCTGCTCGCGCTGCGGCTCCAGCACTCACGGGTGTCTCGCACATGAGAGAGGAGAGGGTCCGCGCACGCGGCGGTCAGGGGGCAGTACCTTGCAACCCGGACGGTGTTTCGCCGTCCATGCCTCATGGCCTGTCATGCATCACTGGCCCGCTCTTTACTGTGCGCGGCCTCCCTCCCTGTCGCCGCAGCGATGTCGACCTCGTCGGTCCTGCGCGCGACAGGGAGGGGGCCGCGCTTGAGTTGAGACGGTCCAGTCCCGAGAGCAGTACGAAGGTGCTCTCTGACCGCCGCGTGGACGGACCCTCCCTCTCTCACTGACCCGCCATGTCCTCCCAGCGCCCCCGCAGCCGACAGGAGCTGTACGACCGCATCCGCGCCAGCTCGAAGGAAGAGGTCATCTTCGAGGAGATGGTGCGCCTGGGCTTCTGGCCGGAGCGCAGCGGCGCGCCCGGGGACCCGGCGGAGGTGATGCACCGGCGCAACGAGCTGCGGGGCGAGCTTCGCGCGCTCGCCACGGAGCAGAGCCGGCTGGGCAACCTGGAGAAGCTGAAGCGCGAGCTGCGCAAGCGGCGGCTGGAGGAGAGCCGCCGCAAGCAGCAGGAGACGAAGGAGCGACGCGAGCGCGAGCGGCAGGCGCGGGCCGAGGCCTGGAAGGAGCGCAAGGCGAAGGAGCTGCTCTTCCTGGGCCGGGGCGTGTCCGGGGGCCTGAGCGAGCGCACCGCGGACGAGGCGAAGCTGACGCGCCTGGGCCTGCCGGTGCTGGCTACGCCCGAGGCGCTGGCGCAGGCCCTGGGGCTGAGCGTGGGGAAGCTCCGGGCGCTGTGCTTCACGCGCACCGCGTCCACCACGAGCAACTACGTGCGCTTCCTGCTGCCCAAGAAGACGGGTGGCACCCGGCTCATCTCCGCGCCCCTGCCGAGGTTGAAGGCGGCGCAGGCGTGGGTGCTGGAGAACATCCTCGAGAAGGTGCCGGTGCACGAGGCGGCCCACGGCTTCCGCGAGGGGCGCTCCATCGTCACCAACGCCCGGCCGCACGTGGGCGCGCGCGTGGTGGTGAACCTGGACCTGAAGGACTTCTTCCCCTCGGTGCTGTACCCGCGGGTGAAGGGCGTCTTCGTGCGGTTGGGCTACAGCGAGGCCACCGCCACGGTGCTGGCGCTGCTGTGCACCGAGCCGGACGTGGAAGAGGTGGAGCTGGATGGACAGCGCTACTACGTCACCCAGGGCGGGCGGCGGCTGCCCCAGGGCGCGCCCACCTCGCCCGCGCTGACGAACATCCTCTGCCGGCGGTTGGACAGGCGGCTCGCGGGCGCGGCGCGCAAGCTGGGCTTCGTCTACACGCGCTACGCGGATGACCTCACGTTCTCCGCCCACGGGCCGGAGCCTCGCGATGCCGGGGAGCTGTTGCGCTTCGTGCGCTGGCTGGTGCGGCAGGAGGACTTCACGCCGCATCCCGAGAAGACTCGCGTGTTGCGCCGGGGCCGGCAGCAGGAGGTGACGGGCGTCGTCGTCAACGACAAGCCCGGCGTGGACCGTGAGACGCTCAAGCGCTTCCGCGCGCTGCTGCACCAGTTGGAGAAGACCGGGCCCGAGGGCAAGCGGTGGGGGCACAGCGGGGACGTCATCGCCTCGGCCGTGGGCTTCGCCAACTACGTGGCCATGGTGGACCCGGTGAAGGGCAGGGCGTTCCAGGAGAAGGCCCGGGCGCTGGAGCTGCGCTACGGACGCCGGCCCGCCCCGCCTCCGCGGGCCAGGCCCTCGAGTGCTCCGGCCCAGGCTCCCGCGTCTCCGGTTGCCGCTCCCGTGGACAGTCCGCGGACGGAGACGGAGCAGAAGCCCGCCGAGCCTCCGAAGAAGAAGTGGTGGAAGCTGTTCTGAGCCGGGGCTCGCGGTAGGGTCGGGCCGCGTGAACTGGAACGTCGTCTTCGTGGTGCTCGGGGCCGTGGTGCTGCTCGGGCTCATCATCTGGGTCGTGGGTGGCAACGAGGTCAGCCGCCTGCGCAACCAGTACTTCCGCAGTGTCCCACTCCCGCGCGCCCAGGCAGAGCAATCCCTCGCGCGCCACCTCGCCAGGCTCCAGGAGCGTTACCCCGGCAAGACCGAGGCCTGGTACCTCCGCCGCGTCCTGGCCGACCTGGAACGCGACCGGCGGTGAGCCCACCGGGTGGCGTTCGTCAGGTTCGGAGTCTATATGGTGTCATATGGACACTATGATTCCGAATGACATTCAGGGAGTTTCCGTGGAGGAGCGTGTCCAGGGCGCCCTGTGGGGCCTCGCCTGGGGTGACGCCCTCGGCTGTCCCGTCGAGACCTGGCGCGCCTCCTTCATCCGTCAGGTGTTTGGCGACTACGTGGAGCTGCCCTCCGAGCTGCCCCTCCAGGCGCTCGCGGGTGACAAGAAGCGGCTCGAGCGCCTCCGCCCGCTGGGGCTCCACTCCGATGACACCCAGCAGGCCCTGGCGCTCGTCGCCTGCGCGCTCGAGCCGGGTGGATGGACTCGCGAGTCCTGGGCCCGCTGGCTCGTCGAGGGCCTGCGCCGCAAGGCCTGGCGCGGCTACGGGCGCAACTTCCAGGTCGCCGTGTCCCAACTGGCGAAGGGTGGCGCCCCGGAGCACTCGGGGAGCGCCTCGGCCGGTATGGGCGCCGCCATGCGCGTGGCTCCCGTGGGCGCCCTGCTGCGCGATGCGCCCGCCGAGCTCGCCCGCGTGGTCATGGAGTCCTCCATGATGACCCATGCGGATCTGCGCGCCTCCGCCCTGGCCTACGCCGTGGCCTGGTCCGTGGCCGCCCTCGCGCGAGGCGAGGACGTGGCCCGCGTGCGCGCTGGCGTGGCCTCCGCGGTCCGCGAGGAGGAGACTCGCTGGCTCCAGTCGGGCACCGCGTGGAGCTTCGATCGGACCGGCGGGCACCTCGTCTCGGAGACGCTGGCCGCGCTGCTCGAAGGCCCTGTCCTCGCCCCGGCGGCCTTGCGCGAGCGCATCTCCGAGCTGGCCCGCCCGCACCTCGCCGAGGGCTTCACCGTGGCGCACCCCAACCAGGGCTTCGCGCTCCTCGGCGGCGCTCATGGGCTCGTCCGGGCGCTCACCGCCGAGGAGGCTCCAGGCGCCGTGCTCGCGGACATCATTCAGCAGGGCTACGACACCGACACCGTCGCGGCCATCGCGGGGGGTGTTCTGGGCGCGCGGTTCGGAAGCGCTTGGGTGCCCCGGGCCCGGTTGCTCGACTCGGAGCGGCTCGAGGGGTATGCCCGGGCGCTCGTGGCGCGCGGTGGAGCTCCTGAGACGCTCGATGCGTTCGTGAAAAACGAAGCGGCCTGGACCGCTCACGAGAAGCGGTTCCAGGCCGGTCTGGTGCGGTGAGCACCGGTGGGTTCAACTCGAGGGGGCGGATACCCTCACCCCGACCCTCTCCCAGAGGGAGAGGGAGGAGTTGGCAGGGGAGATGGGTTGACTAGCGCGTTCCGGCGCAGCGGGCCATCATCGCTTCCAGGTCCTGGCGCGTCTGCGCCAGCGCCTCGCGCCTCACGTCCTGGCGCAGCGCGTTCGACAGCGAGCGCGACAGCGTCTTCACGATGGTCACCTCCTCCGCCGACCACCGCCGCTCCTTCTGGCAGTCGTCCAGCCGCAGGAAGCCCCACCACTGCCCGTTGATGTTGCCGATGTTGATGGGGCACAGCAGCACCGACTGCACCGCCTGCGCCTCCAGGTTCACCTGCAGCGGTCCCTGGATGTTGCGCACCACCTCCCAGACGGGCTGCCCTCGCGAGAGCACCTCCACCCAGCCCGCCATCTGATCCTTCAGCGGGAACGTCTGCAGCAGCGGCGTCATGGGCGCCGTGCCCCACACGTGCCTCAGCGGCGCCAGCCTCTTGCCCGGCATCGTCGAGGTGCTGTTCTCGTAGATGACCGCCCGGTCCACCCCGATCGCCCGGCCCACCATCTCCATGGCCGCCATCACCGCCTGTGCCGAGAAGCCCTGCTCCACCAGCAACTTCGAGGCCTCGGAGACCTTCGTGAATGCTTCCAGTGACATCGCATCCTCCGTGCCGACGAACTCAGGTAAATCCCGAGAGGCATGTACGAGCCGCCTTCTTAGCGACTCATGAGTTCATTGAACAGCAAGAAGACGATGTCTGTCAAGTATCCCTGGATTTTCTCAGCTCGTCTGGAATCCCTCGTTCCCCTTGGGTCAGCCGTTCCTGGCGGGCGCGGGGGGCGGGCTCGGGCTAGCCTGTCGGCATCCGGTGCCGGCCGGTGGGCCCGGACAGGAGGTCTCGACAGGATGGAGAGCTTGGACTCGCGTCTGGAGCGGTTGGAGCGCCGCTGCCGTCGCCTGCAGTCCGTCACCTTCGCCGCGCTCGCGCTGGGGGCGCTCGGAGTGGGCGTGGCCACACTGGGCCCGCGGTGGCCCGCCGAGGGGGGGGAGCTGGTGGCCTCACGCCTCACCCTGCGGGACGCGCGGGGCCGCACACGTGCCACCCTCTCCGCGCAGGACGGGAGCGAGGGCGGACTGGTGCTGCACGACGCCCAGGGCCGGCCCCGCGCCCTGCTGGGCGTGGACACCAGTGGCTCGCCCCGGCTCCGCTTCGCCACCGCCGAGGGCGCCACGCTCGCCGAGCTCACCGTGTACGCCAACGAGGCCCCGCGCCTGTCGCTCGGGAAGAATGGTGGCACCGAGTTCTTCTCCGTGGGGCTGCTGTCGGATGGTTCCTCGCGCCTGGAGCTGGCGGATGAGGACGGGCGCCCTCGCGCCATCCTCGGCGCCGATGAGCATGGCTCGCCCGGGCTGTTGCTCGTGGATCGCAAGGGCCAGCCCCGGGCCTCCCTGCGGGTGACCCCGGCGGACTCCGCGAGCCTCGTGCTCGAGGGGCGGGATGGCGAGGTGTTCCGCGCCCCGTCCGCCGTCCAGTAGGAGCTCGCGAGGTGGGAGCGGAGGGGGAACCCGCTTACACGCGGGACCCTCACCCCGACCCTCTCCCGGAGGGAGAGGGGATGTTGCTCGGTGGTGGGCAGGGCGGACAGGCGGGCTCGGAGTCGTGAGGGCTTCCCCGGGCGGGCGGCGTCCCTACCTTCCCACGGCTTATGGAATCACCACCGACGGGGGCGCAGGGGTGGGAGCAACCCGACCGCCTCAATGACCAGCACGAGATGCGCGGGCCCATGGCGCTGCCAACCGGGTTCCAGGCCTTCCGCCATGCGCTCTACCAGTCCACCCGCATGCGGCTCCAGCCGGGGCACCGGGTGGAGCTGGTGGAGAACGGGCGTATCTTCGACGAGGTCGTCGAGGCCATCCGCGGGGCCACCGAGTCCGTCCACATCCTCGTCTTCATCTGGCGCCCGAGCGAGCCGTCGGACCGCATCGTGGAGGCGCTGTGCGAGCGCGCGCGGGCCGGAGTCGCCTGCCGCGTCGTCGTGGATCCGGTGGGCAGCGAGGAGGTCCGCGGCGAGCACGACTTCGACCCGAAGGTGGAGCAGCGGCTGCGCGAGGGGGGCGTCGAGGTGCACTACTTCCGGCCCCTGTCGGGCCGGTGGCTGGGACGGCTCCTGGGGCGCACGCACCACAAGCTCGTCATCCTCGATGGGCAGGTGGGCTTCACCGGGGGCTTCGGCATCTGGAAGTCGTGGCAGGGCGAGGGGGACAGTCCCGAGGAGTGGCGCGACACCAACGTGCGCGTGGAGGGCCCCGCGGTGCGCGAGATGCAACTGGCCTTCGCGCGCACGTGGCAGGAGTGTGGCGGCGCGCTGCTCCCGGAGAGCTGCTTCCCCGAGCTGGAGCACGAGGGGGAGGGGTACGCCGCCTTCGTGGAGAGCACGGGAGGCCATGGGCTCTCCGACGCCGAGCGCATGTTGCGCATGGTGTTCGCCGCCGCGCGCCGCAGGCTGTGGATCGCCAACGCCTACTTCACCCCGCCCAAGGCCATCCTCGAGCAGCTGTTGGAGAAGCGGAAGCAGGGGGTGGACGTGCGGGTGCTCGCGGCGGGACCCGTGCATGACTGGCGCATCGTGCGGGCCTCGCAGCGCGCCACCTACCAGGAGATGTTGAAGGGCGGGGTGCGCCTCTGGGAGTACCAGCCCTCGATGCTGCACTCGAAGACGGTGCTCGTGGACGACTGGCTGTGCACGGTGGGCTCCACCAACCTGGACGCACTGTCGCTCCACCGGATGCGCGAGGGCTCCGTGGTGGTGGCCGACCAGCGGCTCGCCTCCAAGCTGGAGCAGTGCTGGGAGCGGGACCTGGCGCACGCGAAGGAGATGACGCTCGCCCACGGGGGACGCACCAATCCGTGGCGGCGGTTCGCGCGGCGGGTGACGCAGTTGCTCGCCGTGGACCGTTGAAGAGGGAGCGCGTCAGCGCGGGTTGCGCACGCCCACCTGCTGGCACATGGACAGCACGGGGCACGTGGTGCACTGGGGCCGGGTGCCCGTGCACACGTGCTTGCCGAAGGGCACCAGCAGCCGGTTGAGCTCGACCCAGTGCGCTCGCGGCAGCTTCGCCTCCAGCGCGGCCAGCGTCTGCTCGGGCGTGCGCGCCTGGACGTAGCCCCAGCGGTTCGTCACCCGGTGCACGTGGATGTCCACGCTGATGCGGGCCTGCCCGCAGGCGATGCCCAGCGCCAGGTGGGCACACTTGGGCCCCACGCCCTTGAAGGATTGGAGCACCTCCGCGTCGCACGGCAGCTCGCCGCCGAGCTCCTGCACGGTGCGGACCGCGATGGCGTGAATCGTCTTCGCCTTGGGCTCGGGGAAGGTCACCGGGCGGATGAGCGCGCCGATGCGCTCGGGCCCGAGGCGGCGCATGGCCTCGGGCGTGCGGGCCTGGGCGAGCAGCCGGAGGGATACCGGCAAGGACACCTCATCTCGCGTGCGGATGGAGAGGATGCAGGCCACGAGCTGCTCGAAGAGGCTCGCGTGGCCGCGTGCCGCCAGCTCGAACATGGCGGCGTCGGCGAACCCGCGGATGGATTCGCGCACCCGCGTCAGCACCTCTTCGATGTCGAAGGGCTGTTTGTCCTCGCGCGGGTGCGCTTCCATGGGTTGACGCCTACTGGGAGCCCGCCTTCGAGCTGCCAGGGGCGTGGACCTTGCGAGCGTCTTCCTTGCCGGTCTTGTTGGGGCCGCCATGCGTGCCGAACTGGCCCGCGTTGCGGTGCTTGGGATACGCCTCGTCGTCCCGGCGCTCGCGGCCCTGACCCGAGACGTCACCCGAGTCGACCTTCGGGTTCAGCTTCTCCTTGTCCGCGTCGGAATGCAGCTTCTCCCTGTCCTGGTCCTGTGCCATCGGGCACCTCCCTTTCTGGAGAAGATGGGGATGGTCCAGGGGGCTGGCTGCGGGTTCCGCCGCGCCGCCGGGCGGGCGGGCGGACAGGCACTCCGGGCTCGTCAGTCCAGGAAGCGGCGCTCCCATTGGAGGAGCCCCTTGGAGGCCGGGCCGCCGAAGATCGGTTTCCAGTGGTAGAGGTGGGGCTCGAGGAGCCGTGCGAGCGCACGGTGCATGGGAAGCGACTGGCCTGCTTCGATGTCTCCCACCTCTGGCCGCTCACCGAGAGTGATGAGGACCCGGTCATCGCTCATCTCCTGGAGTGAGATACCCGGGAGCGTCAGGTGCTCGCGCAGACCGGTCAACCCGCCGAGCTTCCCGAGCACGGGCTGCCCGAGGAAGTTCATCCAATGCACCCCGTCCACCCAGGTGTTCATGTGCATGTTCGCTCCGTTCCATGCGAGGTGCACCCCCGGGTAGCGCGGGCGGATGAGCTCGAGGGCTTCATCCGAATCTCCAAGGGACGCGCAGAGGACGAAGTCCACATAGCCCGAGTTGAAGGGGAGCTCTTTCGCCAAATCGAGAGCGAGCGCATGGACATGCTCCGAACCCCGCTCTTCCAGGTACTCCGTGGGCAGGCGCAGGTACAGGACGCTCACATCATCCTGCCGGTAGGGCCAGGGGAGGGGAACGACGTCCAATCCCCTGTAGTCCACGTGGAGTCCTGCGAATCTGCGAGGGTCATCCCACAGCATTTGGGATGCGAGTTCGTCGGGCCCCGGTTTCAACATCCGCTTGCGGATTCTCTCCCATGCGGAGTCATCGAGTGGCTCGGCTTGCCCCTCACCCGTGTCGTTCCAGGCAAGCTCGTAGGGCCGTATCCGTTCACGGAAGAGTTCCAGGGCACGCACGACGGCGGGCGCAATCCGCTCGTTGGGGTGCCGCATGTAGAAGCTCATGACCAGGGCATCACATGCGGTCAGCCGGCCGTACTTGTCGTGGTATCGCAGTCTCGGGTAGCGCATGGTGGTCCTCTCGTTCTACTTCGTCTCCGGTACTACTCCCTCCCGTGGGGAGACGAGCTTGGGTGTTACCCCGAGGGCTGTTTTATAAAGGTCACCCTGTGACCAGTCCTTCCAGGTCTCGTTCTTGTATCTGGTCCAGGTCGCGACGTTGGTCTCCGGGCATGGGAACTTGAGATCGTACACGTGGACGATGAATCCCTTCTCATCCAGGATGACGATGTCCGGCTCGATGCTGCCCGTCAGGCCCTTCCATCCCTGCTCCGACACAATTTTTTTCACCGCCTGCTCATCCAGGAACTCCCACTTGCCGGTCTGACCGTCGTGCCGGAAACGGGGATGGAGCAGGTAATTCTTCTTCGGCAATAATTCGTCCAGTGCTTTGCGCAGACACGGCCAGGCTTGCTCGTGTTTGAAGAGTCCCAGGTACGCGGCCCACGTCGTCTGTTCGCCGACCTTGAGTTGCTGACAGAGTTCTCGGCTCGGGCTCCTGCCATCGAAGTGGTAGTCGTTCACCTCGCGCTCCGCACGGCGTACACACTGCGCGATGGCTTTATCGACCCGCAGGAGCAGGTCCACAGCCAGTTCCGCGCCTCGGTGCTCGGCTGAGTTGATTCGAGGTTGCAACGCCACGGTTGCAGTCACACCTGCCGCAACCACCCTTGTCGCCACGGAGTGTGCTGTCTTCGCCGTCTCTACCATTTCGGTCGAGCCGGTGCATTGCTCCCACTGGCCGGGGTTCTGTTTGAGACAGCACTCAGGGGTCAGGTCTCGTGGACCGCATTTTCCCGCCACCTCGACGGGCTCTGATTCCGCCAGACACCCTGCCAGGAGCATGCTCAGGAGCACCAGCAACCGCAGGGGCACACTCTTCGCGATAGGATGCATGGGCCCTACTATAGGGAGGCCATGAACGGTGATGCGGAAAACGGCGTGGTGGGATCGATGGGCGCGCGGCCTCCAGAGGGGATAGGAGGACGGGAGCCTCGGTGGCCGCGCCGTCGGGTGCTGCGTTGGGCCCTGGGGCTGGTGCCCGTAGCGGCAGGCGGTGGGTGGGCTGCGTTCGAGTGGCTCGGCGGACGGCGGGGGCTCGTCGCGGTGGAGTCGGACAGTGAGAGTTGGGCCGACTCGTTCACCCAGCAGGTTGCCCTGGCCTGTTTCTCGGGACACCCGGACGCGGGGGCGGGGCTGGACAGGTTGCTCCAGCCCCTCACGCCTGGCAGGCCGGCCCGGCTGCTGGGCGCCTGTCTGTCCATGGAGCGAGGTGATTGGAGCCGGGTGAAATGGCACCTCGGGTTCTCCAATGTTCGAGACGCTCCGGAGGCGCACCTGCTGCGTGAGCTTGCCGATCGCCGGCCCCGTGCGCCCGACTGGCGCCATGCCTTCCTCGACGCCTGGACGGCGCTCGGCCGGCCCGACTTCCGCAAGAGCACCCTGCTTCCTCAACCGCTGGAATGGAATCTCCTGCTCGCCGACACCTCGGCCGCCTGGGATGCCGCCACGGAGGCCCAACGCTTCCCGCTGGCGGTGTTGCACCCGGAGTCGTTGATGGAACCGCGCCAGGAGTGGGCGCTCGCGCAGGTGCGCGCCAGTCAATCCGTGCCACTCCTCATGGTGCTGTGTCAGCAACTCCACTCGCTCGACGCGCGAGCGCCGTTGAGCCAGCGCCTGCGGCCCGTGGTGGAGGAGCGGCTCGGTCAACTCGCCGGGTCCTCTTCCCCGACCCTTCAGCTCGCCCTGCTGTCCTTCCTGGCCGGCAGCCCTCGGACGGCTCTCTTCGTGCGCCGCGAGCTGGAAGCGCTCGAGAAGCTCGTCGCACTGCCCGAGTGGAAGCAGCCCTCGAGCGAGCAGTTCTTCCTGGAGATGCGCGCGCTCTTCGAGGGCCTTCTGCTCGCGCCCGGCCACCATGCCTGGCTGATGGCCACCCTGGCCCAGGGAATCTTCCTCGGACCGTGGCTCGTGCAGCGTGCCACGGCCAGCAAGGAGCACCTGACAGAGGACGAGCAGCGGTGGTTGGGGCGGCTCCTGTGGGATGCGGGGGCACGCCTGCGTGAGCAGCGTTCGGACCTGGAGCTGGACATGGGGCTGCGGCTCCAGATGCGCGGCTCAGAGTTGACGGGGCACACCCCGTCCCGGGAGCAGGCCATCGCCGCCTGGGTGGAGTTGGGCAAGTGGGAGGAGGCCCTGAAGCAGGCGGCCTGCTACCGCTGGCCCCTGGCCTCGCTGCAGGAGGAGTCCTGTGCGCCCAGGGCCCGCGACGAGCAGGCATGGATGAAAGCCTTCGCAGGCAAGGGCGCGCTGCTCTGAAGCCGACATGATGGCTTCCCGGGGGCCAGGACGATGTCTACCCTGCCTGCGGCCATGACGAAGGCGTCGACATCGGGGAGAGGGCAGGGCAACCCCTCGCGGGGTGGAGAGCTGGCGCTCATTCAACAGTTGGAGGAGCGCTTCCGGCGCCTGACCCTCCTGCTCTACGACACGAGCGTTCCCGCCCGTGTCCTGGATGAAGAGGTCGTGCCCTTCCTGGCGGAGGATGTCAGCTTCACGGATCCCTGGCAGCGCGGCGCGGGACGGGAGACCTACCGGCGCGG